>CAYPQN010000085.1:0-1514 GCA_964412885.1 uncultured Chitinophagaceae bacterium | reverse complement strand
AAGAGGCTGCCCTTTTGAGACAGCCTCATCCATTCCTAAGGCTTTGATATCCTGAGAATCAGCTCCCCTTGTTAAGGGCGGCGGGAGCCTTGTTGATTACCGAGCTCACTGAACTGATAATTCCGGCTATATCGGAAAGATCGGCGGGAACGATCATGGAATTATTGGTCTTGGCCAGCTTACCGAATTCTTCAAGATACTGCTCGGCAATGCGCAGGTTTACGGCATCCTGACCGCCTTCTTCCCTGATGGCCGCAGCGATCTCCCGGATTCCCTTGGCCGTGGCTACGGCGACCATTTCGATTTCCGCGGCCATACCGGTGGCCTCATTAATCCGGCGAAGTTTTTCCCCTTCGGATAGGGCTATGGTTTCTTGTTTTTCCCCTTCGGCCCGGTTGATTTTGGCCTGCTTGTCCCCTTCGGATTCCGCAATCAGGGCCCGTTTTTCCCTTTCGGCCCTCATTTGCTTTTCCATGGCATCCTTAATGCTCTGGGGCGGGGATATGTTCTTCACTTCATAGCGGGATATCTTAATTCCCCAGGTATCGCTGGCTTTGTCCACCGCATCCACGATTATGGAATTCATGGCTTCTCTTTCCTCGAAGGTTTTGTCCAATTCCATGCGCCCGATGATGCTCCTCATGGTGGTCTGAGCGATCTGAATCACTGCATAGCGGTAATTGTCAATGCCATAGGAGGCTTTTTGGGGATCTATAACCTGGATATAAAGAATACCGTCCACTTCCACGGCAATGTTATCTTTCGTAATGCAGGTCTGGGAGGCCACGTCAATGGCCTGCTCCTTCAGGTTCTGCTTATAGGCGATCTTGTCTATGAAGGGGATCAGAATGTGAAAACCGGCATTCAGGGTCCTATGGTATTTTCCCAGCCTTTCTACAATGTACACGGTTCTCTGGGGGACCACCTTAAAGGTGAGCATGAAGGCGATCAAGACGAATATCGCCAGAATGATGAGTATAATGGTTCCTGCAGTCATATGGGTGGGCTTTGGGTTTTATTTGCGTTCTACGAGCAGCGTAATGCTGCGGATTCCTTTGACAATGACTTCCTGCTGGGCGGCAATATCCTGATTGCCCTGATTAATGGCCATCCAACTGGTTCCGTTCAGGTATACCCTGCCCGTAGTATTGGGGGCCATGGAGGTTTCGGCCCGGGCGGTCTTGCCCAGAATATCGGTTTCCAGGCTGTAATCCTGCACGGGTCTGGATTTTTTTCGGATATACTTGCGTAGCAGGGATACCGAGGTAAAGGAAAAGACCAGAAAGAGGAAAATTTGCCAGTTCAGCGAAAGGTCGGCAAAGAGCAGAATCAAAGCCAGCAACCAGGCGGCGCCCCCGAAAAAGACCAAGATCAGTCCCGGAACTACGAATTCCAGAATCAGCAGGACAAAGCCGATGATGAACCAGATTAGCGAAGGGCTAGACAGTATTTCCATAGAGGAAGGAAGAAAAATTCCATTCAAATATAGTTTATTTCCGCATCATGGGGGGCAT
>CAYPQN010000084.1:0-1566 GCA_964412885.1 uncultured Chitinophagaceae bacterium | reverse complement strand
TATGTACTTGCTCGGAGGCTTACGGAATAGGCGCTTTAGACCCCCCCCGGAGACCGGACGGGGGAAGCATTCTATAAATCATAATCCCCAGATGCCCTCTAAAGCATATCGCCGAACTCCTATTCTGGAAGTGAACCTCTTGTCCGAAAAAAGGAGTTCCCGGAGTATCCTCCATAGGGGCATAACCGGGGTCCGCCTGCTGATCGCTAAGCATGCCGGTTTCCTCTCCAATGCCTCCCTATCCTTTGCTTCCTTCCCCTTTATAGCAGGGATATTTGGTGTCCTGCCCCCGATGGAGTCTTTACTCCATATCTATATGCTGATCAACTCCCCTATCGCCTCACGAGTCCATGAGCCAATAAAATGAACTTAATCGGCACCGGAAGTTTGTCTCCGATTTGCCTCTTTGCTTCTGCCGTCTGTATTCCGGAAAGTTTCTTTCCTGCTCAGTTCCCACGCTTCTTCTCCTATATTCGGCGAAAACCGGACTCTCGGTATCGGGCCCCGATCCTCTAGACCCCCCGAATGGGAAATCCAAATATATCGGGGTCCTTTCTCCAGGCGCCAAGATAATTTTTCTCATCGATGAATTGTTCCCGAAGGACCCCCTGTACAGGGGTTGTACCGCTTCTTCCCTACTTTCTAGTCCTAATCAAATATGCGAAATGGATCCCCATTCATGCACGGAATAATAATCCTCACTCGGAGAAAATCTTCCATAGACGAAAACCAAAGAAGTGGGTTCATGAATTCAACCCTAGCTAAGATCGAATGCCTCTTCAAAGTATCGGTCAAAATTTCCCCTAATAAATCCGGGGGAGTCCAATCTATGGCCATTGATTTTCAAATACAATCCAACTATGTAAAGTAAAGCCCTCAAAACAGTATAGTGCAGCCGTCGATATTTATCTTGCGCAATCCGGGCGAAAAGAGGCATATTTCCGCATCGCAGGCTGTCATTTATCCAACCTTTATTGTAAATTAGACGTCTAGTAATTAAAGGCAATTTGCCCGAATCGGACTTGGAAGTAGATATATATCCGGAGCCTCCGTTCCCATCTTTGCCCGTACGAGGGGAAATGGCCTTTTAAAAAATGGATATAGGAATATACGAATCGGACTGCTCAAAAGGCAGGGGAAAGGAGTGGAGTATTCCAGAATGAAATAAGCAACATCAGCCTAAAGTTATGAAATTCAGGACCATATTTTTTTTGATCAGCCTTTGCTTTACGCCCGGAATGGTTTTAGCTTCTCACTTCGCCGCCGGGGATCTAAGAATCACTTATGCCGGGGCCGGCGTGGATCCCTGTAACGGGAAGCCCGATTACACATATAAGATTGAATTGCATGTATATGGTGCCTGTGAAAACAGGTTGGACATTGGGATCAGCCAAACCGTTTATGTGGAATCGAAGAATTCGGGATTACCCGTGGAAGCCATAGCCATGGACTGCATAAATCACGTGGACGGTTCGGTGGTCGCCCCAGGATCGGGATACAAGGGAGAGATTGTCCATTCTCTTTGTCCCGTGTTTGACCATCTGAATTCCTGCCTGGTGCTGGGAA
>CAYPQN010000083.1:0-1573 GCA_964412885.1 uncultured Chitinophagaceae bacterium | reverse complement strand
CTCCGTGGACCTGCATCTGGGGGCGCTCCCCGAAGCATATGGCCGTATCCAGGGGAGTGACCGTATAATCATGGACGGGAAGATATACATCCGCCGAATCATAGATCCGGCAGCCGCTGCGGCCCACAGTCGACAATATGTACTTCACACTATGGGGCACATAGGCCAATGGCTGCTGAAGGGTGGAATCCGAAACCAGATGCCCCGGGGACCAGGTGAACTCAAAGGGCTGAGGAACCGTCTCCTGGAAGTCAAAACGGAAATACGGACGGGCAAATTGCTGTACCAGCTCCGTGGACGTATTTACGGCGCAGATGCCCGGATTAGTGCTGTTCATCAGCACCAGGCCGCAGCCATAATCCGTCGATACAAACCGAATCACCGGATTGTTGATCGGATTCGATAATCCACTCTCCGTCCAGCAGAACTGAATGACCAGATTCTGCGAAGTATCCCAGTTGTAATGCTGGTCAAAAACAAAGGAATTCCATTCATTATAGATCCGGGTGGGACCCGCGGCCCGGTATACCTCCGTAAGCCCCTGGGCAAAGCCCCGGGTGGTCACCAGCCTGTCCTCTGAAGTGCAACCCATGGAAATCACCAGATTCTGGTAATCATAGCTGGTGTCGCTGGGCTCAATGGCCTCAAAATGAAGACCCCGCAGCGTACCATAGGATAGGCCAGAACGGAACAACTCCTCTTTACGAAGCAAAAACTGCATCTTCACATTCCGTCCATCCTGGGGGAAGGTCGGAGTCAGAGGACCAAGAGTATCAAAGTTCCCGTCCATGCTGCCCAACACCAGCACCTCTTTCATGGGCCCTTCGGCAGGAGTACCGGTTCCGCATTCGATCGGTGTCCGCGGACCGCCCCCTTTCATCCGCGCATCCAGCTGAAGGTATCCTGGTGCGCAAAGCACAATGGGATTCTCCGGAAACACGTCCACCCTGTTCACCGTATCCAGGCGAAGGCTGATCGTATCCCGGGTCTTGCATATTGGAGGCAAATCCTCGGTAACCACCAGGTAATCCACGGCCCGGCCCGGATCCGCAATGGGATTGTATATATCATCAGCACTAAGACCTATGGCCGGACCTCCGTCCAAACTGGTCCATTTCACCCGGATATTCTCCGCTCCCTTCACCCTAAGCTGAACCGGATTGCCCCCGAACTCGCATACGTCCAGATCCGGGCCCGCATCCAAAGAGGGCACCACCCGGATCAGCACGGTCTTGAAGCTCTTAAGCACAATGGGCTGGGATCCGTCACAGGTCGAGTCCTTGGCATTGATGATCAATACGTGTTCGCCGATATTGCCCTGATGTGGGGTCCAGTCAAAGGTGGCCGATACGTTCTGGGAGGCATCGTTGTCTACCGTAAAGGTAGATCCGGGAATGGGCGTGATCGTTTCCACATAAATCACCCCGTTGGGATTGGTGCTACGGGCCCTGTAGGTAAAATTGACCTTCTGTCCCGCACAGGCCGTGATCAGATTCCCCTGGGGACTGTTGTCCACGATGCCCCCATTCAAGGTGACGGGGATGGAGTCTATATCCGGAGGAGTCGAGGCACA
>CAYPQN010000082.1:0-1730 GCA_964412885.1 uncultured Chitinophagaceae bacterium | reverse complement strand
TACTTTTCGACCGTAGGTGTCAAAGAGCTGAATCGGAATCTGTCCCGTAAAGGAAGGCGGAAAATCGACGTACAGGCGGTCATGACAGGGATTGGGAAATACGCTGGGAGAATGAAGTCCCGTTTCCCGGGGAACGGATTTCGGAACATAATGGGGATCAAACACTTCCCATATCTGGTCGCGAAAGGGACCGGTACCCAGCGAGGGAGATAGGCTGGTAGAGAGAAAGAGGCTGCCTTCCGGGCTGATGGCCAGGGCACGGATCCTTCCCAGGTTCAGCCCGGGGATGACCATTACCGTGTCAATGGATGTATGGGAGGAATTCAGTTTCAGCTGAAAGAGTTTTTCGGCCTTTAGGGTGGCCAGGAGCAGGGAGCCTTTCCATTGTGGAAACTGATCCTGATCGTAATAGACGAGATCCCCCACGGCCAGAGTAGGGGTCCAGCTGAATAAAGGCTCAACAACGTTGGAGTCCTGACAATATTGAATCTCCGAAGGCAGATCGCAGAAGCCTTCAACATAGGGCCATCCGTAGTTTCCTCCCGGGAGAATCCAGTTGATTTCATCGTCCTGATTAGGGCCATGCTCGGATTGCAATATCAGCCCGTCCACCAGGGCCATCCCCTGGGCATTGCGATGCCCCCAGGTCCAGATGGGGCTAAGGGGGACAGGATTATCCAGTGGGATGCGGCCATCCAGGCCAATTCTCAGTGTTTTTCCGTTCAGCGAACTCAGGTCCTGGGATAACGCAGGCTTTCCTGCTTCTCCGGTGGTGATGTATAGATGCTCGTCGTGGATGACCAGGCGGCAGCCGTTGTGGTAGGCCCCTCCCTGAATCCCGTCAATCAGCAGTCGGGAAAAGCGGACCTGGTCGATTCCAGGCTGGTACTCATAGCGCTGGACCTTTAGTTTCATTCCCCCGTCTTCATAGTTATAGGCTATGTAAAGAAAGGGGGTTTGGGGAAAATCCGGATGAAGGACCAGATCCAGCATTCCCCCTTCACTGGACAGTTCTACTTCTGATTCAAAAAGGAGGGTATCGATAGTTCCGCTCCCCGGGTCCAAGCGACATAAGTACCCGTTTTTTTGAGTAAACCAGAGGGAGCCCTCAGCATCAAAAGCCATTCCCCATGGGATGAACAGGGAATCGGCTACCTGGCGTATCTGCCATTGGGCATGAAGGGGGGTGCCCAAGACCAGCATTCCCAAAATCAACAGAACTCGGCACATAATGGATGAAATAATTGGTCCTTCATAAAAGAACAAAATTCTCATGCCAGGAAGAAATAGAAAAAGGATTGTAGTAACATTGCCGCATGTCGGACGGGCATTTATCAGGACTGATTTCCGAGATCCTTTCCACCTCTATTCTGGAATGGCTGGCCGTGACTTTCGGCGTGATACAGGTCTTGCTGGCCAAAGAGAATAAAGTCTCTCTGTATCCGGCGGGCATTCTGGCCACTTCGCTGTCCGCCTACATTCTGGCGGAGGCCGGGCTCTATGCGGAGTCCGGGCTTAACCTATACTATCTGGTGATGAGCATTTATGGGTGGATCCACTGGCACCGGCGTCGGGGCAGGGCGGCGCTGCCCATTACCCGAACCCGGAGAGCAGAATGGGCCTGGTGCGCCGTCCTTGTCATCGGCAGTTTTTGCATCCTTTACCTGGTCCTGGATCGGTTCACCGATTCTACGGTTCCCGTCTGGGATTCTCTGGTATCCGCCTTTGCC
>CAYPQN010000081.1:0-1801 GCA_964412885.1 uncultured Chitinophagaceae bacterium | reverse complement strand
TATCCGGATGGATTTGTGGAAACCTTCCAGGGAGAAGTTACCCTGGTGAGATAGGCGGGAAAGGGATGACTCTCATAATCCATGAATAGGACCGGGAGGACCACAGGTCCTCCCGGTCCGTCTATTTGGAAGGGGTGGGAAAGAAAAGGGGACTGAATGCAGCCCGTTCTGTCCGGGATACCATGGTGCCGGTCAGCTATGTTTTTCCGGCCTCATCTGGGGGAAGAGCAGCACATCCTGGATGGCCGTCTCTCCGGTGAGTAACATGGCCAGCCGGTCCATGCCTATGCCAATCCCGGCGGTAGGGGGCATTCCGTATTCCAGAGAGCGCAGGAAGTCCTGATCGATGAACATGGCCTCGTCGTCCCCCCGGTCCAGCAGGGCAGCCTGATCTTCAAACCTTTTTCTCTGGTCCAGGGGATCATTGAGTTCGGAGTAGGCATTGGCGATTTCCTTTCCGTTGACGATCAGCTCAAACCGTTCCACCAGCCCGGGTTTTGATCGGTGCTTTTTGGTCAGCGGACTCATTTCCACCGGATAGTCCATAATAAAGGTGGGCTGAATATAGTGGGGTTCACAGGCATGGCCAAAGATCTCATCGATGAGCTTACCCTTGCCCATGCTGGAGTCGGTTTCTATATTCATGGCACGGCAGGCTTCCCGGATTTCTTCTTCCGATTTGCCATATAGATCCCAGCCCGTATGTTCTTTGATGGAATCGAAAATGCTGACCCGGGCATAGGGGGCTTTGAATTCGATTTCCCGATCCCCGCTGCGGACCCGGGTGCTGCCGTTGGTTTCCATGGCCGTTTTTTCCAGAAGCTGCTCGGTGGCCTCCATCATCCAGAAATAATCCTTGTAGGCCACATAGAACTCCAGGACGGTGAATTCGGGATTATGGGTTCTGTCCATGCCTTCATTGCGGAAATTCCGGCTGAATTCATAGACGAATTCATAACCGCCCACAATCAGCCTTTTTAAATAGAGTTCGTTGGCAATGCGCAGGTAAAGCGGAATGTCCAAAGCATTGTGGTGGGTGATGAAAGGGCGGGCTATGGCTCCCCCGGGGATGTTCTGCAGCACAGGGGTGTCGACTTCCAGGGCTCCCCTTTCGTTGAGGAAGTCTCTCATGGCCGTCTTCATGCGGCTAATCCGGCGGAACCGGTCGCGGGTTTCGGGAGAGACGATCAGATCAGCATAGCGCTGCCTGTATTTGAATTCCGGATCGGATATGGCATCAAACTGTTCCCCGTCCTTTTCCTTGACGATGGGCAGGGGTCTCAGCGCCTTGGCCAGGAGGACAAATGACTGGACATGTACGGAGATTTCTCCGGTTTTGGTGCGAAAGACAAAACCTTCTACGCCGATGATGTCCCCAATGTCCATGAGTTTTTTCCATAATACCTGGTAGAGGGTTTTGTCTTCCCCCGGGCAGAGATCATCTCGTTTCAGGTAGAGCTGTATCCGTCCAGATTCATCTTGTATAACGGCGAAATTAGCCTTGCCCATGTCCCGGATGCTCATGATCCTTCCGGCCAGCCTCACGCTCTGGTATTCTTCGCTATTTCCGTCCCTGTATCCGGATTTTATATCTTCTGCCTTATGGGTGACGATGAATTCTGCGGCCGGATAGGGGTCTATACCCAGTTTAAGAATCTCGGTGAGCTTATCTCGGCGAATCTGTTCCTGTTCACTGAGCGAATGGTGCATGGTCTGTGTCAAATAGGGATTAAAGAGGATAAGGCCATTGGCAATGACCCCATGGCGGCGGCAAAAATACGAACTATGCCCCATTTCCCTA
>CAYPQN010000080.1:0-2197 GCA_964412885.1 uncultured Chitinophagaceae bacterium | reverse complement strand
GGCACGGCACCCCATGCGGCGGCGGTCGCAGAGGTAAGCCATCCCATTCAGCAAGGGTTGGTCCAAGGATTTTCCGTTTACGTGGATACCTTGCTCGTATGTACCGCCACGGCATTTATGATCTTGTTCACAGGTCAGTATAATGTAGCGGATCCGGAGGGAGGATTCCTGGTGCAGCATCTCAGCGAATCAATTCAGGCCGGACCGGAGTACACCCAATTGGCCGTATCTACCCATTTCCCCAGCCTTGGAGACGGCTTTGTGGCCATTGCATTGCTTTTCTTTGCCTTTACCACCATCTTAGCCTATTATTATATTGCGGAAACCAACCTGAGCTTTGTCATGGGAGAAAAGAAGAGCGTCCTGATGATCCGGGCCTTGCAGATACTCCTTTTGGGATCAGTATACATGGTATGCATCTCCACGGCGAAGACCGCATGGGCCTTGGGGGATATCGGTGTCGGAATCATGGCCTGGTTAAATATGGTCGCTATCATAATTCTCCACCAGAGGGTATGGGTCCTGCTTAAGGATTATGAACGGCAAAGGAAGGAGGGAAAGAAACCCATATTTCAAAGCGAAAACTTTGGTTACCGGAATGTAGACTTCTGGAAATTCAAAGGTTAATGTAAAGGTAAGTGAATTGATTTTGAGTCCTTTATCTAGTAGGTCCGGCTAAGGATAAGTATATTTTGTAGGTACAGTTATTGCTTTGTCCAAAAGAGAGTCATGAAATAAACCCCATGCCCATGAGACAAACCATCTTGGTTCCCACGGATTTTTCGGCTTTATCCCGGAATGCGGCATTGTTCGCCCGAGATCTGGCCCATAAGCTCGGTGCGGATCTCCCGCTCTGCATGCATATCGCGCCCTTGATTCGGCATTCCAGTCGGAGGAAGCAAATGAAAGAGATGAAGAGAGGGCTGCCCGGGCGGCCAAGGAAGGAATGGACGATTTCCTGAAAAGGCTCGGGATGGAGGAGGAGTATGGACTCCACCTAAGCGGGAGCATTCATAAAGACAATTTGGTGGAGGCCGTGGAAAAATGCATCCAGGAGCGACATATTTCCCTGGTGGTCATGGGTACTCATGGTTCTACCGGGGGCGCCCCGGGCTTTTAGGAAGTCATACCTATGACCTGGCCAAAGAGGTATCCCGCCCCTTGCTTATCGTACCCGGTCAGCCTGGCCCCGCCCGATTTGAGAACCTGATTTTTTTCACGGACTTTCAGCCCGGGGATTCGAAGAGCCTATTTCATTTCTACAGATTATTCGGATCTATGGCGGTGTCCTGCACACTGGTGCATATACATGAGGAGAAGAATCCCCCGAATGCCTTGGACTTTCAGCGAGCCCATGACTGGAAGGAGAAGCTGGAAGGGGAAACGGGACGCAGGGATCTGTCCTTGGAACTGGTCCATTTGCCGGAGAATATAGATTCTGTTAGTGAAGTTCTCGAACGGCTGAATGCCGATATAGTCCTGCTCAACTTGGCAGATCCCCGGAATTTCTTCGAGAAATGGCGGCATAAGAGCCTCGCTCGAGCTATAATCCTGAATCCGAAAGTGCCCATATTATTAACTTCCGGGGACACAGAATAGTCCTCCCACAAAGGCTGGCGGTCAAGAATCTGGATAGAAGATAAAAAGAAGGAGTTATGAAGTCTAAGTTGAAACTGTTGAAATCCGTTCGATAGGAGCATTGTGTCACCATTGTTATGAACACCCACCGGACCATGCCGGATAATCAGAAGGACCCTCTTGTGCTCAAGAACCTGATCAAAGAAGCGGAGAAGCGTCTTCTGGAGAAAATGAGTAAAAGAGAGACACAACCCTGGTTGAGTCGCCTCTCAGAGCTTGAGGCAAAGCTCGACCATCGGCGGAATCTGGAGAGCCTTATTTTATTTGTGAATAAGGATATGGCGGAATTTCTCCGTCTCCCTTTTGCCGTAGTGGACCGGGTCGTGATTGATCAGACCTTTGCTACCCGGGATATCGTTCGCAGTCTTCACTTGGATCAGGGGTATTTTGTGCTGGTGCTGAGCCAGCGGAAGGTGAGGTTGATCGAGGCCTATAATGAGCGGGTGGTGGCGGAAATCAGCAACCCATTCCCTATGGTGAACGATCAGCCTTTTTCAACCAGTAGGGAGGAGGCATCGGATTCCGCACGCCAGACCCAGCTTGTGGCAGAGTATTTTAA
>CAYPQN010000079.1:0-2676 GCA_964412885.1 uncultured Chitinophagaceae bacterium | reverse complement strand
GAGCGAAGCCATCAGCTGAATCGCCGTACGGAATTCCAGATCCAGTCCATGTAGACAAAGGCGAGGAATACCCATAGAAAAAGAATCCCCCGGAGGCAAAACTCTGGGGGATTTTTCCATTTTTTCCCCTTGGATGGCCTAGAGCAAGCTCATGGCGCCTCTCCCGGAAAGGGGGTGTCTCCGCCAACACACAGAGGTATTTCAGGGCAAAAGCAAATTGATGGATGGGGGAAAGATAGAGGGGGAACTTTCGGTCCAAAGACGATGCTCCCAGGTGATTAATGGACGGATTATCCTCCCATACGCCCGGGGGAAGCTGGATTCAAATTTGATTGAAGAATGCAGCCTTGAATTGGCTGGATTCAATCTGGTTTTCGGGCCGGGTTATGTACTGATATCCAGGTTATTAGCGGATAACCCCTCCCCCGAGGCCTTTTCGTGGGTCGGGATTTTTTTTGAAGCATGGTGGTAAATCATAAAACATGTTTTAGTTTTGCTTTGGAAATATGTCGGGAACCAGGATGCAGCACATCGATGGAGACGGCATATTCCTCATTGGTTTCATCAAATTCTTTCCTATGAGAACAGTCTTTACGTTCCCGATTCTACTGAGCTTTTTTATTGGATTTACTTTATCTGCATCGGCACAGCCGGTGGTGGCCGACAAGGTGGTGGACCATTCGGCCGACTGGATTCATCCTGCCCGCGCCACGGACGGAGATCCCGAATCCTATACCTATGTGACCAGCCTATTGCATTTGCTCTCCACTTCTTATCTGCAGCTGGGTTTTCCGGTGGATGGTCGGGCTGGAGACATTGTGGAATTCCAGGTCAGCGCGGCCGATAAGCTGCTTGGCTTGGACCTGTTGACCAATACCCAGCTCAAGGTTTATGACGATAAGGGTAAGTTGGTGGAAACCCTGAACAGCGGAGCCCTGCTGAACCTGGCTTTGCTCGAGGGCCCCCGTTCGGTCTACAGTTTGCGGTTTTTGACGGATTTTCGCCAGGACTATCGCTTCCGGGAAGTCCGAATCGAATTCCATGAACTTCTTTCTTTGAATCTCCTTGAGGAGTTCCGGGTCCATCAGGTGTTCTATTCTTCTCCCTGTCCTCCGGTAGAAGCCCTGTCTGTATTTGATTACAAGAGCGCCTCCATCCTCAGTCCGTCCCGGGTTCTGAATCCTCAGAATGCGGTGGATCAGGATTTGGCTACCTATGCCACCATGGAAGTTCCCTTGAATCTGCTGGGAATATTTCCCCCTGCTTATCTGGATCTGGATTTCGGTTCCCGCCCGGCCCAGGCGGGGGACTATATGGGGGTGACAATCAGCCAGGCCTCCACTTTGCTATCCCTGAGCCTATTGTCGAATCTGGAAATGCAGGTTTTCGATCAGAACGGGGTGATGAGGGAAAGCCGGGATGGTTTCACCCTGGTCGACCTGAAATTATTGTCCGGTTCCACCGATGTGTATTCCCTGGGATTTCAGACGGCCGAAGGGGACTACTCCCTGGGGCGGCTGCGGATTGTGCTCAAAGGAGTCGTGAACCTGTTGCATTCCCTCAGAGTGCATAACGCTTTTCATTTTCGTCTGGATCGCCCCATACTTTCGGTGGAGGCCGACGGACCTACCCGTTTCTGCCAGGGAGGTTCGGTGACCCTAAGGGTGACGAACCCGGGAGATTTCACTTCGTTCAAGTGGAATACCGGGTCCACGGCCTCTTCCCTCACCGTAACCCAGACGGGAACCTATACGGTGACGGCAACTAATGGTCTGGGCTGCTCGTCCACATCCCTGCCCATCCGGGTGGAGGTATCGTCAGATCAGCAGCCGGTGGTCCATGCCGATCTTCGGCATAACCCCTGTCCCGGGGACAGCAAAGGCGCCATTGAAGTTCAGGTAAGCGGCGGTAGCGGCAATTATGAATACCAATGGGCACACGGACCTCAGACCAAGGACATTGACCTCTTGCCCGCAGGGTTATACCAGCTTTCGGTGAGAGACCAACTTACGGGTTGTCAACGGCAGGATTCCTTCCGCATTCTGGAGCCCGAAGCCCTCAAGGCGCAAATGGATATCCTCGGAGACGATACCTGTACGGCCGAAAAGGATGGAGCCATTGAGGTCCTGGTTTCCGGAGGTACGGCGCCTTATGACCTGCTCTGGTCCACCGGAGACACCACATCCCGGATTCAGGGACTGGATACCGGCACCTATGTCCTGGAGGTCAAAGATGCCCAGGGTTGCCGGGATATTTGGGAAGCCCTGGTGGCTCGCTCGGCCTGCCGGGATACCACCGGAGGCGGCGATGATGACGATGATGACGACGACGATGAAGACGACACTCCGCCCGGTCCAGGAACTCCAGGCATAATCATCAATGAAGTGATTACCCCTAATGGTGACGGAGCCAACGATACCTGGGTTATTGAAGGACTGTCCCTCTATTCCCGGCACAGTATTCAGGTATTCAACAAATGGGGGGACAAGGTCTTTGACTCCCGCAATTACCTGGGTGGTTGGGATGGCAGCCGCAGCAACGGAGAGCCTCTTCCGGATGGTACTTATTTCTACCTCATCCGCCTGCACCAGGACTCGCCTGCAGTGAAGGAAAAGGTATATACCGGTTCTCTGTTGATACAACGTTAGATTAAATACGGAAGGAATAAAGGAATAA
>CAYPQN010000078.1:0-2695 GCA_964412885.1 uncultured Chitinophagaceae bacterium | reverse complement strand
GTAACTTCTCCCTGGAAGGTTTCCACAAATCCATCCGGATAGGCTACTTTGATCAGGTATGGATAGGTGCCTACGGGCTGGGCCACACCCTTCCAGGTGCCATCCCATCCCTCGGCTCCTCCGCTGAATATCTCCTGGCCCCAGCGGTTGAATACCCGGAACTCCGTGATCTTCTGGAAGCTCAGATTAGCAATCCGGAACCGGTCATTGCGTCCATCCCCGTTCGGACTGAAGGCCGTGGGCACCATCAGGTTCTCCCGGTAGTCGACGCCGACCTTTATCGTATCGAAGGCCCGGCAGCCATTGGTGGCAAATCCCGCCACCACATATTCGGTGGACTCCCGGGGGGTGGCTATGGGGTTGGAACTGAACGGGGCCGATACCGTGGCCGCCGGTATCCAGTTGTAGGAGCGGGCACCGGAAGCCAAAAGCTGGATCGACTGGCCGTATTTGATCACCGTATCCGCATTCAGAATCCGGATATCCGGGCGGGGCATGACGGTCAACGTGGTCTCCAGGGTATCCATGCACCATACGCTGTCGTAGACCACGACCCGGTAAGTGGTGGTCTGTTCCGGAAAGGCAATCGGATTGGATATATAGGGATTGCTCAGGCTGGTCGGCTTATGGTACTGCCCGTCCCGGTACTCATACCATTTGTATTCGAATCCTCCGTGGACCTGCATCTGGGGGCGCTCCCCGAAGCATATGGCCGTATCCAGGGGGGTGACTGTATAGGGGTAATCCGGTACATAGACCCTCAGGGTATCGAACAGGCTGCACCCATCCCTTCCATGGGTTTCCACGATAAATTCCGTGGTGCCGGTGACATAGGCCAGGGGCTGCTGAATGGTAGCATCGGAGACCAGATGTCCGGGATGCCATTGGAAGGTCAGGTCGGCCGTAGGGGCTTCTGTATGACGGAACAGCACCAGGGGGCGGGTGTTGATCTCCCGGGTGTCGTTATGGGAGTTCACTGCGCAGACATCGGTTTCTGCCGCAGAGGCGGGCTCCAGGATTAATCCGCTGACATAGTCGGCCGGCACATAGGTGAGCAGGGGCGAATAGCAGGGCAATATGGATTGATTTCCGGAATAGCAGAACTCGATGATGAGGTTCTTGGTGGAATCCCAGCTATAGGGATGGTCCAAGTCGAACTCGATCCATCCCTCGGGGAAGACCATGGGGGTGGTGGATTCGAATACCAGTTCCATATCGGATTCAAATCCGTCGGCCAGGCCCAGGGATCTTTTGTCCGTACACTTCATGAATACCTTGAAATTATGGTACTCATGGGCATCTTCCTGGGCGTCGGCAATATGGATGGAAAGCCCGTGAATGGTGGAGGCCACGAATTTATATCGGCTCAGTTCTTCCTTGCGGTAAAGGAATTGCATGCGCTGGGTTCTCACTTGATTGGAAAAGGCAAGGGAAGTGGCCCCCACGGAATCGTAGGTGACATTCTCCTTATAGGCGAAGGAGCCATAAATGGTCACTGAATCCATTTTGCCAATCCGGGGGTTCCGGGTACCGCATTCCAGGTTTTCGACGGGCAGGGCCCCGCTGAAGCGGGCATCCAGCTGCAGGTAATCAGGCAGGCAGAGTACGGTCTGGGCTTCAGGGAATATGCGTACATCTGCTACCTCGTCAGGTTTCATGTGCACTGTATCCCTTACCTTACAGGTGCCCACCAGGTCTTTGGTTTCCACCATAAAGGCCAGGTTCCCCCTCCCGTTGACAATGGGGGCCTTGCTGGTGGGATCGTCTATGGTCGCCTCGGAGCTGCCGTCCAGAGCGGTCCAGTATACGCCCAGATCGTATTCCGTGCCGTCCACGCGGAGCTGATAGCCCCGGTCATTGAATCGGCAGGAGGTGACATCAGGACCAGCCGATATACCCTCGGTGACCCGGACCACAAAGGAGGTGGCCGTGCTCAGCACGATGGGCAGATCCGCATCGCAGGTCGAGTCATTCACCGAAAAAATCAGGGTATAGTCGCCGATATCGTTTATGGTCGGCGTCCAGGAAAACACCCCGCGGATCTCATCGGTTCCTTCGTCATAACCCGTGAAGGTGGAGGTGGGCATCACATCTTTGTAATTACTGCTCCAAAAGAGCTTGTTGGCCTTGGTGGGATCATAGTTGTGCCCGAACAGCTCAAAACTCAGCTCGCTTCCCGGGCAAACATAGATGGCTGAGTCCGTGGGGGACAGGGCTTTGTAGGTGGCATTTTTCAGATTGGTCACCACCGTATCGACCACGGGGGAGAGCTTATCGCAGTTCACCACGGAGATCTGCACGTCCCGGGTGGTATAAGACAGCAGCTCCCCTTCGGGACTGTATTTGTCGGCCCGGAAGGCCAGTACATAGAATCCGGTATTGGGGATGTTGAACCGGGCCGTACCGCTGATGGGGTTGAAAGTATATCCTCCGTTCACCGGATCGGCGGCCGAATAAGGAGGGGCATATTCGTATCGATCGTCGGCATTGTTTCTCATGGGAGCATGGTTGGTCACCCGAATATATTGCCCTCTTTTCTGGTCATCGATATCGATAGGGCCATTCAGGTAGAGTTCGTCCACATTGGAGCAGATATAGGGCAGGGGAAAGGCGTCGAATATAGGAGTGTTGGTATTGAACTTGGCAAAATTGTTTATGCCGGCTTCAATATAAAAGGATCCCGCCGGATTGACCA
>CAYPQN010000077.1:0-2881 GCA_964412885.1 uncultured Chitinophagaceae bacterium | reverse complement strand
ACTATACAGTGACTTATGAGAATGTCGACACGGCCCTTGCCGCGGCCCAAGTCGTGAAGATCCATGCTCGTCTCGATACTAGTCTATTTAATTTTGCCAGTATAGAATTACAGGGGCTTACCCTTGCGGGGAAGGCCTATCGGTTCTCCGAAGACAGAAAGGAGTATTTCCGGGATATTGATCTTAGGCCAGCCAAAAACTTGATTGTCCGGGTGAACGTCAAGGCCTTGCCGGAAAAAGGGGAAATCTATTGGGAATTCCTTTCCTTGGATCCGCAGACCATGGATCTGGTCACCAATGCCTTGGAAGGTTTCTTACCACCGAATATTCACTATCCGGAAGGGGAGGGGAGCGTCTACTTCTCCATAGATCTGAAGGCCCAGGTGGGAAATTTGGACAGCCTTCTTGCCTCTGCGCTAATATACTTCGACGACAACGAACCAATAGAAACCAATATCTGGCGAAATGTGGTGGATGATCTCCATCCCCACTCCTCGGTGAATCCTCAAATCGAAATGGACAGCCAGTCCATCATGGTTCACCTTCAGGGTGTCGATGGAGAAAGTGGTCTCTATTGTTATGATTTGTACTATCGGGTGGATGAAGGTCCCTGGATGGAAACGGCCATGGTGTTAAGGCCTGACCAGCCCGGACGTTTCTTCGGAACTTCGGGTACAAGATTCGACTTTTTTGCCCGTGCCCGGGATCTTGTAGGCAACAGGGAACAGAAAGAGCCCAAAGTGGAAGCCAGCATTACCCTTCCGGTGAGCGATGGGGGAGAGGAAATGGAGACAGAAACGCTGTTTACTGTATACCCCAATCCCAGAAATGGAAGGATATATATTTATTCCAAGCAGGAGTTTGAGCAAGTGGATCTGACTGTATTCAGCTTGACCGGTGCGGAACTGGGCAGTTACCCATTTGACTTCAAAGAGGACGAGTCTCGATTAATCGACCTGTCTCAACTGCCATCGGGTCTTTACCTGCTGCATTTCGCCGATGTGCAGGGAACTCTGGAAGTCCATAAGCTGGTGATATCGGGAAAATAGTTTGGGAAGGAGAAGAGAAAAAGTCCAGATCGATGTGGCCTACCGCAAAAGCTTGGGGTACCATGGGTGGGGACAAGTTTTTCGCTAGGCTTGATGGGAATATTCCCTGGTTTTATGGTCCATAAGGAAGGAAGCCAAGACCGGGCCATGGGAAATTATATTCAAATCCCATCATTTTAACTTAACTTTACTCTTTCTCGGTATGGAGGTTCCTCCCAATCCAAACCTGAAAAGTTCGGGATACCGATATTTGTAAACAAATAATTTTTTCCTTTTTTGAAATTCGAGAACTTCAATGTAGATCCGGACCTGTTGGACGGACTCGCTGACATGGGCTTTCATCAGCCTACCCCTATACAGAACGAAGCCATTCCGGTAATCCTGGAGAATCACGACCTTATTGCCTGTGCCCAGACCGGAACCGGAAAGACAGCCGCTTATTTGATTCCCATTCTGAATAAAATCCTGGATCTGGAATCCGGATATGTAAACACCCTCATTTTGGCTCCCACCCGGGAACTGGCCCAACAGATCGATCTTCAGGTCGAGGGCCTTGGATATTATATTGGTGTCAGTTCCATTCCCATATACGGAGGAGGGGACGGACATGTCTGGGAACAGCAAAAAAGGGCTATACAGGCCGGAGTCGATATTATCATTGCCACCCCGGGGAGACTGATTTCCCATTTGAGTTCTGGGGCCCTGAAGCTGGACAAGATAAAGCATTTGGTATTGGACGAAGCCGATCGTATGCTGGACATGGGCTTTTATGAAGATATTATCCGCATTACCAGCTATTTGCCCAAGGTGCGGCAAACCATGTTGTTTTCCGCCACCATGCCGCCGAAAATTCGGAAACTGGCCAGCACCATTCTTCGCGATCCCAAGGAAATAAGCTTAGCCATTTCCAAACCGGCCGAAGGAATTGACCAACATGCCTATTTGGTTCACAATGAAAACAAAATTGAACTGCTAAGACATATACTGGGTTCCGGAGATTTCTCCCGGATTCTGATTTTTGCTTCCACTAAGGAAAATGTAAAGAATCTACATAAAGAACTTAACCGTCGAGGTTTAAAGAATATGGCCTTCCATTCGGATCTGGATCAGAAAGAAAGAGAGGATATCCTTAGATTGTTCAAGGCAAATCAACTGCCGGTTCTGGTGGGAACAGATGTACTCAGCCGCGGTATTGATGTCGACGGCATCGATCTGGTGGTGAACTTTGATGTGCCCCATGATCCTGAAGATTATATTCATCGCATAGGGCGGACGGCGAGAGCGGAGAGAACCGGAACGGCCATTACCTTCATCAATAAGAAAGATCAGCCCAAAGTCCGGTCCATTGAAGAACTCATGGGCGAAGAGATCCGGAAATTGAACCCTCCGCAAGGCATTCCCAGCGGGCCCGAGTATAGTCCTCGTGGCCATTCTCGTAGCGGAAAGGGCACGCGCCCGCCGCAAGGCCGAAAGGGAAACTCAAATGGGAAATTGAGAAACTCCGCCCCCAGATCCAAGCGCCCCTCCAGCAGAAATCAAACCATAGCTGACGGGAGTTAGCGCCTTATTATGTGAGGCATGGAATTGAATATTCTGAGTTAGAATGGCAGTCAGGCATATAGAAAGAGCAAGGAAAATGAATGTCTGAACTTCGAACAGCTATTCTGACTTTGTTACCGAGCTTCCTGGCGGGAAGATCCTCATGGATGGTTTTCGGGGGGATGTGCTGGAATATATCGATTACCATTATGACCTGGTGCTGTCCTCTGAGCTTTCGTTAGACTCGGTCCAGGCGGAGTTCCGGGGCAATGGGGTATTGGTGGATCATTTGT
>CAYPQN010000076.1:0-3230 GCA_964412885.1 uncultured Chitinophagaceae bacterium | reverse complement strand
ACCGGTTCTCTGTTGATACAACGTTAGATTAAATACGGAAGGAATAAAGGAATAAAACCAAGTATATGAGACTAAGAATTGGAATAGGGATTCTGCTGATGGCCATGCCGATTTGGTCCTTTGGACAGAGTTATCCTCACTATAGCATGTTCATGTTCAACAAGTTGATCTATAATCCGGCCTATGCGGGGAACAAGAACATGACAAGCCTGAATGCTTCCGGTCGTACTCAATGGACCGGGATCAACGGGGCACCGACCACGTTTAACCTGGCCCTGGACGGGGTATTGGGCTCTTACATGAAGGAGTTCCGTCCTGTAGCCCTGGGTCTGAGTGTGAATCAGGAGGAGATCGGTGTGGAGCGGAATATGAACATCATGGGTTATTATGCTTATCGGATTCCGTTGAAGAAGTCGGTGCTTTCCCTGGGTCTTCAAGCTGGGGTGAACCTCTACAGTGCGGATTACGGGGGCCTGACCATGGCGGATCCGGATCAGCGGCTTCAGGAGAATGTGGAGAACCGGCTTTTGCCCAATTTCGGTCCCGGGGTTTATTGGTCCGGGGATCGGTTTTATGTATCGGCGGCGATTCCCAATCTATTGGAGAACTATTACAACAAGGAGGGCACCGCCCTGACTACGGAGCGTGGTCGTCAGGTTCGGACCTATTTTCTGGGAGGGGGTTATGTGATTCCGCTCTCGGAGGTGGTGAAGCTACAGCCTCAGGTTTTGGCGCGTTATGCGGGGAATGGCCGCTATCAGCTTCCGTTGAACAGCGATTTCAATCTTTCGGTGGTGGTTTATGATCGGCTGATGTTCGGGGCTACCTACCGCACGGACAAATCGCTTTCGGGGATTGTGCATATACAGGCTACGCGTCAGCTGAACATAGGCTATTCCTATGATCACACCATGTCGGAGTTGAATGGATTCAACCAGGGCACCCATGAGGTGGTGCTGGGCTTTGATTTTGTCCGAGATCTGAACAAGTATGCGAATCCGCGGTTCATCAAGTCATTTTAAAGTAAATCAGAAAGGAGCATATATGAAGAAGTTCAGCATTATTTTGATATCGCTATGGAGTCTCTGCACTTGGACCGCCGAGGGCAAGAGTGGGGACGAGCTATTGAAGGCGGAATATCTGTATCGGAACCTGTCCTTTCATGAGGCGATTCCCTATTATGAGAAGGCGGCGGAGTTTTCTACGGATCCTGGGGTATTCATGCGTTTGGCGGACTGCTATCGGCTGACCAAGGATCTGTCCCGTTCGGCCTCCTGGTATTCCAAGGCGGTGCAGTACCGGGATTGTCCTGTGGAGGCATTTCTTCATTATGGTCAGGTGTTGATGAGCCTTGGCCAGTATGATCAGGCTTCCCGTCAGCTCCGCCAGTACCAGCAGCATCATCCCGAGGATGTCCGGGTATCCAATCTGATCGAGAGCTGCCGATTTGCTCCGGAGCTTTTGTCCGGGATTCCTTCCGGTTATGTGCGTTTTCTGCGTTTCAATACGGATGGTTCGGATTTTGGTCCTGCCCTGCACCGGGGCTCCTTGGTGTTCACCACGGACTCGGTGGTGGAGACGGGAGGTTTTCTGAAGCCTCGTCAGCAGATCAATTCCTGGTCTGGTCAGCCATTTTATAATTTGTATCAGGTGGACTGCGATTCTCTTTATGAATGCTCTGGGGAGATTCGTCGTTTGGCGGCGAATATCAACACGCGCTATCATGACGGTCCGGCTTTTTTCCATGGGGAGAACGGGGACATGTATTTCACCCGGACGAATTTCGTGGAGCGATTTCTGAGCCGGGGTTCGCTTCCGGACCAGAATGGTACGGTGCATCTTCAGATTATGAAGGCTGAGGGATATGATGAGCAGAAGGGCAAGTATTCCCGGGTTCGTCCATTTGCCTATAACAGCCGGACCTATTCGACGGCGCATCCGACCATAAGCCCGAGCGGACGGACTATGGTTTTCGTATCGGATATGCCCGGGGGAAAAGGAGGCAATGATTTGTATATCTGTACGGGCGACGGCAGCGGGAGCTGGTCGGCACCTCAGAATCTGAGTCAACTGAACACGGAAGGCGATGAGATGTTTCCGGTGCTTGTGGATGATGAGACCTTGTATTTTTCCTCCAACGGTCATATAGGGCTTGGCGGGTTGGACATATATCGCAGCTATAGGGAAGGAGAAGACTTCGGCGCTCCGGTGCATATGGGCATTCCCTTGAACTCAGGATACGACGATATGTCCCTGACCCTGATTCCGGGGACGAGTTCGGGGTATTTTTCTTCCAACCGTCCGGCCAGCCGCAAAAGCGACAACATTTATTATGTGAATCTCCAGCGTCTCTATTTGTCGGTGAAGGTGATCGATGATGAGACGGGAGCTGCGGTGACGGCAGCCCAGGTGAAGCTGACCAGTCCTCAGGACAGCCGGGATCTGATTACGGCCAGCCACGGAGGTGTGGTGGCACCCCTGCATCCCCAGATGAACTATGAGGTGGAAGTGAGCAAGGCGGGATACAAGCCTTCCCGACTGAGCGTTTCCACGGTCAACCTGCTTCAGTCCGATACTCTGCATTATGAAGTGCATGTGGTCCCCGATTTCCACGTGCCCTATTCGGTAGTGGTGCTGAATGAACAGACCGGGGCCCCGATTGAGCGTCCGGCTCTGGTGATCAGTCTATTGGGCGGGGAAAGCCAGACGGACACCATTGCCCTGAACACCGGGGAGCGCTATACGGCCAGCCTTAAGCCCGAATCGGAATACAATATTTTCGCCATAAAGGAGAACTATTATGGTTCCGAGAAGTTCGTGGCCACCCGGGGAGTAGCCGGCCATATTGGTGATGCGTCCATAGAAGATACCATTTACCTCAAAGAGCTGAGGGTAGGGGAGGTATACAAGATCGACAATATCTACTATGATTACGATAAGGCCAATATCCGCGAGGACGCCAAGCCTTCCCTAAATGGCCTGCTCAAACTGCTGAATCAGTATCCGACCATGGAGATTCAGATTAATTCCCATACGGACTGCAGAGGGCGGGACGCCTATAATATGAATCTTTCCAAGGCCCGGGCCGCTTCGGTGATCAAATACCTGAACGAAAGAGGCATATCCCGGAGCCGCCTGTCTTCTAAAGGTTTCGGGGAGACCATGCCCGTGGAGGTCTGCGAACCCTGCGATGCCTGCAGCGAGCGAAGCCATCAGCTGAATCGCCGTAC
>CAYPQN010000075.1:0-3662 GCA_964412885.1 uncultured Chitinophagaceae bacterium | reverse complement strand
CCGCGACCTCCGCCGTGACAGGGCGGCATTCTAACCAACTGAACTACCGATCCAATTGGGCAGCAAATATAAGGGCAAATTCACGAATTCCACAAATCTTCTGTAAAAAAAGATTTCGGGCGTACTTTTGCAGGATAAAACGGGCCTATGCAATTTTTGGATTTTGAGAAGCCGCTTGAGGACATGTATCATCAGATAGACCGGCTAAAGGAAATGTCGGCCAAAAATCCCCAGATCGATGTGGAAAACAGCCTGAAGGAACTGGAGGCTACAGTGGCCAGAACCAGGGAGAAAATCTACTCCAATTTGAGCCGCTGGCAGAAGGTTCAACTTAGTCGCCATCAGGACAGGCCCTATACCCTTTACTATATTGAAGAGATCTTTGAGGATTTTATCGAGCTCTTCGGTGACCGCCAGGTCAAAGACGACAAAGCCATGGTAGGCGGCATGGCCAAACTAAATGGCATGCCGGTTATGGTCATGGGGCAGCAAAAAGGAGTAAACACCAAAATGAGGCAAATGCGGAACTTCGGGATGGCCAATCCGGAAGGATATCGCAAAGCGTTGAGACTGATGAAAATGGCCGAGAAATTCGGACATCCCATAATCACCTTCATCGACACCCCAGGTGCCTATCCCGGCATAGAAGCCGAAGAAAGGGGTCAGGGCGAAGCTATTGCGCGCAACCTATTTGAAATGGTTAATCTTAAGGTTCCCGTCATTTGCATCATCATAGGCGAAGGAGCCTCCGGTGGAGCCCTGGGTATAGGCATAGGGGATCGGGTATTCATGCTTGAGCACACTTGGTATTCGGTGATCTCCCCGGAAAGCTGCTCCTCCATCCTATGGAGAAGCTGGGATTACAAGGAGCAGGCCGCAGAACAGCTGAAACTGACCTCTTCGGATATGCAATCTTTTGGTCTGGTCGACGGGGTGATTCCCGAGCCTCTGGGCGGAGCTCATGCCGAGCCCAGGAAAATGGCCGAGACCGTCAAAACCTTTATTCAAAATGCCCTGGCAGAACTGATCGATAAGGATCCCGAATTAAGAATAGAGGAAAGAATCCAAAAATTCTCCTCCATGGGATTCTTTGAAGAAGAAACCAATACAGAGGAGGAAAAAACAGGAAACGGATCCATCGATCCAGGATCATCTCGGAAATAATTCTTCCACTAAACCTGATATATTATGAAACATCCCTTTTCCGGTACGGGGGTCGCCCTGGTTACCCCATTCCAGAAGAACCTGGACATTGATTATGTTTCCTTGAAGAAACTGGTAGACCACGTGATCGAAGGCGGAGTGGATTACCTGGTAGCCTTGGGCACCACTGCGGAAACACCCACGCTGACAGCAGACGAAAAACTTGCCGTTCTGGATTTTATTCTAAATCAGACCAGCGGGAGGGTGCCCATCGTATGTGGTATCGGAAGCAACAACACCCAAGATGTCCTCTCGGCCATGGAAAAATTCAACTTTCTGCAAGGGATTTCAGGGTACCTAGTGGTGGTGCCCTATTACAACAAACCGGGCCAGGAAGGAATGTTCCAACATTTTGACACTATTGCCCAGGCTACGGACAAACCCATTCTGCTATACAATGTTCCGGGAAGGACAGGAGCCGGCATGCAGGCTAAAACCAGCCTCCGTCTAGCCCGAAAACACGCGCATATTGTCGCCATTAAAGAAGCCAGCGGGGATCTGGCCCAGTGCATGGACCTGGTCCGCGACCGCCCGGAAGGTTTTGCCGTCCTTTCCGGGGATGATGACCTGGCCCTGGCCCAGATGGCCCTGGGCATGGACGGGGTCATTTCCGTGGCGGCCAATGCCTTCCCTTCCGCCTTCTCCCAAATGATCCGCATGGCCGGTACCGGCAATATGAAAGAAGCCCGGAGGAATCACTATGCGCTTATCCACGGTATTCGACTTTTGTTTCAGGAAGGGAATCCCACCGGCGTGAAATCCGCCCTTAGCCATTTGGGTATTATCGAAAATTATCTGCGCTTGCCGCTCACTCCCGCCTCGGTGGAACTGCACGAGCAAATAGGGGCTTTTATAAAGCGTTGGAATGAGTCCGCGCATTAGTCGGATGGCGACGGCTACCGGGCGCCGATCCTGAACTTTGGCCCAGATTTCCTAACTTTGCCCGTCTTGCCCCTATTAGTCATTCAATAAACGAAGTGAATATGTCTTTGACGAAATCGATTCAGATTGATCACCAATTACCTCATAAAGTAAAAGACCTGAGCTTAGCCTCTTGGGGACGGAAGGAAATTCGACTGGCCGAAGCCGAAATGCCTGGCCTCATGGCCATACGTAAAGAATATGCCGACCAAAAGCCGCTCAAGGGTGCCCGGATCGCCGGTTGCCTGCACATGACTATCCAGACTGCCGTACTGATTGAAACGCTGGTGGAACTAGGGGCCGAAGTGAGATGGAGTTCCTGCAACATATTCTCCACCCAAGACCATGCCGCGGCCGCCATTGCCGAGGCAGGAATAGGTGTATTTGCCTGGAAAGGGCAAACCCAGGAAGAGGCGGACTGGTGCATTGAGCAGACTCTGTTCTTCGGAAGCGAGGATAGGCCGCTGAACATGATCCTCGATGACGGAGGAGATCTGACCAATATGGTCTTAGACAAATATCCGGAATTAGTGAAACATGTCCGCGGGATCAGCGAAGAAACGACCACCGGCGTGCACAGACTTTATGAGCGCATGAGAAACGGGACCCTGCCCGTGCCGGCCATAAACGTGAACGATTCGGTGACTAAATCCAAGTTTGACAATAAATACGGATGCCAGGAATCCTTGGTGGATGCCATCCGTCGCGCCACCGATGTGATGATGGCCGGAAAGGTGGCCGTGGTCGGGGGCTATGGGGATGTCGGAAAAGGATCCGCTCAGTCCCTAAGAGGGGCCGGAGCCCGGGTGATCGTCACCGAAATCGACCCCATTTGCGCGCTTCAGGCTGCTATGGACGGATTCGAAGTAAAGAAAATGATTGACGCGGTCCAGGAAGCCGACATCATTGTGACCGCTTCCGGATGCCGGGACCTGATCTCCGAAAAGCATTTCCGGCTCATGAAAGACAAAGCCATTGTCTGCAACATCGGCCATTTTGATATAGAAATCGACATGGCTTGGCTCAATCAGCATTACGGACACACCCGGGATACGATAAAACCTCAGGTGGATCTTTATACCATAGAGGGCAAGGACATCATCGTTCTGGCAGAAGGCAGACTGGTGAATCTGGGATGTGCCACCGGCCATCCTTCTTTCGTGATGAGTAACTCCTTCTCTAACCAGACCCTGGCCCAGATTGAGCTGTGGAACCACCACGAAAAGTATGAAAACAAGGTCTATGTGCTGCCCAAGCACTTGGACGAAAAGGTGGCTCGTCTGCATTTGGAAAAAATCGGGGTGGAACTCGATGTACTCAGCGATGCGCAGGCGGAATACCTGGGCATTCCCAAGGAAGGCCCCTATAAGCCCGAGCATTATCGGTACTGATCGTGCCCTCCCCGGCCCCGCTTGGAGTCAAAGGGAAACATAGGAGTAATTGAATAGGAGGCGATCATGAGGATCGCCTCTTTGGGTATTGCCCCCGGCAAATGGGAACTTCACGGCATTCCGAAGCAGAATGGGAAAATACCTAAC
>CAYPQN010000074.1:0-3737 GCA_964412885.1 uncultured Chitinophagaceae bacterium | reverse complement strand
TTTCCTCTCAAAGTACTGATTTTATTGGTGCCTGGAGAAAATTAGCAAGCCCTATATACACCCGCAGCGATTTAAGGAAAGTACAACAGACGGTCATATAAATAGCCCCTGCCCGGAAGAGTCTCCGGGCAGGACTTTATTCCCAAAGGGAAAAACTATAAATAAAAAAATCGTTAAGGCCTGAATCAATACATGGCCCGGCCTATGGGGCGATTTCTATGATAACGAGGTACCGAATCGGGATCCGTCTTGAAAAAGAAATACCGAATACCGAAGGTAACAGGTACGGCCATGATCGAATAATTCAGGTTCTCCGTGGGAGGCTCCAGCTGAGGCAGAGATGCATAATACTCGAAATTATGATCATATTCGAAATTGAAGAAACGCATAGCGGCCTCCATATTCAAAGAGATTTGGTCCGAAAGTCTCAGCACTAAACCTACCTGACCTCCATAGCTCAGCCCATGTCCCCAATCTGGCGCATTATAGGCTTCATTGGTGGCATATTCCCGGGGATTGTTCCGGGCCACCCCATAACCAAATGCGCCTCCTATGTAGAAATAATTCTTGTTTCCGCTAAACGGCAGAGCCCGATTGCCTACCAAGTTGATGGAAACCGCATTCTTGGCGTAGACAATCTTCTTCGTGTTCCCTCCGACGGAATCTATATAGGGATTGTTCATGCCCTCGTAACTTACGCTGCTTGTCCCCGAAAGTTCCATCATCTGGACGTCCAAACCATACTGCCAGTTCCCCGACGTAGTGCGGATAAACTTGAGTGTGGCCGCATAATTGCCCTGGGACTGATCGATCACATATTTCATATTTCCACCAGAAGGGGGCATATTTATGCTCACTCCTCCCCCTAATCCCAGTTCCAGAGATTGGGCATATGAGGAGGAAATTCCTCCTATTCCTATTGCGAGTAAAATCAATGCTTTCTTCATCATTATTGGCTAATGCGATTTTCTGCGTATAAACATACCGCATAATATCCAAAAATGAAAGAGAAATTTAAAAATATCTAGCCTGAAGTCCAGTCTTCTATATCTAATGCTTCCGGTAATCCTTCCGGGAATAGGAAATGGGCTTGTTGGTAACCACTTTATATGATGGATCCTCTATAATGTTCACATCGATAATGGACTCGGCATTCTTCAGCAATTTCCGGCAGTCAGGGCTCAGGTACTTGAGTTGGAGTTTTTTGCCTGCCTTCCTATATTTTTCGGTGATCCGGTCCAGGGCTTCGATGCCGGACATGTCCACCACCCTGCTCTCCTTGAAGTCAATGATGACTTCGTCGGGGTCCTCATGAACATCGAACTTCTCCTGGAATGCGGCAACGGAGCCGAAAAAAAGGGGACCGTATACTTGGTAGTGTTTTACTCCGTTTTCATCAATGAACTTGCGAGCCCGAATTCTCTTGGCGTTCTCCCAGGCAAAAACCAAGGCAGCAATCACCACCCCGATCAGGACAGCCAAGGCCAGATTGTGTAGCAATAGCGTAATCAGTGCCACCACGGCAATCACAAAAACATCATGGAAAGGCATCTTGCCAATACTGCGAAGACTGGCCCATTCAAAGGTCCCTATAGCCACCATGAACATCAATCCGGTCAGAGCCGCCATAGGTATCCTCTCAATGAGTTCCGAGCCAAAGCTGATAAACACCAGGAGCATGACGGCCGCCACAATACCCGAAAGCCTCGCCCTGGCCCCATTGGAAACATTAATCAGACTTTGGCCCACCATACCGCACCCACCCATTCCAAAAAAGAATCCGGAGGTGATATTGGCTGCCCCCTGGGCCAGGCATTCCCTGTTCCCCACCCCCCGGGTATCCGTGATCTCATCGATCAGGTTCATAATCAACAGGCTCTCGATCAATCCCACCCCAGCTACAATCAATGCATAAGGGAAAATGATTTCCAGAGTCTCCCAGGTGAACGGGACTTCAGGAATATGAAAGGGTGGAAATCCTCCCTGAATTCGGGCGATATCGCCCACTGTCCTGGTATCGACCTGGAACAGAATGACACCTGCCGAGACTACCGTCAAGGCAATCAGGGATGCCGGCACTGCCTTGGTTACCCGAGGCACAATCCAAATAATGAACATGGTCAATAGGACCAAACCTAACATGAGATAAAGCTGCCCCCCCTCCATCCACTGAGTTCCTCCTGACCCGTCGGCCACCTTGAATTGGTTTAGTTGCGCCAGAAAAATCACCATGGCCAGACCATTGACAAAGCCGTACATCACCGATTGGGGCACCAGGCGAATGAACTTCCCCAGCTTGAATATACCGGCCAGCAACTGAAGAATACCGGCCAGGATAACGGTGGCAAAAATGTACTCCTGGCCGTGGGTATGGGCAAGGGCCACAATCACCACCGCTATGGCCCCGGCGGCACCGGATATCATTCCCGGCCTTCCCCCGAAAAGGGATGTGATCAACCCCACTACGAACGCCGCATAAAGGCCAATCTGAGGACTCAACCCGGCAATCAGGGAAAATGCGATGGCTTCAGGGATTAGGGCTATGGCCACCGTCAAACCAGATAGAATTTCCGTTTTATAATTGAGTTTCTGATTAAAATCAAATAGTTGGATTATGGCTTTCATAGTTTATTCGAAGGAAAGGAGTATAGGGCTCCTGAGGATAAACAACAAAGGAGAATGATACTATGTATAAAAATAAAGAGGAATATGAAAGATATAGAAAGACCAGCCAAAGAAGGCATAGAAACCCGACCTAGTTCGGAGGACCCGAAATGCTTCTTGCCCTAGATAGGGACCCAAACCACAAAATATAATGTATAGAAGGCAAAATCTGCATAATAATAAACATGGCCTTTTCCATCCTCCGCAAACAAGGCGCAAAATTACGAAAACCCAAAGAGTAAAAGATATTTCATTTTATAGATATTTCCAAACTCGCCAAAAGAATCCAGTTATAGAACAATTAAACCAACAGCGGTTGTTTCAAAATTTGCATAAGATGTAGCTTTTCGCCAAAGATTAATTATTGCCTTTATATGGCAGATGTATTTCGGCGGGGCATCATTTGGGCAGGGACAGAGAGGTGCGTAACACTCTGAACATTGTGGAAGTAGAACGCATACAGCTGGATATCCGTAGCGGCTGGAGCGAAAAAATAGAAACGGAGGCAGCCATTGATAACTTGTCCCCGGAAGCAGTAGATAAGGCGCGGGATAAGGTTTTAATAGGGGGCTGGTATGAGATCTGGTATACTTCCGTATGATTCCGGCCTCTATTCCATTACAGAAAAATTCAATTGGGCAAATCCACGGTGATCCTTGATTTTGCCAAAACCGTATGCGCACGACCGCCATAGCCGTCGTTCTCCCATTATCGCCAGTCAATTGCCTGTTTTATCCTGGTATGATTTATTCTCGAATGCAGCTGTGGCGGATGCCATACTGAATCGAGTAGTGCATACGTCCTATCGAATAGAGTTGCAGGAGAGCATGAGGAAGGGGAAAAACTGACCTCTGTTCCTTTCCTTTTCCCCGGGGTATTTGGGAGGGGGGAGTGACTTATATTAGGAATGGGCTCCGCCCATGTTCTCATGATGATCATGTCCATCCCAAGGGAGAAGCAATAACTATAACGATGAAATATACATTGTGGAAAAGAACTAAAATCGGTAACATTGTCATGTCTATCTAGAGAAAACCGCCCTGAAAGTGGGTGGGTATCACCGAAATATGCAC
>CAYPQN010000073.1:0-3759 GCA_964412885.1 uncultured Chitinophagaceae bacterium | reverse complement strand
GTGGGTATGGTCCGGATTATGCAAATCCGAGCAAGCCGTTCACCAAAGACGGGGATGCCGTGCCTAAGGGTCGCAGCAAAACAAATATATTCATTTAATTCAGATTATTGAGCGCTTTTCCCGTCACTCGTACATCGCAAGACTATCCTAAGGGCAAGGCAGACCGCTATGAATTTCCATTGGGAAACCCCGTGTTTTCCCCTTATTTTAGCCGCCGAGAAGTAAAACCGAAACTTCCTTTCGGCCATATATTTTTACCTAAACCCTATTACCGATTAATTATGATCAAATTTCTCATCCCCGTAGGCCTTTCCCTAATAAGCCTTCCTGTTATGGCCCAGGACAATCTGGTTCAGGCTTTGGAAAAGAACAGATCCGATTCGGCCAGCAAGAAATTTCAGTTTACTCATGTGATCGATTTGGAAAAAACTCCGGTCAAGGACCAAGGTTCCTCGGGAACCTGCTGGAGCTATGCCACCAATTCCTTTCTGGAAAGTGAAATGGTGCGCATGGGCAAAGAGCCGGTGGATCTGTCCGAAATGTATACTGCCCGTCACGTCTATGTAGAAAAGGCCGAGAACTTTGTCCGTATGCACGGAGCCCTGGCCTGGGGAGACGGAGGCGCCTGCCATGATGTAATCAATATGTATGCAAAATACGGAACCGTGCCCCAGTCAGTGTATACCGGATTGCAGTACGGAACTACAAAGAACAAATTCGGGGAAATGCAGGCCATGCTCAAAGGTATGCTAGACGCTGTGGTGAGAAATCCTAATAAAAAACTCACCCCAAACTGGAAAAGGGCTTTTGAAGCGGTGCTTGACACCTATTTGGGAGAAATCCCCAAAACCTTCACATGGAAGGGCAAGAAGTACACCCCAAAGGAGTTTGCCGATAAGGTAGTGGGCATCAACCCGGAAGATTACGTAGAGCTGGGGTCCTTTACCGATAAACCCTATTATGAGAAGACTTTATTGATGGTTCCCGACAACTGGAGCTTCGATGAAGTGTACAATGTGCGCATGAAGGATTTGAGCGCCATTGTGGATCATGCCCTGAAGAATGGATTTACCGTAACCTGGGCGACGGACGTCAGCGAAAAGTATTTCAGTTGGAAGAACGGGGTGGCCTATGTCCCTGAAAAAGACTGGGAAGACATGAACGAAGAGGAGAGGAAAGCCATTTTTGATGGTCCCCGTCCCGAAAGGGAGATTACGGAGATTATGCGTCAGGAGGCCTTTGACAATTACACCACCACCGATGACCATGGAATGCATATTGTAGGACTAGCTAAGGATCAGTCGGGCAGGGAATATTATATAGTGAAGAATTCCTGGGGGGAAAAGAACGATTACAAAGGCTATATCTATGTTACTCGGAAGTATCTGGAATACAAGACCACGGCCATCCTTTTGCATAAAGACGGAATACCCAAATCCATCCGCAAGTCTCTTAAGATATAAGTAATTTCTCAAGACGATATAGTGGAGATTTTGCCGCCGTGGCTTTCATGGGGTCACGGAGGTTTTTGGGTATATCCTTTTTGGGTCTCCTATCTAAAATGAAATTCCAGATAGTTTTCCAAGGTTATTCCTATAGGAGGGAGAGTGGTCCAATTAATCCTTGGAAAAGAAGAGGAGTCGTGGGAGGTTTTCTCCGTAAAGGGGCGAGACCCGGTAACCTGGAAAGGGTACCCAGTCATGGGTCCATTTCTCCGTCAGTACGTTCCAGAGCAAATTCTTGTTCCTGTCCACGATAAAGTTCCGGCCGGGGGTTCCGGTGCAAACAAGGTATTTTCTACCCTTGAGTTCCATAAAAGATCCTCCCCCCGAAGAGGTGGGGTCCACCTCCTGGTCAATATCGATCGGGAATTCCCAGACTTTTTCCAGATGATGCCTGGGGTGGGCGACTTCCCGGAACATGACCAGGCTCGGTATGGAATGGGCATTGCGCTCTTTGGCCGAAAGGAATGGCTTGAAATTGTTGTTGAACAGCATAAGATATCCTTCCGAGGAAATCCGACAATAGTGCTGATAATAGAACAGTCCCTCCATGTCGAATTCATCGGGCTTATGCTCTGCCCCTTTGTATTCCTTAAGGATCTGTCCGCCGGGGTATGCGATTTTCATCACTGTGTTGGTATTCCGGAAACTGACGTAGAAACTGCTATCCTGTGCGTGAAAGTAGAAGGCATTGAAATGAGTGACTGGGTCGTCCAGGCCAAGGGCACGACAGGAGTTCCAGGACCAGGTGCGTCGGCCGGTGGAATCGAATTCCATAATGGTACTGCAAGTGGCCTCCCTGACTTTATTTGAATCGTGTTCGTCCGGCATGGGCGTAAGCTCATTACCCAGAATGCGAAATCCCCCGTTTTGCAGTTTTTCCAGTTCATGATGATAATGGCGGTAAATCTGGGCATTCTCCGGCCACTCAATGGGGGCGGTCCAAAGGATCTCTCCCCGATAACTGATTTCATAGGCATTGCGGTCGGTGAGAAAACTGATACTCCCCTGGGGGGTGAGTTTAAGGTCCCGAATATCGCCACCCAAGCTATCTGTGATTCCCGCAATCAGGGGAAGGTGCCAGACGGGCTGACCGTCTAGATTATAGAGGGCCCGGTGATTGTCAAAGAACACCCATAAGTCATTGAGGCTGCTGTCCCGGTAAAGCACCCGAACCCGGGTTTTCGGCATTCCCCCCTGAGGAAAATCCTGAATATGGAAGTGGTAAAGAGGCGAATATTCCGCCTTCCCCTTATGGGGTCGGTAGCCTACTCTCCAGTAATAAGTTTCTCCAAAGTCCGGCAATTCCTGAATCCACCGAGGCTGGGAAGATATCTGATGCACAAAAGGGGATTTCCAGTCCCTTTTGTTCTCGGGAGCCTGACCTTTCCATATTTCCAGCTCATAATGGAGCATATTTTCCCCCGGCGGCACTTCGAATCCGATTAATCTAAAGGAAATACTATCTCCGGGGCGAGGAAAAACTTTCTGAGTTGCCCGTGCCAGGGGACCGGTAAGTATCCAAAATGCAAGGACCATAAAAACAAGGAAAGATCTTCTCATAACGAATTAAATTGACCACAGGGGAGAGGGCCCCTCCCCTTCAAATTTACTACAATTATCATCCCTTGTCCCGCATAAGGCAGCGAGACTGCCCGGCCAAGGCCAAGCGGGTCCCATTCTCTTGTAATGGAGTAGGAGGTAAGGGAGTAATTCTTTAACTGTCCTCTCACACATCCTGGGTTCCATTCCATTTTCCCTATACGGCTGTTCCTTTTCGTCGATGAATGAGTTTTAGGCAGTAGTCGGTAATAAATAGATGTCCATTTGATCAAAAACAGTCATATTATATCTCCCTCGGCAAGGCAATTCCCTTTCACGCCATGTCTCTCTACCCTGTTACACAACCCGGCCGGGTAATCTAATGACTTCATCTGGTTTTGCCGTCTCGTCCCAAATGGAGATATCCCTTTTAGAACTTACACTACTGTGTAGCAGAACCTTGATTCAAACTTCGTCTCGGGTTCCCCAATGATGGACAACGATATTTGCGGCTGGTGGAGGACTATTATCAAATTCCCCAGGGAACCTTCAACAGGTGGTTAATAGCTATGTGCGACGCAAATTTAATATCCCCGAACGAGAGGTTCGGGGATATTAGAGGAGAAACTCATAGGGGCCGGATAAGCCTACCTCACCAGAGTAACTTCTCCCTGGAAGGTTTCCACAAATCCATCCGGATAGGCTACTTTGATCA
>CAYPQN010000072.1:0-3771 GCA_964412885.1 uncultured Chitinophagaceae bacterium | reverse complement strand
ATTCCAACATTTACATCGATCAAGGGGATGACCTGTGCGAGCCCGATGATCCTCAAGTGAAAGTGGTGGCATACCAGCTTCCGAGGACGGGACCAGGCTTGATTTTGGACCGGGAGTATTCATGGAAGGAGTGGAGTCCAGCCAGATCATGGAATTGACGGAGTCCAAGCTGATGCTGAAAGGACCTCTTGAACTAGGTGAAGGCGAAGAAGAAGCCTATGTCCTGATAAACTATAAGAACTTGCATAACTAGTCAAATCCGAAGATTAAATGATCTAATGCCGCAGGGGATCCCTCCGGCATTTTTTTAATCGGGGACTGAGTTTTGGGCTGGATCAGAAAGACGAAAGGGATGCGTGGCGGATTCCGATTCCCCCTCTAAGAAAAATCCCCGAATCCAAGGCGGATTCGGGGAAGGGTTTAGAGGACCCGGGATCAGGGTTTGGCCATGGCCTCCCTCAATTGCTTCAAAAATCCGTTCTCGGGATCGATGGCGGCAATCAGATCCATGTATTTTTTTGTATTGGCCTTGTCGGATTGATAGAAATAATAGAGGGCCAGGTACTGGTAGGCCTGCATGAGATCCGGATTCTTTCTCTCATAGCCCATCACATCGGCTTCCAGCCATTTGGTATAGTGGGGTACGGCGGTGCCTTCCTTGGCTTCATCATCCTGGGCGGCGGCTACTCTTCCCCTCCAATAGGAGGCTGAAGGCTGGTCAGGGAACTGTTCTTCCATGGTCCGGAAGGCAGAGTCGGCACCGGGATAATTGCGGCCATAATACCGATATACTCCCCAATTATAATAATCCAGGGCGGTTGGGTTGGCCTTTTCTTTTACCAGCATGCCAAACCAATATCCCGCCTTGTCATAGGCTTCTGAGGTTTTCAGGGCAGTGAAGCCCTGGGCAATCTCGGCATAACTTCCGGACTTATCTTCGGCTGGATCCTTTTCCACCCCTTTTTGGAAATAATAGTTGGCGGAGTCCGTATTTCCGTTCTTTAGGTGGATTTTCCCGTAGTTGATATAGTCCAGGTGCCCGACAAGCTCAGGGTCCTGTCCGGCAAAATACCGGCGAATATTGTCCAAGGCCCGCACATGATCCACAGAGTCGTCCAGCTGGATCTGGCTGAAGGCGAGCAATCCGTAGGCACTGGGATTGTCCACTCCCTGTTCAATCAAGGATTGGGTGATCTCTCTGGACTTTTCATAGTCCTGGGTAAGATAGAGAATGGTTGCATAGCGCAGCTGATCTTCCGGCCCTTTATCCGAAAGGCTAAGGTATTTTTCGATATTGGTTTTGGCTTGTTCCAATTTTCCGGAATAGAAATAGGCATTGGCCAGGTCCTTGTAAGGCAAAGGATTGGAAGGATCTGCAGATTGTGCTTTACCCCAGCTTTCCAGGGCTAATTCGTAGTTGCGCGCGTCATACCAGAGCTTGCCTATTCGGGAATGCGCCAGGGAATTGTCCTTGCTGGCTTCTGCTGCTTTTTTGAAATGACTCAGTGCCTGGCCGCCTCCGGACTCCACTTTCCGGTAAGCATCTCCCAGGGCAATGAGCAGATGGGGATCGTTGGGTTGTTGGGCCAGGGCTTGCTGATACCATTGAATGGCTAATTCCGCATTTCCCTGCGGAGCATCCATAAGGGCATCGGCGGCGTACTTGTACTCTTCCCAGGATTTTCTTTTGGCTTTGGCCACCATGGCCTCAGCGGATTGATGGGCTGCATCACTCAAGCCTTTGGCCAGTTGATAGCGGATCAGTCCGGACTGGTTGGCCAGATCATTCGGGTATTTTTCCCATATCGCCTTCGCCTGATCCACCTGCCCCAAACGGAAAGTGGCCAGTCCAAGATAGTAGTTGGCTTTTGGATCGGAATCGGCCAATGGACTCAGCATTTCCTTGGCCGACTGGTACCGTTCATACTGGTACATTTTTATTCCTCCGTCCAGAGACTGGGCCTGAACCGCCCCGGCGCTAAGCCAGACAATGCTCAGGATCTGAATGGTTTTTTTCATTTTTCTTCCTTTGTTTTATGCGTATTCAATTTGTTTTGCTTCCAATTCACTCCTGGGGGAGATCAGCGTTTCATGGATACATCCCGGAAAATCACATCGGATTTCAGGGGGAATAGTCGGGACTGTTTGAAAATCAACTGCCCTTTTTCCTTGGCCAGGAAATTAGCAAATCCCGTGGCCAGTCCCGGATAGTTCTCCCGATGAATATAGTAGAGGTTTCGGGTCAGGGGATACTGATCGGTGGCAATATAGGCCTGATAGGGCTGGTGGAACTGATTGTCCACGGGATTATACAAGGCAGCGACCCGGACTTTTCGGGTGAACGCCAAGCCCTGGGGATCATCGTAGTCGGCTACATGGCTGACTCCGATAAATCCCATGGATCCAGGCTGTGAGGCCACATATTCCAGAATCTGCTCCTGGCCCCTGGCGGCATATACTTCTGCCCCCAGCTCTTCGCCCGGGATCAGCGAATCCAGCATGTATCGAAGCGTACTGGATCCCTGGTTGTCGAAAACCACTTTATAAGAGCGCTTATGTGCTCCGGTCAGAACGCCCTGGATCATTTCCAGGCTAAGGTTGGTATCCGGATCCTCGGGGTGAAGAATAACGGCTATGGCGTCCTTGGCCACCGCCAGACTGTTGGACACCACCTTTTTTTCCGAAAGCAGGGTCTGTTCGGATTCGTGGAGCTCTCTGGTCAGGATCATCATTTTGGATTTACCGGAAATATAATCGTCCAAACATTCCGCTTCGGGCTTGTAATCCACGGAGATCCGGGCTTCCGGATAATTACTTTCAAAGACCTTGACCAATTCGTCCACCACGGGGCGGAAGCTTTCGTCGGCTGTCACCTTCAACTCACCGCTGCTCATCGTATCCTGGGGTTTCTGTTGGATATTTCCGCAAGCCGCCAGGAAAAGCAGACCTCCTATGGCAAATAAACATGCCCATGATAAATTTGACCGATTCATAGAATGCAAGTTTAAAGAATTATCCCGTAACGTATAATGAAATTCTGCATTGTAACATGGATTTAACAGCTGAAGCCAGGGTCAGGCCGGGGAAAGCTAATTCCTTATTCCATGGACCGGGAAATGCGAAGGTCCTGGCGTCCCCGCCAGATCCGGAAAATTCCATATAAGGCCATGAGCAGGCAAATGATATAGGCCAAGGTGGGCTGTAACTGAAGCCATTCCTTGGTTTTCATGTAAAGGAGGACGGAGGCCACCAGGATATATAGGAATCCCAGAATCATATTATAAATACCTCGGAGCCTAAAGCTCCGACGTCTTTTTCTAAGTTCTATTTCGGTGAATGACAATGCGTTGAGTTTTGGATGGGACAAAAATAGGGCATTCACCGGGAACTGTTTCGAATTGGACAAAGGAAGGAGAAAGGATTCAACGGATAATGACGCAAAAAAAAGAGGTCGTGAAAACAACCTCTTCCGTCCTTTCGATTCTAAGAATCCTGGTTTTTTCTAATCTACTTTTTTGCCTTGGTTTTGGTCGCCGTCTTGGTGGACACCCGCTTCGGCGTGGCCTTTTTGGAGGCCAGGGGCTTGGGGGCTTCCGCCTTTACGGCTTTTTTCGGGGTTGCGGCCTTTTTGGTCGCTGCCTTTTTGGGGGCTGCGGCTTTTTTGACCGTTGCCTTTTTGGCGGCTGCTTTTTTAGGCGCTGTGGCCTTTTTCACCGTTTTCTTAGCGGCTGCCTTTTTGGGGGCTGCGGCTTTTTTCACGGCTTTTTTGGC
>CAYPQN010000071.1:0-4001 GCA_964412885.1 uncultured Chitinophagaceae bacterium | reverse complement strand
AACTATACCCCATCTTCGAAAGCCAAAATATGTACTTGCTCGGAGGCTTACGTTAATACCTAGTTCCCTGCAAATGTCTGCAGCGCTCTTTCCTGATTCGTACTCCATCAATGCTTGTACGATTTGTGTCTCTGTAAATCTTGATTTTCTCCTATGAACAGTTTAAAGTTAAAAAGTCTACTTTTAAACTGTCCTAATTTTGGGAGAGCTTACAACTGGCCTTTGTTAGAGACGCTTATTCAGAGATTGGCGTGAAAGAAATTGTAATGAGCGTTTTAGCACATGGGTGCGCTATTATTTTTAGTGAATGATTGGCCACTTAATGCCGCCGATATAGTAATATTCGGCTCTGTTCTATCTTTACTGCTGTGTCCATCGTGAGGTGGAATCTGAAGGAAGTCGGAAGCAAAGTTCCGCCCTGAGGAACACGAATCCTATCAGGCATTTCCACTGGGATGAGACTGCTAAACAAGTTGAAGTCCAAAGATTACACGGACAGTGGAATGTAATTAGGGCAGGGACATGGAGTGAAAGTGAATTGTCTTACCACCGGAGATCTGATAGACGTGTGGAAACAGAGTATGCAACACGGACAACAGTTGCTATCCGAAGTCAGCAGAGCTCATAGTACCGGACTACGACTCTATCCGGGAAGGGCATCACCTAGTTAATTGCCATGCGCGGCGCACAAAAACTCCTCTTTCCCCGAGGAGGGTAAAGAGGAGCTACCGTTCCAGACATTCTTGCCTACTTCTTAATATACATGACTTCTTTCACCCGCTTCACTGTTCGGGCTATATCGGGCAGATAAAGCTGTACCAGATTGGGCGCATAGTGCATATTGGAATCCGCTGAGGTAATCCTCAGAATCGGGGCATCCAGGTAATCAAAAGCTTCTTTCTGTATACGGTAGCTGATCTCGGAGGACAGGCTTCCGAAAGGCCATTGTTCTTCTACGATCACCATGCGGTTGGTTTTTTTCACCGAATCGATGAGGGTATCCCAATCCAGGGGCCTTATCGTTCTCAGATCAATGACTTCGGCATCAATGCCTTCTTTGGCCAGTTCCTCGGCCGCTCCCAGCGCCACTTTCATGGTCTTATTATAGGATACCAGGGTTACATCCCTGCCTGGCCGCTTAATGTCGGCCTTCCCAATGGGGATCAGATACTCTTCTTCGGGTACTTCCCCTAAGTCCCCGTAGGTGACTTCACTTTCCATGAACACCACCGGATCTTCATCCCTTATGGCCGACTTAAGCAATCCCTTGGCATCATAGGCGTTGGATATGGAAATCACCTTAATGCCCGGGAAATGGGCATATAGGGACTCAAAGGCCTGGGAATGCTGTGCCGCCAACTGACCCGCCGATCCATTCGGCCCTCGGAATACGATGGGACAGGTGAACTGCCCTCCGCTCATGGATCGCATCTTGGCCGCATGATTGAGAATCTGATCCAGGGCAAGGACTGCAAAATTCCAGGTCATGAACTCAATAATGGGCCGGGTGCCGTTGGTAGAGGCGCCCACGCCGATGGCTGCAAAGCCCAACTCGGAAATGGGGGTGTCAATTACCCTTCTTTCGCCGAATTCCTCCAGCATGCCCTGGCTCACTTTATAGGCCCCATTGTATTGGGCCACTTCCTCGCCCATCAAAAAAACCCTTTCGTCTGCCCGCATTTCTTCTTCCATGGCTTCACGCAATGCCTGACGTATAGGTATGGTTCTCATTTCTTGACTCATTGGTTCTGTGGATAATATGTGTAGGGTTTTTTCCCGGGGGCTAAAGTTAATCATTCGGGAGCGGATTCCGATTCGACGGCGAAAAATTCCACTGTACTGGTCAGTCCGTCTTCAGTAAACCTTAGGGTCATGACCTCGTCGCTGAGCTGGACAAAGTCCATATAGATCCGGGCTCCGCTGCCCTTGAGTCCCATTTCGTCGAGGACCAACTGATCTTCGTCATTTATATACCAGTGGGCTGAGTCTTTTTGCCCGCCGAAGTTCATCATGGCCACTCCGTCTTTACGAAACTGAAACCAGGTATTTCTCACAGCCGAATCCTGAAGAATCTTCATCTCTTCCAATGAGCGGGTGAGCGACTCCCTTATGGAATCCACATTCCGACTGCCGTAGATTTTCAGATTCTGCTCAGGAGTGGTGGACCTGCCAAATGTATCCAGGAACTGCAGCTGTTCGGCCATGAGTTCCTCCATGACTGGGTTTTCCAGATGCCGGGCCTGCCAGGTGCCGATGAGTTTCTTCTCTATTTTGTGCTGACAGGAGGCGATTAGGAGGATAAGGGCCGCCATATACCAGGGTACTTTTTTCATGGGTTCCATATGAGTTGGTGAAAATGGAGTTTCCATTCCGGATCATCAAAAAGAGAATCCAGTTCCGCAAATCGGTGTTGATCGGTAATCCGCGGGTAAATCCGTTTCAGAAAGGTGAACTTTTCGGCTTCGGTGGATAGGCTCAGGGCCAGTTGCTTGGCCTGATTGGTGCTCAGGCAAATCCGGCTTTGATCGAAGAGATACTTCATCCTCTGGGCCACGGGGCGCTGGCTCGTATTCCGATACAGAGTTTCAAATTTCTGGTTGGACAGGGGTTGGGGGCAATCGCTGTTGGGAATCGGAGGCAGATCCTCTGTATTTCCCGGACCCCTTAATTCCAGATTGTCGAGAAATTCCAGGTCTTGGGACCGGGAAGGGGGAGGTTCCGATTCGGGTCTGGGGGCAACCTTTCGGGGAATTTCGCCTGCTTTGGACCAGAGGGACTCCAGGCTGGTCTTCAAAGCCTCGATTCCCGTTCCGGATGTCCTGGACCCTGCGGCAGGATAAAGGCTTTCCGGAGTCGAAGGACTTGGGGACGGAGGTTGAGGTTCCTGGTCTTCCTCTAGGGAATTGCCGGAGGGCAAGTAGAATTGCTGATGAATATCATATAATGAAAATCCAGTATCGGTCTGGGTGAGCAGGAAGCCCCGGAACCCATTTTCAGGGACCAGAATCCGGAATGTGGCGGGGGGGTAGGCATGCTGTTGGAATAATATCTCCAGGTTTACTGGCCCCGGGGCCAGCTCGGAGATAATGCAGTAGTTTTTTCCGTAGCGGGGAAGCATTTCCCCTTCGAATTTCACGTAGAAGGGTGTTTTCTGGTCTCCCTGTATATAAACATAGGAAAAACGCTGCGCCCACAGATTCCCTTCACCCGGCAGCCCAAAGAGAAAGAGGCTAAGACTCAGGGCAAAGGACAGGACCAATATGATGTATTTCCGTGATTTCATGATTTCATAGCCTGGATGAAAAGAAAAAGGAAGCCGGTAACCCCCTATTCAAACTCCACCAGGACGGCTCCTTTTTCGACGGCGGTATTTTCGGTCACCGGTATGGTTTTAATCTGTCCTGCCTTTGGAGCTTTGAGTACATTTTCCATTTTCATGGCCTCCAGGACCACCAAGCCCTGGCCTTTTTCAATCTGCTGTCCAGGACTGACCATGATTTTCAGCAGTTTCCCCGGCATGGGGGCCCGAAGGGGTTCCGTCGGGGTCAGGGCATTCAGATCCATGCCCATACTTTGGAGAAGCAGATCCATGGCATCCTGAATCTGCACCTGGTAGGTCTTCCCCTGGAGCCGTATGCAGACCTCCTTGGCCGAGGGGTCCATGTGGAGAAGTTCGGCTTCCATGCTTCGATGACCTTCGATGAGGCTTACCCTTTCGGGGGAAAGGGCAAAAAGATCTAATGAAAGCGGTTCCCCGCCGAGCCTCCACTGTCCGTCCTTTTTTTCGACTTCGTAGGTTTTATGTCCGTCGACGAGGATTTTCCAGGTTTTATTCATGGTGGGGGATTTGGCGGGACAAATTAACCAATTTATAGGCAGATTCTCAAAACCCAGGTGGCAGTATCCGGGGGGAGCAGGGACTTAGTCCTCGTTCTCGCTAACTTTAGTTTCCGGACAATGAAAAATTCCGCTTGTGGATAAGCAAAATTGCCCCCCGGATT
>CAYPQN010000070.1:0-4108 GCA_964412885.1 uncultured Chitinophagaceae bacterium | reverse complement strand
TTTATTTCCACATTTCCACATAATAAGAGGCTGCCCTTTTGAGACAGCCTCTTTTCCAATGAGGGCATTGGAATCACAAGCGGAGAAATACCCTTCAGTCCTCTGCCCGGTTATCGAAACCCTGGGCCCATCCCGGATCCTCCCTGCTCGCCATGCGATCCGATCCTTAAGAGTTGAGTTTTGTTTCGTATCTTTGCTGCGCTTTAGGGGTATTCTGAAAAGAATTGAGAGAGTCCCTTGGAACCTGATTCGGCTGACACCGACGTAGGAAAAAGCAATGGTCGAGCTGCGTGCACAGACTTCTTCGTTTTTTTCGATTTTTCCTAAAGCCATTCATTCCCAAAAAACTGGCCATGGAAAAAAATCTCTGGAATCACGTAACCACCCTTAGAACCCAATCTCCCCTCATCCATAATATCACCAATCTTGTGGTGATGAACCAGACCGCCAATGCGCTGCTGGCGGTCAATGCCTCCCCAGTCATGGCCCATGCCCACTCTGAGGTCAAGGACATGGTCCGCATCGCCCAGGGGCTTTTGATCAATTTGGGAACCCTGGACGAATATTGGATAGAATCTATGTTGAGGGCGGCAGAAGCCGCCCTGAGTTTGGGTAAACCCTGGGTTTTGGATCCGGTAGGCGCTGGGGCCACTCCTTATAGGGATCAATGCCTGAAAAAGCTGCTGGCCCACAGACCCAGCGTGATAAGGGGCAATGGTTCGGAAATCATGGCCCTTGCCCGGACTAATTCCTCCTCCACCAAGGGCGTAGACAGCACAGCCTCCAGCCTTCAGGCCCTTTACTCGGCTCAAGTGCTGGTCGAAGAAACCGGGGCCGTAGTTTGTATCTCCGGGGAAACTGACATCATCGTCGATCGGGACGGGAATATGGTCATGGTGGATAACGGGCATCCCATGATGACCAAGGTCACCGGCATGGGATGCACGGCCTCGGCGCTAATCGCTGCCTTCGCGGCCGTGGTGGAAAATAAGACAGAGGCCACCGCAGCAGCCATGGTCCTTCTGGGTATTGCGGGGGAATGGGCAGCCAAAAACTCCCAGGGGCCCGGAAGTTTCCAGGCAAACCTGCTGGACAAGCTCCATAATATCAGGGAATCAGAGTTTGAAGAAGCTTTGCAAATCCGTTCAAAATGATCTCTTCTGCTCCCTTCCCTTATCGGCTCTACCTTGTGCTATCGGAAGCAGACTGCGCAGGGCGCTGCTTTCTGAAAGTAGCCGAACAGGCTATATTGGGGGGTGTAGACCTGGTTCAGCTCAGGGAGAAAACGGATCCCCAAGAAGTTCTATTTCAAAAAGCCTTACAGGTAAAGGAGATCACCGATAAGTACCGTATTCCTTTGATCATCAACGATCATTTGGAAATAGCCCGCCAGGTCGATGCCTTCGGGATACACCTGGGGAATCATGATCTGCCCCCATCGGCGGTCCGTTCATCCTGGAATCCAAGCAAATGCATAGGCTATTCCCTGGAGTCCCTGGATCAATTGTCCAATGATCGGACTGCCCTAGCCGATTACCTGGGTATCAGTCCGGTATTCCGTACTTCCACCAAAACCGACACGGTCACAGAATGGGGGCTGGAAGGAGTCCGGAAAATCAGAAAACTTACCCTCAAACCTCTAGTGGCCATCGGAAACCTCAATGTGCACAATATCCGTTCCGTAATCGAAGCCGGAGCGGACTGCATTGCGGTTGTCTCCGCCATATGCCGGGCGGATGATCCGCAGGCGGCCGCCTACGCCCTCAAAAAAGAAATACTCAGATGAAAAAATACCAGTATACTAGTGTTTTGACCATTGCCGGCTTTGATGGCAGCGGAGGGGCAGGCATTCAGGCGGATATCAAAACCATATCCGCCTTGGGCTGTTATGCGACCTCGGTGCTGACAGCCCTTCCGGTTCAGAACACTCAAGGAGTAAAAAACCTGTTTCCCATACCCGTAAAAGCCGTGGAAGAACAGCTGGACGCCCTTTTCGAAGATATTGTCCCCCAGGCCATTAAAATTGGGATGGTGCATAGCGCGGAACTGGCCATGACTATAGCGGCAGCCCTGGACAGGTATCCGGAGATTCCCGTGGTATTTGACCCGGTGATGGTGGCCACCAGCGGGGACCGACTGATTGAAGACAATACCCTGGAGGTCATCATTAAAGAAGTTCTGCCCCGGGCAACAATCACCACTCCCAATATGGACGAAGCAGCCCTGATAACCGGAATGGAGATCACGACCTTGGACGAAATGAAGATCGCGGCGCGCAAAATCCACACTCTGGGCTCCCGAAACACGCTGCTCAAAGGCGGTCACCTGACCACCCCGGTCCTTACCTCCATCCTTTGGGAAGAAACCGGGGTATCCCATGATTTCTCCTATGAAAAGCTGAATACCCGGAACACGCACGGATCGGGATGCACCCTCTCTTCTGCCATAGCCTCATACCTGGCCCGCGGATTTGACCTGGTAGATTCGGCAAAGCATGGGCAGGATTATGTTTTCCAGGCCGTGAAGGAAGGAGCAGAGGTCCAGACGGGCAAAGGGAACGGTCCCCTGAATCATTTCTTTGACCCTCAAAAAATGATTAAGAATGCGTTGGTCTGATCTTGCCTGGGAGTCCATCAACAGCATATACCAATCCATAATCGGCATGCCCTTTCTGAGGGAGCTGGCGGATAGTTCCCTGCCCCTGGAAAAATTTCAGTTTTATTTGGCACAGGACTCCCTATACCTGGAACAGTTTGGGCGCACCCTTTCCCTTATCGGCGTGAAAGCGCACCGAATAGAAGAAGCCCTGGCCTATATGCGGTTTGGCGAGAATGCCCTTCTCGTCGAAAACGCACTGCATGAGTCCTATTTCTCATACTTTGGCATCGACGACAAAGGGATCATGCAACCGGCTTGCCATCATTACATTCATTTTCTGCGGAGTACCGCAGCCCTTGACCCTGTGGAAGTCGCCATGGCGGCCACCCTTCCTTGTTTCTGGATCTACCGGGAGGTCGGCGAAAAAATCCTGGCCGAATATTCCCCGGAGCAGCATCCTTACCGCAAATGGATAGAGACTTATGGAGGGGAAGAATTTGGCCTGGCAGTGACCACCGCTATCGAACTTTGTGACCAGGCCGCCCTCAATACCAGTCCCGGAATCCGGGAAAGAATGCATGAGGCCTTTATGATTGCCTCCCGAATGGAATATGCATTCTGGGATGCGGCATACCATCAAAGGACTTGGGAGGCAGAGGCAGGAATCCGTCAAAGGAATTAACCTGCGACTCTTTTACCCGGAAGAATCCGAAACAGGCAGCCTTGTTCCTACCCGGCCATGTCGAAAAAGGACTCCTTGCCTTGGCCCTTATGCTTGCTCAATATTCAGGCAGGGCATCGAGGTAGTACGAGCCTTGCCTGTGCTCTTTTTCTCCCTATGGGCTATTGCCTCGAATGCAGCGGATAAAAAATGGAGGGATAGAACCAGCACTAGAGACCATCCTCCTTTTCTTATTTTCTATCAGACTTGCTGCCTTGCAAAATGCGGTGGCCTATTCCAAAAAAAAACGAGGATATACCCAGCCTTAAGGGCAATTTACCCCGTGACCGCTTTGCCAATGAAACCGACTTAGGGAAATAAAAAAACCGCCTCAGAATGTCTTCTGAAACGGCTTTTTCTGTGCGCCCACCTGGGCTCGAACCAGGGACCAAAAGATTATGAGACTTTCGGCCTGTACCTTTTTACATGGTGCAAAATCGTCGTTTCCGACTTGCAGAAGCAATATATGAACAATTTTTGGAATTTCGAAATTTTGCTCCGTAACACATTTGTAACGTTTTTTCTAATCAAATGAGATTAATGTATGATAGCTATCACCTTAAAAAGCTAATAGTGATTGTTTAGAATTTTCTTTTGTTCCATCAATATATTATCAGCAGGTGGATGAAAATCAAATCTTTTAAGGACTTTTATAACCAATTCATTAGAAATTTTAAGACTATCCATTTTTAGTTGAGTGGCCTGCAAATTGATTGATTCAGATATATTATCAGCCCACTAGTGTCCCATTAAAATCGGGACGTTTTAAAAATTAAATAAATCTGGCCC
>CAYPQN010000069.1:0-4157 GCA_964412885.1 uncultured Chitinophagaceae bacterium | reverse complement strand
CGATCCGGAAGGGGGGCAATGCGAACTCCCCCTTCAGGTATGGCATACTTATACCCCTTAATTCCGGGGCAAAAAAAGGTTTACCTTTCCATACAAAAAATTTCCCGCCCTCCCCAAGCGGGAAAAACCGAATGAGAAACCTGGCAATCCATATCTCCTCGGGCTAAACCGGAAATTTTCAGACATGAAAAAACAATTGATCATCATCGGGGGCGGCTTTGCCGGAATAGCCCTGGCCAAGCGCCTCATCAAAGACTCCGCTTTTCAGGTAACCTTAGTGGACAAAAACAATTACAACTTCTTCCCTCCCTTGCTCTACCAAGTGGCCACTGGATTCATTGAAGCCTCCAATATCAGCTATCCCTTTCGAAAACTCTTTCAGGGAAGATCCAACTTCAGCTTCCGCATGGGCAAGCTCCAGTCGATCGACCGGGAAAAAAAGCAGGTATTTCTCGATACAGGAACCTTGAACTATGATTTCCTGGTCCTGGCTACCGGCACGGAAAGCAATTATTTCGGCAATGAAAACATCCGCCGAAATGCCTGTCCCATGAAGACCGTCGAAGACTCTCTCTATCTTCGAAATACGCTTCTCTCCTATATGGAACAGGCCACCATTACCGATGATTCGAGGGAATTTCAGAAGCGTACCCGGATTGTGATTGCCGGCGGCGGACCAACGGGAATTGAAATCGCCGGCATGCTGGCAGAGATGAGAATGAATATACTGGCTAAGGACTACCCCGAAATCCGTAGCGACGCCATAGAAATCTATCTGGTCGACGGGGCGCCGGTGCTTCTCACTCCCATGAGTCCCGTCGCCCAGAGATACGCGTATGAAAAATTGACGCGTATGGGGGTAATCGTCAAATTCAACAAATTGGTCAAAGAATATGTGAACGATCAGGTGGTCTTTGCGGACGGCGAAATCATTGAAACCAAAATGTTGTTCTGGACCACTGGGGTGATAGCCAAATCCTGGAAGGGACTACCTGAATCCGTCTATGGAAAGGGAAATAGACTTATCGTCGACGAATACAATCAAGTAAAAGGAATTTCCGGCTTATATGCGATCGGCGACACCTGCATCATGGACGGAGATCCTCAATGGCCCGACGGGCACCCTCAATTGGCACAACCCGCCATTCAGCAGGGCAGAATGCTGGCCCGAAATCTGCGGGCCACCGTGCAAGGGGAAACCCTTATCCCCTTTCGGTACAAAGACAAGGGCACCATGGCCATTATCGGCCGCAGCAAAGCCGTGGCCGATTTCCCTAGACCCAAGATGCATGTAAAAGGTTTCTGGGCATGGATTATCTGGCTGTTTGTCCACCTGTTCTCCCTAATCCATTACCGAAACCGGATAAAGACCATGTACAACTGGACCACCGCATATTTTACCAAGGATCAATCCCTGAGGATGATTATCCGAAGTCGGCGTCCCAAGCGCCCCGATCAGAAGGCCCCATCTGATTAGCCCTTCCCTGGCCTTTGAGTCCGGATGGAAGTCTGGTTTTTGATTATATTCGTATGGGGGGGGGCTTTCCCAACACGGAAAGAAAAGAGAGGGATAGAGGACAGAGCAGAAAAGAATGGAATGGATTGGGCCCTGGAGTATTTAAAGGGCAGTGCAGACGATGGGGTCGCCCCTAAACCTTATGAAAAGCTATCGCCCTTCGAAACCAGGATTCGGCCCTATGAACCCACTATTGCTCCTATTGATGCTTTCGCTGATTCTGGGCTGTGCTCCTCCCCGGAAACCGGATCTTTTGGAAAGGATCCAGAACCATCATCCGATAACCCCTTCACCCTATCTGGCCTTTTTGGTCTATAACCCCTGGTCCTGCCTGAGTTGCAACGGCATCGTCAAACGGGCCCTGGAAACTCCTTCCCACCAGAAGCTATGGGCAGACAATTTATTTCATCTCTATCCGGGCATTCGCCCTGTAGAATTGATGGACACGGAGAAAAAACTCTATGACCAGGGGCGTATAGTCACCAAATCCATCAACGACGAAAGTTTATATTCCGACATTCAGGAATGGGCATCTATTTCCCCGGGGGATATGGGGAAGCCCGTGTTCATCCTGTATTCACCCACAAGCGGCCAATGGCAGCATCTGTTTATCCGGGATGCGGATTTCCTGGTTCGACTTCAGAAGATGACCAGGGAAATCTCCGATTCTCCATATCCCCTATCTGCGGAGAAAGTCCAGCCCGCGCCTTGAGATCCCGATGCTCGATTTGGCTGTCCATCCTTGAAAAACTTCAGAATCCTATCTTTATTCCAGGGAAATCCCGGAAAACGATCATCCAATCCGGGCTGAGCCCTCCCCGGATTCTAGAAATCCCACCCCTGCAAATCCCTAATCAAACGAAACCAAGCAAAACCCCTTGTTTTTTCCATGAACTTATTCCTATCCCGACCGATGGGGCACATTATGCTCCTGGGCCTGGTTCTCGCCATACTCCTGTTGACCCTAAAAGGACTTCGGTGGAAATTTCTCATCCTGGATTCCTCTACCGAATTCTACACTCTGGGCGTGGCCGTGATATTCATGGCCTTAGGCATGTGGATATCGGCCCGGATCAGCAAACCGGGTATCCAAACCCTGAACACAAAAAAAGAACAAATCCCCGACCCACCGAAGCTCTTGGTCCCGGAGGAGGTGAAAATCAAAAATATTGAGCTTAGCCGCCGGGAATACGAAGTGTTGCACTGCCTGGCTAAAGGACAAAGCAATGCAGAGATTGCAAAATCCCATTTTCTCTCGGTAAGTACCGTAAAAACCCATGTATCCAACCTCTGTTCCAAACTGGGAGTGAAAAGCAGAACCCAGGCCTCAGTCCAAGCCAGGAAAGACCGGCTCATTGAATAGGTAGATTCATCCTTTGGTATCAGGGGTTTTCCTGATTCTGGCACCAAAGTAGGAATAGGAAATGAAGACAGATCGCTAGAATTGTGCCTAAACGAATCAGACTTATGAAAAGAATCGTACTGAACTTTGGACTCCTTTTGGGCCTGCTGCTGAGTGCCCAGATTGCCTTCATGATTTACTGGATGTATAGGGCCCCGCATATTCAAAGCAACGATGTATTGGGCTATGCAACCATGCTGCTGATTTTTTCCCTGATTTTCTTTGGCACCCGCAGGTACCGCAACCAATACCTTGCCGGCCAAATCCGCTTTGGAAACGGCTTCCGCATAGGTGCCCTGATCGCTTTGGCCGGCGCCACCCTATATGTGCTGACTTGGCTGATCACCTATTATCTATTTGTTCCCGATTTTATGGATGTCTATTCAGACTATGTGCTGAAAAACTGCACACAGGAGGACCTGGCCGCCAAAACCGAGGAAATGGCCCAATTCAGGGAATGGTATCGGAACCCGCTCATGGTGATCCTGATCACCTATATGGAAGTTCTGCCCCTCGGTCTTGCGGTCGCTCTGGTCAGTGCCGCAATTCTCAGGAAAAAACCAAATAACGGCCAGGAATAGGCCTTCTGAGAAGGATTCCCCGGGAGAAAGATCAAATGCCCCGGGGTGCGGAAAATGCCGTAATTTCCCCTGAAATCAGGGGGGCTAGAATTCGCCCGTCAGATCTACGCCCTCATCCATAGCCCCCGGGAGAAAACCCATTCCTCATAATCTATCTGTACCCAAAAAAATCAACTCATGAAACCGACGGATAAACATAATGAACGTATTGCCCAAATGTCATTTGCCTCCATCTACCCACACTATCTGGCCAAGGTGGAAAGGAAAGGAAGGACCAAAGAAGAACTCCACCAAGTATTGGAATGGCTGACCGGGTTTGATGCCCTGAAGCTTGAGGAACTGATCCAAAAAAAAGTGAACCTAGAGACATTTTTTGAGAGAGCCCAGCTGAATCCCCATGCCCATTTGATTACTGGCACCATTTGCGGATATCGGATTGAAGAAATCGATAATCCCCTGACTAAAAAAGCCAGATACATGGATAAGCTGGTGGATGAACTGGCCAAGGGGAGAAAAATGGAGAAGATCCTCAGGTCCTGATCCCGTAGACCACCATCCCCGAACCTGGCAGAGGGGAATGGGTCCCGGCCCCTAATCAAAAAGGGCTGTCTCAAAAGGGCAGCCTCTTATTATGTGGAAATGTGGAAATAAAAAGGAT
>CAYPQN010000068.1:0-4544 GCA_964412885.1 uncultured Chitinophagaceae bacterium | reverse complement strand
CTCAGACTTTTGAGACGGCCTCTTTTTCATGTCACCAAGTCCCTTCTATATAGATTTTAAGGGATAAATGCCAGGGTTTTCAGGGAAGATTCTCTAGCCCAACCTTCCGGGCAGCCCAGCCTATCTGTTTCCTTATTAAATTTGCCGGAGATGAAACAAAACGACAGGTATCAGCTTCGCGGTGTTTCCGCACAGAAGGAAGATGTTCACCAGGCCATCCAGAACCTGGATTTTGGATTATTTCCAAAGGCCTTCTGCAAGATATATCCGGATTACTGGGCTGGAGATCCCCAGTGGTGCAATATAATGCACGCCGACGGAGCGGGGACCAAATCGGTCCTTGCCTATTTGTACTGGAAGGAAACGGGTGATCTCAGCGTATGGAAAGGCATAGCCATGGATGCCATTGTGATGAATCTGGACGATATGCTCTGCGTCGGCGCCCTGGGCCCGTTCACCTATTCTTCCACCATCGGTCGGAACAAACAGTTGATTCCGGGAGAAGTGATCCGCGAAATCATCCAAGGCACTCAGTCCTATTTTCAAGAGTTGGCTGAATTTGGCATTGAATTAACCCTAATGGGTGGGGAAACCGCCGACCTGGGGGATGTGGTCCGAACAGTGATCGTAGATGGGACCATGGCTTGCCGTATGCTTCGAAAAGAGCTGATCACCACCGAAAACCTTAAGGAAGGAGATGTGATTGTTTCCTTATCCAGTTCCGGGCAGCTGAGCTACGAAAAAGAATACAACAGCGGAATCGGCAGCAACGGGCTGACCAGCGCCCGCCATGAACTCTTAAGCAAAAGGTACGCCCAGGAATTCCCTGAATCCGTGGACCCTTCCCTGCCTGAGGAAGTGGTATATAACGGCAACTATCAGATGACAGATACCCCGGGGACTCCGCTGAATATTGGAAAAATGCTGCTTTCTCCGACGCGCACCTACGCCCCGGTCCTGAAGAAAATCCTGGAGAGATATAGGGAGCGTCTTCACGGAATCATCCATTGCAGCGGAGGAGGACAGACCAAGTGCCTGCATTACCTCCCCCGCCCCATGAGGCTGATCAAAAATCAACTGCTTCCCATTCCACCGGTGTTTCACCTGATTCAGGAATCGGCCTCCACCCCATGGAAAGAAATGTACCAGGTCTTCAATATGGGGCAGAGAATGGAGATTTTTACCGATAGGGTAACTGCTGAGGCCATTGTGGAGATCTGCGCCGCCTTTCAATTGGAAGCCCGGATTTCCGGTCATGTGGAAACCAGTCATCGAAAGGAACTGATAATTGAGTCTCCTTGGGGAAGCTGGACATATACCCACAAAGATTAATCGGTGCTGGAAATGGGATAAGATCATCGGAATGCCGGATAACCAGGGGCGATGAATTGGCTCAATCTTTGATGATTAATGGGAAACAATGACAATAATTTAGAAATGCATCGCGTTTTAGCCTTAACTTCCTCATATTAGCCATAGACAAACCATTAATCTCCCAGTTATGAACATGAAATCAAGCCTGATGATGACCATCCTGCTCTCGGGATTGGGGCTATTCGCCCATGCCCAAGACCGGATCTTCAAAGTGAACGGAACCTCGATTGAAGGAAAGGTGATCGAAGTGGGTCCCGAAAATGTATCCTACAAGAAATGGGATAATCCTGAGGGTCCCTTATTCTCGATTCAGAAAGAAGATGTGGATTATATAGAATTCAGCAATGGGAACCGAGAAGAGATCCGTCCTAGGGAACATCGTCCCTTTTCCTCGGAATCCAAGACCTACCCGAAGCTGCCTTCTTACGGAAATCATATATTGAGCTTTAGCCCATTTCAGGCCAACAATGCCGGTGTAGGCTTTGGGTTATCTTACGAGGCCGCCCTGGACGAAAACCATTTTTTCAGCTTTTATTTGCCTGTATCCATCAGCTTTCCACCCGAGAACTCGGGATATTATGGCTCCCCAGGTCAAAGTCCCTATTTCTTTGTCAGCCCGGGACTGAAAATTTACCCTACCGGAGGCAAAGGAAAAATCCGCTATTCGGTAGGGCCCAACCTCACCATGATTTATGCCCATGATTATGTCCATCAGTACCCCTTTGGCCCCTACCCTGGCACCCAGCCCTTGTACCGGAAAGAGAATATTTTCCTACTGGGTCTAATGGTCACCAATGGATTGAATATGAATCCCACCGAGCATCTGCATTTAGCTCTGGAAATCGGAGTGGGCGCCTCGTACTATTCCAGCACTGGTCACAACTACGGCTCCAACATCGGCGGGCTTTCGGAAACCCCCGCTCCATTGATCCAAGTGGGTTTCAAAATGGGCTACCGCTTTTAATCCGGCTTCCGGGAGGTCGGAATCGGCTATTCCGGAGGGCAGACTACCCCCCAAGAAGAACAACCCATTCCCTCGTAAAGACGGAATGGGTTGTTTGCTATCTCCCCTGGGCCACTACCTAGATTCCGAACAACTGAACTAGTTCAGGGGGTTCCCGACAATATTGAATACGGCATCAACGTTGATCTGTGTCGCCGTATCGGGAAATTTCACGAAATGACCTCCGAAGCGAATCCACATAGTGTCCTCCAGAAAATATTCCCTGATGTTGAGATCCAGGACTTCCATATCCAGCCTCTTGGTTCCGGGCTGAATATCATACTGAAAAGCCACCAAAATTTCGGGCAAACCCCGGGCCGATAAAAACAGTTCCACCGAATCCAGTACGTCAAAACTTCCCTGTTCGGGATGGAGATAATCGGCCCCGAGTTCTTTCACCTTAACATGTGAAATCAATTCCGGACTGGTATTATACTCTTCCATAATTGTCTTGGAGTTGGTCTCCAGAGGCATGGGCGGAAAACTGGCATAAATCCCGCCTCCCGGAATGGAATCTAGCCCAGGAATATACGGTAAATCGGGGATTCCCATTTCCTCGACATAATGGATGTCCTCATTGAACTCCGTTAAGGATTTTACCTTTTCGTTTATGGTATTTGAAACTTTTTTGCAAGCCGTCAAGGAAGAAAAAGCCAGGAACAGCCATATCAGATGTTGTCTTTTCATGAATTGTGGTATCAGTTATATAGGGCGAAGTTAATATAATAATGTCGAAAATCAATCTCTTCCTCGGATTATTATTAACTTCGCGAGATTATGCTGTCCGGTAAGTCTGTAGCCTTTCATACACTTGGGTGCAAATTGAATTTTTCGGAGTCTTCCACCCTGGGCAGGACGCTGGAATCGCATGGGATGATAAAAAAAACCTTTGAAGAGGAGGCCGATGTCTATGTGATCAACACTTGTTCAGTGACACAGAATGCCGATAAGGAATGCCGGCAGATTATTCGACGTATCCAAAGAAGGGCACCGGGATCCTCGATCGTCATAACGGGCTGCTATGCGCAATTGAAGCCCAAGGAAATTGCGGAAATACCTGGTGTCGACCTGGTACTGGGCGCCGCCGAAAAATTCGAACTTCCCATCCACCTGGAAAGACTGATGGAAGGCAGCTATACCAAGGTGCATGCCTGCGAGATCGAAGAAACCAAGGGGTTTCACGCAACCTATTCTCATGGGGACAGAACCCGAACATTTCTGAAAGTGCAGGATGGATGCGACTATCAGTGCTCTTTCTGCACGATTCCCTTGGCAAGAGGCCACAGCCGCAGCAATACCATTGAGGGCGTTCTGAAAAATGTTCAGGATCTGATCAGTATTGGTACCAAGGAAATCGTATTAACAGGGATAAACCTGGGGGATTTCGGAAAAGGGAACGAGGGCGGCAAAAGGAAACAAGAGAACTTCCTGGATCTGATACAAGCCTTGGATAAGGTCAATGGAATCGAGAGATTCCGCATTTCTTCCATTGAACCCAACTTGCTCTCTGATGAAATTATTGAATTTGTTGCCCAGTCCAAGAAATTTATGCCCCATTTTCATATTCCCCTGCAGAGTGGATCAAATGCCATCCTGGGACGAATGCGTCGGCGATATCGGACTGATCTATATGCAGACCGCGTGATGAAAATAAAATCGCTCATGCCCCATGGTGCCATTGGCGTGGATGTCATCGTGGGATTCCCTACCGAAGAGGAGAGTCATTTTATAGAAACCGTAGAATTCCTGACCGAATTGGACGTCACCTATTTACATGTATTCACTTATTCGGAACGAGCCCAGACAGATGCCATTCAACTTAGTCCCGCCGTACCCATGGAACAAAGACAAGAAAGGAACCGTATCCTGCGGCAGCTTTCCTATAAGAAATTCATGGCCTTCCATGAAGCACACAAAGGGCAAACCAGAAAAGTTCTGTTCGAGAGTACAAGGAAAGGAGACCATATAGAAGGGTACACGGACAACTATATCAAAGTTCAGGCACCCTATGATCAAAGGCTAATCAATGAAATTGTTGATTGGAATATTTGTTAGAGTTTCTATTCAAAAATGTATTTTTACGCCACCTTTCTGACTCCGTAGCTCAGTTGGTAGAGCAGCTGACTCTTAATCAGCGGGTCTAGGGTTCGAGTCCCTACGGGGTCAC
>CAYPQN010000067.1:0-4794 GCA_964412885.1 uncultured Chitinophagaceae bacterium | reverse complement strand
CGGAAGAGGGGCCATATAGAAGAGATGCCCGGCCAAAAATCGACCGGGCATCTGGGGTTTGAATCGGACTTAATCCGATAATTTTGGGCAGATTTAGCTTTTGAGAATTTCCCTGGAAATCACCAGCTTCTGGATCTCGGAAGTGCCTTCCCCGATGGTGCAGAGCTTGCTGTCCCGATAGAATTTTTCCACCGGAAAATCCTTGGTGTATCCATAGCCACCGAATATTTGCACGGCATCGGTGGCGATCTGCACGGAGATTTCCGAAGCATAATACTTGGCCATGGCCGATTCTTTAGTCATGGGCAGGTTTCTGTTCTTCCGGTCTGCGGCCTGATAGATCAGCATTTCGGCGGCCTGAATCTTAGTGGCCATATCGGCCAGTTTGAATGCTATGGCTTGGAACTGGGAGATGGGCTGATCAAACTGATGTCTTTCCTTGGAGTACTGCAGGGAAGCCTCATAGGCTCCTTTGGCTATGCCCAGGGCCAGGGCGGCAATGGATATTCTCCCTCCGTCCAGGACCTTCATGGCCTGCCGGAATCCTTCTCCCAGTTCTCCAATCCTTTGGCTGTCCGGGATCCGGCACTGATCGAAGATCAGTTCCGCCGTTTCCGAAGCCCGCATCCCCAGTTTGTTTTCTTTTTTCCCCGGCCGGAATCCCGGCGTTCCTTTTTCGACTATAAAGGCGGTGATGTTGTTTCTTTCCCGGGGTGCGCCGGTACGCGCCAGGACCACGGATACATCCCCACTGATTCCATGGGTTATCCAGTTCTTGGACCCATTGAGGATCCAGTCCTCTCCTTCCTTTACGGCCGTGGTGCGCATATTGCCCGCATCACTACCCGTATTGGCTTCGGTGAGTCCCCAGGCCCCGATCCATTCTCCGGTGGCCAGTTTGGGTAAGTATTTTTTCTTTTGCTCTTCGCTTCCGAAACTGAGAATATGCCCGGTGCAAAGGGAGTTATGGGCGGCTACCGACAGGCCAATGGACCCGCAAACCCGGGCGATCTCACTAATTACCACCACATATTCCATATAGCCCAGTCCGGATCCTCCGTACTCCTCGGGCACCAGAACACCCATAAAGCCCTGTTTTCCCATTTCCCGGAATAAATCCACCGGGAATATCTGTTCCTCATCCCAGACCATCATCTGGGGCTGGATGTGCTGCCGGGCGAAATCCCGGATGCTCTGGGCAAGATGTTGCTGCGTCTCGGTATAGGTGAAATCCATAGTGATTGACGATTTACTGAATCTGCGAAAGGCTCCGGCGGTGCCTATGTCCCGCTCTGGGTCATTCTATCCAAAAATAAAGATTTATAGGCTTTTGATTTATAGCTGACATGGGCAGCTATCCGGATTGAATTCCCTGGATTGCACAGACGGATTGGCGCAATATTAGGATATTTTTCTGGTTTTTTCTTCCTGCAGCGGATCCGGGTTTTCTGTCCTCTGCCCAGGAAAGGCCATTCCCGGGCAAATTGATTAAATTCACAGGTAAACGTTCATTATGGGGGATCTTAGGGGGCCGGAAAGGTGGAGGAATCCGGCGATCTTTATGCTATGCCTGATTATGGCCTGGCTGCCCACCGCCAAGGGGCAGAACCTGGTGCCCAACCCCGGATTTGAATTCCATACCCATTGCCCCACGAATTTTTTTGACTTGAGCTGTACTCCATGGAAAGCCTATACCAGCGCTTCCCCGGATTATTTCCATCGCTGCCAGCAACCTGATGTGGTCGGCATACCCCAGAATTTTTTCGGGTATCAGCCCAGCCAGGGGGACGGATATGCCGGCTTTTATTCGATCACCATTCCCAGTCTTTATGAGTACAAGGAATACCTGACCACCCCCATAGAGCCCATGCAGCCGGGTTTTGAGTACCGGGTGCTCCTGAAGGTTTCCCTGGCCGACAGTTCCACCAAGGGCACCGATGATATCGGCGTGCTCTTTTATGATCAGGGCGCCCATTACATACCCGCCTTCGAATCCTTTTTGCCCCGCCGACCCCAGGTGGAATTCAGTGATTACGGTCCCTTGACCGACAAAGAGAACTGGTATTATCTGGAGTCTTTTTTCGTACCGGATTCCGCCTACCGATACATAGTTATAGGGGGTTTCAAAGGGGCGACTACCCTGCCACCCATTCAGCAGGTGGATATGCCCACCGGAAATCTCAACGGGGCATACTACTATCTGGATTCCGTGGTGATCCGCCTGGTCCATGAAGGCAGTCTGAAGATTCTGGATACCGAATACTGCGCAGGAGACAGTTTCCAGTTTACTTTTCAGGTGACCGGGGATTTCCGGCCGGGGAACTGGTTCTATTTGGAGATGTCCGACTCGGCCGGTGCCTTTGACCAGCCTTTGATCCTGGATTCTGTGCAGACCCGCTGGGACGGGGTGTTCGGGGGAAGAATGCCCCATGGACTGCCCACGGGCAGCCATTACCGGCTAAGGTTAAGGTCCACCTATCCCCATAACCGGTTTGATCCTCATCCGGTACCTATCACTTACCGTGGGATCCCGGATTTTCGGCTGGAGTCCAATGGTCCAGTCTGTGAGGGGGAGGCCTTGGTTTTGTCCTCCGGACTCAAGGAATACCCGGAGGAGCTGTTGTGGACAGGGCCCCGTGGGCAGCACAAGGGGCCGGAATGGGAGATTCCCGAAGCCCGGACTCTGGACAGTGGATGGTACCTGCTGGAGACCCTTGGATGCGGATTTCGGGATTCGGTGGAGGTGAAGATAAGTCCCCGGCCGCAAATCAAAGGGGAAACCGAGGGATACATCGTTTGCCCCGGCGACAGCCTTCATGTTCGGGTGGAGGTTCATGGGCCGGCCTCCCGAGTTCATTGGCAATTGGGATCCCGATTCTGGGAAGGAAATCCCCTTCGGATTCCCCCCGAAAGTCAGGACAGCAGTTGGTTCATGGTGTATGCCGAGTCCGAAAAGGGGTGCCGTTCCGATACTTTGGGTTTTCCTGTGGTGCGCAAGGAGGTGAAAGTCACCCTGTTTTCCATTCCCATGGCCCAGCTAGGCGATACCAGTTTTTTCCAGGCCCTGGTGGAACCCCCTGAGGCGGATTTTCTCTGGACAGGTCCTTTGGGCTTTCAGTCCCGGGAGATTTCCCCCATTTTGCCGGGCATGTCCAAAGAAAGGGAGGGTTGGTACTACCTGCGGGCCTCCCTGGGACAATGCGAGGTCATAGACAGCTTATACATACTGGTATCCACGGCCGCCGAAGTCCGGCTTTATCCCAATCCCAGTCGGGACTGGGCCCGGGTGGAGGGCAGATTGACCCAGTCGGGGGATTTTTCTCTTGCCCTTTATGATCTTCGAGGCAGCAAGGTCCATGAGGCACCTTTTTCCGTAAAGGAATATCGGTTCTCCTTTGATTTGTCCCTTTCCCGCCTGGGGCTGGCGCCAGGGATCTATATGCTTCGTCTCCAGGTTCCCGAGGATCCCTGGACTCTCCGCTTGGTCTACTTCCCCTGAGCCATGGGGGCAGGGATCAGAATTCCGCGGATTGGGGAGTTCTGGGGAAGGGAATCACATCCCGGATATTGGTCATCCCCGTGACGAACTGGACCATTCGTTCAAAGCCCAGGCCAAATCCGCTGTGGGGTACGGTGCCGAAGCGACGGGTATCCAAGTACCAGTCCATTTCCTCCAGGGGGATATTCATTTCCTTCATTCGAGAGATCAGGGCCTCCAGCCTTTCCTCCCTCTGGGATCCCCCTACGATTTCCCCGATGCCTGGCGCCAGAATGTCCATGGCGGCCACGGTTTTCCCGTCCGGATTCAGACGCATATAAAAGGATTTGATTTCCTTGGGATAATCGGTGACGATCACCGGTTTCCGAAAATGCTTTTCCACCAGGTAGCGTTCGTGTTCGCTTTGGAGGTCGGCTCCCCATTTCACTTCGTACTGAAATTTTTTCTTTTTGTGCGGAGGGGATTGGAGCAGAATATCAATGGCCTCTGAATAGCTGATCCGGGCAAAGGCATTGTCGGCCACAAAAGCCAGCTTTTCTCTCAAGGGCCAGGGGGATCGCTCCCCCTGGGGTTTTTGCTTTTCTTCGTCCATGAGCCGTTTTTCCAGAAATTCCAGGTCTTCGGAGCATTGATCCAGGGCATAGCGGATCAGGTAACGGACAAAATCCTCGGCCAGGTCCATAAGTTCTCCGAGATCGGCGAAGGCGATTTCCGGTTCGATCATCCAGAATTCGGCCAGATGGCGGGTCGTATTGGAATTTTCCGCCCGGAACGTAGGCCCGAAGGTATAGATTTCGCCCAGGGCCGTGGCGGCAAGTTCGCCTTCCAACTGTCCGCTTACCGTGAGGTTGGTGGGCCGGCCAAAGAAATCTTCGCGGAAATCCGCTTCTCCGCTGGGGGTGAGCGGGGGGCGGACCGGATCAAGAGTCGTCACCCGGAACATTTCTCCGGCGCCTTCGGCATCCGAGGCGGTGATGATCGGGGAATGAAAATAGAAAAATCCTTTTTCATGAAAGAACTGATGTATAGCAAAAGCCAGGTAATGCCGGATACGGAACACGGCCCCGAAGGTATTGGTGCGAAAACGCAGGTGGGCATGTTCCCGAAGGTATTCGAGGCTGGGCCGGTTTTTGAGCTGCAGGGGGTAGGATTCCCCGTCGCAGGTCCCCAGAATCTCCACCTTTTCGGCCAGGATTTCCAGCCTCTGTCCCTTTCCCTGGGAGGGGACCACCTTTCCCTCCACGCTGAGGGAGGCCCCGGGGGTGATCTGGCGCAGCTGGCTGTCTTCCAGCATG
>CAYPQN010000066.1:0-5180 GCA_964412885.1 uncultured Chitinophagaceae bacterium | reverse complement strand
CCGCCCTGAAAGTGGGTGGGTATCACCGAAAAGCCTGGGTGGGTATCTCCGAAATATGCACATGGGGGAGAATACCTCGTGCGTTTAATAGAATAGGGCACCCGGGGGGGGGAGGCAGATACCATGAAATTCCTTTAGAAAACATCGCCGCCTTTTAGCCTTTCCACCCTGAGGAAGCCTCTTATAGGAAATCCCGGCAACCTCCCAGGTTCTCTAGGTGTTCTAGCGAGCACCCCTATATTTCTTCAGTCTTTTTACCTGCGGCCCATAGGTTAAAACGGGGACCCTATGGCCATAAGCCTTTTATCAGAGCCTAACTGACCGATCCCTTGGATGAGAGGCGAGGACAAAATCCTGATCCGGATCCATCTTTGATGCCCAGGTCTCATTTTTTTCCTTCGGCTATGGACTGAGCCATATCATGCTCCTGCTTCAAATACCAAAGCCCTGGCTTGCGCCAGGGCTCTAATATTTGTACCACGTACGGGATTCGAACCCGTGATTCCTCCGTGAAAGGGAGGCGTCTTAACCCCTTGACCAACGCGGCTTACCCGGTTTGGGATGGCAAAGATAAGCGGAGTTTTATTCTGTTCAAAATTTAAGTCCGAATATTTTTTATCTCCGGATGGCCTCGATAATGGGCAGAAAATCTGCGGCTTTCAGGGAAGCGCCTCCTACCAGTCCTCCGTCTATATCCGGACAGGAGAATAGAGTTTGCGCATTATCCGGTTTTACGCTGCCCCCATAGAGTATGGGAATGTCCTGACTGATTTTTCCCCATTTTTCAGCCAATACCTGACGGATATGGGCATGCATTTCCTGAGCTTGCTGCGGACTGGCGGTGTGTCCGGTGCCTATGGCCCAAATGGGTTCGTAGGCGATGACCAGTGATTGCGGATTGTCCAGGGTCAGTCCAAATAAGCTGTCTTTGATTTGCTGTCCCACAAATTCTTTTTCCTGTCCTGCTTCCCTGGATTCCAGGGGCTCTCCGCAGCAAAAGATCACCCTAAGTCCGGTCTTCATGGCCAATTCCACTTTTTGGGCCAGCAGGGATGGGGATTCATGGAACAGGCTGCGCCTTTCCGAGTGGCCCAGAATCACGTCATGAACCCCGGCATCGGCCAGCAGGGAAGGGGAGATCTCCCCGGTGTAGGCACCGGCTAATTCCGAATAGCAGTTTTGGGCCCCTACTCTGACCTGTTGATTTCCCGCCGTTTGGCGGACCAGGGATGGGAGGTGCAGGAATGGGGGGGCCAGCACTACTTCCTGATGAGGTTCCAGGGAAGGCATGGCATCCAGGATTTCCTGAACCAGCTTTTTGCCTTCTTCAATATGTAGGTTCATTTTCCAGTTCGCGGCGGCAATCATTTTTCTCATGGATAGTAGGATTATAATTATTTCTTGGTGAATTGTTTTCTCTGGGCTTCCGTTGCCTCAAACAGGCGACGGTACATGTCGATTTCGTCACCATTAAGGGATTTATTCCTTCTGGCCATCATTCTTTCAGCCGTTTGAATGGCTTTATCAAACTGGTAGGTTACCAGTTTCTCGGCTCCGCCCCAGGAGAAGGAAGGGATGAATTTGTCCGGGAATCCTCCCCCGAATAAATTGCAGGATACCCCGACTACCGTGCCCGTATTGAACATCGTGTTGATCCCGCATTTGGAATGGTCGCCCATAATCAGTCCCATGAATCGGGTGCCGGTGGATACCATTTCCTCCCGGGCTTCATTCCATATTTTTATTATGTCGTAATTGTTTTTGAGATTGGAACAGTTGGTGTCCGCGCCCAGGTTACACCATTCTCCGATCACCGAGTTCCCCAGGAATCCATCATGGCTTTTGTTAGAATGGGAGAAGAAGACGACATTGTTCAATTCCCCGCCCACCTTGGACCCACTTCCAATGCTGGTGGCGCCATAAATCTTGGCCCCCATTTTCACCACCGCCCCCTGGCCCAGGGAAAGGGGCCCCCGGACCAGACAGCCTTCCATGATTTCTGCATCCCGGTCCAGGTAAATGGGACCCGTTTGGCTGTTGAGGACGGTGCCCGGCCCCACCCGGGCACCGTCTTCCAGAAAGCACTGATCCCCTATGCAGACCACCCCTTCCGGGATAGGAGCCGAAATTCGGTTTTGAGTCGTCCGTTCAAAGTCCATGCGCAGTACGGCATCATTGCCTTGGAATATGTCCCAAAGGTTTTGGATGATACGTATAGGGGTTCTGGTCTGCTTTTCCTCGAAGGATTGGAAATCCTCCAGGGCATGGACGGGCTGATGGCTTCGGGCGGCCAGGAACAGTCCCCCCTGGAGGAGCTTTTCCCCCGGGCGGAGCTGCTGAATTTCCTTTCCCAGTTCGGGATCGGCTACCAGAGCGCCATTTACCCAAAGGTTGTCTTCCCCTTGGACCAAGGGATATTTGGCCCGGAGGTGGGCCTGGGTAAAGGTGGAGGGAACGGTGGAAAAAAGATCCGCCCATCTTTCCCTGAGGGTTCGGATCCCGATAAGTATATCGGCTACGGGACGGGTATGCGTCAGGGGAAGAAGCTGGTCCCGCTGTAGGTCGTCAAAGAGGATGAGATTCATGGAAAGGAAGAGTTTATCAGGAAGGCAGCAAAAAAATCCCGACAAAAGTCGGGATTTTTTACAGCTAAAGCAAACAGGTTGATTGGACTCTTTATTTCTTTTTCTCGTAACGCTTGCGGAACTTTTCGATCCTCCCGGCCGTATCCACGAACATGGATTTTCCGGTATAGAACGGATGGGAGGTGTGGGAAATTTCCACTTTTACCAGGGGGTATTCGTTTCCGTCTTCCCAGACGATGGTCTCCTTGGAGGCGGTGGTGGAGCGGGTCAGGAAAGCGTAGTCGTTTGACATGTCTTTGAATACGACCAGGCGATAATTCTCGGGATGAATATTCTTTTTCATTGATCTTCTGGATTATTTGGACATGAATGCGGCCATGTCCTGAAAACAAGGCGACAAAATTAGGGAAATAGTTTCAGTCGACCAAGTTAATCTCCTTTTGGGGATTTCCTTTTCTTTTTATCCCCTTCCAGCCTTTCTTTGAGCGCCTCTTCCATCTGGGCAGCGGACTGGAATTTGGCCACTACGATGCCGTCAGCGTCCACCAGGAATGCCTGGGGAATGAACTGAATGCCGTAAAGGGCTGCAGGCTCCGAATCCCAGGCTTTCAAATCGCTGATATGATGGGGCCAGATCAGCTTGTCCTTTTCAATGGCCTTTATCCAGGATTCTTTATTCTTGTCCAGGGATACGCTCAGAATGGTCATGCCTTTCTTGGCGCCCTTGAATTTTTTGTCTTTGTACTCCTCGTATAGGGCTACCAGGTGCGGATTGGCTATGCGGCATGGCCCGCACCAGGAGGCCCAGAAATCGATGAGGACCAGCTTCTTCTTATGCAGATCCTTTAAATGGATCAGTTCTCCATCCGGATTGGGAAAGGCCAGGGCCGGGGCCGGTTCTCCCAACTGGATCTTGGTGTTCTCATATTGGCTTCTGGCCTGGAAGCTCAGCAGGCATAGCAGCAACAGGGTCAGCAGGCGGGTTTTCATGTTTCAGGGGTTATAGAGATTTAGGGAATAGGCGTGAAGGTAAAAGGAAATTTTCTAGGACGGGCATAATTTCGGTCATCAGGATGGCATCACCGGGGAATTGACCTGGATTTCCAACCCGTCCCAGGCCAGGGCTATCCCCGCGGGCAACTCCCGGCTAACTTCGGCATGGGTTCCCATCTGGTGGCCTATATGCGTAAAATAGGTTTGCGGGACTTCCAGTTCTCTGGCCAGGTTAATGGCTTCCTCTAAATGAAAATGGGAAATATGCTTTTCTTTTCGCAGGGCATTGAGTACCAAGACCCGGGAACCTTTTATTTTTTCTTTTTCCTCCGGATCAATCCGGTTGGCATCTGTGATATAGGTGAAGTCGCCCATGCGAAATCCCAGTACTTCCAATCCCAGGTGCCAGACCCGTATGGGTTCTATGGGAATATCGCCTATGGTCAGCGCCTTTCCCGATTTCAGGGTATGGAGATTGATCTGGGGAATTCCCGGGTAGGGACGGGAATGGAATATATAACTGAATTCCCTTTTCAGCACTTCTTGGGTTTCCTGGGTGGCATAGGTGTCAATGGCCTGCTTCTGGAGATGATTGTATGCGCGGACATCATCCAGCCCTGCCACATGGTCTTTATGCCCATGGGTGAAAAGGATCCCATCGATCCGGGGCACCTGGGCTCTCAACATTTGGTAGCGGAAATCCGGGCCGGTATCGATGATCAGGCTGGTTTGGGCGGAACGCACCCAAACCGAGGAACGCAGTCGGTTGTCCCTGGGGTCGGAAGACTGGCACACCGGGCAAAGGCAGCCGATAAAAGGGACGCCCTGTGAGGTTCCGGTCCCCAGGAATTGGATCTGAAGATTCATAGGTCAATCTCGGTCTGGGTGACGGAAGGATTGGGGGATCCCGAGGCATACTGGCGGACCCACTGATTCCATTTTTGCATTTCCGGGCTCAGCTCCCCGGCATCGAATTCCAGACTGGGCAATATGTCCAATAAGGCATTTATCCTGCCTTCCGTATTCAGAAATTTATTGATTACGGCCACTCTTCTGTCCTCCAGAATACAATAGCCGGAGTGGAAGCTGCCCTTTTCATATCGGATCTGGTAGCGGGCTTCCTCAAAGAGTTGCTCCATTTTTTTCAAGGTGTTTGCCGTATATTTGAAGCTCATTTATTCTCGTTGCACTTAGAGGTTTTCGATGGTTAAAATTAGAGAATTCGCGGCAATTCTGATTTTGGGGGGAATGTTCAGCCTCTTTACTTTCCAGGCATCAGCCCAATCCTATTATGAAGACTTGCCCCGAACCTTCTATGGAGGGGTGGTGGCCGGTGCCAATTTTTCCCAGGTCGACGGGGATCGCTTTGCGGGATACCATAAAGTGGGAATGAACCTAGGCGGAATAGTATACACGCAGTTTGCGCCCAATCTGGCCGTGAGCATGGAAATATTATATTCCCAGAAAGGAAGCCGGGGCCATAAGGCCCAGCTGTCCACCTCCCAGGCATATCTGGTCCAGAACCATAAGATTCGCCTGGATTATGCCGAAGTGCCCCTGATGCTCTGCTATTTTGACAAAAGAAAAAGCCATTTCGGGCTG
>CAYPQN010000065.1:0-5338 GCA_964412885.1 uncultured Chitinophagaceae bacterium | reverse complement strand
ACCTGCGGGGCCGCCCTCAACCCCTTCGTAGACACCCAGACGGCATAAACGGCAAATCCATTTATCAAAAAGATGCCGGGGATCAGGCACCGGAATGGCTGGACACCTATAGGGACTGGTCAGATTCCGCACAAAAATCAGTACACTACCTGCTCTGCAACAACAAACCCTCCCTTCGATACTTAGCCAACCAAGGCTGCATTGAAATTCATCCATGGCATTCCTTGATCTCCCGGCCCGACCATCCCGACTACTTGGTGCTGGACCTTGACCCCTCGGAAGAGAATCGATTTTCCCAGGTCGTGGATTGCGCTCTGACCATCCGGGAAATCCTTGAAATGGCAGGAGTTAACTCCTATTGCAAGACTTCAGGGGCCACCGGCTTGTATGTATTCATCCCTCTTGGAGGACAATATACATACAAACAAAGCCGCCAGGTCGCAGAGTTTATTATGCGACGGGTCTGGGAAACCCTGCCCGAAACCACCACCATGGAGCGAATCCTGAAAAAAAGGGGAAAGAATACGATTTATTTGGTTTGCCTGCAAAACAAAGAGGGAGCCACGCTAGTCTCCCCCTACAGCCTGCGCCCCCTTTCCGGGGCCCCGGTTTCCACTCCACTGGACTGGAAGGAACTGAAAAGGGGAATACACCCCTTGGATTTCCATATCAAAAACACCCAAAGGCGGCTGGAGAAAAAAGGGGATATATGGGCTCCAGTGCTAAAAAAAGGCATCCAGCTCCGAAAGGTACTGGAACGTTGGGATTGACCGCAAAGGAATTCCCAGGGGCATTTCGAAAACGCGAATGAATGGAAAACTTTTCAGAATATCGACATGAGCACAAAGTGCCGCTACAATTCCCCCTTTTACTCAGAACCCCTGGCAGGATCCTATACCATGGAAAATGCAAAAGCTTTTTCATGGACCGGGCAGACATCCAGGGCGGTATAGGGCCTGTCCCAAAACCAAATGAATTTCATCCGACTTCAGGAGAGCACCATGGAAAAAAAGCTCTCCTTTTTCCTTTTCCTGTTTGCCAGGCGCATGTTGTAGAATCCAAAATCGATTTGTGCCTGATCCCCATAGGGTAATTCGGGCACAGGGAAATAATCCCGGGATGGCTTTCCCAGAGGAACAGAATATTTCTGCCTGATATACATTGCAAAGGGGTACACCGTCCGGAAACTGGTATCTGGAAACTCCCGATGGTGTTCCTTTAGCCAGTCGTGCATCTTGGCGGCAGAGAAATGATCATTCATGATTCCGAAAATGATGCATTCCTCATTTCCGATACTGATGCATTCTTATTTTCCGGTAACCATGGCAGGTATGGGATGGTTTAAAAACCCGGAAAATTACAAACTAGCCACGATCACCGACTGGAAACGGGCACCTCAGCAAACCGAAACCATGAAGCAGATGCAGAGATATGCCGCAAAAAACGGGAACCTTATCCCACCATGGTCTCGGGTTTAGAGACACTGGGCTCAGCACACCATCAATCCCAGGTTCGGAGGACACTTAAGGAAAAAGGGCTGCTCTTAGCGGAGCAACCCAACGATGTTTAAGATGGTCCCCCATCAGGTCGGGAAGACAGGATTCGAACCTGCGACCCTCTGGTCCCAAACCAGATGCGCTACCGGGCTGCGCTACTTCCCGCTGTGTCCACGAAAAAAACACAGCGGTGAGGGCGGGATTCGAACCCGCGACACGCTATAACACGTGTGACAGTTTAGCAAACTGTTGGTTTCGGCCACTCACCCACCTCACCAAACCCAAAATGCTGCGCATCTGGGGATTGCAAAGATAAAACTATTCGGATACTTTCAAAACCCGATTCTGACTCTCCTCAGACTTCGGCCGCCATTCCTTAACTAGAAAGGGTTGCCGCGGCTAAAGGCTGGCCAGATGCACTTTCTGCTGAAGCTCCAGAATCCGGTCTTTATACTTTTCATTGGTTTCCATTTGATTCTCCACCATCTGGCAGGAATGGATCACCGTTGTGTGGTCAAATCCACCCATCTGATCCCCAATATTCTTCAGGGAGTGCTTGGTGAACTTCTTGGCCAGAAACATGGTGATCTGCCTTGCCTGCACAATCTCCCTCTTCCGGGTCTTCATCAGAAGCCGGTCAAAAGGAACCTGGAAGTAATCACAAACCAGCCTCTGAATACTCTCTATGCTGATTTCCCTAGCCGGTGTACGGATAAAATTCCGCATAACCAGCTTGGCCAGATCCAGATCAATCTCTTTTCGGTTCAGCGTAGCCTGTGCGAACAAAGCAATCAGTGCCCCTTCCAGTTCCCGGACATTGGTCTGTATGTTATAGGCTACATACTGGACCACCTCCTCCGGAAGTTCCAGGCCTTCATTCTTCATCTTCATTTCCAGAATGGCCTTTCGGGTCTCAAAATCAGGTGGCTGAATATCCGCGCTGAGTCCCCAACAAAAACGGCTGAGCAGACGCTCCTGCATACCCTCCAGATCCCGGGGTGGGGTGTCTGAAGTCAGGATAATCTGTTTGCCGCTTTGATGGAGATGATTGAATATGGCGAAGAATACATCCTGGGTCTTTGCCGCCGGGACAAAGAGATGGATATCATCCAGAATCAATACATCAATGAGCTGATAAAAATGGATAAAATCGTTGATTTCATTGTTCCGTGAATGCTCAATAAACTGGTTGATGAACTTCTCGGCACTCACATACAGTACCGCCTTGTGGGGATGGAGTCTTCTGACTTCATTTCCGATGGCCTGTACCAAATGGGTCTTCCCCCAGCCTACCCCCCCGAATACGACCAGAGGATTGAAGGCCGTGGCGCCCGGCTTCTGGGCAATATGGATCCCAGCTCCCCTGGCCACGCGGTTGCAGTCTCCTTCTACATAATTCTCAAAAGTATAGTTGGCATTCAATTGGGGATCGATCTGCATACGCTGTAATCCCGGAATCGCATAAGGAGTCTGTATGTTGTGCGGATCGTCCCATTTCAGGGGCATATCCACATAATTATTCTGCACGGAAGGCTTGGTGTACGTGCTGCCGGGCATATTGATGGCGGCGTTGCCTGACCCGCTGTTGATCATCATGATCCGGTATTCCAGTCTCCCTGACCTGCCCAATACCCTTCGAATGGTCTTTCCCAGCAATTCCACGTAATGCTCCTCCAACCACTCATAAAAAAACTGACTTGGGACCTCCAAGGTCAGTACATTGGCATCCAGACTGACCGCGGTGATGGGTTCAAACCAAGTTTGATAAGTCCTCCAATTCACATTGTCTTTGATAATACTTAAACATTGTTGCCAGGCAGTTTTTGCATCTCCATGTAAATCTTCCGAGTTATTAATTTGGTTTTCGTTCATAATTATCGACGCAGGCTCATCCAAAAAATAATCAACGTTCTTCTCCCTGGTCTGTCGCTCCTGATTTCCGTCCCATCTTACGATGGATGGTGCTGCCAGAGGGGGAAAGACGCCAGTTCATCCGCCTGAAACCTTTGCCAGTCAAGCCACACATACAATCACACACAAAATTCACTCAGGAATATCCTTACCGGGGAAGACGAAATTGCTAACATTTTGTTGAAAAAAAAAATCACCTCCCTCTTGTTTATTATTCCCGAACCACAGTCCCTGATTTCTAAAATCTGGACCGCTGTTTGCTATCCTTTTCAAATCCATGATAACAGGACATCCTAAAAATTATCCCCTTTCGTTTCCCCCGATTTGCGCATGCAAAAAAGTTTGAAAAACTTTTTTTTCAAGATTTTTTTCCTTTTTTGGAGTCCCTGAGGAATTAGGAAATCCAAAAATAAAATCCTATTTTTTTAGCCCGTCTATTGCCGAGTCTATTCCCCTTTCCTCCACGGATTCTCCATCATTGCCCGATCGATCCCGGGGTCAGCCATTCCCTTGGGATGCCGATTTGGGCCCATAAGCCACATGCCCCGGTATTCCGGGGCATGTGGCTTGTCGTGATGCGAAAAGACGATGTGCTATATTTCCCTTTGGGGGTCGAAAGCCTCCAGCTCCTGGGCCACAGCAGTCAAGAAACTGGCGCCCAAAGAACCATCCACGATGCGATGGTCATAGCTCAGGGACAGGTACATCATATGCCGGATGGCGATCACATCGCCGGAGTCCGTTTCCAATACCACCGGCCGCTTTTTTATGGCGCCTACGGCCAAAATGGCTACCTGAGGCTGATTGATTATGGGCGTGCCCATCAGGCTTCCGAATGTGCCCACATTGGTCAGGGTGAAGGTGCCCCCCTGAGTGTCGTCCGCCTTCAGCTTATTCTGCCTGGCGGCATGAGCCAAACTGTTCACTTCCCGGGAGAGCCCCAGGAGATTCCGGGTATCGGCATGCTTGATCACGGGAACGATGAGGTTACCGGAAGGAAGGGCCGTAGCCATTCCTATATTAATATCTTTTTTCACGATGATCCGGTCTCCGTCCAGGCTGGCATTAATCATGGGGAAACGGCGGATGCACTGCACTATGGCTTCCACGAATATGGGCGTGAACGTGATCTTCTCTCCGTATTTTTTCTCAAACTCCCCTTTGACCCTATTGCGCCAGTTCACCAGATTGGTCACATCGGCTTCCATGAAGCTGGTGACATGGGGAGAGGTAGCCTTGCTGCGGACCATATGCTCGGCGATCAGCTTTCTCATCCGGTCCATTTCGATGATTTCGACATTCCCGCTCACCGGGGTAGCCGCCGGAGCCGAAGCTTTGTCCGGAACTGGAGAGGCGGTCGCCGAGGGGGAAGGGGCAGGGGATGTCGACGCCGGGGCTGCAGTCGGCACCGGGGAAGACTTCCTTTGAGCCAGATACTGCAGAATATCTTTCTTGGTCACCCGCCCTTCGTTTCCGGTTCCGGGAATCGATTCCAGTTCGGCCATGGAAATACCTTCCTTCCCGGCAATATTCAGCACCAGAGGGGAATAGAACCGCACTCCACCTGAGGGGGCAGCTACAGGGGCAGAGGCAGCAGGAGCCGGGGTTGGAGGGGGAGCCGGAGCAGGGGCAGCGGGGGTCGGTGCCTGCTGGGCTGCGGGGGAATCTCCGGCGGAAGAAGCCACCGCGGAGGTCTCAATCCGGGCGATGACCGTGCCCACGGGCACTACGTCATTCTCCTGGAAAAGTATTTCCTTTACTGTACCCTCGGCGGTGGAGGGGACCTCACTGTCCACCTTGTCCGTGGCGATTTCGAGCATGGTTTCGTCCATTTGTACCGGGTCACCCGGTTGCTTATGCCACTTGAGGATGGTTGCTTCCATGATACTTTCGCCCATCTTGGGCATAACCAAATCTACCATTGCCATAAA
>CAYPQN010000064.1:0-5739 GCA_964412885.1 uncultured Chitinophagaceae bacterium | reverse complement strand
AAACTATACCCCATCTTCGAAAGCCAAAATATGTACTTGCTCGGAGGCTTACGTTTTGCCGACCCGGGGGGGCGGGAAGGGGAAAGGCCCTCCTCCCACCTGATACCGTTTGGGGATCGGCAGTAAGATCCGGATCTAGGCACTCAGGGATTTCTCTGCCACAAATTCCAGCGCTTTTTCCACCAGGGTTCTGGACCCAATGAATATGGGGGTGCGCTGATGCAGTTCCTTGGGTTCCATATCGAGGATCAGTTCCTTGCCGTTGGAGGCCAGGGCACCGGCCGAATGGGCCAGGAAGGCCATGGGATTGCATTCATATTGAAGGCGCAGCTTGCCTTGGGGGGCTGATTGGTCCCCGGGATACATGAATATGCCCCCTTTTATCAGGGTGCGGTGCATGTCGGCTACCATGGAACCGATGTAACGATGGGAATAGGGCCTTCCGCTCGCCTTGTCGGATTCCATGCAATAGGATAAAAAGGCCTTGGTTCCAGGTTTAAACTTACAGCTGTTTCCCTGATTCACCGAATAGATCTTTCCCGACTGAGGGCAGGTCATGTTAGGGTGTGAGAGGCAGAATTCTCCGATGGATGGCTCCAAGGTAAATCCGTTTACGCTGAGTTTGGTAGCATAGACCATCATGGTGCTGCTTCCATAGATGACGTATCCGGCCGCCATCTGGCGATGGCCGGGCTGAAGGAAGTCTTCCATGGTGCAGGCCTGCCCCAGGGGGCTGACCCGGCGGTAAATGGAGAAAATGGTGCCGATGGAGGCGTTGACATCTATATTGGAGGACCCGTCCAGGGGGTCAAAAAGCACGACATATTTGGAGTTTCTGGAATATTCGTCGTCGAAGGCCAGGAATTCATCGTTTTCTTCCGAGGCGATTCCGGCACAATCGTTGCTGTTCTTCAGGATACTGATGAGGATGTCATTGGCGTAAACGTCCAGCTTCATCTGCTCCTCTCCTTGAACATTCACTGCTCCATGTTTCCCCAGTATATCCACCAGACCGGCTTTCTGAACCTGTTTATTGATCATTTTACAGGCCAGGCTGATATCCCGGAGTAAGGCGGAAAGCTCTCCGGTGGCCTGAGGGAATTTTCGGGTTTCCTGGATGGTGAACTCATCAAGGGTGACCAGCTTACGGGCATTCATAAGGAGAAGAATGGATTTGTTAGACCGCAAAGCTACATACTATATGGGAATTTAAAAGGCGGCCTCCTGCGGCCTCCAGCTTTTGGTTACAATAATATATATTATGGGCTTTCGATTATAATGGATTGGATTTACCTTTGCTGGGCCCTTTAAAAAAGGGATGGGAAAACATGGTTCAGTATTTCAAGAATATCAATCAGCAAACGCTGGAGATTGATTCGGCCGAAGGGGCGAACTGGATCAATGTGACCCCTCCTTTCCAGGAAAACGAGATCGATAATCTCTCCCTGACCCTGAACATTCCCAGGGACTTGCTTACCGATACCCTGGACATTGAGGAAAGGGCAAGATATGAAAGTGAGGACGGGGTAAAGCTGATCATTCTCAAAACGCCTGTGGAGAATAAATCCCTGAATGAAAGCGATGCCGATTATGTCACCATACCGATTTCCATAATCATCACCGAAAGGAATCAGGTGATCACCGTGAATTCCTTTGAGAATGTGGCCATTCGCCGTTTCCTGAATTCCTTTGCCAAAAGGCATCCGGAACGGCCCAACATGATGGTGCTGAAGATATTCGAGAAAGTGGTCATGGACTTCATGGAAGTGCTCAAGGAAATCAATCACCGCCGGAATATTCTGGAGCAAAAGCTCTATGATGCCAACCGGAATGAGGAGTTATTGTACCTGATGCGGGTACAGAAGAGCCTGGTTTATTTTGTTACTTCCCTGCGTTCCAATGAGTTGCTGCTCATGAAAATGGAAAGGACCAATTTCCTTAACGGGGATGAAGAGGAGCAGGAACTGCTTTCGGATTTGATTATCGAATTCTCCCAAGCCCTGGAAATGGCCAATACGTATACGAATATCCTGAGCAGCACCATGGATGCTTTTGCCAGCATTATCAACAATAACATGAACCTGGTCATGAAACGGTTGACCAGCATAACCATTTTGATATCTCTGCCCACGCTGATTGCCAGCTTTTACGGCATGAACGTGGATATACCTTATTCTCATGGCCGCTATAGTTTTTATTTTCCCGTCATGTTGTCCATAATTGTATCCGCATTGGTCAGCTTTTATTTCAGCAAGAGGAGGTGGTTTTGAGTAGCAGAGAAAAAGGAGCCGGCACTTTCAATATCCGGGTTTACGGGCTATGGATGGAACAGGGTCAGATTCTGGTGACGGAGGAGAAGATCGGCACTCGATGGGTGCAAAAGTTTCCCGGGGGAGGGCTCCTTTGGGGCGAAGGGGTGATGGATACCCTTCGCCGGGAATGGAAAGAGGAGTTGGGTATGGATCCCGGACCGGCCCACCATTATTACACTACGGATTTTTTTCAGGCCTCCGCATTGGACGGCTCCCAGGTGCTGAGTCTCTATTACCTGGTCCGGCCCCTGTGGCCTCAGGACAAGCCTTTGGAGGAACTGAGGCATCTGGAGGAAGATTGCCGGGCCTATTGGCGGTCGCTGCAGGAAATGGATCCCGGAGAATTTCCCTTGCCAATAGATCGGGTAGTAGCCCAGAAAATAAAGGAAGACTGGGAAACCAGGGAAAGGGGATTTCCTGGTCTCCCTTAGCAGGCAGCATAAAAAAAATGATTGAATTGTCTCGTTTTCCCCTATCTTTGCAAACTATAAAAGCAGTCTGTATTATAAACAATAAATGAAATGTCTCATTTAACCGCGGAAAAAAAATCCAATATTTTCAAAACCTTTGGAGCCAATGAAAAGGACTCCGGGTCCATTGAAGCCCAAATTGCCATGCTGACGGAGCGTATCAACCACATTTCTCAGCATTTGAAGACCAACAAAAAAGACTTCTCCTCACAAAGGGGGCTGATGCAGATGGTGGGAAGGCGCAAGCGCCTCTTACAATACCTTACCCGGACAAATCTGGAGTCTTATCGCTCCCTGATTGAAAAACTGGGTATCCGTAAGTAGTCCCTGCCTTTCATTATTCCCAACTGCTCTGGTTGGGAATCGTTTTTTATGTACATATCTAAAATAATTTTATGATTCCTAGTCCTGTTACTGTTTCCTTTAAACTGGATGATGGACGTGAGATAAGCATTGAAACCGGTCGGCTGGCTCGCCAGGCCGACGGTTCCGCCCTGGTCCGTATGGGAAAATGTATGATTCTCGCCACCGTTGTAGCCAATCCTGAACCCAAGCCAGGCCAGTCCTTTTTTCCCCTCACAGTGGATTATCAAGAGAAATTTGCTTCCGCAGGAAGAATCCCCGGTTCATTTTTCAAAAGGGAGGGGAGGTTGAATGATTCGGAGATTCTGATCTCTCGTTTGATTGATCGGGCACTGCGGCCTCTATTTCCTTCGGATTATCTCTGTGAAGTGCAGGTGCTGGTAACCCTGATTTCTTCCGATCCGGAGGTGTTGCCGGATTCTTTGGCCTGCCTGGCGGCTTCTTCTGCCCTGGCCGTCTCCGATGTGCCTATTCAGGAGGTGATTTCTGAGGTTCGGGTAGCCCGCCTGGATTCCGGATTTAAAATCAATCCCAGCCGGGAGGAATGGAAGAGCGCTCATTCGGATTTCATTATCGCGGCCACGGAAAAGAATATCATGATGGTGGAAGGGGAAGCCAAGGAATGCTCCGAGGCAGAAGTGGTGGAAGCCATTGAAAAGGCCCACGAAGCCATCCGGGTGCAGATTCAAGCGCAAAAGGAGCTAAGGGCCAAGGTGGGCAATCCCGAAAAGCGGAGCTATACGGCTCCCTATCAGAACGAGGCCCTTTATGAGCAAATCAGCTCCTTTGCCTCCCAACGAATTTATGAGATCGCCAAAGCCGGGCTAGCCAAATCGGAGCGTAAGTCTCGGTTCACTCAGGTTCAGGAAGATTTTCTGGCTCAGGCCAGCCCCGAAGAGAATCCTCTTCCGGAAGAAGACTTGGCTCTGGTGCCGACTTATTTCCACAAAGTGGAAAAGAAGGTGATCCGGGAAATGATCCTGAGCGACAGAGTGCGTCTGGATGGCCGCCAACTGAATCAGGTGCGGCCACTGACCATGGAAGTGGATTTCCTGCCTTCACCCCACGGTTCAGCCCTGTTTACTCGAGGAGAAACCCAATCTCTGACTACGGTGACTCTGGGAACCTCCAATGACGAGCTCCTGGTAGAAACTGCCGCCACCAGCGATTATTCCAAATTCATTCTGCATTATAATTTTCCGCCATTCTCCACCGGAGAAACCAGACCCATGAGAGGACCAGGCCGCAGAGAAGTGGGGCATGGTAACTTGGCGCTCCGCTCGCTCAAGCAGATGATGCCTATGGAAGATTATCCCTATACAGTTCGGGTGGTATCCGATATTCTGGAATCCAATGGATCTTCTTCCATGGCCACGGTTTGTGCCGGTTCCCTGGCCTTGATGGATGCCGGGGTGCCGCTGAAAAAGCATGTCAGCGGTGTGGCCATGGGTTTAATTTCCGAAGGAGACCGATTTGCTATTCTGACCGATATCCTGGGAGATGAGGATCATCTGGGAGATATGGACTTCAAAGTGACCGGAACCCGGGATGGAATCTGCGGCATCCAAATGGATATCAAAGTGGATGGTCTGCCTATGGAGATCATGAGGCAGGCCTTGGATCAAGCCAAGGAGGGAAGATTGCATATCCTTTCGGCAATGGAGGCCTGTCAGCCTGCCCCAAGGGCCGAACTCAAGCCCCATGCCCCCCGCATTGAGCAGATCAACGTGGACCGCGAATATATTGGGGCCATTATCGGACCGGGAGGAAAGATCATCCAGGAGATTCAAAGAGAAACCGATACCACCATCAATATTGAAGAGGTGAATGATCGGGGAGAAATCAAGATCTTCTCTTCCAACAAGGAGAACATTGAGAAGGCGTTGAAGTGGATCAAGACCATTGTGGCCGTTCCGGAAGTCGGAGAGGTCTATGAGGGAGAAGTACGCAGCATTATGCCTTTTGGTGCCTTTATTGAGTTCATGCCGGGTAAGCAGGGATTGCTGCATATTTCCGAGGTGAGTTGGTCGAGAATAGATACGCTTGAAGGGGTGCTCAAGGAAGGAGATCGGGTGAAGATCAAACTGGTGGGCACAGACCCCAAAACCGGAAAGCTTCGCCTCAGCCGCAAAGTGCTGATGGACAAGCCGGAAGGGTATGTGGAGCCCGAGCGTCGGGAACGCCCCCACCGGTCAGGGAAAGGGGATCGTCCTCATCGCCCCCATGGGCAGCGCTCTGGCAATCGCCCTCAGGAGGAGAGGGGCAGCCACAAGAGCGAAAGGGAGAACAGGCCACAGAATAATAATACCCAGGACGAGGACCTGAAACTCTAGGATCTGCCCTGGCCGGGAGGGTCCGTCTTAGGGAGTCATCCATAACTTTTACCTCTTTGCGAAAGCGGAGAGGTTTTTTTAGTGCGCCGCGCATGGCAATTCACTAGGTGATGAAAGTTCCCTTTGGGGTTTGTAATCGCCAACCCCTAGCTGAAGATTAGGGTGTCCATCGTGGGGTGGAATCTGAAGGAAGCCGGAATCAAAGCTCCGCCCTGAGGAACACGAATCCTATCAGGCATTTCCACTGGGATGAGACTGCTA
>CAYPQN010000063.1:0-6064 GCA_964412885.1 uncultured Chitinophagaceae bacterium | reverse complement strand
GGTGCGGTAGCTCAGTTGGTAGAGCAAAGGACTGAAAATCCTTGTGTCGCCGGTTCGATCCCGGCCCACACCACAAAACAGAGAAGCGTTTCAGGCTAAAAACTGAAACGCTTTTTTATTTACTACAACAGTCCTGCAACATTAACCTAGTTTACACGCCCATGTACTCGCTGGTTGGTTAATTCAAATTTATGGGATGGCAATATGCTTAAAATGGCGAAAGCCCTAAGAACTGCCCATAATATTTCAAGGTATGTTAAGCCCTCCTTGCCCGGGATTTCCGCCCCGTTCAGAAAAAGTCCCCTCTATATGCTTAAGAATAAAACCTATTTGATTAGCTTTGCCGAATTGCATTCTCTTTTTTTAACTATGTAACTAGTAATCAATTATGAAATCCTTCTGTTTATTTCTCGTTCTAGCCTTTATAGCTGTACAGGGATTCGCTCAATACGATACTCTGTATATGAATAATGAGAAAATTGCCTGTCAAGTCCGGGAGATCACCGAAGACGCGGTCCGCTATTCCTATCCCGGAGAAGAACTGCTGAACTCCAGTTTCAAAAACTCCATTCAAAAAATCGTATTCAAGAACGGCAGGGAACAGGTTTTCTCCGAGGGAACTTCCCTGAAAACCATCAAGACCGTGGACGATTATGAAAATGTTTCCATAACCCGAACCCTTCTGGAGATCAGAGGACTGTACAAGGTCGGGGAAGTCAGTTCCAAGGCCAAGGGTACCACCACCCTGTCCAATCAGGAAAGGGTAAAGGAAAGAGCATACCGGAAAATGAAAATTGAGGCCGCCATGATGGGCGCGAACATCATCTATCTTACCCATCAGCGCACCGAAGGTAACCGGGGCGGAGGGTATTATCAATCCGGTTCTTCAGCAGAAACCAACCTCTCGGGTGTAGCCTATACTAATCTCCTTCCCAGCTATGACAAGTTCCTGGCTAGGATCAGGAATAACCGGAGTTTTGTTACCAGGGAACAGGCCAAATTATGGAGCAGCGCTGCCGACATGTCCAAATCCGATTACAAGAAACGCTTTGTGATCCGGGATATTTTCAATGAAAACGGCCTAATCATGGTAAAAGCCGAACTGGAAGGAGTGAAAAAATACGATCAATTCCGTGTGGTGGGCTTTGATGAGCACCAGTTCTACATTTACTACTCCGACAAAGCCACGGCATACAATATTGCCATTCCTTTCTAAAAACGGAACCCCCGGAATGCGATGACCATTGGCCGCCTTTCCCTGGGGGAGAAAGGGAAAATCCGGGCTTCCTTTTGAGCCCGGATTTTCTTTACCTGTCCTTTCCGCAGGTCCTTAGCAGAATATAAAAGGATCTAGTTTCGACGGAATCGGGACTTCAACTGGACCAGAGCCTCGTCGACGGTTCGGTTCTCCTCGCCTTTTGCCTTCTTTGCCCGGCCCCTGGAGGGGGAGGCGGGGGAATTCCCCTCTTTGGCCTGCTTCATGGACAGGGATATGCGCTGCCTTTCGAAATCAACTTCCAACACCTTTACCGTTACTTTCTGGTTCAGCTTCACCACTTCAGAAGGATCTTTGATGTATCGATAGGCCATCTCCGAAACATGGACCAACCCATCCTGCTTTACCCCAATATCCACAAAGGCCCCAAATCGAGTAATATTCGACACAATTCCTGGGAGAATCATACCTGTATGCAAGTCTTCCATGCGGAATACCTGGGCGAACTCAAAGGCCTCGGCCATGGGACGGGGATCAATACCCGGCTTCCGGAGCTCGGCCACCAGGTCTTTTAGGGTATGCATGCCGGTTTGCGCATCCAGATACCGGTTCAGATCAATCTTATCCAAAAGGGCATCGTTACCCAATAGCTGGTCCAGACTCACCTGAAGATCGGCCGCCATTCTCTCGGCCAGGGCATAGGACTCTGGATGAACGGCTGTTTTATCCAAAATATGTTCTCCGTCCGTCACCCGCAGAAATCCGGCAGCCTGTTCAAAGGTTTTCTCCCCGAATTTGGGCACCTCCAGGAGCTGCTTTCTGGACCGGAACTTCCCGATTTCTTTTCGGTAGGCCACCAGGCTGGACGCCAGCGAGGGTCCGATTCCGCTCACATAGCTGAGCAGATGCCGACTGGCCGTATTCAAATTCACCCCTACGGCATTTACACAATGGACTACGGTCTGATCCAGCTTCTCCTTCAAGCGGGTGGGATTCACATCATGCTGGTACTGGCCCACCCCAATGCTTTTGGGGTCAATTTTTACCAGTTCGGCCAAGGGATCCATGAGGCGCCTTCCGATACTCACCGCCCCCCGAACCGTAATGTCCTGGTCCGGAAATTCTTCGCGGGCAATGGGAGAGGCCGAATAAATGGAAGCCCCGTCTTCATTGACCAAAAATACCGGCAGTCCAAGATCCAGGTCCCGGATAAATTGCTCCGTCTCCCTGCCGGCGGTCCCATCCCCGATGGCAATGGCTTCCAGGCGATGGCGGGAAACCAGATCACGGACTTTGGCGGCAGCCTGGCTGGCCCTTTCCCCCTTGTCCAAAACATAAATCAGATCAGAGTGAATCAGGTCTCCTTTTTCATCCAGACATACCAGCTTGGATCCGGTTCGAATACCCGGATCTATGGCCAGAATCCGCCTGGATCCCAGAGGAGGGCTGAGCAGCAACTGGCGAAGGTTTTCGGCAAAAACCTCCGTGGCCTCTTCATCGGCCTTCTGCTTAAGGCTCTGCCGGAACTCCGATTCCAGGGAGGGCTGCAACAATCGCTGATAGGATTCTTTGATGGCCTTCTCCATCCATTCCCGGTTGGGCCTGCCGGCAGGCAGATACACCTCGGCGATCCGCGCCAAGGCCTGTTCTTCGGGAGGACTTATCTCCATACGCAGCACCCCTTCCATGAAGCCCCGCATTATAGCCAGGATCCGATGGGAGGGCAAGGAGCGGATCAATTCGGAAAAATCAAAATAATCCCGGTATTTGGCCCCTTCTTCTTCCTTTCCTTCCAACACTTTGCTTTTCAGGGAGGCCAGGTCCTCATAGAGACGGCGAAGAGAATCCCGGATTCCCGGGTCTTCGCTGATCTTTTCGGCCACGATATCTCTTGCCCCGGCCAACACTTTTTCGACCGTGGGCAATTCTTCCCGGATATAGGGCTGGGCTTCTTTTTCCAGGTCGTCGACCTTCTGGTCCATCAGCAAAAGGGCCAGAGGCTCCAGACCCCACTCCCTCGCCTTCTGAGCCCGGGTTCTTCTCCTGGGTTTGTAAGGCAGGTAGAGATCTTCCAGCCGGGCCATGCTCTCCGCCTGGCGAATCTGATTCTCCAGTTCCTCCGTGAGCTTTCCCTGATTCTCTATGGTTTCCAGTATATAGGCCCTCCTTTTCTCCATCTCCATCACTTCCCTGCGGGCTTCCTCGATCCCTTGAATCTGCACCTCGTCGAGGGCTCCGGTTCTATCCTTCCGATACCGGGCGATGAAGGGTACGGTGGCCCCTTCTTCCAGGAGTTCCATGGCTGCCCGGACCTGATGGAGAGGAATACCTACCCGGGCGGCTACCTTATCTTCCCAATGGATTGCTGTTCTTTCCTTCATAAAATCCGCGAATCTAGGGGTAGATGACTAGGAAAAAAAATCGAAATCCCAGCCCGGGTATTGGATATGGGAGGGTAGGATCTACGGAATTCCCCTGCTGAATTCGTTAACTTAGCCTGCAAACCCCCGCCTATGCGTCGCCCCATACCATGGTTTCTAATCAGCATTCTTTTTGGGCTGATACCCTTTTTCAGTAAAGGACAGGGATCCCTGTTCTTCCTGGACGGAGGAATTCAATGGCCTCAATATGCTTTCGAAGAGCCGGACAAGGCCCCGGCATTCTCTCCCCAGGCCGGATATTTCTTCGGCTTTTCCGGGCTAGTCCTTTCCCGAAGAGATAATCGCCCCATGTTCCAGGCGCATATGGGAATGGAATCTACTGCAGGAGAATGGTTTGTAAGACTTAGGCCGGGAGTGAGTTATCTGCCGGATCTCGGAGGAGGATTTCATCTCCACAGCCACCTGGGATTGGGGGCCCATTTTCCCCTCCACAACGGTTTCCGGACTTACCTCAGCCTGGACCCGGAGCTCGGACTGGGATACAGAGGAGTAATAATCAAAGGGGGGTATCAGTGGGCTATGGGCAACTGGATCGATCCCAGCCTAAGCTTTACAGGCCTACCGGGAACCCGGGGCCGGGTTCATCAGGCTTACCTGGGCATTTCCTTCAGCCCCCAGGTTCTGTTCCCCAGCTCCGCCCAAACCAGGGAATATTAATCCGGCCTTGGGAAGACGAAGACGAAGGTCGGATTTCATCAGGAGACAAAAAAACTCCCTTGGTGGGCGGGAATGCCCGGGGGGGCATTCCCTTCAGGGAGAAAATTCAGCCATCCCGACTTAGAGGGGCTAGCCATCAGTATTCGTCCTCGTTGAAGAAGAAATCTTCCTGGGTCGGATAGTCCGGCCATATGTCTTCAATTCCTTCATAGATCTCTCCCTCATCATCGAGTTCCTGTAGGTTCTCCACCACTTCCAGAGGAGCCCCCGATCGAATGGCATAATCAATCAACTCATCCTTTGTCGCGGGCCAGGGCGCATCTTCCAAATGAGAAGCCAGTTCAAGTGTCCAGAACATATATTAAATAGTTTTATTTTGTTGTTTGTTCTCGCAAATCTAAGTTTTCGCAACAGAATAACAAATTTTAATCCATCGCCCTTTCGTTAGATTTGTCTATACTGCCATAGACGGTATTCTGCGGCCCTGAGACAAGGAGCAGAACCCATTCCCGAGCGATTTCGACTTCTTTGCTATTTTAGCTGAATTCCCCCAATTTTACACCATGCTCCAGGCAGAAAACCTTTATAAAAAATACGGAAATATCCCCGTGGTCCGGAATCTCAGCTTCCGGGCCGAACGCGGGGAAATGGTGGCCATTGTGGGTCCGTCCGGAGCCGGGAAAAGCACCTTATTGCATATGCTGGGGGCCATCGACCCCCCCGATCAGGGGCAGGTGTGGATTGACGGGGTCGACCTTTTTTCCCTGCCGCCCCGCAAGCTCGCCCGTTTCCGGAATCAGCACATGGGCTTTATTTTTCAATTCCACCACCTGCTGCCTGAATTCAAAGCCTGGGAGAATGTGGCCATGCCGGTATGGGTGGCGGGAAAATCCACCCGGGAGGGCAGGAAGCTGGCCGAAGAAGCCCTGGACCGGGTGGGCCTAAAACATCGAATGGAGCATAAGCCATCCGAACTGTCCGGAGGAGAACAGCAAAGGGTGGCCATAGCGCGGGCCATGGTCCATAAACCCGGATTGGTCCTGGCTGACGAACCCACGGGAAACCTCGACAGTCGGAATGCTGAATCCATACACCGCCTTTTTGAACAACTTCGTAACCAAATAAATTCTACCTTTATCCTCGTTACCCATAATGTAGAACTGGCCGCACGAGCAGACCGAATCTGTTTGATGAGAGATGGCCGATGGGAGTCGGAAGAGATTGGCCCGATTTTATCCTAAATTTCCCCGAAAACAGGTCCCGGGGAAAGATTATCCATTATTCTCTTCGCCGTTTTCCCAAAAAGTATATTTTTGCACCATAAAAATTAAATTGCATTACCATGTCTGAAATTGCAAATCGAGTAAAGAAGATCATCGTAGACAAACTGGGTGTTGACGAATCAGAGGTAACTCCCGAGGCTAGCTTTACCAATGATTTGGGCGCCGATTCCCTGGATACGGTGGAACTGATCATGGAATTCGAAAAGGAATTCAACATCTCCATTCCCGATGAACAGGCCGAAACCATCACTACCGTTGGGCAGGCAACTTCCTATCTGGAGGAGCATGTCAAGTAAGTTTTGATTTCGCGTTACCTAATGTAATTTAGTATTGTTAATGAATATCTCCTTAAAACGCGTCGTCGTTACGGGACTCGGCGCCCTAACTCCCTTAGGGAATTCCGTACCTCAATTCTGGGAAGGACTGGTTAATGGGGTTTCGGGCGCCGATTTCATTAAACAGTTTGA
>CAYPQN010000062.1:0-6229 GCA_964412885.1 uncultured Chitinophagaceae bacterium | reverse complement strand
GAGCGAAGCCATCAGCTGAATCGCCGTACGGAATTCCAGATCCAGTCCATGTAGAGCCATCGGAATCTTCAGGGTATTCATCCCCTGGCCCAAAGGAGTTATCCCTTTCGGCCAGGGGATTTTTTCATCATCCCCATTATCCTCCTTTCAGACTGGGGGAGCACCCGGAGAGAATGTGGAGGGATACGAATGGAGGGCCTGGCCAATTCGCTAAATCCCAGAGCGGCAGCACGAGGGATGGCTATGGGGGGAAATGGGGAAAAAAGCCTCCCAGGGGGGAGGCGGAAGAATCATTGGCTGATCTGTCGGGGATGGGTTAGTCCCATGGGCTGGTGCTCCGAGTTGTAGGAGATCATCCGGCCATTGCGGAAATGGATGCTTCCGTCCAGATAAAGCCAGGTCTCCTGATCCGGACCGTAGCGGACTATAGTGGATGGAGTCCCTTGTCTTTTCAGGACCTCCACCTGAGAGGTGCCCAGAGGAAGGACTTCGCTCTCTCGTTCTTCTCTCCAGGACTCGCTATGGGCGGCCAGTACCGGAACCTCTTTCGCTTCTTTATCTGCGCTCGGCCGGGAAATAGGTAATGGGGATTTTACCTCTTGGGGTGCGGGATCCTTGAGGGAGGTGATGGATTCCGATTCCGGCTTAATCGCCTTAGGGGTCGCTTCTACCGGGGAGTCGGTCGCCCTTTTCAGCTCTGCCTTTTCTTCGTCGTTGGAGGGAACCGGAGCGGATTCCTTAAGCTTGCGCCCGGAGGCCAAAGACTCAAAGGGAGATTGGAGGGCAGGGGAGTCCGAAATTTTCCAGGAATTCCAAGCCAGGGCAGGACTATTCTTTTCCCCGGATTCCGACACAAGCTGGAAAAGATAAATTCCAGGAGCCAGAATCAGGGCCAGGGAAGCCGCCGCATAGACTAAAGGCCGGAGGCGGGAACGACGGGCAGCCGGGGCAAGGGTTCGGGAATCCGGATGGGTTTGGGCTTGTTCCTGCGGGGCCTGGGCCAAAGGGGTATCCCGGGAACCGGACTGCCGGGCCCTTTGGAGTTCCCGGAGTTCCGCCGGGCTGAGAATACTGCCCAGAATCCGATCATAATCCCTGCGCCGCTCGGGATTCATCAGGGTGTTATAAGCGATGGTAATATTCTGGTAGCGCTCATAGCTATAGCGGTCATCGGCATGTAGCTGAGGGTCATAAATTCCGATCAGGGATTTATAGGCCTGCTTGATTTCCTCAGGACCGGCATTCATCGGAACGCCCAGAATCTTGTAATAGTTTTTCATAGTCCTCGGGTTTCGGGATAACAGGGCTCCCCGCTTAAGGTACCCATACCCGGGGGAAGTCCATGGGTACAAAATTAGGATATGTTTTGCATATGGGGGCCGCTTTGCGGGAAAACCTTTGGCCCTCGTCGATGGGGTGGGTGAAACCAGAGGGGAACGAATCGAGGGCAGAGTTCAGATTACCGTTCACTAAAATAACACTTGTTTTAGGATTGGCAGGGAAAGAGGTTTTTTTTTGGTGTTTAATCCTATTTTAATGTTCTTATAAAAGGCTGATTATCAATATTTTGCAAAAGGAATTAAAATTTTTTTGACAAAAGTCTTGCAAGAGTGAATGAGTTCAAATATATTTGAACTCAGAGTTCAATATGAACCCGGGAATTAGCCGAAAACCCGAGAAATAGAGTAGGCGTTCACCATTTAAATCAAAGACAATGGGTTCCTTATTTGATTTAATTGCAAGTCTGCTGAGCACCCTTTGTGGTCTTCTGGGCGGACTCGGACTCTAAGTCCAAGCCTTGTTTGTCAGTAACTGGCGCAACCTCCTGGATAGGTTCATTGCCGAAAGGTTCACATGTCCAGACTTTATACAGGAGGAATGAAAATGGATTTCAAAGTTGCTGATGGACAGATTATCCCAAATCAGACTGCCCCGACTTTTTAAAGTGTAGGGGCAGTTTTGTTTTTTCGGGCCCATGGCCATCTCATTCGAGCTCCCCCCCCAAAAAGAAGTATCGCCAAGAGGAAAGCCAGAACCGGGGAGCTCAGGTTAGGGGCTGGGGAAGGAGAGCACGGTATGGAAAGCGTTGCTTAGGGTAATTGGGAAACCATGGAAGCGAACCGGGGCCAGAACGACCCATTTTACTCGTACAAAGTAACGGAAGGTGTTTGCGTGGGCAAACACTAGGTGGTCTGATAGGACAGATAGGGAATTGATCCTTTACATCTTACTCGGTTATCCTCTCTTCGGTCTCTGTTCAAGGGATTGGGGTGATCGGGACCTTATCCTTCCTTCTGAATCTTTTTCGTTTTTTCTTCCTTTCGTCTCTTCAGGTATTCTTTGAGTTCATCCCGGGAAAAGCTGCTGAGATTAAACCGGGCTTCCAATCCTCCTTTGCGGGCTGCGCGCACCCCATAGGAAATATCCTGAAATCCGGCCGGAGAATGGGCGTCCGGATTGATGGACAAAAGCACTTTTTTTTCCAGGGCATAGGGAATCCATCTCCAGTCCATGTCCAGTCGTTTGGGGTGGGCATTGATTTCCACCGCGACCTCATGCCGGGCACAGTGATCGATTAGGGCCCGGTGATCCACGGGATAACCCGGTCGGCTGAGAAGAAGCCTGCCGGTGGGATGGCCCAGGATGGTGGTATAAGGATTCTCAATGGCCTTCCACAACCTTTCTTTGGCCCTTTCCTTCGTCATGTTCAGCTGGCTATGCACCGAGGCAATGACCAGATCCAACTGGTCCAGGATCTCATCGGGATAGTCCAGGCTTCCATCGCCCAGGATATCGGCTTCCACACTTTTGAACAGAAAAAATGGGTGGAGTTCTTCGTTGAGCGCATCGATCTCCCGGATCTGGGCCTGCAATCTTTCGATGCTCAGCCCTTTGGCATAGGTGGCCGAACGGGAGTGATCGCTGATCACCAGGTACTCAAAACCTGCGTCCCGGGCGGCCAGGGCCATGTCCCGGAGGCTATGGCTCCCATCGCTCCACTGGCTATGGCTGTGAATAATGCCTTTGATGTCTTCGACTTCCATCCAGGCGGGCTTTTTCCCCAATGAAATACTGTCGGCAAAAGGGGATTCTGGATCGCGTTGGGCCGGGGGAATGTAAGGAAGTCCATGGAAGGCAAAAAAGTCTTCCTCCTCTTTCCAGTCCTGATCATCGGTAAATGGGGGAAGAGCGGAAACAAAGGCCTCCGAGCCCGTGGTCTGCCACCATTGCCAAAGAAAGTTCCGGGGAGTACAGAAGTACAGCCTCCAGCTTATCCCTCCTTGTTCCGGGGAAAACAGTATCTGGCTTTCCTCTTCTTTTTTCCAGGCCATGCCTTTTTCCTCCAGCCAGTCCAGAATTTTTTCCTGGGCAGCATCGGTGATCAGTTCGGGGGTTTCTATGATTTCCAACTCCCGGCGCAGGGGTCCGGTAAACTCCCAGCGATCCCCGGGGAAGGCGGATTGCAGGACCTCCAGAACGGAGCAGGCTTCTGACCAGACTTGGGCAAATAGGTGCCAGCCTTGATTTTTTTGGTAGTAGGCTATGCCTTTCAAAATGGATTCCTGGGTCTTGGCGCCAAAGCCTTTGTAGTCCAGGAGCCGGTTCTCGTGGCAGGCATATTCCAATTCGCCAAGGCTCTCTATGCCCATTTCTTTCCAGATCTGCCCGATTTTCTTGGCCCCCAATCCTTTGATCCGCAACATTTCCAGTACACCGGCAGGGGTCTTTTTAACCCATTCAGTCAGAATGGACATGGCACCGCCGGTTTCCAGGATTTCCAGGATTCGGGCCCCGGTCCTGGCCCCAATACCCTTTTGGGCAAAAAGGGTTTCGGGGTCCATTTCAGCGGCTGGTCCCGGGAGCTGTTCGATATTATAGGCAGCAATACGGTAAGACTTGGCCCGGAAGGGGTCCTGTTGATGGATATCCAGGAGTTTGGACATCAAAGAGAATTGCTGGGCGATTTCCTTGTTTGTCATGTCAGAGGATGAATGGAGAGTACGGCCCCTTGCCCATTCCCGGGAACTAAAGAAATGGCCATTTCAGGGGGAAAGGTAAAGATAGGCCAAGATCGGCATTATGGAATCCAGTCCGGGCAGTTTTGTCTTGGGCTTTGGGGGCCTGGACAGGATTCCAATGCAGATGTCCAGGGGAAATTCGGGCCTATGCCTTTCCGGAGTCCAAAGGGCCAGGGGTCGGGAAAGCCTACCCGGACCCGCTTATTGGGCCTGCCTTAGGTTATTGGGTTCCCGGGGACCGGTCCGCAGGGAAGGTATTCTGCCCGCATTCCTCTATCCATCCCAGGACCAGCTGCAACTGTTCTTCTTTGTCCATATGGCTGTTGTCCAGTACCCGGGCATCTTTTGCCTTTACCAGGGGACTCTGCACCCGGTGGCTGTCCATAAAATCCCGGATCTGGAGGTTCTGGCGGACTTCTTCGACTGTGATCTGAGGATCGGTTTTCCAGGTTTCGTCATAGCGACGGGTTACTCTTACTTCCGGATCCGCCGTCATGAAAATTTTCAGTTCCGCATCGGGGAAGACCACAGTGCCTATATCCCTTCCATCCATGACTATGCCCTTCTGATTCCCCAGTTCCCGTTGGCGGGCCACAGCAAATTCCCTAACCTCTTTGATCGCCGCCACCGTGGAGACTTTCTCGGCCACGATCATGTCCCGGATCTGCCTTTCCACATTTTCCCCGTTCAGATAGATTTCGGATTTGCCAGTCTTGGGATTGGGGGTGAAATCTATGTGGATGTTTTCCAGAGCCTGCCGGACCTCCTCAGGCTGCTCAAAGCGCACCTGGTGGTGCAGGAAGTAGAGGGTGACGGCCCGGTACATGGCCCCGCTGTCAATGTAGAGGTAACCAAGGGCATCGGCCAGTTGTCGGGCCAAGGTGCTTTTCCCACAAGAAGAGTACCCGTCAATGGCAATCCGAATCTTGGGCCAGGATGATTCGGTGCCGGCCTTTTCCCTATTCAGCGTTCTTCTTTCCTCCATGACGGGATAAATTTACCGAATTATGGACAAATGCCCTGTTCGGATATCCGGGGTTTTGCCCTTCCGCTCGTCCCGATCCGCTATCCCGGCCGATTAATATACAAGCCGGGCCGAGGAGGGCAGATCTTCCAGATGGGGTATTTCCCCTCGGCGGAAGGATCGGTATAGGTCCTGGAATTCATCGCTGTGGTCCGCCACAAAAGGTCCGTGGACCAGAACTGGATGGGCATGGGGCCGGGCGGTGAGCAAGAGGATATGGCTGCCCCGGGGTCCGGAATGCAGGGGGACCCAGGTAGCCTCCTCTACCGGTTCCGGGGAAAGCCAGCCCAGCTGGCCGGCGGAAAGGTGGGTTTCCCCTACCCGAACCTCTCCTTCCAGCAGATATAGGAATCCATTCTGTTCGGCCGGAATATCCGGGGCCTGAATCTGATCCGGATCCATATGGATTTGGGCCAGGGTGAAGGGGGTGGCCTGCTCTATGGGGGACTGTATGCCCGAGCTCGTCCCACCATAAAGCTGAAACCGGTATCCCTTTTCTTCCCGGGTAGGCACGGATTTGGGTCCAAGTTTTTGCCAGCGGGGAGGACGGTGACGCTGATCCGGAGGAAGGGCCATCCAGACTTGAATAATATGCATATGGGTCCGTTCCCGGATCTCTTTGGTGTGGACAATTCCTTTTCCGGCAGTCATCAGTTCAAAGCTTCCTGTTTCAAAATGTTGGCCATCTCCCTGGAGCACCAGGGTGAGGGTTTCGAATCCGGCATGAGGGTGAGGCCCGTCTACGGGTTCCCCGCCGGGAAGATCCATGCGGTCAACGGCGATCAGTATGAGCGGATCGCTGAGGGCATAGGGCAGGGATTCTATAAGAGAAGAGGCGCGGTGACCCGCGCCCAGGAATCCGGGTTTCCATTCGGGGGTAAGGCGGCGGACTATTTTTCTGTTTTTCGTTTTCCAAGAGGTTTTTTAGATAAGAAGAGACGGAGGTCAATGGAGATGATTCGGGGAGCTGGAATAAGATACGAAGTTCCGAAAGGATAGTATAACTTTGATATCTGTTACTAAAAGGTAGTAGTTACATTTTGTATACTGATATGGAAAACACAGCATGGAATCCTGCCAAAAGGCTTTAATGGCCATCCGGGATACCCTGGATATCGTGGGAGGGAAATGTGTGATCGGTAAATAAAACTACACGATTTTTGGCAATTAGGAGTACACAATAATT
>CAYPQN010000061.1:0-6303 GCA_964412885.1 uncultured Chitinophagaceae bacterium | reverse complement strand
AATCCCAACTCCGAATAAAATGAAAAAAGCCGCCTCAGACTTTTGAGACGGCCTCATCATTTAATCCGGTCCTCAGAGGCATTTTCTTCGTTCCAGTAGTAGTGATCCGGGTAGGGTCTGGGTCCGAATACGGCCGTGCCCACCCGGATAATGGCGGCCCCTTCGGCAATGGCCCATTCCTGATCCCCGCTCATGCCCATGGACAATTCCTTCATCTCTACCCCCGGGATATTCCTGGCGGCGATCTGATCGCGGATCTCTCTTAGCTTGCGGAAACAGGCTCTTACGGGCTCCTCCTCGCCGATGAACAATCCAATGGTCATCAACCCTTTGATTTTCAAGCGCTCCAGCCCCGCCACCTTTCGGATGAAGGGCTCGGCCTCCTGTGGAGCCAACCCGAATTTGCTGGGCTCTCCGGAGGTATTGATCTGAATGAGTACATTCAGATTCCTATCCTCCTGTTCCAGCCTTTTCGCCAGATTTGTGGCCAGAGACCAACGGTCCAGGGAATGCAGGCATTCTACTCCGAAGCGGATGAGATCTTTGACCTTGTTGGACTGGAGATGGCCATTGAAATGGGATTTATGGGGAATGGATTTCAGCTGATCGCTTTTCTCCCTGAGCTCCTGGATCTTGTTTTCCGCGATAAGCTCGAGGGCGCAGGCCAAGGCAGATTTTATTCTTTGCGGGGATACTGTCTTGGTGGCCAGCAGCAGGCGGACTTCCTCAGGCGAACGACCGGCCTGGAGGCATGCCTTGCGTATCCGATTCCGAATATGTGCTATGCGTTCCTGGATTACTTCTTCCATAATATCGCATGATTATGACTTGGGCCTTGTGTTCCAACCCTGGGAAGGGAAACCGAATTCCCCTCTTTATCCTCCCGGAAATCTAGTCTTTATTCCGGGATTTTACCGGCTTGGGAAAACTGAGCAAAGGAATGCTGGCCTGGAAGGCATACTCCCGGGCATTAGCCGGTAAGAGTAGGCGATCAAAGAACGAACGCCCCTGGTGGGTGAACAGGACAAGGACCGCAGGCCGATTGCGCCGGATAGCTATCTTGATTTCCCCTAAAATGGTCTGCTCCAGATCCCGGGCCTTGAGAAATAACTCCACGGGATAGCCCACCATTTGCTCCAGCTTTTCCCGGAAATGATCTTCGTCCTTCATGAATTCAAAGGGATAATAGAGATGAAGCAAATCAATTTTGGCATTTGCGGGCCGGGCAAATTCTGCCACCTGCTTCAGTTCTTGGAGGTATTGACTCATGTCTGAGGCATATAGAACCCGGTCCATAGACTTCACGGGCTTGGAGCTGGGGGCGCAGAATACGGGAATAGAGGAACGCTCAATCAGCTTTGTGGCTGTAGTGCCAAACCAGCGCTTGACTCCGCCGGCCCCGCCCGTGCTGGTGAAAAGGTAATGGGCTTTCTTATGGACGGCAAATTCCATGATTCCTTCGACCGTATCGGGATGGTGATAGGCAGTATAGGAAAGAGGGTCCGGGAGGGGATGCCCGCCTTCCCTATAGACATCTCTGACCAGATGGAACAGTTCTTTGGCCCGGACCTCGGCCTCGAACTCTCTGTAATATTTGTACTGTTGATCGGTCCAGGTGGTGGCCCTCCATGTATGAAATACATAAACGAATTCCAAGTTCACCTCCGTCAGCAGCGATCGCTGGATCGCATAGCGGATTCCGGCCCTGGAGGCAGAGGAAAGATCGGTGGCAACGACTATTTTTTCCATAGGCAGGAATATAGGCATCGAAAGAACCCTGGGGCATTCTTTGACCCGTCCATATCAAAGATAATCTTTCTCTATGGAAGCCAAGGAATTTTCGGGATCAATCTTTGAATCTCCCAGGGAGTTCTCGGAAAAATTCATCTAAAAAAACTAAGTTTAGTCTTATTCTCATCCTTTCCTATATTCATCCTATGAAAATAGCTTTCCACGGCGGAGCTCGAATGGTCACCGGCTCCAAGTATTTGCTGGACATTCACCCCGACCGAAAAATCCTCCTGGACTGCGGAATGTTTCAGGGCATGGGCAAGGAAACCGCCAGCCTGAACAGTCAATGGGGATTTGACCCCGCTTCGCTGACCGAGGTCATCCTCTCCCATGCACATATAGATCATATCGGCCTGCTCCCCAAGCTGGTCAAGGATGGATACCGGGGGAAAATATACTGCACACCGGCCACCGCGGCCATAGCCCGGATTCTGCTCATTGATTCGGCCAGGATCCAGGAATCGGATATTCGCTATGTCAACAAACTGAGAGGCAAGGAAAATCGTCCTCTGCTGACTCCGCTATATACAGAAGAAGATGCCCAGGAGGTCTTCTCCCTATTCCATCCCCACCCCTACCAGGAACCGCTGAAAATCGACGATCAGGTGGAACTGCTGTTCACGGACAGCGGTCATATCATGGGCAGTGCCGCCATCAATCTGCGGATCCGGGAAGGGGACCGGCTAATCCGCCTTTGCTTTTCCGGCGATGTGGGACGGTATAGGAGCATGCTGCTCCGCTCCCCGGCACCCTTTCCCCAGGCCGATTACATTATCATGGAATCCACTTACGGGGACAGTCTCCACGAACTGTCCATCATGGCCAGCGATCGGCTTCAAAAACATATACAGACCACCTGCGTGGAAAGGCGGGGCAAACTAGTCATCCCGGCCTTCAGCCTGGGCAGGACACAGGAAGTCCTCTACCTGCTTAACCGACTGGAAACCGAAAACCGCCTTCCTCCCTTAAAATACTATGTGGATAGCCCCCTTTCCATAAAGATTACCGAAACCATTAAACGGTTCCAGGAAGACTTCAATGAACAGGTTCAGCGCCTGCTGGAAGTAGACGAGGACGTATTCGCTTTCCAGGGATTGGAATATCTTCATTCGGCGGAAGACTCCATGGCCCTCAACGGGTCCCGGGAACCGGCCGTAATCATTTCCGCCTCGGGCATGGCAGAGGCCGGCCGGGTCAAACATCATATTGCCCACCACATCGAAGATTCCCGAAATACCATACTGTTCACCGGATACTGCGAGCCCGCTTCTCTGGGCGGTAGGCTGAAAAACCGGCCAGAGGCAGTAAGCATATTCGGGAAACCCTATAAGGTGAAAGCGGAGATTGCCGAAATCGATAGCCTTAGTGCTCATGCGGATTATGAAGACCTTTCCCAATGGCTGGCCTGCCAGAATCCCCGGCAAGTGAGACAATTGTTCTTAGTGCACGGAGAATACGATGTCCAGCACAAGTTCCAGAGCCGGCTGATCCGGAAAGGGTTCCTGGATGTGCAAATCCCGGCCATGCATCAGATAGTGGGTTTAGGGGAAGACTGAACAGAGCCATTAAGAGAAACCTAGACGGCAAAACAGCAAAAAAGTTAGAACAGGTTAAAGCTGAGGCGCAGGGCATGGGACGATCCGGGACCCGGTGGCGTTCCCAGGCAACGTGCATAAACTATACGGACAAACTGCCATTCCAGGCCTCCATGCCCCTCCGCATAGGTTCCGAGCTCAGGAGTATGAAGAAAATGGACACCCAGAATCTCGCTGAGCCGAAGGTCCCGAAGCCAGGGGATTCTTCCAGTAACCAGGGTGGAGAGGTTATATTCCCCATGTCCTTCAATAAAGCGGGTGGAGGTGGCAGGGGTATAATAATCCAGCAAAAGAAAAGTGGACAGGGACGAGAGGCCTATCCAGGTCCTTCTTCCCCGGAAATGATGATAATCCGGATAATAAAGCCGGCCCCGGCCCATAAAGGTCCCGGCGCCCAGCTCCCAGTCCAGGTACCCGTATATGCCCAGGCGGATACTGGATTGATTCAGGTTGACCGCCAAAAAATCATAATCAATTGCGCTGCCCAAAACCTGGGGCAGACCCTTGATATAGACCAGGCTAAGGCTGGGCCATGGTGAAGGAAGGTATTTTCGCCCTTGAGGATAGGACTCATATTCTCTCCCGAAATCATAAATCCATTCCAGGGTGATCTTCAATGCCTGGTGATCCGGGAAAACCGGAAGGCCCACCCGAGGCGAAAACGGATTTTGGGAACGGATATTCCCTTGGGCTTCCTGCCGGAAGGTAAACATGTGGGCATTGCTATGGCCAGTACGCTTCTCCCAATGAAGGCCGGCCTTAAAGCTGAAATTGGATTCAAATCGATACTCCCCTTCCAGGCCAGCGGCTTGGCCCTCATAAAGCTTGAGATAATTGTGTCCAAGCACTGTGGTGGTAAAGCTGTTGACTAGGGGAAGGAGGGAACCCCGGGAATTCAGATCAATCATCTGGCTTCCTCCATAGGCCTTCCACTGGCTTCTGCCCCGGGGAAAAGAAAGGCCGCCAAAGGCATGAAATCGCTGGTTCCCGAATCCATAACGCCATTGGGCAAATGCGCTGAAATCCTGATTCCGGAAAGTATCCACTCTTCGGCGGTATGTCATCCCATACTGGGCCACCAGCCCTTCAACGCTGTGGTAATTCACCGAGGTGAGCGGAGCATCCAATCGCAGGTTCCATCTCCGAAAACTATTTCGGTAAGCATAACCCAACAGTAGGTTCAAGGGACTTATGCGGTGGTGAACCCTGTCCAAAGAATCCATATATCCCCGAGAATGGAGGCGGCGATGGAGGCTGTCTTTGACCACATAATCCATGCGCTCTTCTTCGGTCAGGGGCAGTGGTCTGACCTGCGCCCAATAGGCCGAGTCTTTTTCCCCCACACCTTGTTTCACACGAAATACTTCCCTTCCGGAGGAGGAGTCCGGGGGAGGATCAAGGCGATAATCCCCGTAAACCGCGGCATAGTATCCCTGAATCCGGATGCCGAGCAATCCCCCAGAAAAGTCCACCTGAGTATGGGAAGGCTGCCACTGGTGTGCTTCGATGGGAATGAATTCCTGGCGGATTGCCAAGCTGTCGACAATGCGGGCTCCATAATCTTTAGTAATCAGAAGATTCAGGCTGTATAGGCACCAGCTCAGGTCCACAATATAGATTTCTCCCTGATATAGGGGATCTCCCTTTCGGCGGGGAATCACCTGGATTTTGTGCAGGGTCCGCCCTGCACCTTCGGTCGTCCCCAACCATCGGTACCGATAAAAGCGGAGCGCCTGATCCCCTATAGGCGAGATAAAGGGACGGTGGCTTAACCCCTCAAAGATTGCCTGATGATTCTCGTAGAAGGATAATTGAAGCTCTGAGGCCCGGTTCAAGCTGAAGGCGTGACTGTTGCCGGAGACCTTGGAACTGATCATCTCCTCATGGAATTGATTAGGCGGATACACCCGTATCCGGGATTCAGATTCGGAAAGATAGAGGATGCCGGATCGGTTGGAGTCCAACCCCTGAACCTGAACTTCCATTCCCAAGATTCTACTGGGGGCCTCCAAGATTCGCTGAAGGCCCTTGATATACACTTTGGCGCTATAGGGCCTGGACTCATTTCTATGGGTCCTTCGATGGGCTATGGCATGGCGGATTATAGCATAAGCGGGGTCTTCTCCCCCGCCAATCACGACTTCCTCCAATTCATAGGGCTCGGGTTCCAGAACTATGTTCAGTACTTTCTCTTCCGGTCCCTTCCAATGGACGATCTTTTCCTTGTACCCAACCGATCGGACCACCAGCTCTTTCCTATCCAGGCTAAGCAACATGCGGAACTGGCCTTCACTATTGGCAGAGACTCCCGCAGAAGGAAGACTTCGGGGATAGACCAGAGCAAAGGGAACCGGTTCTCCCAAGGTATCGAGCACTTGACCTGTGACCGCCACCTGCTGGCCCCGGGAAACCGTGGCTACGAAAACAGCAAACAACAGCATTGGCCACAATCTCCATCGACACATAAAAGGATGAATTATAGATTCGCTGACCGCCTAAACAAGTAATGAATATAATATTTCGCTGAAGAAGACTTAGGGATCGTTAAAGCGGACAAATATAGACCACTCCCATCCAAAATGGAAGAGAGTTAAAAAGTTTATTAGCCAAAACAGTATTACTAATCAATCTAACAAAACCTCAATTTTTCTGTCCAATAACTGGGGAGCAGCATAGGATAAGGGTAAGCCTCCAGGCAAGTTCATATTCATTGGTCCACTTCGAGGCTCCAGATTCACGGCAAATTCTTATTTCTGATGTCGAAGAGAGAAGATATGAAATCGTTGATTTCAGAGTACCGCAAAAGCGGATTGTCCTTAAAGAGATCCGAACAGTTGGAGATCATTTATCAATGGAATACGGACACTAGTGTCCCATTAAAATCGGGACGTTTTAAAAATTAAATAAATCTGGCCCA
>CAYPQN010000060.1:0-7114 GCA_964412885.1 uncultured Chitinophagaceae bacterium | reverse complement strand
TGACCATACACCCATTCGAGGACGGCAACGGACGGATATCACGGGCAATAGCGGACATGCAAATGGCAAGGGCTGATGGCAGTCCGCAACGTTTTTACAGCATGTCGGCCCAAATCAGGCAGGAGCGGAAACAATATTATTCGGTATTGGAGAAAACCCAATCGGGTGATTTGGATATTACCGAATGGTTAACATGGTTTTTAGAATGCCTGGGGCGTGCAATTGACGCTTCGGATATGGTGCTGGCATCGGTGATGCGCAAAGCTAAACTTTGGATGATGCCGGTAGCACAGACGTTCAATGACCGGCAACGATTACTATTGAATAAATTAATGGATGGGTTCGAGGGCAAGCTCACTTCCTCTAAATGGGCAAAAATTGCCAGGTGCTCACAGGATACGGCAACGCGTGATATACAAGACTTGGTCGCAAAGGGGATACTGGTGAAGGACAAAGCCGGGGGTCGGAGCACCAACTATTTTCTCACAGCATAGTGATTGCTCCTTATTTGTACCTTATTTTGTAAAACGCTATCAATCAATAAAAACTAGGGAAATGCTCTGATACATTTTTAAGCCAAATTAGGAAAGACCATGATCAGCAATACTGAAATTCCAGTGGCCTGTCAGTCAGCCCTGCGGTGGATCATTCATCGCTCAGATTACCGTTGCCAAATTTTCTAAGCCATAATGCAGACCCATCGGCCCTCCTCCTCCTTTGCCCAACTTCTCTCTTTAACGATCTTCGCTGCTTCCGCAAAGAACAGATAAATGGAATCCCCTGTTCTGGAGAACCCGAATCTTCTGGCGGCCTCCTTGATCAAATCCTCTTTGGGCAAGCTGACCTGTTCTTCCAGGATAGCCTTCATCGCTACGGCGACCTCCTCTGGGGGCAAGGCCTCCACCGATCTTCTTTCCCTACCTGATTTCGGCACTCGATACTGATGGTATGTCTGCGGATCCTGCGACCTATTCCATAGAATCTCTCCCTGAAGATGGCTTGTACTTCGAATATCCATACGATCCACTATGTCCCCTAAATGGCGTCTGATCCGGGTTCCCAGTCGAGAGATTCCCCAGGCGCCAATGATGCGCTGGTACAAAAAGTCACGATTGATGGGCGCTTCGACCTCCAGTATTTTCTCGATTTGCAGCTTGATTCTGGGGATGCTGGCAGAGGACATAAAATCTCCTGAACCCGGCAAAAATTCCGGAGGAAAAACACATTCCTCATAATCGGACTCATGGGGGTTTCGGGGAAGGGATGGGGGTATCGGATCCAGTGGAGATAGTCCGGAGACCGAAGAATTGATCAGCCCCCGATCCTCATGGGGCCCCGCTCCAGGATCCGTGGTCTCCTTTTGCCGTTCTTCTGGTGGCTCGGTCATCTCCACCGAAATTTCCTTATCCCGATCGCGAATAATACCCTCCAGCACTTCTATCGTCTCTTTTATCACCCTGTCTGGATCTTCCCACCAGTCCATGGTCCAGACTCGGTGGAGCGGCCATCCGAGCGACCGGAGTACGCCCTCCTGGCCAACGGTACGATCCCGCGCCGAGTTCGAGTTCTTATATCGCTCCCCGTCAAAGAGTATCCCCAGTATATACTCCGAAGGCCGGTCCGGATCCATGACAGCCACATCAATCTTAAATCCGGAACATCCCAGGCCATGAGTGGAGGCGAAACCTTTCTCCTTCAAGGCCTCCATAAGCTTTCTCTCCATTCCGGAAGGGGGCGCTGTTTCCTGATTCGTCATAGAAGGGAGGATTGACTTTCCTCTCTCCGCAAAAGCCAGAAAAGACCGTAGCCCGGCCACGCCTAGGGAATTGGTGCGCGACAGATCAATGTCCTCTGCCTTAATGGTGGAAAACACTTTCATTTCATACCGGGCACGGGTTACGGCCACATTCAGGCGACGCTCTCCTCCTTCCTTATTCAGCGGTCCAAACTGGAGGGACATTTTACCCTTATTATCCGGCCCATAGCAGATCGAAAACAGAATGACATCCCGCTCATCTCCCTGTACATTCTCCAGGTTCTTCACAAACAGCGGCTCATCAGAATTCATCGCTTTGGCCTCCCATTCCGGGTTTTTGCTAAAGGTCTCCGTGAGCATGTCCTCAATAAGATTCTGCTGACTTATACTGAAGGTCACCACGCCCAGGCTTCGGGAAGACAAAACGGGATCCTTTAGCCTTCTGATAATTTCCTTGACAATCTCCTCGGCCTCTGCCCGGTTCGTTCGGGATTTTCCTTTATCGTATACTCCTTTCACATGGTGAAGAGATACTCGGGAGACCATATCATCCCGAGAGGGAAAAGTAAAAAGCCGGTTATCGTAATAGTGGGCGTTGGAAAAGGCAATCAGGCTTTCATGCCTGCTTCGGTAGTGCCACCTAAGATAACGGGATGGCATGGACAAGGCAATGCAATCATCCAGGATGCTTTCCAGGTCCTCCAGTTCATTCTCCTCGTCGACTCGGGTAATGGTAAAAAAGGAAGTCGGCGGCATTTGCTTCGGATCGCCCACGACGATTAGATTCTCTCCTCTTGCCATGGCACCAACGGCTTCAAAAGTCGGCATCTGCGAGGCCTCGTCAAAGATGACCAGGTCAAAGGGCGTATCGCCTGGCTTAAAATACTGGGCTACAGAAATGGGACTCATGAGAAGGCAGGGGGTGAGCCTTGGCAATAGATGGGGAATCCTCTCAAACAGGGACCGGATTGAAACCCCTCTTCCCCTGCTTCTGATGGCCCTTCTCAGAATACCGATCTCCGAATTTCGGCTGGCCTCCTGAGCCGGTTGGGGAACCTGGCTGGCCAGCTTGGCAAAAATCTCTTCCCGACTGAGCTGTTCGAACCGTTCGCTCACTGTCCTGAACCGGGCTATGGAATTCTCGAACAGCCCGCTATTAAAATGATTCAGCTCGGGAAATTGGCTCATACTGTATTCCGCCATAGCCTTATAAAAGGCTTTATAGTACTGTACCTCCACTTCTTCAACGCCCACGGCCTCTGAGTCCAGTGCCTCCACCAGGGCCGTCAATCCATTTCGAACGGCCTGTTCTTTGATCAGCTTCCAGATGGTCCAGCCTCTGAGTCGATCCAGGCTGCCCTCGGCCAGCTTGACCTGATTCCTCGTTCTTTCCATCCATTCGACGGAATTCAAATCCTTAGCCTGCCTGTCAAAATCATAGATGAGGGCCAGTTCCCGGGATTTCACCTCCAGGTTCTCGGCAGCCTTCTCCCATGCTGCCAGCTTCCCACCATAAGCGGAGAGAAATCTCCCCGTATCTTCCCCCATGGAATTGACCCAGTGCTTAATCCAGGCAGCCGATTCCATAGGCTCCAGTAGCTGATCCGCCGCTTCATAAAGAGCTTCCATCGCCTGAAGGGCGGATTCCCAAAAATCCCAATCCACCTCCTTACCCCTTTCGTGGGTGCTGATTAACTCTTTTCCGTACTCTGAGTTTTGGAGAAAAGCCTGTTCCTCCTGGTAATCCATAAGAATCTCAAGATGCAGGGGAGTATTCTCTTTCAGCCCCCTCCCGCTCCTTTGATAAGGGCGCAAGGCTTTTACCACCTTCTGTTGCCCAAAATAGCGAGGCAGGAACCATTTCGTGCCGGCCTGATTCCAGGCATTGAGAAGAATTTCGGCCTCCAGTCCCAGTATTCCTTCGCTGTAATGCTGCAGGAGCAGAGATCGCTTTTTGTCACGACGCCGCCCATGCTGAATCCATTCTCCTAATCGACTCCTGCTTTCCCGGGAACGGCTCATTAGAAGAAAGGAAGCGGGCAGGGCAGGGAGCGCTCTTATCCGGGAGATCAACGCCCTCAGCTTCGCCCACTGGCTTCTGGTAATCTTCTTTTCCGACAGGCCGAGCAGGGACAGGACTTCCTCCCAGCACCCCTGAAATTCTTCGAGGGCAGCAAGAAAAGCCTCTAGCTTTTCTGCGATCTGGGCTCGATACTGCGGCGTAAACTGGCTCGTCTTTATTCCATAGAGGGGATGGCGGGACGGGGCTCCTATTTCCTTAAGTATAACGCCGATCTCACTAACCAGTTTTTCCCAATCTCGCTTCTGCTCCCGGCTTAGCGTCCCCATAGGTACCAGGGGAAAGGAAAAAGAAGGTTCTTCCGAACCGAGGTTGATGTACTCGGAAATGGCATCATATAAGGAGATACCAGAGGGCCATTCATGATGGAGGGCCCTTCGATAGGCATTCAATTCCTCTCTCAGCTTCTTTAGCCGTTCGGCCTCCATCCGGAATTCTTCGGGGCTTGCCGTCCGGCCGACTTTCAGCGCCCTGTCCAGCTGCTCCAGCACACTGGATTTCGTAGCCTTGTTGGAATGCAGTTCCAAACAGAAAGGGCCCAGGCCGAGCTCTTCCAGCCGGTGTTGTACCACTTCCAGTGCGGCCTTCTTGGAAGCCACAAAGAGGACCTTCTTACCGGCGTAGAGGGCCGTGGCGATCATATTGGTGATGGTCTGTGACTTTCCTGTACCTGGTGGGCCATGCAGGACAAAACTATTTCCTTCGAAACTGCTGAATATGGCTTCGCGCTGTGCCGAGTCGGTGGCTATCGGCAGAGGAAGGGAATGCGGAGAGATCTCCTGGTCCAGATCTCTTTCCTCTTCCGCCTCTACTTCCCAATTCAGCTGTCCTTCCATCAGGCTGGCCACCACTTTGTTCCGGGCCAGGTGCTGGCTGTTCCTGCTTATATCATGCCAGAGAACGAACCGACTGAAGGAGAAGGTATCCAGGACCACCATATCCTCTACCTGCCATCGTCTGCGGTCTTTAATGGCATGGCGGATCAAGGAAAATACTCTATTGACGTCCACCCCGTTCTCATCCTCAGGCAGCTCATCGAGTCCCTGGATTCTGATATTCATGTCCTTTTTAAGCTTCTCCAGAAGGGTGACGTTGAGCATAGGCTCCTCTTCCTTATAGCGAACATTATAGCCCTGTGCAGAGGAACGCCTCACCAGTTCCACCGGCAGTAGTAGTATAGGCGCCAATAGGGGCTTTTCACTCCTCTCTGTCTCATACCATTTCAGGCAGCCCAGGGAAATAAAAAGGGTGTTCGCTCCATTCTCCTCAATGGCCGCCCGGGAAGCCCGGTACAGATTCGTAATCCGCCTGTACAGATCGGCCTCGGAATTCCGGGTAAGAAGGCGTCGGTGTTTTAGTTCAGCGGATGCCAGATCATGGATCGGGTCACGGAAATGTTGGGCCTGGTAGAGCGCCGAGCTTCGGTGAGTATTCTCCCAGTCGGGAGGGGACGGCAAAATCTGAAAATCTTCTCCCCCGACAATAGCGTCTTCCAGTATGGCTGGTTCCAGGCCCACAATATGAACCGTATCTCTCCTCTCCCTCAGATTAAGTAATTTGTTCCGAAGGGTCAGATCCAGCAGCTTTCGCTCCCAGATCTGCTGTTTGGTTTCCGTCCTGGGTTCCTGGGGGTGGGAAACAGGCTCCGTCTCCTTCAGGGTTCGGGGCGCTACCGTCACCCGAGATGTTTCCGTTCTATCGTCCATAATTCTCCAGCCTTCTGCGGATTTCACTCTCAGGGGAATAGGCAGGATCCTGGAGGATCGGGATCGAGCTACGTCGATGACTAACTCGAAGTCGGAGGCGCTGGATAACCGGTTATGCGCCAGATCACTGGCCTGGTCAAAGGATACGTTCTTTCCCTTGTTCATTCCGGTGGACTCCACCAGGGCGATTTCATTGACTTCTTCCTTAATCCGATTGATCACTCCGGACGCATCATCCATGGCGGCATCCTGGAAAGACTGGCTGACCAGCCAGGCGCCCACCATAGCGTGTCCGTGAAAAATGACCAGCAACGGATTCAGACCTATCGCTTCCAGGCAGGAGGCATAAAAGAGAGACATATCCAGGCAGTTCCCCATGCCTTCGGCCGTCAAGGTGTCGACCATCCGAATTCTTTGCCCCTGGGTTTCAAAAGAAGCCGGCGCCGTACAGTAAATGATTTCCATCTCCGCAATGGCTTCATAGACGGCGGCCATCTGGCGCCGCACCCGATTAGGGCTACATTGCTGGTATGCATCGAGGGAAGGATCCTGGGTCCATTCCTCCAGCAGGGCCGCCGCGCGCTGCTTCACCCTGGCAATTTCAGGATGATTGGGTGTTACAAAGGACGAAAGCATTGGAGGAAGAATGCCTATACCATGCCATTCGTCATAGGCCAGTACATCGATGGGATAACGCTTCTCCCAAATCGTCCCCTCCTTTCTTTCTACCTTGAGCAGAAGTTGAGCAGAGATCTTCTCCGTGAGCTCTACCAGGGTATGGGTTCGGACTTCCAGGGTCAGGGACTCCCAGGTTCTGATAGCTCCGGCAGGAATGGAGTCCAGTTCCGTAGTCCAGGGAGAAGCCAGCCCCGGATCCAGGCTCAGGGTAAGTTTCACTTGGTTCCAGTCCTCTTCGGTATCGTTCTGGATAACCAGACTATGGACAATGGGGACCTGGTGTCTCTGGAGAGCGAAATGAAGGACTTTGTTGTATAAAAATTCAGGATTCGACGCCGAAGAGGTCATAATCAGTGTATTACCAATTCAAACTAAAGAAAAATGGTTAGCTGGAAAAACCCGGCCGCCATTAATCCTCCACAGAGGAGTTCCGATGAGGACAGTCCGACTTCCTCCCGTATCCCTATTCGCCCCGGATCCGTTCGGAGAAGTTCTGGGAATTCGGAAAGGAACTCGCCGGAGAAGCCGGTCCGACCTCGGGATGTTCCAATCCGGGGAAAGATAGGGTTCCCTCTGCCCTCCCCGTCAAGGGGAGGCAGAGGGTAGATTCCCCCTCTGTCCGCCATGGAAAAGGCATTGTCTTCCTCTAACGCCAGCCCAGTTCCGGGGCCACATACTTCAGGATAGACTCGAGAACATGCAAGTTATAGTCTACTCCCAAGGTATTGGGAATAGTCAGAAAGAGGGTGTCCGCTTCCTTAATGGCTTCGTCTTCGGCCAATTCCTTAACCAGCTGATCTGGTTCTGCTGCGTAAGTCCTGCCGAATATAGCCCGCTTGTTTTCTTCGATATACCCGATCTGATCTTTGGATTTACCCTGACCAAAATAAGCCC
>CAYPQN010000059.1:0-7382 GCA_964412885.1 uncultured Chitinophagaceae bacterium | reverse complement strand
TGGTCCGCATCACCCTCGCCCAGGAAGTGTCCTTTCTGAACAAGGCCTCCATTAAGAAGACCCTGTATTCCATTCCCCGGGGGGGCCGGGTGATTCTGGACGGTTCACGATGCGGATACCTGGATTATGATGTCCGGCAGACCATCACCGAATTTCATCAATCCACTGCCAAAGAGCGGGATATCCGCCTTCATCTGGTGGGATTCCGAAACATTTATCAGCTCCCGGAAACCGAACCCCTGGAGGGAGATGGCTGCGGCCCTTCCGCAGGAAGGCAGACCGGAGTGAGGAAATCCTCGGGAAGACACCGTAGACTGATCCAGCAGCTAAATGAAGAACCTAGCCTCTGAATTCCTCCCATTATTCATCCGTCAAAACCATAACTCATGAACCCAAATAAATCCCCAATATCTTCTTCGAATTCTCCCCGACCGAATTTCCATCAGGCCCTGGATTGGCTCCGGGAAGGCAATCAACGCTTTGTGCGAAACAGTAAACTCAACCGGGATCTCCTGGGTCAGGTCAGCCAGACCTCCCTGGGCCAGTCCCCCTTTGCGGCCATACTGAGCTGCATGGATTCCAGAACTCCGGCCGAATTAATTTTTGATTTGGGAATCGGCGATGTGTTCAGCATCCGCATCGCGGGCCATGTCATCAGCCCGAATGTGCTGGGCAGCCTCGAGTATGCGACGGCGGTTATGGAGTCCCCCTTGATTCTGATTTTGGGGCACAGCCAGTGCGGGGCCGTGAGAGGAGCCTGTGACGGGGTTCAGATGGGGCATCTCACCGCCCTGCTGGAAGGGATTCATCCGGCCATCGCTCAGGAAAACACCATCCAGGAAAACCGCCATGGAGGGAATTCGGAATTTGTGCAGAAAGTCTCGAAAATCCATTCGCTGAATACCCTGGAATCCATACTGGACCAAAGTCCCCTGATCCGGCAAAGGATGGAACAGGGTCTGCTGGGTCTGGTGCCTGCCATGTATCATATCGATTGTGGGAAGGTGGAGTTTTTTTCCGAACACACCCGATTTGGTCCTCCCCAACCCCATTGGGATGCCTTACCTGCCCCATCGGCATAAGTCGCCCCAGCTTCGGGGCATGGGAAGGGTCCCGGGCACGGAATTAAGGCGTATTTTTGATCTCAGGTTTTACCTGAATGCAAATGGAATTTCATGAAAAGAATCGCCTTGTTGACCTCGGGGGGAGACAGCCCCGGGATGAATGCCGCCATCCGGGCCGCCGTGCGTACCGCCCTGCATGACCAGCTCGAAATTTTTGGGATCCGAAGAGGCTATGCCGGGCTAATCGACGGAGACCTGTTCCCCATGGAGGCTCAGGATGTGTCCAATATCATCCAAAGAGGAGGGACCATTCTGAAGACGGCCAGGTGCCCGGAGTTCACTACCCAAGAGGGCAGGGAAAAAGCCAAAAAGCAGTTAGATAAGTTCGGGATTGAGGGATTGATTGTCATTGGCGGAGACGGGAGTTTCCGGGGTGCCCAGGCACTGGATGCCCAGTTCGGATTCCCATGCATAGGATTGCCCGGCACCATAGACCGGGATATCCGAGGCACAGATACCACCATCGGTTTTGATACGGCGGTGAACACGGTGGTGGATGCCATGGATAAGATTCGCGACACGGCAGAATCCCATGACCGCCTTTTTGTGGTGGAAGTCATGGGCAGGGATGCCGGCTACATTGCCTTGCACAGCGGACTGGCCTGCGGGGCGGAGGATATTCTGATTCCGGAAACGATAACCCATATGGAGGAGGTCCTGGAAAGGATCGATTTTGATGAGCGAAGGAAGAAAACCGTCCATATTCTTGTCGTGGCAGAAGGTGATGATTTTGGTGGGGCAGCAGAGGTTCAGGCCCGGATTGCCCAAAGATTCCCCAAGTTGGACATTCGATCCTGTGTGCTGGGTCATATACAGCGGGGAGGAAGTCCCAGCTGTGCCGACAGGGTGCTGGCCAGCAGGATGGGCCATGCCGCCGTCAGGGGTTTGGTCCGGGGGAGGAAGGCCGAAATGGTGGGCCTCTGCCATGGGGAAATGGTATTCACTCCTTTCTCCGAAGTGCTGGCCAAGGAGGCGGACCACAGGGAGGATATGCTGGAAATGATCCGGGTTCTGTCCATTTAGGTACATTTATTCCCTTCGGAGAAAAGACGCTTTTTTAGGGCATGGCCCGGGGAAAGGGATTATTTTTGCCCAGATTAACCATGAAGATCGAAGAGGTACCTCAGGATCCCAAGTCTCTCCGTCAGGGGGATCGGCTCCAAAAGCTGGTCTATGCCGTCCGAAAGGATGGCGCCTATGCCGGTGTGCGGTCCCTGGGCTGGGAAGTGGAGAACTATGCCAATCAGCTTGCCTGGGATCAGGTGGAATCCCGGATCTCGGAAATACTGCAAGAGATCGAGGTCGGTAAGTCTTCCCCCATAGCCTATTTTATGGAGAAATCTCTGATGGACCTGAGCCTGCTGGCCCGATATATGGGCAAATGGACCTGGCAGGTCAGGCGGCATCTCAACCCCCGGGGTTTCAATCGCCTTTCGTCCCGTTCCCTCGAGAGATACGCGGAGGTTTTCGGGATATCCGTGGAACGGCTGATTCATTTCGATGCCCATAAAGAAGAAGAACTGAGAAAATCAAAATCGCACTGAATTGTCCGTATATGTTCATCACCAGCATGCGCACTGTGAGTCCGGCTCCACAGTCAATCTGCTCCGGCATCAGGGCCTGGACATTTCAGAGCCCATGGTATTCGGAATCGGCTCGGGAATTTTTTTCGGCCACCTTCCTTTTATCAAGGTAGGGGGGACGCCTGGAACCACATTCCGGATCTGGCCGGGAGGAATTTTTGCCCAGGCCACCCGACGGCTGAATCTGAAAACCCATCGACAGCGGTTCCGGAGGGTGGATAAGGCTATGGATGCCCTGAATCGGCTCCTGGATCAGGGCAAGCCCGTGGGCTTGCAGACCAGCGTCTATTATCTGCCCTATCTACCTGATGCCTATCGGTTTCATTTCAATGCCCATAACCTGGTGGTCTACGGAAGGCAGGGCTCCTCCTACCTGGTCTCGGACCCCGTGATGGAACAGCCCACCCGGATCGAGGCCAAAGACCTGGAAAAGGCCCGGTTTGCCCGGGGAATGCCGGAACCCAGGGGGTTTATGTATTATTTGGAATCCCCGCCCCGAGAACGGGACTTTCGCAAGGCAATCCTCCAGGGGATAAGCAGGACCTGTTTTCTAATGCTGGATCCCATCATTCCCCCCTTTGGGGTAAAGGGTATTTCCTATATGGCCCGAAAGCTGAGGGATTATCCTTTGCGATTATCCCGGAGAAAGGCTATCCTGTATCTGGGGAATATCATCCGCATGCAAGAGGAAGTGGGCACCGGGGGGGGAGGTTTCCGATATCTGCAGGCCGCTTTCTTTCAGGAAGCCGCGGCCCTGCTCGCAGACCAGAGTCTGCATGATTTTTCCGGGGAAATGACCTCCATTGGAGACCACTGGAGGGAGTTTGCCTTTGAATCGGCCGGGGTGATGCGTTCCCGCGGGGGGGATCCAGAGGCTTATGCGGAATTGGCCGGTTATCTTCGCGAGATTGCTGCAGAAGAAAGGTCTTTTTTCCTACGGCTTCGCAAATGGGTAAAGGCCCAATAGGTATATCCGGTTTTGGATCGGCTATTTTTGGCTTTATTTTCACCGACAGGTAGAATGCGCTTATCTTTGTCTTTGGTCATGTTGGAACGTATCCGAAATCATATTTTGGGTTTTATTGATTTCTTCCACCGCCCCCTTTCCCGGTGGGTAGATCAGAATACCTTTAGATATATAGCCTGCGGAGGCTCCAACACCCTTCTGGATATTCTAATCTTTTTTCTGGCCTTCCATTTTCTTTTGAATCAGAAAGACTTGGTTTTGGGCTCAGGGGCGTTGACCATCAGTTCTCATATTGCCGCTTTTCTCATCGCCTTTTCCGTCAGCTTCCCGATCGGATTCATCTTATCCAAGTACATTGTTTTCCCTCACTCCAACATCCGCGGACGTATCCAGCTTATCCGCTATGCCCTGATGGTGGCTACCTGCATTCTGCTCAATTATGTTTTCCTGCATTTGTTTGTGGGCTATCTTGGATTTTATCCCACCCCCTCGAAAATTCTCACCACGGCTCTGGTAGCGATTTTCAGCTATGTGTCCCAGCGAAATTTCACCTTTCAGGTAAGAGTTGCCCCGGCCATGGAACCCAAAGAATAAGGGAAGGGTTTTCCATGGATTTGGTCCGGATTCTGATTCCTGTCCCCCGGAGAATGCCGGGGATCGCGTAACTTAGCGGATTGATTTATGAATCCGGAAACCATTAAAACCCTGAGGTCCCAACTGGGCCACCTGGAGAAGTATTTGAAAATAGGGGATCGGAAAGCCAAACTGGAACAAGACAGGCAAATTTCCCTTTCCGAAGGATTCTGGTCGGATCAGGCCAGGGCGACGGCGATAATGAAAGAGATCAAGACCAACAAATATTGGCTTGATCTCTATACCCATGCGGCTACCGCGGTGGAAGATTTTGCCGTACTCTATGAATTCTGGAAAGCGGGCGAGGCTCAGGAATCCGAAGTGGAAGAGGCCCTGGCTCATGCCCAAAAGGAGTTGGAGGATCTCGAGTTCAAGTCCACCCTGAACACGCCCGAAGATGCTCTGAATGCGGTCCTTTTGGTAAATTCCGGGGCAGGAGGCACCGAATCTCAGGATTGGGCCGAAATGCTCGTCCGTATGTACAGAATGTATGGGGAGAAGCAGGGATGGAAAGTATCCGAAATCGACTATCAGCCCGGAGACGGAGCCGGGATCAAACAGGCTACCTTGGAGTTTGAAGGCAGTTTTGCCTATGGATTGCTCAAGGCCGAGTCCGGGGTGCACCGGCTGGTGAGAATTTCTCCTTTTGACAGCAACGCCCGAAGACATACCTCATTTGCTTCTGTATTCGTATACCCATTGATTGACGAGTCCATTGACATTGACATATCCCCGGCGGATCTGGAATGGGACTTTTATCGATCCGGGGGAAAGGGGGGGCAAAACGTCAATAAAGTGGAAACTGCTGTGCGGCTGAAGCACATTCCCAGCGGGATCATTGTGGAGTGCCAGCAGGCCCGGACTCAAGGGGAGAACCGGGAAAAAGCGCTGACCATGCTCAAAAGCCGCCTATACGAGGAGGAAATGAGGAAAAGGGAAGCGCTGAAGGAAGCCAGCAACGCCCAGAAGAAAAAGATTGAATGGGGTTCGCAGATCCGATCTTATGTTTTCCATCCCTACAAGATGATCAAAGATCATCGTACGGATTATGAGGTGGGAAATGTGCAGCCCGTTATGGACGGGGAAATCGATGACTTTATTAGGGCTTATCTGATGATGGCCCGGGAAGATTAGAAAAAGGAGATGATATGGGGAATGGAAAGGCGGGAAACGTACTGGATTTACGGTTGCTGGGGCGATTGCTTCGCTTTGCGGCCCCATACAAGGCTACCCTGGTTCTGGCCGTTTTCCTTTCCCTGACTTTGGCCGCCCTCTCTCCCTTGAGGCCGTATCTGATCCAGCTTTCGGTGGACGTATATATTTTTCGCGGACTTTGGACCGGATTGATCTGGATCTGTGTGCTGCAGCTGGGGGTGCTGATTGTCGAATCAGGGCTGCGTTTCTGGTTTCTTTACCGGATGAATTGGTTAGGTCAGACGGTAGTGGACAATATGAGGAGGAAGGTCTTTGATAAGATCATCCATCAACAAACCGGATATTTTGACCGGACGCCTATAGGTACGCTGACTACCCGGACCATAAACGATATGGAGGCGGTGAAGGATATGTTCTCGGAAGGGATCATTTCCATTGTCGCCGATGTGCTGACCATTTTGGCCATTATGGGGTTTATGTTTTATACGGACTGGCGATTGACTCTGATATGCCTGTCCACCTTTCCCATTCTGATACTGGCCACCTATTTTTTTAAGGAAAGCGTCCGCAAATCCTTTCAGAGGGTGCGCCAGGCCGTAGCCCATCTCAATGCCTTTGCCCAGGAACACATAGGGGGCATGTATCTGGTCCAGGTGTTCAATGCCCAGCTAAGGGAGATGAAAAAATTTGAGTTGATTAATCGGGAACATCGCAATGCCAATATCAAAGCCATATTTGCCTATTCCGTTTTCTTTCCGGTGGTGGAGATCATTCTGGCCACTTCCTTGGGGCTGTTGATTTGGTGGGGGGCGGGACGTATGGTCGATCACGAAGTGACCGTCGGGGTACTGATTGCCTTTGTCCTCTATCTGAACCTTCTGTTCCGGCCTCTGCGCATGCTTGCCGACAAGTTCAACGTGCTTCAGATGGGGATGATCGCCGGAGAACGGGTGCTATCCGTTTTGGACAGCAAGGAGTTTCTGACCGATACCCAGGGGGTGGAAGTGGAGAAGGTTCGGGGGGAAATCGAGTTTGACCAGGTGGTTTTCCATTATGTTCCGGGAAGACCGGTTCTTCGGGGTATTTCCTTCCATCTTCCGGCCAGGCAGACCCTCGCCGTGGTGGGTCCCACCGGGGCAGGGAAGTCTTCGTTGATTAATGTGATCAACCGTCTCTACGAGCTGGAAAGCGGTTTCGTGCGCATCGACGGGCGCGATATCCGGGATTATAATCTGAATAATCTCCGCTCTCATATTGGCATTGTCCTGCAGGATGTGTTTCTGTTTTCCGGTTCCATAGTGGATAATATCACCCTTAAAAACCCGGAGATTTCCCCGGATCGGGTACGGGAAGTCTGCCGGACCATGGGCATACATGAGTTTATATCCCGCCTCCCCGGAGGCTATGATTTCAAAGTCATGGAAAGGGGGTCCAGTCTTTCCCATGGCCAAAGACAGCTGATTTCTTTTGCCCGGGCCCTGCTTTATGATCCATCCATCCTTATTTTGGATGAGGCTACCGCCTCCATAGACTCGGAGAGCGAAATCCTGATTCAAAAAGCCATAGACACCCTAATCTCGGGAAGGACATCGATTGTGATTGCCCACCGCCTTTCCACCATCCGCAAGGCCCACCAGATCCTGGTCATGGACAAGGGGGAAATCATAGAAAGGGGAAACCATGTCGAATTGATTGGCCAGAAAGGCAAGTATTTTGAACTGTATACGGCCGTGGAAAAGCAGAAGGATGCGGCTTGGTAGCCCCATCCCCCTGGGGGTTTATTCGGCTATAATCCGGACCATATCCACCCAGTAGTCCGGAGGATGGCGGCCATCAATCGGTTCTGACATTTCGGCTGATACCCACCCAGGAATGAATTCTGATCGAATTCGGGTTGGATTCCGGAGCATACCCACCCAG
>CAYPQN010000058.1:0-7908 GCA_964412885.1 uncultured Chitinophagaceae bacterium | reverse complement strand
CTTTTTATTTCCACATTTCCACATAATAAGAGGCTGCCCTTTTGAGACAGCCTCAGAAGATTCGGCTGAGTTCTGGGTATCTATTTTACCAGTTTAATGATCCTGCCCGAATTATTGTCGTCCGCTTTCCAGCGGAGGAGATAAAGGCCTGGGGCCAGGTCCTGGTGAAGAGGAATACGCTGCATCCCATTTTGAAGACCATAGGTGCCGGATTGGATTTTCTGCCCCTGGAGGTTAATTAGGTCCAGGTCGACCATAGTGGATTGCGAAAATTCGGGGAGGAGCACCAGGTCATTTCCTTGAAAATAAGCCTTGAGCGAGGATCCGGCGGAAAGTAGGGCCACGGAGGTGGGCTCATCATGCAGCAACCTTTCCATGGTAAAGCGATCATCGCTGAACAGCATCGAGCTCACCGTGGTGGAATCCAGACGCAGAACCGGAGCTTTCACTCCGTCCACATACCATAGGTAGGAGGTCCTTTTGATTTCAATATCCACCCCCAGACCTTGAATCACGTCAGTTTGCTGAATTTCTGAGCGAACCCTCAATACATCCGCATAGGTGGTATCGGAAAGAATCAGGGTCCCATATCCGTCTACCAGGGAGGTGTGGGCCCCCTCTCCGCTGATCGTACTGGTGTTCCCCATGTATTCAATCTGGTAGGACTCTTTGCAGGAATCAATGAACGAGCTAGGGTAGGTTAGGGGACGTTCGATAATTTTCACAGGATCCTGATACACGATGGTCAGGACTGGGCTGTTGGAGGAATCAGCAATAGCCACCAGGTCTCCATAGCCAGATTTGTTGTCATAGTAAAGGTAGGTGCCATCTGACCCTACCACAACCAAATTGGCGGCTGGAGTGGGCGCATTGGGGCTGGGGGTCAGGCAGTAATACCAGTTGGTATCCCCACCCACAGGACTTAGGGAGGAGAAATCCCAAGTCTGTGAGGCTCCCGAAGGGCCGGGATTGGTGGTTTGCATTTTTTCATAAATCAGGATATCCCCGGGCTGAAAGTCCAGGGCGCCGGTAACCACCGGCTGGGCTCCGCCGAGAAAGGGAATCAGGCATAAGGCAATGGGTAAGATTGATTTCATGGAGGCGTGTTTTTAAATTGTGTATCAAATATATATTATAGTATTTACCAGACCAAAATTAATTCCGGGAAGTTGGGAGGGGGTAAAGGGCTCCTTTCGAATTTTGTTAATTTCGCTGCTATGGCTGTCCGGGAACCAATTTTGGAATGTGTGCCCAACATCAGTGAAGGGAAGGACCCGGAACGGATAGAGGAGTTGGCGAATCTCATTTCCTCTCAACCCGGAGTCCAATTGCTTCATAAGGATGCCAGTCCTTCGGCCAACCGCACCGTATTCACTTTTGCCGGTCGTCCCCAGGCCGTGACCGAAGCGGCATTTCAGCTGATCCGTTTAGCTGCAGAGCGCATAGATATGCGCCACCAGCAGGGAATCCACCCCCGAATCGGCGCCACAGACGTTTGTCCTTTGGTCCCCTTGGGTTCGATGACCAGGGAAGAGGCGGTCCGCCATTCTTTAGAGCTGGGTGCCCGGGTGGGAGAAGAACTCGGTATTCCCGTGTATCTCTATGAACATTCCGCCCGCCATGCTCACAGAAGGACCCTTCCCCAGATACGAAAGGGTGAGTATGAAGGCTTGAAGACCAGAGTGGGGGATCCGGACTGGATTCCCGACTTTGGTCCCCCGATTGAAGGGAACAGCCGTAGCGGTGTCACGGTGATTGGTGCCCGGGATATTTTGGTGGCCTTTAATATCAGCCTGGACAGTCCCGATCTGGGATTAGCCCGCCGGATCGCCTCCCGGATCCGGGAATCTGGATACCGGAAAATCAGTCCTGAGGGAAGTATTCGGGTACCGGGTATTTTCCCCAGGCTTCGTGCTATTGGATGGTATCAGGAGGATTTTGGGAAGGCCCAGGTGTCCATGAATTTTTTGGACTATCGAAAGACCTCTCCCACGGAAGTTTGGAAGGTTTGCGTGGAACTGGCCGCCGAATCGGGGGTGAATATCCTGGGATCTGAACTCGTGGGTTTAATGCCTAAAGCGGTACTGGAAGATGCGGCTATGGCCTACCGCAAGTCCCGGGGGATTGCGGATCCGATAAGGGAAGAAGAGGGACTTGAGGACGGAATCCGGTTCCTCGGTCTGGATCATTTGCATCCTTTTTCCATACGGGAAAGGATTCTGGAATTCAATTTAGAGGACAAGGGAATCATTATATGAGGGAAGTCCGCACCAAGACCCGTTTTTCGCCCGCTGTATGGGCATGGATTTGGTTTCCTTTCGCGCTGCTCTATGGAGGGATTACCTGGATTAGGAACCGGCTATTTGATTGGGGATTCTTTAAATCCCATGCCTTTCAGTTTCCCATCATATCTGTGGGAAACCTTTCTGTAGGGGGCACCGGTAAGACCCCCCATGTGGAATTTCTGATTCGGAGAATTCAGCCTCGCTATGTTCCCGCGGTGCTGAGTAGAGGCTACAAACGTAAGACCCGCGGTTTTGTCCTGGCGGATAGCAGTTCCATTGCCCAGACTATCGGTGACGAGCCTATGCAGTATTGGATCAAGTTTCCCCAGATCCCCGTGGCGGTGGTCGAGCAGCGGCTATTGGGCATACCCATGCTCCTTCAGGCCCGGCCAGATACGGAGGTCATTGTTTTGGATGACGCCTTTCAGCACCGTAGAGTCAAGCCGGGATTGCAGATTCTGATTACCACCTATGACCGCCCCTATACCCGGGATTATATCTTGCCCATGGGACGTTTGCGGGAGGGGAGAAAAGAGGCAGCCCGGGCGGATATGATCGTGGTTTCCCGTTGCCCTTCCGATCTTGGCCTGGACGAAAGAGCTGCCTGGGTGGAGTCTCTGGCCCCAGGGGCCGGCCAACAGGTCTATTTTAGTTCGGTACAATATGGTCCGCCCTATGATCTCTGGACAGGAGAGGAAAGGGAAGTTTCGGATAATTGTCTATTTTTGATTACGGGCATCGCTGAACCGGAAGCATTGCGGAATCACTTGTCCACCCTGTCCGGAGACATTCATTTTAAACCCTATGCAGATCATTACGATTTCAGCGAAAAAGATATTCGAGGCTGGCATCGACAGTGGTTATCCCTGGGCCGGGAAACAAAAGTCATGGTCACTTCGGAGAAAGATGCCGCCCGACTACGGCGATTTCAGCCCCTGATTCAATCCCTTGGCCTTGATTTTGTCGTCATTCCCATTGAAGTGAAAATTCTCCTGGACCAGGAGGAAGATTTCCTGAATCGCGTCTTCCAGTATATCGATGCCGAACACCAATTCTTAAATGAGAAACCCGGATGAAGAAGAAAAGAAGGAACACAGGACGGAAGACGGAGTCCAAAAGGTCCCCTAAAAGGCTGCTTCAGGGACAGACGCTTACCGGAAGATTGGAGATTACCCGAGGTGGGATGGGATTTGTGATCACGGAAGGGATTTCCAAGGACATACTAATATCCCCTTCCTATCTGGGTACGGCATTGAACGGAGATACGGTCCGGGTGGAGCTCTTTGAATCCAGAGGCCGGGGAGGGCGAAGGGAAGGTCAGGTCATCGAAGTGATTCAGCGCAAGCAAACCGAATTTGCCGGTTTGCTCATGGTGAAGAACAATACGGCCTTTGTGGTGCCCGACAGTCCGCGGATGCCTGTAGACATCCATGTGGCCCCGTCCCTGCTGCATGGGGCCAAAGACGGCGATATGGTGGTGGTGCGTCTGAAGGATTGGGACAGCCACAAAAGGAAGCCTGAAGGAGAGGTGGTTTCCGTGATCACCCATGCCAGTCTCAATGAGATCGCCATGAAGGGAATTTTGATGGAAAATGGGTTCCCTATAAAATTCCCAGATGAAGTGCTGGAGGAAGCGGCCCGGATACCGGAGCAGGTGAGCGATATGGAAGGAAGGAGGGATTTGAAAGGAGTGCCCACGGTGACCATTGATCCGGCCGATGCCAAAGATTTTGACGATGCCTTATCCTTCAGACCCTTGGAATCAGGTTGGTTTGAACTTGGGGTACATATAGCAGATGTCAGCCACTATGTCCGACCGGGTACGGCATTGGACCGGGAGGCTTATCAACGGGGAACCAGTGTATACCTGCCGGACCGGGTTGTTCCCATGCTTCCAGAGAGACTTTCCAATGAACTCTGTTCACTGAGGCCGGACGAGGACAAGTATGCTTTTTCTGTCCTTTTTGAATTGAACCATGAGGGGATGATCAGGTCCCATTGGATAGGAAAAACCCGGATTCGGTCTCAGCGACGCTTTGCCTATGAAGAGGTCCAGGAAATCCTGGAGGGAAAGGAAGATGATTGGGCTTCTCCTATTAGGCAGATGAACCAGATTGCCCGGAAAATCCGGGGCCGGCGTTTTCGGAAGGGAGCCATTAATTTTTCTTCCCAGGAAGCCCGGTTTCAGCTGGATGAGGAGGCCAGACCCATAGGGGTGCTGGTCAAGGAGAGCAAGGAATCCCACCAGCTAATCGAGGAGTTCATGCTGCTTGCCAACCGTACGGTAGCTGAGTTTATGTCCCGGCAGGAGTATAAGCAGAAGCCCTTACCCTTTCCCTACCGGGTCCATGATCTCCCCGATCAGGAAAAACTTTCGCTGTTCGCATCCTTTGCGGGCCGAATGGGATACAAGATTCTGCTCAATACACCGGAGACCATAGCCCAATCCTTCAATGAGATGCTGGACAAGATCCGGGGAACCGATCATCAGCATGTCCTGGAAAGCCTGGGGATCCGCACTATGGCCAAAGCAGTATATTCGACAGAGAATATCGGTCATTATGGGCTAGGATTTGAGAATTACTGCCATTTCACTTCGCCCATCCGCCGCTATCCGGATGTGTTGGTACACCGACTTTTACATGAGGCCCTGGAAGGGAGGGCCAAAGCCATTAAGAATATGGAGCAGATCTGCCGTCACTGCAGCGATCAGGAGAAGAAGGCCGTCGAATCTGAGCGGGCAGCTCAGAAGTATAAGCAGGTAGAGTTTATGCAGGACCATGTGGGGGAAGTGTTTTCTGCCGTAGTCAGTGGAGTGGCCAGTTTCGGATTCTGGGCGGAGACCACCGAACACAAATGCGAGGGTATGGTTTCCATTGGAGACTTGCTTCCCATGGATATTTTTTCCCTCGATGAACAGAGCTATTCGTTGGTTGGGCAACACACCGGACTGCGCTTTTCCATAGGAGATCCGGTGGAAATCCAAGTAGTGGCGACTAGCCTGCCCAAACGACAGATTGATTTTGCCCTGGTTTCCCTGAGAGGCCGCCCGTTGCGTCCCCGGGATGAGGAAAATTCCATCCGGAATCCGCGGCCTTCCCCGACCGGGCGGAAAGGCAACAAGAAACGAAAAGATAAGCGATAGACATGAAGACATTTAAGGAATGGGCCAGCAGCTTTGAAACCTATTTGGACACCCATATGCCCTTCCCCCTTGCTCCCGAGAATCTGTATGAACCCGGGCGCTATTTTTTGGGTCTGGGTGGGAAGAGAGTGCGGCCGGTCATGTGCCTGATGGGCTGTGAGCTCTTTTCGCCCGTCCATGATGACGCCTGGAAGGCCGCTATGGCTATTGAGTTATTCCATAACTTCACCCTGATCCATGATGACATGATGGATCATGCTCCTTTGCGCAGGGGGAAACCCACCGTGCATACCTATTACGGGGATTCCACCGCCCTGCTGAGCGGGGATGTGATGAACATTTACGCCTTTGAGCAATTGGCCGGCCTGGGCAGTATGCTGGGCCCGGTGCTTCGACTATTTGTGCGCACGGCCCGGGAAGTATGCGAAGGGCAGCAAATGGACATGGACTTTGAGCAGAGGGAAGTCGTTAGTCTGGCTGAGTATGAGGAAATGATCCGTTTGAAGACGGCCGTCCTTTTGGGGGCCAGCATGCAGATGGGTGCCATGATTGGGGGAGCAAGTGAAGGGGCGGCCTCCCGTCTGTACACATTCGGCCAGGTGTTGGGCATGGCTTTTCAAATCCGAGACGATTATCTGGATGCTTTCGGAAACGGAAAGGAAATGGGCAAGCAGACAGGTGGAGATATCCGGGCCAACAAGAAGACCTTTCTTTGGATCCGGGCCATGGAAAGGGCGGATGCGGATCAACGCCGATACATACAGGAGGTCATGGAGGAAGAAGAAGAGGTAAAAGTCCGGGAGATGACGCGGTTCTTCGTCGATATCGGAGCGGCAGAGGAATGCAGACTGCGCATGGAAGAACTTTCTGCCAAGGCTTTCCAGTGCCTGGAATCGGTTCCCGTACAGTCTGATAGGAAACAGCCTTTGAGGGAACTCACTGAATATTTGTTGAATCGGAAAGCCTAACGACCGCTGAGACGACCCTATTCTGCATTGTCTTTATTTCGAAGGGAGATTTCCGGGGCCAGTTTGTGGCAAGGCATGCCAGGAGTTTCTGTCCACTCTAGATGGGAAATCGAAGGCTGGAGTCTGCTCCCGCGGCCAGGGACATCAGGGAGTACGAGGAAATTACGGATTCGCGGAACGGCACAAGACCTGATACAGGGGTTGAGAAATTGGTGTCACGGAAGAAACCTTTGTCGGGATCAGACCTCGTGGAACATGACCTGGATAATTGGTGCGTCAATGTACTCCAACATCAAATACTCGCATTCAAAGCAGGAAGTAAAACGATGGAGAAACACCTGCCTGACGTTGTCAACTATTTTAATAAAGGCAGAATTCTCAAGCGGAAAACATGAATGGCAGAATTCAACGGTTCATATCCAACAACTTCGAAATTAAAGACCGAGACTTCTTTTTCAGGCCAGCGGGATACTTTTCCTGGCACTCAAAATTAGGCTTAGCTGATTCGCAATGATATGGTAGTTGTCCTTTAATTTGTACATTGGTTGCCTAAATCAACAAATTCAATACAAAAAAGACAGTCCGCGATGAATTATTGGTTGATTAAGTCCGAGCCCTCCACCTACAGCTGGTCTGATCTGGTTCGCGATGGACGGACGGTTTGGGATGGGGTGAGGAACTATGGTGCCCGGAATAATTTGCAGGCTATGAAGAAAGGAGATCTTTGCCTTTTTTATCATAGCAATCAGGGGCGGGAAATTCTGGGCGTGGCCCGGGTGGTTCGGGAAGCATTCCCCGATCCGACAGCGGAAAATCCCCAATGGGTGGCCGTGGACGTGGAACCGGCTTTTGCTCTGAAGCGACCGGTAAGCCTGGCCAAACTGAAAGCGGATCCATTTTTCCGGGAGATGGATCTGATTCGGCTTTCCCGTCTCTCGGTAGGCAAGGTGCGTCCCCAGGAATATCGGAAGATCCTTCAATGGGGAGGAAAAGAATAAAGGGCAGTTCCCAAAGGATGGATGATTTTATATTCAGGAGCGTTCTAGTTAATTATTTAGGGTTATTCTGGAGACTAGAGGCATTAGAATCCATTTCCCCCTTATGTGTAACTCATTGACCCTAAATACTGGCAACAGTTCCCTTGGGCTTTCCTGGAAAAAGAGTTTTTGCCCGATGGGATTTTCTTAATTTAATCTTTCTAAAGGAGTTTGGTGGGACATAGTCCCACAAAGGTCGAAGAGGAATTATATTCTTGGCCGGATTTCTTTTGGTGGAGTTATACGGGTTTGTCGAGACGGTTTATGGAGAATGGGATAAGCTTTTCGAGGAGTCTGTAGCCATTTCAGATTATTATCCATTTTCTCTGTTATGAGTCCATTCATTTCTAGATGCGGCATTTTGGGTCTGCTGTTTTTGGTCCTGCTTATTCTTTTTCCCTTCCGTGGGGTGCAGGCTCAGAGTTTTTCCTATCCTTCCGGGGGCTGGTTTTCAGACAGCCTGTCCTTGGCCT
>CAYPQN010000057.1:0-8342 GCA_964412885.1 uncultured Chitinophagaceae bacterium | reverse complement strand
ATTTCGTAGGAAAGATAAAAGGCCGCCTCTATGGAGAGACGGCCTTTATGTAAAGGGGTAAGCGGATTTATCTTTGAAGTCCCGACAGGTCCATATTCTGGTTTACTTTGTCGGAAAGGGCAGTCATCCGGCTTTGAAGGTTCTGGGCCGTGGCGGTATCCCCGGCGCCCTCGGCCGTAGAGGACAGGACATTGATAATGGTCATATCTCTTTGCACATCTCCCAGGCACTGTTGCCTTCTAGCCCGGGGCAGAGAAAGGATATAATGGATGTCGTCTTCACTGTTTCGCGCCAGCTTCATTGCCAGGTCAGCGCCCTTTTCCAGTTCTCCGATCTGATAGTAGGCGACCGCTATATAATAGGCTGTGGCATCGTAGAGATAAGAGGACTCAGAGATATTCTCCATTACCTTATCCAGTACGGCCACTGCTTCTTCGGTGCGGCCTGCCATACCGAGTTCCGTCGCTAGGCGGGAAGCATTAATCCGGTAGGCGGCAAACATGATGCGATTCTTCTCATCGAAGTAAACATCGTCCCGGTGGGCATTGCCCCATTGATAGGTATTCATGAACAGGCCCAGGCTCTTGTCCAGGTCCAACATACCCACTTCACCGAATGGGGAGGGAGTGGGATTGGCCTGCCTGTAGGGCACTACCCTGTAGACCAAGCCTTCCAGTTTGAGGTTCTCATTCATACCCACATAGTTATCCCGGGGCAGCCCCCCCCCGAAGTATATCGGCCGATCCCAACCGTTTCGGGCCGCCGCCGCCAGTATATTGAAGACAGCAAGATCCCCTTTGTAGGCTACTTCTTTAGGGAAGTGGAACTGAAGGCCGGATACATACTTGTTGCTGTCTTCCGGCGCAATCAACCCCCGGGCAATCATTTCCTCAAGGGAAGGAGTGGGAAGGCTGAAGTTCCGGGTGGGCAGGAAGTTCTGCTGTTCTTGATTCATCATGGTCAGCTTGGCATTGGCATCATCGCTGATGATGAAGTTGCAGATTTCGATCAGGTCAAAATGGCGATTCTCGGGAACATTAGGCAGCTTATAATGCATCAAGTAGTTCCTGCGATCGCCCAGATAATGCTCACGGTCCCAGATCATATCCACAGGCATGGCATCATTGACTCTATAGTTCAATTGATCGATATACCAGTCTATGCCCAGAAGGCTCATATTGATCAGGCGGACGTCTTTTCGGTATCCCTCTACCTCCTGAATATACCATAGGGGATAGGTGTCGTTATCGCCAAAGGTGAAGAGTATGGCGTTCGAATCCACGGAGCTGAGCACATTATATGCAGTAGCCCAGGCCAGAGTCTTTTTCGACCGGTCATGGTCATCCCAACCTTCCTTGGCCATCAGTGCAGGGACCGCAATAAGGCATAAGCCTATGGAAAGGGCTATCCCTGGACTTCCCTTGACCCATCGGGACAGGTACTCATGAACCATAAGTACCCCCAAACCGATCCAGATGGCATAGGCATACATGGACCCCGCGAACGCATAGTCCCGCTCCCTGGGCTGAAGCGGAGTCATATTGAGGTAAATGGCAATGGCGATTCCGGTGAAGAAAAAGAGTACCAAGGTGATTATCCCGTCCTTCCTGTGTCGGTTGAACTGAAAAACCAATCCCAGAACTCCCAGGAGGAAGGGGAGAAGATAGAAATGGTTTCTGGCGGGATTGTCCTTGTAGCCCTTGGCCATCAGGTCCATATCTCCCAGTCCCAGCACATATTTATCGAAGGCTTTGATTCCTGTAATCCAGTTCCCGTTCTTGGGTTCGCCCTGACCCTGGAAGTCGTTCTGGCGTCCTGCGTAGTTCCACATGAAATAGCGCCACCACATCCAGTTTATCTGATAATTGAAGAAGAACTTGTAATTGTCGGCAGAGCTGGGTCTTTCCCCTTCGGCCAATCCCAGGTATTCCCTGTAGAACCGAATATGAGAGGGGTCGTTGATATTGTGCACGCGGGGGAAGATCCGCTTATCTGAAGAGGCAAATTCCTGCTTGATTTTGTCGCCTACATTCCGGTAATAGTCCTTGCCGTCTTTCTGGGAACGGGCATAGGAATGTCCGGTCACTGAATATTCTATGGGTTTGGAGGTGAAATCCGGGCCAGAGAACAGGGGCTGGGATCCGAACTGTTCCCGTTTGAGATAGGAGAGCAGGCTGATCGCGTTGTCCGGATTGGTCATATCGATGGGGACATCGGCCCGGGAGCGGATCATGGGTGCCATATAGGAAGAGAATCCAATCAGGATAAACAGCAGACTGAGTATGGCCGTATGCCAGTGAACACGCCGGGTTTTCTGGGCCCAGATCAGGGCAGCGATCAGGGAGGCAATCAGCAGTAGGATAAAGAATAGGGCACCGCTGTCAAAGGGCAGCCTCAGATTATTGACGAAGAACAAGTCAAATTGGGCGGCCAGGGAGGGAATCCATTGGATCACGCCGAATTGAACAAAGGCCAGCACCCCGCAGCTGATGAGGAACGCCAGGATGGCCCCGTTGAGGCTTGGTTTGAACCGACGGAAATAATAGACCATGCCCACCGCGGGTATGGTCAGCAGGTTAAGCAGGTGGACCCCGACGGAAAGTCCCATTAAGTAGGCGATCAGGACCAACCATCGGTCTGCATATTTTTCGTCGGCCACATGTTCCCATTTGAGCACGGCCCAGAACACGACGGCAGTGAACAGAGACGAGGTGGCATACACCTCGGCTTCCACGGCCGAAAACCAGAACGTATCGGAAAAAGTATAGGCTAAGGCACCGACAACTCCGGATCCCAGAATCATCCACACCTGGCTGCCTTCGGGTTCTTTATCCCGGCCTACGATCAGTCGGGTGGCAAAATGCGTAATGGTCCAGAACAGGAACAGGATGGTTCCCGCACTGGCTATGGCCGACCAGGAGTTGATCCACTTGGCTGCGGATTCCAGATTGGATCCGGCCAAAATGCCAAAAACCCGTTGTATCATCATAAAAAGAGGGGCACCTGGCGAGTGTCCCACTTCAATCTTAAAGGCGGCGGAAATAAACTCCCCGCAATCCCAGAAGCTCACTGTCGGCTCCATCGTCAACAGATACACAAGGGCGGCGGTGGCAAACATTAACCAGCCCACCAGATTGTTCAACTTGCGAAAATTCATGCGATACAATTTGACAAGGGACAAAAATAGAAAAATAAGGACAGGGAAAAAGCCCGCCAGGGTTTATTTTGAATCCCCCTATAAGGGGGTAGAGAAGGGGGATGTCCGGGAGGCTGAACCCTGCGTCAACCTTGTCCATCCGCGAAAGCCCGTATTCGCTTCCCCAATTGGGGCCAATCCGACCTTCCCGGTCGGTCAATTTGCGGATCCATCCTAAAGGATGAGATTCGACCGGGATCTGAGCTGGTGGGGAGAATAGATCTGGGCGAACTGAACCTCGGGGATCTGCCGGACATAGGGGAGAAAGAATTCTGCTTCATCTTGGGGCTGATTGCTTTTGAACAGCCATAGATAGTCCAGATTGGGCAGATCAGGAATCAGATGGGCGTTGCCTTTCCGGAGTTGATAGAGGTAGTATACCCCGGCACTCAGGGGCAAATCGTAGACGAATATGCTGAAAATCGGGTTTTCGCCTGCTTTCTGCATGTGGAGGTCCAACTCGCGGTTCCGATAGAAGGCAGTGTTCAGACACTGGTTCAGTCTCCAGCCCATCCGGTAGTCCGGAAGCCGACAGGTCATTCCCATCAGGGCGGTGCCTGAAAAGAAGTAATCCTGGGTGGATTCCACGGTGAGGAGCAGTTTTGCGGCGGACATAACTGGGATCGGCCAAAGTTCGCAAAAATTGTCCCAGCCTCCGATTATCTTCGCAGGGAAATGGGGAAGTCCTGCCCCTTTGGAAATATATTCGCAGAGGAACAGGAATTGGGTATAGATTTGTGGGCCAAAAAATAGAAGGGCTATCCTAATTTTATTTTACTGATATGAACAAGATTGATGTTTTGCTTGGCTTGCAGTGGGGCGATGAAGGGAAAGGCAAGATCGTGGATTTTCTGGCACGCCGCTACCAGGTTATTGCCCGGTTTCAAGGAGGTCCCAATGCCGGGCATACTTTGTATGTAGGAGAGAAAAAAGTAGTCCTTCACACCATACCGTCCGGAGTGCTTCATTCCGGTTGTCTGAACCTGATCGGAAATGGAGTGGTCATTGATCCCGTCACCTTTGCCCGGGAATTGGATACCGTCCTGCCCCTGGCTCCTGATCTCAAAGACCGCTTACTTATAGCCCGCAAGGCCCATCTTATACTGCCCACCCATAGGGCCCTGGATGCCGCCTCAGAACATGCCAAAGGAGGTCGGAAGATCGGTTCCACCCTGAAAGGCATAGGTCCCTGTTATATGGACAAAACCGGGCGCAACGGAATCCGGGTCGGCGATCTTTTCCTTCCGGATTTTGATACCCGATATGCCGAATTGAAGGCCAAACATATGGCCTTGCTTTCCGCATATGAATATGTTCCCGATTTCACGGAATGGGAGCTGGCCTTCATGGAATCCATAGAACGCATCCGCGGCTTGCAAACCGTGGATTCGGCATACTGGATTGACGACCAACTCCGTGCCGGCAAGTCTGTCCTGGCCGAAGGGGCACAGGGAAGTATGCTTGATCTGGACTTCGGCACCTATCCCTACGTGACTTCTTCCAATACCATTGCCTCCGGCGTCTGTCAGGGCTTGGGCGTGGCGCCTTCCCGTATCGGGGAGGTGTATGGGATTACTAAGGCCTATTGCACCCGGGTCGGAAGCGGACCATTTCCCACGGAATTGCATGGGGAGGAGGGACAGCGCCTAAGGGAGGCTGGCCATGAATTCGGGGCCACTACAGGAAGGCCCCGCCGATGCGGTTGGATGGACCTGGTGGCCCTTCGGTATGCGATCATGCTCAGCGGGGTCACTAAGCTGATTTTGACCAAAGCCGATGTGCTGGACAGTTTTGATCCATTGTCCGTAGCCACGGATTACCTAATACAGGGCCAGAAGACCCGACAGCTGCCCTACGACTTGGGAGAAGAGTCCCTGGAAGTGGTTTATCAGTCCTTCCCGGGCTGGAAGGCTCCGGTTTCGGAATCTTCCCGATTTGAGGATACCGAGTCTGGTTTCCAGTCTTTCATCCGCTTTGTGGAGGAATATCTGAACACCCCAGTGGCCTATGTTTCCAACGGAACCGGCAGGGATCAGATCCTCCCCGTACTGTCCTAAAAAAAAGGGGGCTTTTTTCCGCGAAAAATTTGGGAATTTCGATAAACAGTTAAAATTTTACGCCATCAATTGCATGTGCGCTATGAAGTCCAAGGCTAACAAAACCAATGCGAAGAAGGCGGCCGCTAAGCCGGCGCCCGCAGCCCCCCTGAAGAAGGCTGCTGTGAAGAAGTCTGCCAAAGCTCCTCGGACGGTAAAGGAGAAGCCGGGTGCGGAGGAGGGCAAGGCCAATGCGCGGAAGAAGGCGGCGACCACTACCAAACAAAAGGCGCCGCGAAGGCCTCTGGAAGAGGATCTGGAGCTGGATGACCTGGACCTGGATGCGGAATTTGATGATTTTGAACTCCACGAGGATTTTGAAGAGTTTGATCTGCCGGTATCCAAGGGTAAATCCACCAAGAAGAAAAAGCCCAAAAAGGCGGATGATGATTTTGAGGTCGATGAGGAGTTCGGAGATCTTGGCTTCTTTTCCGAGGGGGACGACTTCGATGATGACGACGACATGTTTTAATGGTTCGCGGGGGAGAAAATCGGCTCAGCTCTTCCTTTGCCCTTCCGGACATACCCCTGAAGGAGCTGAAACGAAAGATCCTTGGGCTTTGGTCCTCTATGGCCTATATCCATTTTCTGGATTCCCATGACTTTGAGGATCCTTATGGTCACTATGATTTCCTGGCCGCAGCAGCCGGAACTGATGTCCACCGCTGCACTCAGCTTGAGGAACTGGAAGATGCATTTTCCCGGTACCCGGATTGGTACTTTGGACATATCAGCTACGAATACCATCGATTTCTGGAACCTGGTCTTCCGCCTCCCCGTCCGGGAAGACTGAATTACCACCCCTGTTTGTTCTACCGTCCCCAGTGGCTGATTTACAAACCCCGAGGGGAGGACAGGATTTATCTTGAGGTCGAGGGCCAGGATCCGCACCAGGTCTGGGACCGCATCCTGGAATTCCCAACTCCCCTGATTAGCCCTTCTTTGAATCTCGATTTTCAGGATGGCCTTGGTTTGGATCAGTACTTGGAACGAGTTCGGCTCATCAAGGAACACATAGTTCTGGGAGATGTCTATGAGTTGAACTTTTGCGTGCAGGCCATGGCGCGGGGGAAATGGGAGAGTCCACAGGATTACTTTGTCCTGCTGGGCACTCGATCCCCGGCCCCCTTTTCCGCCTACTACCAGGGGGAGGGGAAGGTCATGATCGGGGCCAGTCCCGAACGTTACCTATGCCGCCGTGAAGACCGCATATATGCTCAGCCGATTAAAGGCACGGCACCCCGGGGGAAAACCCCCGAGGAAGATCATGCGCGGCGCCAGGGCCTGAAGCATTCCTCCAAGGACCAGGCCGAAAACCTGATGATCGTGGACCTTATGCGCAATGACCTATGTCGATTTTGCCTGCCGGGATCCGTGCGCGTTCCCGAGCTCATGGGTATTCATGCCTTTGCGCAAGTATTCCAGATGATCTCGACCATTGAGGGGATACAATCCCCCGAATCCCGGCTGTTGGACCCTATAAGGTATAGCTTCCCCATGGGGAGTATGACCGGGGCGCCTAAAAGAGAAGTGATTCGGCTGATTCAGGAAATGGAGCCCGTAGCCCGGGAGCTGTTTTCCGGGACCGTAGGCTATATCCGTCCCGATGGAGATTTTGATTTTAACGTGAACATCCGCAGCCTTTTCTATGATCAGGGAGAGGGCGAGTGGAGCTATCAGACCGGGGGGGCCATCACTTTTGACAGCGACCCCTTGGCGGAATGGGAAGAAAGAAGGACCAAAGCCTGGGCCTTGGAATCCCTATTTTCATCTCTAAGCTCCCGGCCATGATAAGCAGAACAAAGGTCGCCTCCGGATTGCTGGTCCTTTTGGCCCTGTTCAGCACCCTGAGCCTGGTTCCGGCACCCCGGTTATGGATCTGGTATCTGGCCATTCCCGCTACAGAATACGGGTGGTTGGGCATAGGGCTTTTAGCGGCTATTTTGGCCTGGTCCTGGAAAGATCCCCGATTCCGAATTCTTCGCCTGGCTCTGGCCCTGATGGGGATATTGGGCTTTGGCCTGCCTATGGCGCAGGCCTACCGTATCGGTTGGCGACTGCCCCTTGACCTGGAAAAGGCATTCGGTGCCTTAGGGAAGGGAACTGTATTGCCCCATCCGCCATACTCTTGGATTCGATCCCTGGATCTGATTCCTCCGGCTCCTCGTCCACAGGTATGGATTTATGACAGCCTTCAGGCCCTTAGCCTGGATTATTATCCGGCCGACCCCGGATTCCCTGGACCCCGCCCCTGGGTGATGGCCGTACACGGGGGATCCTGGAAGGGAGGGAACAGCCGTCAGCTAAATCCATTATATGGGCAAATCCAGTCCTTCGGATACGGAGTGGTGGCCCTGAATTACCGGCTGGCCCCGGAACATCCTTTTCCCGCTACCCGGGAAGATCTTCAGCTTGCCTTGGACTTTGTGAAGCAAAAGTCCAAGGAATGGGGACTAGACTCCGGGGCCTATTTTCTATTGGGCCGTTCTGCCGGTGCCCAGATCGCCCTGCTGGAAGCCTATAGCCGAAGCGAATCGGGATTGAGGGGGGTGATCAGCTATTATGGGCCGGCAGATATGATCTGGGGATACCGCAATCCTGCCCGAGTCTATAACTCGGTGGACGTACTGGAAACCTATTTGGGGGGGGCCTTATCCGCCCTTCCCGGGCTTTATGCCGAAAGTTCTCCCATCCTGTTCGCGGGACCCGAATCCCCGCCCACCCTGCTCCTTCATGGACAAAATGATGTGCTGGTGGCCTGGGAGCACAGCCAACGGCTGGAGAAAGTCCTTGGGGAATCTGGTGTCCCGGTGTATGCTCTTATGCTTCCCTGGGCCACCCACGGTGCCGACTTCGCCTTTAAGGGTCCCTTTTATCAGCTCAGCACCTATACCGTCCTCTTCTTTCTGGGCCGATTTTCCCCCTAGAAAGGGGGAAGGGGACAAAGGGAAAATCTCACCCCGGATTAAAGGACCCCAGTTCCTGGAGCAAGGTTCCCTATTCCTGATTGCAGAACCCATGGGGGGATTCATTTTCGAAAAAGGACTTAG
>CAYPQN010000056.1:0-8710 GCA_964412885.1 uncultured Chitinophagaceae bacterium | reverse complement strand
AAAACTATACCCCATCTTCGAAAGCCAAAATATGTACTTGCTCGGAGGCTTACGTCATGTCTATCTAGAGAAAACCGCCCTGAAAGTGGGTGGGTATCACCGAAATATGCATCTGCCAGAACCAAAATATCGAAATTCATGATTCTGCCGTCCTTTCTTGCCACATAGGTATCCCAGACGGCAATTTGCCTGGAGGGTAATGTGTTCATTGTTTGGGCATTGATCCCTTTTGAGTACAGAAGGGAAATCAGTAAACAGATTAGGGTTCTCGTAGCAGATTCGGTCTAAGGGAATCGAAAGGCAAAGGCCCCATCCATTTCAGGAATCGGGGCCTTTTCTCTAGCCTTTGACCTCTTCCATAGAGGCGCCGAAGTTAATGTGCAGCACATGTCCGCTCGGGGTTACCAAAGCGGGCACAGACTTCACTCCAGCCCTTTCGGCTTCTTCGATTCGGGAGCGATCCTGACCGAAGTGCACCACTTCCACATTCTCCCTGCCAATCAGCTGAATAATATCCTGTTCCGCACTGACGCAAACGGGACATCCGGCGTGATAAAAAACCGACTTTTCCATAATCCATCAATTTTTTTTGAGATTTCGGCAATATCGCCAGGACAAATATATTTAGGATTCCTAACAATCAAAAGATTATTGCCCAGATTTTCCCCGTTCAGTCTGAAATGACCTGCACCCCTTCCCCCAACTAAACTATTGATCTACCCCCTTTTATATTGTACCTTAGGCGCGTGATACAGCGGGTTTCCCATAGGCCTTTTCCCATACTGATCATTCTTATTGCCTTGGTTTTGCAAACCTTCAGTCATTCTCTTCTCCTGCTGGATCCCAGCCCTTATCTGTCCCGTTGCGAGAATCTGGATAAACCCAGGCTGAAATGCCAGGGCAAATGCCAGTTGGCCAAAAAAAAATGGACCAGGAAAGCCAGGATCAGTCAAGCCATACAAAAGATATCCGCTTCGAGATCCCTTGGGCATCCATGATCACCGAATGGGTACTCCGTCCCCTCGCTTATGCCGAAGCGGGAAAGTTCCCTCCTTACTCCACTTCTAAGGGAGAGGAAATCCTTTGCTCTATTTTCAAGCCCCCCACCCTCTGATCCCCAGGTCTTATACCTGATTCATCCTTCCTCCTTTGGACAAGTCCAAAGGGAATAGACTGCACCTTAAAATGCCCTAGAATAGGATTATATAACCCATTTCGGGGATCAGGCCCTTGCCCTGAATTCCTATCTCCATAGGAATTCAAAGCCCTTTGCCTGTGCCTTCAGATCCCTTCACTGCATCACTATTATGAACTAGAAAATTTCCCCTTATGTCCTCACTGGACTTATATTGGGAATGCTGATCGGCATGCCCTTCCCCCTGATTTTTGCCCAAACCTTGACTGGGCAGATTATCGACATCCAGGATGGCCGTCCTCTGGGACAGGTAATGATACGCACCCTGGATTCCTCCATAGTCCGCTACAGTCAAAGCGATGGCCGATTTGAATTCCCTATGCCTGCCGAAAAGACCCGATGGCAATTCTATCGTCTGGGCTATGAAAGCCAGGAAGTCGAGATTGACCCCCATAGATCGCAGATCCTAATTAGCCCTAGTCCAGAATCCGTTTCTCTTTCCGAAGTTCGGGTCACCGCCTATTCCACCTCTAGATCCAACCGGGAAACTGCCGGGGCCATTGCCGTGATTCGCGGAGAACAGATTCGACAAGGCAATGGAATCAGCCTTCAATCCGCCTTCAACTGCATACCAGGGGTTCAGATGGACCAAAGCAATCTTTCCGAATCCCGTATTTCCATCCGGGGCCAAGGGATCCGCGCCCCCTGGGGAATACGGAATGTCAAAATATACCTCAATGAGATCCCCATTTCCGAGGCGGATGGGACCAGCCGCCTGGAGGCTATCGACGTCCAGAACCTGGGGTCAGCAGAGATCATGAAAGGTCCAGCCTCCAGCCTCTACGGAGGGGGGACGGGCGGGGTCATCCGATTCCAGCTCCAAAGGGCGGCCTATCAGGAATAATCCCTGGAAATAAGCGGCCTCTTCGGGAGCGATGGGCTGAAGCGCTGGTCGGCCGCCTTTCGCCATGGAGGAGAAAAAATGAATACCTATATTTCCTATGGATGGCAGGAATACCAGGGTTACCGGGAGCATAGCCAGGACCTGCGCCGCTTCTTCGCCGGGAACTTCCAGATAGTCCCCAGTGAAAGGCAAAGACTGACCCTGATCCTCAGCCACAGCGCTCAGGAATCCCAGATTCCCGGAGCCCTCTCCCGGGAACAGCTCAACGAAAACCGACGCCAGGCCCATCCCAGCCAGAAAGAAAAACAAGCCGCGCCCATCCCAGCCAGAAAGAAAAACAAGCCGGGAGAAACCAAAACTGGACTCGGATGGGAATCGGACACCGCTATTCGCTGGCCAAATCCCTGGAAAACGCCTCCAGCATATTTACATACTTCTATGATCTGGACCATCCCCTGCCTTTTGCCCATATCCGCAACTATTACCAAAGCATGGGCGGCAGAACGGAATTTCAGTGGGGGCTACCCGGGGAAAAGCGCCCTGTTCGGTTGGTCTGGGGAGGTGAAGCCAGCCAGGCCAATACCAAGGGCAGTCAATATCAAAACCATAGCGGAAGCGAAGGGACGGTTCAATCCAATATCGACTACCGGTTTCAGAATTATGCCTTATTTGCCCAATCCGAAATATCCCTTCATCGCCATACTCTGCTGACTCTTGGGGGAAGCTTCAACGGTCTCCGCTATGAAGTGAAAGACTACCTCCAGCCATCCCTTTCCGGTCAAAAAGAATTTGCTCCCCAGTTCTCTCCCCGAATAGCCATCAGCCACCACCTGCTCCCCGCCCTTAGTCTCCATGGAAGCATCAGTTCAGGGTATTCTCCTCCTTCCAGTTCCGAAATCAAACAAGAGGATGGCACCGTAAATCCCCGGATTCAGGCGGAAAAGGGAACCAATTATGAACTGAACCTCAAAGGAGATCTCCTCCCATCGCGTCTGAACTTTGATCTTGCCCTATTTCATATGCAAATGAAAGGAGAGCTGATCGGCCAATCGGTGCAGCAAGGCATTTCGGTATATCACAATGCGGGCAGGTCCAGACATCAGGGAATGGAAGCCAGTCTGTCCTGGACACCCGTCCATGAAGAAGACCAGGCCTGGATTAGAAGACTTTGGATTCTGGGATCCCTGGCTTATTCCGATTTCCTTTCCATAGATTACGGAATCCTGGATGCCGACGGAAACGTTAGCGCCCAATACCATGGTAATCAGATTCCCGGAACTGCCCCATGGATGGTCCAGGGCTCCATTCAAATCATCACCCGCCCGGGTCTCTATATACATGGGCAATACCACCTGAAGGGCAAAACCTCACCTAATGACGGGAACACAGATTATATGGAGGGATACCCTTTGTGGAACACTAAATGGGGTTACCGAAGGCCTCTTGGAAGAACATTTACCTTCGATCTGTATGCGGGAATGGACAACATAACAAATACCAAATACAGTTCCATGATATCCATCAATGCCCCTTCTTATGGCGGTGGTGCCCCCGCATATTTCCATCCTTCGCCCGGACGTCAGATCTATATTTGACTTCAATTAAAATACCCACTTTAGCATGATCAGAGTATGTTTTCATCGAAATAAACCATCGATTGCCTATGTTCTCTTCCTGGGGATCATATCGATATGGGGATGCCAGAATCCCAAGGGGACCAGCCTGTCTTCCGCAGCAATTGTCCTGTCCCAGCCAGACAGGGAAGCTTCCTGTCTCAGTTTTGCCTTGGATCCAAAGGGAAATCTCTTGCTCTGCTGGGGGGAAATAGACAGTCTCGGCCAGCCATGCCTCAAATTTGCCCAATGGGATGTCAACGAAGAGGTGTTCCGCCAACCCGGATCCATTCCCCTAGAAGTTGGAGCTGCCCTTCACCATGAAGGCATGCCCCGGCTGGCCTTCCGAGGGGAAAGGACAATGGTGGCCTTATATGAAACCCATACCCCTTCCCCCGGAACATCGGTTCGGGATCCGGGACCTTAGGTATATCCTTTCCGATGATGGCGGGAGGAGCTGGACCGATCCTCAATCCATAGGAAATAAAATCAGGGAAGATGACTCCCGTTCGTTTGGCTTTATTCAACGCATGGCCGATGGGGAAGTCGGAATCTGCTGGCTGGACACCGACCCTCAAATCGAAGGAGGAAGACCCTTGTATTTTGCCCGAACTCAAGGGGATAATCGATTTTCACCACCCGTCAAAATACAGTCCCGGGTATGCCCCTGTTGCCGGACTGCTTTAACCATCTCTGCCCAGGGGGAAATACAATTGGCATTCCGGGATCTGGATCCGGATTCCCACAGGGACATCAGCCTGGCATGGTCCCAGGATGGAGGGAAGAGCTTCAAGGTCCTCCGGGATCAGCGAAGATCAATGGAAGCTGGAAGGATGCCCACATAATGGGCCCCTGCTTCTGGCAGGCGAAACAAGAACACTCCTGTGCTGGTACACGGGAGGACAGGCCACGGGCTTATACCTGGGGGAAATCGATGAATCCCATCGCCTGAGTCAAAAGCTCCTAATTTCCCGAAAGGGTCGGTTCGCCGGTCTTGCCCTGACGGAAGACGGAGATCCCCTGGTCGCTTACAATGAACTATATGAGGAAGACGGCCAGATATTCAGCAGGATTCAATTATGCCCTATCCATAATGAACAAATCCACGTCGTGGAAGTCAGCTCACCCCGGGGCTCAGCAGGCTTTCCCGTGGTGGCGACCACGGGATCGGGCTCTGCCATAGTGGCCTGGATTCAAGAGGATAGGGTTCATTGTCTGAAGATGCCCATACCTTAATCTCAGGGGGAGTTCTTGGGGAACCAAGGCCGGAAAAATCCATTGTTGAAAAAATACAAGGAGTTCAGGTCATTGTTTGACCGGGAAGCCCATTTCTGGGCAATATCCTTATGGATATTATCTAGACTGGTATTCGAAAGCACCCAGTTCATGGGCACCTGGCTGTTATCCATGCTCAGCCTTAGAGTGGCAACTTCCCCCCCCAACTCTTCTTCCACCAGCCGGATTAATTCGGCCTCAGCCACTTCTGCCCGCCCCGCCCGGGTATTATAAATCCCCAAGAGGATCTCGGAAATCTCATTTCCGAAGTTTAGGTTCTGGTGCCTGCCATTTCCTTCGGAGAACCGCAATACCAACACATTGGGGCGAAGATCAATACCCATGGATCTATACAAGCGAATCGTGGGCGCCAGGGAAGCGATCACCTCCTTCATGGTCGCCATACCCGTATTCTCATAGTATCCTCCATCCACATAGTGGAATTTCCGGCTGCTGCTCTCCACCACCGTGGCCGCCGGAGAGAACAAGGGGAATCGGGTACTAAAATTGATCATGGTGCTGTATCGGATACCGGCGCCAATCCGGAATCCGAGAAGGTCCCTCTGTTCACCTCTGACCATCCTAGGCGATGGTTTCACATTGGTAATCCAGCACTGCCTTCCAGTTTCCACCTCCGTAGTGTTCACATATATGGCCGGATAGGAATGCTCCCTGGGGAATAGGGAAAGTATATTCCGGGAAAAATAATTCTGATGGCTGGAATTGATAATCGACTCATAGCCTGCCTCCCAGGCGTCTTCCAGGGCAATAGCCCGGTCAAATCGCTGAATCTGCCAGGGGACAAATAAGTTGAGAATATCCCCATAGAACATTTTTCCGATTACCGGGGCTAGAAAATCCCTTTTAAAGAAATCATGGGTCATCTGACTATAGTAGAACTGTCCGTGATGATTCGTGTCCAAACAAGCAATCGCATTGAAAAAGCTTACGCCAAGACTTCCTCCGGATACTCCGGAAAATGCATAAATCGAATTTTTGAAATTCACTTGTTCACAACGGGCCAGGCTATCCTGAAGATGACTCAGGGTCAAGGCCGCAAAGGCACCCGTCCGAAGGGCTCCCCCTTCGGCACAGACAAAAGTGATGGGGTAAAACACCGAAGAGTCGGACTTCCTGGCATATTGGTGGGATACCGTATCCTGAATATAGCGGTCCACCCAGCGCTTGAAATGTTCTTCCTGACTCGGCCGCAGATCTGCAGCGGAAGCCGGGCTGAAGCGGATTCGATGGTCCGAGTTGACCAAGGAACTGAATACCAGTAGTAGGGGAACAGTTGCCCGGACGGAAAAGCTCCGGATGATCCGAGTCTTCCAGGTTCTCTTTTCCCGGGAGGCCGGCCGGAATACCGCATAATCCAGAAAAATCACTCCGAGGTATATACCGCTCCAGCAGGTAAAGGAAAGGATGAGCAAACCCGGGGATCCTATGCTTCCATAGGCGGTCACCGGAAGGAAACATATGGCGGCAAAGATGAACAGGCATATGGACACAATGAGCAGCAGCTGGCGGTGCAGAGTCCGGTAAAAAGAATTGGGAATCCGGTATGTCCATCGATAATACCCTCCTTCCAGGTCCGTCTCCTCATCAAAATGCTGGAACTGGAAAGAATCCGGAACCCGCTGTTCCTCGCTAAGGTTTCCGGGAACCTGGGGAAAGAGGTTTCGCTCGGTTTCGGGGAGAGAAACTATGGGATCGGTCAGTCTTTGTGCTCTTTCCCTATGCTCCCCTTCGAACTGACCCGGCTTACGAATAGCAAAGACATAGTCGTTATAAATTCCATGGAGGCGCTCACAATACTTTTTCTCGCAAAAAGGAAGCAGAAAAATGCGCTGCCACCATCCTGGCTTTTGCCTCCATTTATCCCGCTGTGTATTGAAATAGTATCGTACCACCAGGTTCAGCAGCAGGTAAATAAGGAATGCCGGTACCCCGAATCCCAAATACTTCTGCTTTCCGGTCATGGCCGTGTCCTGAAGGTAGTTCATCAGCAAGCCCAATAGCACAATCAAATAGGGAGCCATGAGGATCAGATCGTTGATGGCCTTCTGCAAAGCCTTCCTCCAAACCACCCTTTGCTGAGTCAGGTTCTTACCTGAATTATCCGAAACATAAATAGCGTATCGACTGGCATACTCGGATACCACACTCCAGAGAAAAATGCCGACAAGAAGCCAAATAAGGCTTCCATAGCGATGGCTAACACCTACATCCTCTGCAATGATCAACAGTACATCTTTGCCTTGAGGCAGGAACAAGAATACAAATAAAGCTCCCAGCTGCAGCACAATGAGCATGCCTATGCTCATTACAATGTCGATGAAGTCCCGAGCCAGATACTTTGCCGGAATTCCTTTTTTGGCTACCCAGAGTTTGTGGACCAAAAGGTGAATATGGGAGATGACAAATTGGAAAAAGGTGAGTAGACTGCCTCCCCATCGAAATATTCTTTTCATGACGACTATGTTTAGCCCTGGTTATGGGAATCCCCTATTTCTCGCTCCCCTATGCCCATACTGCTCAGCCAAAAGCTCCCGGAACTCCTAGTTATCCCGCTCTTGACCAAAGAGAACATATTGATTCCCTGAAAAAAGCTAATACAAGGTAGAAAAATAAATTTGAAAAGGGGGTATTCCCGTAAAAAGAAATCGTCGGGAATTCGATGGCCGGTATACGGAGGCCCAAGCCGCAGTCCTCATTCAGAGTATAAAGACTCTTCCCTGGACTGGAAATTCCCTCACCGCCACCCCAATCGAGCAGGAAGTGTGGGGTTTCTTACCCTTCTCCCTCACTTTAGATACCGTTCCGTTTTTGGGGATTTCTTAGCCCACATGCCTAATATTAATGTCGTTGTCGAATCCAAAGACCTATTCAATTGATCTCCACTGGTCATTTGGATTTCATGGTCGATCGGCTAAAACGGGCTTTCCCGATATTCGCTTAGATCAAATATAAATATAATAACTAGATTGTGCACCCAGAAAAACCACAGATCAATAGACTTGATTGGGATCTCTCTTTCCTAGTGAAGCATGCGCGGCAAAGGACTCGAATTGGAAGAGGATTGGGAAAGTCTGAGAAAAGAATACCGACTTTGAATATAGTGGGAATGGCGCCGCAAACAGATTCTCAAAAAACTTATGAAAGACTGGTCTACAACAAGCATAATTTACTCTCTCGTCTTTTCCCAGGGGAAATATTTTTGTGGAACTCTAACCTTCGGCTAGGGAATTGAGATATACTCCCCCCCCCTCTTGAGAACTATTGTCACCTGGTTAATTGCCATATGAGGTGCACATCGGGTAGGAAGTAAGGGATTAATTCCCTTACTGTCCTCTAACACCACCGTACGTACCGTTCAGTATACGGCGGTTCCTTAGCTTCCATGCCTAACTTTTAGGTAGTAGTCGGAAAGAAAGACGTATCCAGCTGATCGCAAACGGTCGATTGTAATCGTGGTGGCTAGGATGAAACCACCAGCGGTGTGCCAGTACCCTTTCCTAGTGTTTGCCCACTGATAAGCCTTCCATTTGTTTGTGCCGAGCCTGATGTGATTGGCCATTCTGGTCCTTACTCGTTTCCATTGTTTCCAAATTACCCTACGCAGTCGCCTGCGATACCATTCATCTATACGGGCTAAAGCCGACTTCATATAAGCCTTTCTGTAATAAGATGCCCACCCCTTGATAAACCGGGATAACCTTACCTTCCGTCTCTCGTTGCCCCAGCCGTTACTCCTTGATGTTAGCTCCTTTATTTTGGCTT
>CAYPQN010000055.1:0-8826 GCA_964412885.1 uncultured Chitinophagaceae bacterium | reverse complement strand
ACTCCGAATAAAATGAAAAAAGCCGCCTCAGACTTTTGAGACGGCCTCTTTTTTTCTCCATCGCCTTAATTCTAAACCTAGGGCCAGACTAAGCCAGGGTAATGGATTCATCCAGATATACATCCTGAATGGTATGGAGTAACTCCACCCCTTCTTTCATCGGCTTCTGAAAGGCCTTCCTGCCGCTGATCAGGCCCATGCCCCCGGCCCTCTTATTTACCACAGCCGTAATCACGGCTTCGGCCAGATCGGTGGCGCCTTTGGACTCCCCACCGGAATTAATCAGTCCCACCCTGCCCATATAGCAGTTGGCCACCTGATAACGGCAAAGATCAATGGGGTGATCACTGGTCAGTCCCTCATATACCTTCTTATGGGTCTTTCCGAAGTTAAGGGCCGTATAGCCTCCGTTGTTGGTCGGCAATTTTTGCTTGATGATATCCGCCTGAAGGGTTACTCCCAGGTGGTTGGCCTGAGCTGTAAGGTCGGCTGCGGCATGATAGTCCACTCCGTCCTTTTTGAAATCGGAATTCCTCAGATAGCACCAAAGTACGGTGGCCATACCCAACTCATGGGCATATTCAAAGCATTTGGCAATTTCTATGATCTGACGGTGGCTCTCCTTGGACCCGAAATAAATCGTTGCCCCCACCGCCACGGCCCCCATGTTCCAGGCATCTTTTATGGTTCCGAACAGGATTTGATCATAACCATTGGGATAAGAAATAAACTCATTGTGGTTGATTTTCACAATGAAAGGAATCTTGTGTGCGTACTTTCGGGCCACGGATCCCAATCCGCCGAAGGTGGACGCCACCGCATTGCAACCTCCTTCTATGGCCAGACGGACAATATTCTCCGGGTCAAAATAGATGGGATTCGGGGCAAACGAGGCGCCAGCGCTGTGCTCAATACCCTGATCCACGGGAAGGATGGAAACATAACCCGTATTGGCCAGGCGGCCATGGCTTAATATGGTATTCAGGCTTCTCAAAGTCTGAATGTTCCGGTTGCTGCCTGCCCAAATCCTATCCACGGTATCCGGCGAGGGAGCATGTAAGGCGCTGGCCTCAATGGTTTGGCTCTTGTGGTCCAAATAGTATTCTGCCTGATCTGCCAACAAGTCAACAATCTTCTTCGATGCCATAGAGAGTAAAAGGATTAAAATCAGATAATAAAATTCGGGGCGAATATACTGATTTCCCGCCTAGTTTCCTATTGAAGGCAAGGGTTCGGCCTGAGTATCGGTCCCGATTTTCCATACCCGAAATCCGGGGACAGCACCATCAAGGATTTCGGGAAAAGATTGACCGCTTTCCGACTTCCATTCCCAGGGTAGATCAGGCCCAAAGGAATAAAAATAAATCAGTCCATTCTCTTTCATAGCCTGGCGGACATCTTCCCAGGGACGACCGGGGGGCTGAATCAAGTACATGGGATTACCACTAAAATAAGCGATACGCGCCAGGGAAGGAACCTTTTCCCGAGATTCCATATGGGTAAATGCTCCTTCCACACCGCGTTCCTGAAGCACCCGGGCAATCTCATAATCCGCTTTCCCCACCTCAAACATCTTATACATATCCCAGGCAGGATAGGCCAGGTAACTGGCCCAAAAGATTAGCACGAGCCCAATCTTTTCCCAGGAATGCAACCAGGAAAACCAGGGGCCACGAACACTCATACCCCCCAGTATCATGGTCAGGGGTACCATATACCAGAGATAGCGAGGCTCGAAATTGACAAGAAAATAGGCCAGGGGAAACAGAAAAAGACTTAGACTGAGCTTTTGCCATGACCAAGGCAAGCCCAGCCTTTTCCTCCATCCTAGGCTAATGCCCACGGCCAAAATCCAGACGGGGAGAAAAAAAACAGAAAGGGCAGCGGATGATTGTACGTAAAGGATCAGGTTCCATGCCATTCGGGCCATCTGCCTCCAAATTAGCCCTGGCGCTTCCCAGAAAGAGGGTGTGGGACCGTTTACCCAGTAAGGATCCTCCCAGTAATAAGGGGAATCCGCAAAGACAGGAGGCAGAAATACCGCTTCCGTGTCTTTCCAAAGGGGAGATCCCAGCAAAAACCAGGAGCGGTTTAGCATACCGGCCGTACCCAGAGTCCAGAACCCGTACTTTTCCCGAAGCAGATAAATCCAAGGAAGGATAAAAAGCGACAATGCCCCCAACACCAGGACAGTGCGCTTAATCCGGAATGAAGCGGAAAGGCGATCCCTATCCAAAAAATGAAAACAGATCAACTGAAATACAAAGAAAGGGAAGGCATAGGCTTTGGCAAAATAACCCAGAGCCCCCAGGGCGCCCAGCCCAACAGCCCAGGCAAGATTCCGGGAATAGGGCGCCGAGATCATCAGGCGGAAACTGATCAGCAGAAAAGCAAAGGCCCATATATCATCAAAGCTTTGCTTGAACTGGGCATATACCAGAAAAAGGGCCAGGCTGACTCCCATCCCCCAAATCCAGGGAAGGGAAAGCTGATATCGCCTGGCCAGGTTAAGGCTGATGGAAAGAAAAGCCGTGGCCCCCAGAAAATTGAAAGCCATGGCCGAAGCGAACGGTCCCCCCCCTAGTTTTATACCCAGGGCTGTACCCCAGCAGGACCAGGGACTCCAATAACCATTGATCGCCCTTTCCCAGTCCCCCAGAGCATAGCGACGGGAAATCGTAAGATAGGCCGTGGCATCCGGATCAATGTAATATTGATAGTAGGGAAAGGCCCACCAGGTGGCCAAGGCCATGAGTACCCAGGACAGGATCCCGGGAAGCCGAGTCTGCCAATAATATAAGGTCCCCGTATTCATCCCGTCTTAATTTGCGACCTTTTCGCCCTGGGAAACACCCACTTTTGAAAGCCCAGCATGGCACATCCCAAGACAATCAAGGATATGGGGAGAAAATAACGGGTATTGGCAATGGGTCCGGTGGTGACCACAAAATAGGCCACCAGGCAGAACACAAACGTCCTGATTCGCTTATCGATCCGCCTGGAGGCAAAGAACAGAATCAAGCCTACGGCTTTGATCAGGTTAAACAATAGAACGATTACAATAATGGGGAAGCTGGGGTTTCGGTCCAGATAGTCCAAAAATCCCTTCCATCCTCTATGGCGAATAGTCTCATAAAAACCTCCGGATTCGGCAGTATACAGCTTCCCTAAACTCAGGGAGCCCACAAACAGATCAAACTCTCCTTTACCCGGCTCAACCAGCATACGCAACCCATGGCGGAGATGATAAAAAACATAGGGATAAAATTCCTGTTTCAGCAGGGCCATACCCCGCTTATTGGCATAATCATAGCGATCCGCAAAGTGGGGTATACTCTCCAACCTGTCCCTTTCTTCCTGGAGGAATTCCTTGGCCTCTCCTATTCCGCGGGTATCGGCGAAATAAAAATAGTAATAATAAATCGCGTTGAAGGACTGGTTGGAGGAAAAATGAATCTTCCCTGTCCTATGTCCGTTCCAGCTCATATAAGCGAAGAGTACCAACAGCGGAAGCAGGCTAATGAAAAAGGCACGGACCAGGCCATGGAAGAACCGGGCAGCCGTAAACAGCATGAGCAGGCAATGGAAAAAGCAAAAGGGATAAAGGACGGGCTTGATCATCATACCGGCAATCAGCGCCAGGCTCATCCCCCAACCATACCGCCACTGCCGGGTACTGATCAATTGGGTGAACTGCTGAAAATAGATCAGCACGGCGGACTGGAGCAGTATATCGGGGGCAATGGTACTGGCATGAATCATCTGGGCCGGGTAAAGGGCCACCAGGGCAATCAGCAGAAAGTCCAGTCTCCGGGAATATCCCAGGCGGCGGATCGTGTCCCGAAGCAGATAAATGTTAAAAATGGACAGCAGGTTCTGCAGAATGATGACCACCCAATTACTCTTAAACAAAAGGTAAACCAAAGCCAGGAATAGCGGATACCCGGGAGGCCGTTGGGTCATATATTCCTCCCGCACAGGCAATATGGGGTTTCCACTGTAGAACCAGCCCTTCTGCATAAGATTCTGGGCCATATATACGTATTCATGGGAATCTCCCATGCAGATTCGCTTGAAGATCAGCGCCATTCCCAAAAAAAAGGACTGAAGCAAGATCAGGAAAAGCAGAAAACGAAAATCGGAACGATTCAGATACCTGTACATAAGCTTTCGGGCTGCCCCAAATATAGAAACTATATATGATCCTTTTTCGTCGATTCTTACGAATTTGATCCATATTCCCCGAGCCAGGATTCCAGGGTTCCCTTCCCCTGGAAAATGGACATCCGGCAGATCAGGCCATGAGAAAAAGGACAATCACCCCCCCGGCAAAACCGGCCATAAGCAGCCCCATGCCCCATTTCTGCTGGAGGCGCTTCCTTTCCTGCATCCATGCGGGGCTCTGAAGGGAATCATTTTTCGATTTACCCGGAATAAGGGAGCGATACAGAAGGTATAGTCCTGCGGCACTCAGACATAGGGTAATCAGGCTAATCAGGGGAAGTAGCGTCTCCATAGGGATCTTGAATTAATGCATTCATATAAGGCAGAGCCCGCTTCAACCGGGATCCATACCAACTGAACATTTCCCCGTCCACGATCCGGAACCTCTGGCCAGGAAACTCCCGACGGCATTCCCGGATATGGGCATCGGAAAATGGATAGGGTTCCGTGGAAAGCAGGATAAGATCGCAGGAAAGGGCCATGATCGCTTCCCTTTCCAGGCGGGGATAACGCTCCTGATCCGCCAGCACATTGGTCCATCCCATGAGGCGAAGCATATCCGAAATATAATTGTCCCCTCCTACCCATATCCAGGGATCCTTCCAAATGGCATAGGCCACCCTTAAGGCCGGCCCTTTGTGCAGGGAAGCAAAAGCCCCATAGAGATCCTCGAGGAGAAGGGCGGATTCCTTGGCCTTATCCAGCAACTGGCCCAAGGCCTGGATCCAATTTAATGCCTGGCTTATCCCCCGGATATCGCTGACCCAGACGGGAAATTCTCGGCTGAGGGCATCGATCTGTTCCCGGACATTTTCTTCTTTGTTGGCCAGGATTAGGTCTGGGTGCAGATCCCGGATTTTGTCCAAATGCAGGTTCTTGGTCCCTCCTACCCTGGGCTTTGTCCGGAACCAGGAATCGGGATGCACACAGAACTTGGTGATTCCCACCACTTCCTCCTCCATACCCCAGCTGGCCAACAGCTCGGTTTGGGAAGGCACCAGGGATATGATCCGCTTTGGCTTCGAGTCCAGGCGAATTTCCCTGCCCAGCATGTCCACATAAGTCCTGGTCATCTTATTTCCTTAGAGTCGCTTATAATAGGCCAGCAATATCAGGCTGAAAATCACATCCATATAGGACATGGGATCGGCAAACTTGGTAGCGGCCACCGGGTCCAGCACTAGCAGCAGGATGAGATTACCCACCATCAACCCCCAGTACCCGAATACCGCAGCCTTCTTGCCCAGGCAGACCCCGATCCAACATCCGGTATAGGCGGAAAGCCATAAACCCTGCACCCATCCTCCCTCTGACCAGTCTTCCCGGAAAATCCACCAGACATAGACCATTAAAAGCAGATGAAATCCTGCCAAAATAGGAAAGATCAGGGGCATGCGGGTAAAAAATCCCCGCCCGGGATCCCCCCCTTCCCCTTTCGGGGTATCAGGACCGGGAGAAGGCATCGAGGACGTCATACTGGGTAAGAATATGAAACTGTCCGCCCTCATCCTGGGTCAGCACGGCAGGATTCTCCCGGGAAACATAATAACTCAACTTGGACAAAGGGAGTGCAAAATCCACCAAAGGTAGGGGGGCATCCATGATCTCTGCCAGGCTCTTCCGGGCCCAATCCGGATCTTCCATCATCCGGTGGAACAAGCCATGCTGGGTGACGGTGCCCACGGTCTTCCCCTCCTCCATAACCGGTATTTGTTCCACATCGTATTTCTTCATAAAGTCCAAAGCCTTGGATATGGGATCTCCCAGCCCCAGCGTGATCAGCCGGCGAGGGCCCAATCCTGCCAGCAGGTCCTTGACCGTCTCCATATCCAGCCATCCCCTGTCCATCATCCAGGAATCGTTGTAAACCTTGCCCACATAGCGGCTTCCGTGGTCATGGAATATAAGGACCACGAAGTCACCCGGCTTCAGTCTGTCCTTCAGCTGCATCAGCCCCGCCACCACGCTGCCTGCAGAATAGCCGGCAAAAATTCCTTCTTCCCGGGCCAGTCTTCGCGTCATTACGGCCCCGTCTCTATCGCTTACTTTTTCAAAATGGTCAATGGCTTCCCGGATATAATTCTTTGGCAGGAAATCCTCCCCGAAACCTTCAGATACATAAGGATAGACTTCCTGAGGATCCAGCTCTCCGGCATCGAACCATTTCTTGAGCAGGGAGCCATAAGCGTCGATGGCCCAGACCTGAACGGCGGAGTTCTGTTCCTTCAAATACTTGCCCGTACCCACTACAGTGCCCCCTGTTCCCGCAGCCACCACCAGATGGGTGACCTTGCCCTGGGTCTGTTTCCAGATTTCCGGGCCGGTTTGCTCATAATGTGCCTGACGGTTGGCCAGATTGTCATATTGATTCACATACCAGCTATTGGGTATTTCCTCGGCCAGACGCCGGGATACCGAGTAATAGGAGCGGGGATCCTCCGGCTCCACATCGGTGGGGCAGACGATCACCTCTGCCCCCATGGCTTTGAGCATGTCCACTTTCTCCTTGGACTGTTTATCGGTGGTGGTAAAAATGCAGGAGTATCCCTTGACAATGGCCGCCAAAGCCAGTCCCATGCCCGTATTCCCGGAAGTGCCTTCGATAATCGTGCCCCCCGGATTGATCTTTCCTTCGGCCTCGGCCACCTCCAGCATTTTCAGCGCCATACGGTCCTTTATGGAATTTCCGGGGTTGAAACTTTCCACCTTGGCATAAACGGGACAGGGAAGGTCCCGGAAAAGGCGGTTCAACCGGATCATGGGGGTGTTCCCAATGGTCTCCAAAATGGAATTATAGACTTTGAGCTCTGGATTCATAAGTATCGCAATGGATTGAGGAGTGAACAATAATTACCGGAATCAAAACCGCTTCCCCGACCGAATTTCCGGCAAGTTAAGCCGGATACAGTCCCCGCAAATCTACATTTTTTCCCCCAAAGCATCCCGAAGTCACAAAGAGATCAGGGCCGGTAGACAAAGAGAATAAGGCAAAATAGAAACCAGGCTAAGGTTCTGATTATCAGGGGGCGGTAGCGCCTTGCCCTGTCCTTCCCCTTCTGGGTGGCGGTCAATAAAACCAAGACCAGTAGGGCGACAAAGGAAAACATAAGTCCGAAGAGCAGGTAGGTGATATGGCCAGGCCATTGCTGGAACCGGAACATGGCCCCCATGGGGGCAGCCGCCAAAAGCAGACCGACCATCACCGATACCAGGAATGAGGAAGAAGACAAGGGCCGGGTCTTCAGCGATAGGAAGCCAAATACCCCATACCAAAGACTTAAGGCAGGAAAAACCATGAGCTGGATCAGATCTGCCCAGGCGGAATCCACATAACGCAGGCCGAAGGAAAGGATGAGCAAAGAAAGGAGTATGCGTTCCAGCTTGGTCATGTGCCTTGATTTGCCTTCAAATCTATTCCATTTTTACTTTGCCCGAATCGCAAAACGAAATGGGGATTTCGGAAAACAGTGCAGGGATTCCGGGGGCTTCCCCCCCACAGGTTCCCTTCAAATAATCTATATTTGCCTACATTCTCATCATCTTATAAAATATCCATAAAATGAAAGTTACCGTAGTAGGTGCAGGAGCGGTGGGTGCCACCTGTGCTGACAACATCGCCCGTAAGGAATTGGTCGAAGAACTGGTATTGGTTGATATCAAAGAAGGTTTTGCCGAAGGGAAAGCTCTGGACATAAGCCAGACGGCCTCCCTGTTGGGCTTTGACACCCGGGTGATCGGGTCCACCAATGATTATGCCAAAACCCGGGGGTCCGATGTCTGTGTCATCACCTCCGGAATACCCCGGAAACCGGGAATGACCCGCGAGGAATTGATCGGCACCAATGCGAAAATCGTAGAAGGAGTGGCCAAAAACTTATTGGAATATTCCCCCGATGCCATTCTAGTGGTGATCAGCAATCCGATGGACACCATGACCTATCTTACCCTGAAATCCACCGGCTTGCCCAAGAACCGGATAATAGGTATGGGCGGAATCCTGGACAGCGCCCGTTTCAAGGGCTATATTCAGAAAGAGCTGAACTGCTCTGCCAATGATCTCCATGCCATGGTGATCGGAGGCCATGGGGACACTACGATGATCCCTCTGACCCGCCTGGCTACCCTCCAGGGTACGCCCATATCCCGTTTCCTATCGGAAGAAAAACTCCAGGCCATTGCGGCAGACACCATGGTGGGAGGGGCCACCCTGACCAAAATGCTGGGCACTTCAGCCTGGTATGCCCCCGGTGCTGCCGGTGCCGCTCTGGTGGAAAGCATTATCCGAAATGAAAAGAAAATCTTCCCCTGTTGCGTATACCTGGAAGGGGAATACGGAATGGAAGATATTTGTCTCGGCGTCCCCGTAGTGGTGGGAAATCAGGGTTGGGAAAAAATCATCGACCTGGACCTCAATGAAGCGGAAAAGGAAAAACTGGCCGCATCCGCCCAGGCCGTGAGGAATATGAATCAGGTATTGGCCGGTCTGGTCAGCTGATCTATATTTAAAGGTCCCATTTTCTCTCATCCCACAGACGACAGGAAAATGAATGAGGCTGTCTCAAAAGGGCAGCCTCTTATTATGTGGAAATGTGGAAATAAAAA
>CAYPQN010000054.1:0-8890 GCA_964412885.1 uncultured Chitinophagaceae bacterium | reverse complement strand
CGGCGGTGGGGCTATCTCCGAAGGTGTATTTCCACTATGAGGTGCTGGATGCCTGTGGTCAGCGGGTTCATGAGGACAGCGGCACCCTGGGAGAGATCGGCGTGCGCACTTCAGCCCTTTCGCATTTCCAATCAAGCCAGAAGTTTCTGGAGAAGGGTTCTTACAGCTGGTCCAAGCATTCCTATATCCGCCTTGAAGATCTTCGTGCTTCCGTGGATGCCTATCTGGACAGCGGTTATCTGAGCTGCTTTCTTCCCTTTGAATATTTTTTCCGTCAGGTATTCGACAGCAGCGATGTATTTCCTTGTCCCGGGGACCGGGATCCCTGTTCAGCGCTCCGTCTGTCGATGATGCGGGATCTTTATCCGTTGGCGCGCTATGGGCATTATCAGTATACGGATAGCCTGAGCCGGGAGTTCACGGGCCCGGTGGCCAATTCGATTTTCAGCCTTCTGGGGGACCATTACCGTTATGCGAATCCCTGTATTCCTGCGGAGGTGGACTGCGGAGACACGAGTTATGTGATCCGGACGATGAATCCCGGGGAGTTGATATCGGTATTTCATGATTCGATCGCCCTGGCCCTACTTCCCTTGCATCCCGATTACTGTCTACTGGAGCTATGTCCTGTGCTTCGCTACCCCTATGTGGAGGGGTTGGGTGCTGTGGATCGGGCGGAGCATGCCCGTCAGCTGGGGCGTTTTTCCCTTGGGGATATCCTGGGGGCGGATACGCTTTTCAAGGGCACATACCTTACGGAGGCGGAGCTGCGCTACCGGATGGGGGACAGTGCCTCTCTGGATCAACTGGCTTTTATGGAGACGGTTTGCGGCACGTCGTTGAACATAGTGTCCTCGGTCTGTTCCTGGCTTCATTCGACATGGAGTGCCTCGGACATAGATTTCTATCCCCAGGAGGTTCAGGATGCCTATTACCGCCGGCTGATCCAGCTCTATGGGGAGAACCGGGATCGGCGTATCCAGCGATTTATCCAGCGGGATCTGGGGAGCTGCAGCCCCTGTTCCGGGGTTCGCCTTACGGACACTCGGGAGCCCTCTCTTTTTGCCCCTGCCAGTGATTCGGCGGTTCTGGGCAGCGGTATGGACGGTATGGCGACGAATCTGGGCTTGCCGGTCTCGGGTTCTTTCCATCGTCTTCTGGATACGAATTCTATGAATTTGGATAGCGTGAGCCTATGGATGGCGGGGGACCAGTCGGTGTATTGCCAGGAGGCCATTGAGGAGATTCTGTTTTCGCTGGGTGGCTGCTTCGGGGATTCGGTGGTGCTTTCTGCCTTCCGGGACACCTTGCGGAATCGGTTCTGCGCGGTGGGGTCGAGTTTGAGCCTGCTTAGTGCCGACAGCCTCGGCAGTATTATAGAGGAGCTGGGGATGTCAGTAACCGACCTCTGTCACCCCTATCTGGTGGATCTGGTTCGGCTGACCAAATCGGCGGGCAAATCGGTACAGCTGGGTCTGCTGCCCCATGCTTCGGAGTATGGCGAGGACCTCCTGTCGTTCTTTGAGTCGCATTCGCTATTTGATTTCATCGCTTCTGCTTCGGATACGCTGAGTCTGGATCTCCGTCTCTGCGATGCCCACCCTTTTGAACAGCGCCTGGGGCGGGATCTGGGTTTTGGTTCGGGAACTCCAAGTTGTTCGACGACGGTATCCGTGGACCTGGTTCGGGTTAATCATCTGCCCGTGGGGGTGGTGGAGCTTCGCTTTGTTTCGGGCACGTTGACCTCGAGTTACTATCTATACCCGGGTCGGGTGGGGGAGCGCAATGGATTGTCCTCGGCTTTTGGGGGTAACCGGATTGTGGATATCGAGGGGTTGTCTCTGGAGTCGCTGTTTTCGCCATACGGATTTGACAAGGTGGAGGGGAGCTATGCGAACCGGAATACGACCCTGTTGATATTTGAAGGCCGCCAGGGGTCCGTTCCGGGTCGTTATCGGTATTTTCTGAGTGCCTTTAACCCTCAGTCGGATTATCATATGATGGCTGCGGACCGCCAGGATCCCTTGAACGGCATGGGCTGTTCTTCGCTTTATCCATTGGTGGATACGGTGCTAAGGCAAGGGGAGCAGATAGGATTATATTATGGTCACCCCCATTTTGAGCCGTTCTTCACCCATGGTCTGAATGCTTTGGCCGGGGTGTACTTTGACTATCGGAACTATGCTATGTCGGTGCAAAGTTGCGGGATTACGGATTCGCTGCTGGTGCGCCGCCATATATCGACGTTTCGGGTTCGGGCACCTAACCGGGCGGCATTGGAATGGTTGGCCGACAGCCTTCAGAATCTTCGCGCCTGGGTGCCCATGGAGGATATGATCCTGTTTGAGGGTGGGGGCCCGCAGCTGGTTTTCGGTTTTCGCCCCAGCGATTCGCTGGACTTGGGTTCTTTTTGGGATCGGCTGGAGTCCCTGGCTACCTCCTCGGGTCTGGAGGCGGACTACCTTCCCCATTTTGGTCGCGATACGCTGGCCCAAGTGCTGGTGCATGATTTTGAGGTGAGCAGCGGTTCCACATTCGAGGGATTGCTGGCCGTTGCCTTTCCGGACCTGGAAGTGAGCGTGGTGCAGCCGGATTTGATAAGGTATTATATTTTTGGTCATTCGACGCCTTCTCTGGCCGGCTACAGCTATTATCTGACTCTACGCCACCCGGTGACCGATGGCCAGTACAGTCATCTTTTGGATTCTCTGTATCGATTTTTGTCCTCTTCGGCGCCTATGGCGCAGGTATTCAGTCATGCCCATCCATTTGTCAGCCCGCAGTATGGGGAGTCGAACATGGTGGCATGGCGTCAGTATATCCTGGGTCTTTCTGGTGTGGACCACCGGGAGAATGTGCTGGGTTCCAAGGCGGATACGATCCGCTCTCGGGTGTCTGCCTTTCTGGGAAAGTCATTAAGCTATTCGAATGCCCGGACGGTGGGCTACCGGAATCATTTATATGTGGATGAGCATCGGAGTTCGGCCTACGATTATATCGAGGCTCTCCTTACCAGCCTGAATGCCCATGAGGGGACCTTGTTTTTGCCTCATGGTCATGATGCGCCGCTGGTGCTGAACCTGGGCTCTGGTCCTACGCACACTCGGGGCTATGTCTGCGGGGACAGCAGTCAGTACTGGATCAATCATTTTGATTCGCGCAACCGGATGACGAATATATTCATAGTTTTTCCGGACTATCTTCCTTATCCCCGGGCGAGCTATTCTCTGGCGGGCCTGGAGAAAGGTATGGAGCGGGACTCCTCGACATATCTTCGTTTGTTGCTGGTGAGTCATTATTCGGGTGTAGCGGATACGCTTCGTTGCCTGGGATATACGGACCGGAACCTGGGCAGTATATACCGGATTCCGGGCGCCTATCTGTCGACTTCTACGCATTATGAGGATGACCAGGAGTTTCGGAACTGCGAGTGGGAACGGCTGTCCTATTTGTATCCGTATGCGCGGATTCTGTATTCGGCCTATCGGGATTCGGTGCGTTCGGCGCTGGTCAGCGCCTTTGCTTCGCATGTGATCTCGGAGCTTCAGGAGCGGCTTCAGGTGGGGGGCAAGGAGGACAAGCGGGGGGTGACCCTGTATTATTATGATGTGGCGGGGAATCTGATCATGACGGTCCCCCCGGCCGGGGTGGCGACGCTTGCGGTCAACGGGACGCACAGCGACAGCCTGGATGATGACCGGCTGTCCAACCGGGTTCCGGTCCGGGTTCCCTCCCATACGAAGACGAGCCGCTACCGGTACAATGCCCGGAATCAGATACGGGAGCAGCATAGTCCGGATGGGGGAAAGGTGGAATACTTCTATGATCTTGGGGGTCGAATGGTGATGAGCATGGATGGTCGCCAGCGTCAGCATAATCCTCCGCTGTGCACCTATTATGTATATGATAATTTATCTCGGTTGGTGGAGACGGGAGAGAGCCGGTGGTCATCGGGGTGGACCCAGTCGGCCTTTCTGAAGGATACGAATACGATTTTATCTCAGGTACTGCAATCGGTCAATTATGAGGTGGTGCGTACGGTCTATGATACGCCTTCCTATAGGGTGGGGGGTGCATTTTCCTCCTTTGGCCCGCAGCGTAATCTGAAGAACCGGATATCGGCGGTGAAGTATTACGAGTTGATCTATCCTTCGATGCGATCAGATCTGGATACGGTTTACCATTATGGTCTACATTACAGTTATGATATTTTGGGTAATGTGACGGGTCTGGTGCATGATTACCGTCTATTGGTGGATCCGCTGCTTCGGTTCAAGCGGGTGGACTATGAATATGATCTGTATAGCGGGAAGGTATTGCTGCTGAGTTATAACCGGGGTCATGTGGATCAGTTTTATCAGCGGTACCGGTATGATTCGGATCATAGGCTTGTGGGGGTGGAGTCAAGCCGGGATGGTATATACTGGGATCGTGATGCGGAGTATACGTATTATGATCATGGTCCATTGGCGCGGCTGGATATTGGGGAGCATCGGGTCCAGGGGGTGGATTATGCCTATACGCTTCAGGGCTGGCTGAAGGCGATCAACGGGGTGGATAATCTGGCTCAGGAGGATATGGGGGGCGATGGTATGGTAGGGGGGGTGATTCCCCGGGATGTATTTTCCCAGCGTCTGGATTATTTTCCCGGGGATTATCAGTCGATCGGGGAAGGGGTGAACCTAAACTTGCTTTCGAGTCCGTCAGATCGGTTGTACAACGGGAATATTTCGGGTGTGGCCACGTCTCTTCATCCGTTTTCGAATCTTCGCAAGCAGTATAGCTATGATCCGCTCCATCGTCTTCGGGAGGCAGGCTACATGGTGTACTCCCGGTTTTCGGGTCCTCCTGCGAGTTATTCTCTTTCCGGGGTTGCGGACTGGCATTCGAATTATAGTTATGATATGGATGGGAATCTGCTAAGGCTTTACCGTCATGGGGGCAGCAATCCCCCCTCTTCGGGGGCCTTGGAAATGGATCTGCTGACCTATGAGTACCAGGGGGGTACGAACCGTCTTATCCGCCTATCGGATTCGGTGCTTCATAGTCATTATCAGATCGATATTCAGGATGATCCGGCGAATACGAATATAGATTTTGAGTATAATGGGAATGGGCAGTTGATTTCGGACCATTCCAGTGGGTTGAGTGCTATAAGGTGGACCCGGGATGGCAAGCTACGGAGTTTGTCTCGTGTTGGAGACCGGCGTCTGGGCTTTGCCTATGATGGTTTGGGTCATCGGATCACGAAGAGCCGAACGGATAATGGGAGCGGGGATACGCTGAATCACTACCGTACCCTTTATGTACGGGATGCGAGCGGGAATATTCTGGCGGTCTATGAGGACCGCAAAGAGGTGATCTGGTCTGGGACGGTGGATGATCGCGTTCGGACAGGTCTGGACAGTCTGGTCGAGGTTGGGGGCTCCTCGGGTGGGGGTATAGTGGGTCCCTTGGTATCGTCGTTGTCGTACCGCCTTATGGAGGAATATCATCAGGATCCGCTGGCCTATCCATTGGCGAAGCTGGCCATGTCTCTTCCTGCATTGGAAGGATACTTGTTGAGCCCGGTGATGCTAGGGGGATTGGTGGAGGGCTTGGATGGTCCGTCTTCTCTGGCTCTGTTGCAGTCTCTGCCTTCGGTGGCATCCCATGCCCTTGAGTCTGCTACGGGGGAGAAGCTGTCTTCGTACCTGCAGGGGATTCTGCTATCGGAAGGTATGGACAGTTTGCAGTCGGGGATATGGGAGGCATTGAAGCGGGAGGATGAGGGTTTGTATTATACGCTTTTGGAGCCCTTGCCACTGAGTGGGGAACAGAAGGCGGATTTTCCTGGGGATCCTTCGGTGCTGACGGTCTTCCGTTCCTTGCCTATGGGGGATAAGCTGAGTATGACGAACAGCCTGAGCCAGTCGCTGGTGAGCAGCCATCCTTCGGCTTACCCGTCGATTCGGGAGATCGTCCTGTCGGCCTATAGTGGTTCGAACAGCTATTCCGGCTTTGTTTCCGAGCTTCCTGGCGGGGAGATCTTAATGGATGGTTTTCGGGGGGATGTTCTGGAATATATCGATTACCGCTATGGCCTGGTGCTGTCCTCTGAGCTTTCATTAGACTCGGTCCAGGCGGAGTTCCGGGGCAATGGGGTATTGGTGGATCATTTGTCCCAGGGGGGAGGTCCCTCGCCTGAGGTGGAGGCATTGTCGGAGCTGTTGCTGGGCCGTTTGGGGGATTTGTATAGCCTGGCTCAGTCCCAGGGTCAGGGGGAACATTTATCGGGGTTACTGCGCCGGGTCCTGGCGTGGGAGGTGCCGGCCGCGATTCCCTATCGGGAGGAATTGAAGCGTCACCAGGTGTATTTGTCTGAGCATCATATTTACGGCAGCTCCCGTCTGGGCATGCAGAAATATCTTCCCGGTGCGGTGGGTTATGACTATGCGCTGGGGGATGCGGAGGGGAATTCGGTGAATAAATTGACGGATGCACGTCCCTGGTACAGCCGCTACGCCGAAGAGGTGTTTCGGTCTCCGGTGTTGGGAGGGGATTTATTGCATTTCGCTGATGTGGGCTCTGAGGAGATCGGCCATGGCCACCATCTTTTGGGTATGCGTCATTATGAGCTGACGAATCATTTGGGCAATGTGCAGGCTACGGTTCTGGACCGGGTGAGTCCGATCCTGGATCCATCGGGTACGTTGGAGGGATATCATGCGGAGTTGAGCGGGTCTCAGGATCATTATCCGTTTGGGATGCTGATGCCCGGCCGCTATATATCGGATACGGCAGAGCATTGTGTATTGTTGCATACGACGGTTCTGGTTCCGCATTACCAATGGCAAATCTATAAGGGGGGTGATGTGTTGTTTGCGCATGTCTATGGTCCCGGGAATCCAATTGATCCGGGCAGTATGGACTGGGCCTCAGAACCTGGGCTGGAACCCTTACATTTGTTTCATATGAATGATATCTCGACTCATCCGGATGGGGAGGTGGTGGTCTCTGGTCTGGAGGACAGCATCACGGTTTATGATATCAGTTTGAGCGGGGAGCCCTCGGGCGGGGTTATGGGGTATTTTCTTCTGCATCCGGATCCGGGCCAAAGTCATTATCCGGTGAACCTGGATATGGACTTGCCCGAGGATGTCTATATGGATTACCGGGTGCGTCAATATGAGGACAGCAGTTCGGAGTTGTATACGGAAGCGGTACCCTGGACATCGGTGAGTTCATCAGGGACGGCGAACATCATGGTCCCGGTGAACCCGGGGGCGATACGGTCAGGAGGGCGTACGGTTCTGGAGTTGGTGTACAAGACGACGCACTCGGGAAGTTTTCCGGTGTATACGGAATCAACGCCTAATGCGTCCCGGACAACGATCCGGGTAATCTCGCATGAGGTGAATCTGAGCTATGAGACGAAGACGCTGCTGACCTATGTATGTGAGGATAAGGAGGATTATCGGTTTGGGTTTAACGGACAAGAGAAGGATAATGAAATAAAAGGTATAGGAAATAGCTTAGACTTTGGAGAGAGGATGCACGATACAAGATTGGGGAGGTTCTTGTCTTTAGACCCGCTTGCTAAAAAGTTCCCGTGGCAATCTCCTTATGTGTTTGCAGGAAATAGTCCAATTCTCAATATTGATAAAAACGGGGCATTCAAATATCCCAAAGGTAAAACGGGTGATGCTTATAGGTCACAGTATCCAATGATTACTAAATATCTCTCGGAAAATGTCCAGCGAGATATACTTAAAGACCAAAAAATACTGGATGCCTATGAAAAACACACTCATGGCAATTTGGATAGGGCAAGTGTAGTTGAAAAGACAACGTGGGATAAAGGGCCGGAGATAAGGTTTGTTGACAATCCCGGATGGCCGCAAACGGGTGCCAAAGGGTTCTATGAACCAGCCGGTGATTATATTGAACTGAATGCAAAAGAAGCAACAAGGATAGAAAAGATATTGAAAAGCGATGCTTCGGAGGCAGTTAAACTGAAAGCACTTACTCCATTCTATAAAACTGTCGTCCACGAAACAGGGCACTCCGGTAACTACAATAAAAATCTTGAAAGAATTAATAAAGAAGGTGAAGTTGGCGTGGAAATAGAACGAGATGTATGGGGAGGCAAAAATTACGACCCGGACTTTGATGATATGTATGAAGAAAAAACAACTGATAAAGTAATAAATGAACAAAAACAACTTCCGGCAGGTAAACAATCATTGCCAACAATACCACATCAATAAACGCATATGAGAATTATAATAGCAATACTATTGTTAACCTGTAACTCAGTGGCCGCGCAAGTCTGTGATAAATACAATTGTTTTGCGCTGCAACAGGCAATAAAGACCAAAGAATTTAATAGAGTGTTTGATTTTTGTCAGAATGAAGGGCAAGTGTTTACTATCGTAGATACTAACAAATACTTTGTGAACTGCCAATATGATGATACTTGTAAGCGCAAAGTGGTAATTAGCCACGAGTGGATACAAGAGAAAAATAGAAATATAGTTATCGCTATAAAAGGTGAAATAGATAAGAAGAATTTTGGCTTTTGCTTTTGGTGTCCCTACAATGGAGGGGCGGCGATTTTATATTTTAAGAAGAAAGGGAAAAGAATAAAATTGACTGATACAAGGGTGGGTGATTTTGATTTGCCACCTGTTTTAAAAAATTAGAAAAGACGTTGTTCACAAAACCGACCGATAAAATAGCGCAGTAACTGTGCGCTGATCTAATAGGAATAAACGATACAAATACTGTTGCATTTTACTCTGAGAATGGGTATAACTGCAACAGTTTTATTTTGTAGCCTATTGCATCATGTTGTACGTAAGCCTCCGAGCAAGTACATATTTTGGCTTTCGAAGATGGGGTATAGTTT
>CAYPQN010000053.1:0-9310 GCA_964412885.1 uncultured Chitinophagaceae bacterium | reverse complement strand
CCCGGAAGTATTGTATACATCGATATCGTTCTCAATGAACTGAATATGGCTGTTGTATTGATTCAGATACAGGTACACATATCCCGTCCGGGTATCCAGCTTGAATTCATTGTATGCAAAACTGTCGTTGTGGCAATAGTTGTGATATATATACAGATTACCGCTTGAGCTCACTTTTGCATTCACCTTGTTGCCTATATACTTGTTCATTTTGTCGGGATCCCTTTGGATTCCGTCACAGTAAGAGAAGTAAAAAGGGTAATGGGTACTGGTGGTGGTGGAATTTATTTCATTGTTCCGGACCTCGAGTCCATAGTCCCCTTCATATACATAGATTCCATACCAAGTGCTCACCGAAGAGCGGTCAATACGATTATTCTTTATTTTCAAGCCTTCGGTGTAGTAGGCATAAATCCCCCGGTAGTAGGGGTTGGAAAAGCTATTCCCCTCGATGAATATATCCCGGTGTCTATGACTGGCGCTGCCGTATATATAGAATCCCATGGCGCCATTCTGAAACTCATTGCCCACGAAATGATTGTCCCGTCCCATATAATCCGTACTCATAAAGACGCTGGCATTATTTGTACTGGTGGAATTAGTGGACTTCACCACAAGTTGACAAGATTCCACCAGGTTATGGGAAGCCGAATCCTGGAACCAGAACAGCCTGCCGTAGCGGCTGCTCAGGGACTGAAGACTCAGATCCTTGAACTGAATATGTTTGGCCCCGGCCAGTCGGAAAATATAGCAAGTGGACGAACGGTTGGTGGAACGGATGATTACGTTGCCTGCCTGCTTAGTCTCCGACTGGAAGGTGACCGTATTTATCGATGAAGCTCCGGCAATATCCTGGATTTCATTTCTCTCAGTATAGGTTCCGTTGCGTATATGGATCACCACTGGGCCGCAGACTCCCTTTTGGTGCAATGCCGTAATGGCGGCGCCAATACTGGAAAAATCCGGCGAACTTCCCCCTACGGTATAGGTGCCGTTCATGGCCGGGGCAACGCTGATTTCCACCGTATCATCCCCGTTATACAAGTCCGCCGTGGCATTGGGCATACTGGTCCAAACCTTTATGGTCCGGGCAGCTCCTCCGAAGACGACATTGCCCAGATTCACCGTGGCTTGGTTCCCCAGGCCGGAGCCCAGGGTCTGAATAGGGGTGGAATAGGTCACCGCGGGCTGAATCAGCCCGTCCACGGACCAATTTATCTGCAGGCTTTGGATCACATTGCTTCCGATATTAGCCACTAAGACAGATAGGGGCTGATTCCCGCTGCGAAAAGGCACCTGGGGATTTAGGATTTCGGCGACGGAGGCATTGTTGCCTCCATCGATACCGGTATGGTATCCAAAACGGTTCGTTCCCTGATGGTATATCAGGTTACGAACCGAGTCCGTGGCCGTGGCCGGTGCCATATAGGCCTGCCAGGGATTTCCCCCGTCCTTCTGAGCCATTCCCGGATCGGATTCGGTATTTGTGGTCCCTCTCCAGGGATCCTTATAGTATACCCCTAGATCATGAACATAGGTCCCTGAGGGAATGCTGAGATCCATGTAGAAATACATCTGATTCCCACTGAGCGCACAGAGTCCCGGAGCCCGGACACCGCTGTACTGTCTCACGGTAATCGAACCGGGTACCGGTGAGGCCGAAGGCCAGTCCACCCTAGCCACGGTATCCTGGCCGAAGAGAAATACCTGCGAGGTCCCGGCACTGGGATTGGCAGGAATAGGAACGGCTGCGGACGGCACAGAAGTGGGACTAGACTCATAGGCCCCGATATCGGGAACCCCATCCGTCCTTTTGTCGACCCGGGCATTTCCTAATATGTCTTTGGTGTTTCCTGGGATATGGTCCCCCCTGCCGTTCAGCGACCAGGCCGCCGGATTGGAGGGGTCAGGTCGCAGATCCACGGGACTCATGAATCCGGGATCGTGATTCAGGGAGTTTCTGTCCTGTCCGGTGGATGCCCTCCAGCTGGCCAGAGAAGAGGTGGTTAAGCTGGGGGTAGCCTGGTAAAAAAGATTCCCACCACTGGCATCATGATAATTGTTATAATCGCTGTTCTGATAGGAGCCCTTATAGGTGTAAAATACATATCCCGAGCTGCCCAGCTTGGAGAACAAGCTCTTCCTCATCATCAACGAATAGGAGCTGGAAGAATTGTATACATAGCCGGCATAGGAGCTACCGTTCGTTGACCGATCATGAAAGCTGTTGTTGAACAGGCGACTATCCTGGGAATAGCGCAGATACAGGGCATAGCTGCTCCCGGAGGATTTCACGTCCACGACATTATTGTAGATATCGACTTCTGTGGGATAATATCCATACAAACCATAACAGGTTCCCGAACCCGACGAAACCCGGAGCCGATTTCCGGCTATCACTCCTTTGGGATAGGAAGTGGAACTATAAGCATAGATTCCATAAACCGTTCCGGAGGTGGCGGCCTCTATGTTGATCTCATTGTCCAAATACTGATAGTCCACAGAATAATAGAGGTAATTGTATACTGTACCCGTTTGGCTTTCTAGATTGAAGGCATTGCCTTCAAACTGGACAAAATCCGAATAATAAGCACTTCGCGCGTATAGAGTTCCCGAACTTATGGATAGGTTGCATACGTTGTCCCTCACTCGAACCTAATCGGAATAATAGGCCAGATTCAGATAGGCCGTGCTGGAACCGGTAAAATCCAAATGGTTGCCCTCCACCAAGGGCTGAAGGCCAGGTTGGTTGGGCACCCCGTTACAATAATACAGGTAAATGGGATAGGAAGAGGAGTTGGCGTCCATAAGGATTTCATTATCCTTTATTTCCAATCCCCCGTTACAGGAGTAAAAGTACAGGCCATAGGTAGTACCGGTATAATTCGAGTTCATTTCCATGTCATTGCCCCGGAATTTGATATTCCCGGCATAGGCAGCGTAGAACATTTGGTAGTACTGGTCTTCGAAGCGATTCCCTTCAAAAACATGATCGAAGCTGGTATTCACCCCGGTACCGCCATAGGCTGCATAGAAATATACTCCATGAGACCCCCTTTTGATCAGATTGTCCTTGAAGAAATTGGCATAGCCTACCACATCCCGCATCATGATCACCGCCATATAATACCGCCATATAATTGGAAGTGGTCGTGGTAAGCGAAGTATTCATCTTGCAGCCGCTGACTTCATTGTACGAGACATTGCCCATTACGGCGACCGCGGACCTGTAGGAAGAACCCAATCCGCTGATGGTCATATCCCGGAAGCTCACATAGCTTGCCCCGTCGAAGGCAAGGGTATAGGATTGCGTGGAGGTTCCGGAGGCATACTCCAGAATAACTTCATCGGGATCCCCGGACTGCGAACGAAAAACCACCCGATTGACGGCCGAAATGCCCGCTATATGAGGCACCAGCACCTGTTCGGGATAGGTTCCGTCGCGAACCACAAATTCCATGGCCCCGGAAACTCCCTGGGAGGCCAGGTCGGTCAAGGCATCACCAAAGCTCAGATAATCCGGTGAGGTCCCGCCGATGGTATAGGTCCCGCTGAGTTGAGCAGGGCTAACCAGAGGAAAACAAATCAGTAAAAAGATAAGGGGGAAAACCTGCCTAAATAGATGAATATTTTTCATGTCCTAAGGTTTTCATGGTGGGTTTAGCCGGCCGAAACTCCCTAGTCTTTCAAGGGTTTCCGAACTATTGTAAAGCTAAATCTTTGTTAATCGGCCGAAATTAAAAGCCTATTAAAACCCCATTAAATGGACATTAAAACCACATTAAAAAGAATTTAAAATACGACGAAGTGGAAAAGTGAATTTGGTAATCTCAGCGAAATTCCCTCAGAAAGAGCATATGAATCTAGTTCAGCCGTTCCAGACCTGCCTTGGCCTGCTGGTCAATGGCGTTCTGAAAATCGTGATTCTTCATGCGCAGGCATAGCTCGTAATAGATCCTGGCCTGGGCAAACTGTCCTCGTTTTTCATAAACCCGGGCTGATTGGAGAGCCGCCCGGGCGCCAAACTGTTCTTTGGAGTCCCGGCCCCGTTCGATGGCCAGGGCATAGGCTTCCAGGCTGGGCCCCCAACGGCCTTCATGCTCCAGCAGCCGACCTTTGCGATAAAAATATTCCAGCTTATGTGCGGGACTTGGGAGTTGATCGGGATCCATTCCCTCCAGTATTCTCCTTGCTTTGGATATATATCCCCCATCTAGAAGCCATCGAATGCGAAGCAGATCCGGATGTGGCCAGCTCTCTTCCTGGGCAAATCTTTCTGCCCGGCGATCCGCATCGATCAGGGAGGGGTGAACATGTTGTCTCAGCCGAGCCCTCCAGAAATCAGCCCTGTTCTGATTACCGTCCAAAAAAGCGAGCAGAGACAGGTTCCTCATGGCCTCTCTTTGGAAAAAAACTCCCTTGTTCCTTTCCACAAAGCGCTGGAAATAATACCTGGACCGGGAGTCCAGTCCGTGCATATAGGCCTTGGCCAGCATAAATTCAAAAATCGGAAATCGGGTGAACCGACCGGAATAGACCAGAGGCTCCAGCATCTTTCGGGCTTCCTCCGCACCTTGGAAATTCAGGAGAAAATCGCTGCGGATCAGACAGGCCAGCGGTTGCTCCTCCCGCTGAAACCATTCCCGGCCCAAAACGGCATTCAACCCAGCCGTGTCTGATTGAATATAGCCCTGGAAATAGGCTAGATACAGCAGCGCCTCCTCATGAAATAAATCCCCGGGCCGGCTTTGGTCCGCAAACCAGCTCAGTTTCCGCAATCCCCCCTTCCCATCCCCTTTTAGTCCGAGAATTTTCTCCAACCAGCGATAAGAAGAAGGCAGGCTGCCCACCAGGGCCTCTTCTATGCCCTGAAAAAGCACTCCCTGGGGAAATTGGGGGAAATCCCGCCGGTTGGCCCGGATCAGAATATAGGAACGGCGGAGCTGAACCCCAGCCTTCCACTGTTCTCCGTAACGCAAATAGACCAAGGCCCAACGGAAATGCACGGCCGCCCGGCTCATCCTTTGCCAGGGATCATTCTCGGGACCCAGCGAAAGCCGGCGAATTCGGGAATCCAGAATGGCTTCCCGGGATTCCAAAAGGGCAGGATCCCCCAAAAGAAACAATTCCAGGCAATCCTGATAATCGGCGACAAAGGAGGTCATCAGGTTCTGGGGATTCTCTCTGAGCTCTTGGTCCAGAAGCCGGGCCCCCTCCTCCAGGTTAAGCCGGAGTATGGCCTCGTAGGCCTGGCGCAAGCGCGGATTGTATTCATAGACATAAGGCGGGGTCTCCGCCCGAACCATAACCGGGAAAAACAGCACCAGAATCAGCCGTTCCCAAGGGAAAATATATCCCCACCTTTTTGTAAACCCCCACATAGACAGGGGAAAGTTATCAAATTCCCTTAAGCGGAAATCATTTCCCCCCATAGGATTACCCGGGCGAGGAAGGACAAACCTAAAACTTAATCCGCGAAATCCGATTCCTATACTAATTTTGGCATAGCATTTGCAAACCAGTTCATTAAACTAAAACCACGATTATGAAAGCTATTCGGAACATGGCGTTCACCGCCCTACTGACCATCGGAACTTTTTCCCTGATTACCTATACCTCCTGTAACAAGGATGAGTGTAAGGACGTTGTATGCCAAAACGGGGGAACTTGTAATGCCGACACAGGAGACTGCCTTTGCGCCAGCGGCTATGAAGGCGATCAATGCGAAACCAAGGTAAATGCCAAGTTCACAGGCACATGGCTGGCTACCGAAACCTGCGGAACCGTGGAATCCACCCCCTATCAGGTAATTATCGTAGCCGATCCCAGCAACCCCAACAAGGTTCAGATCACCAACCTGGGAGACTATGGATGCGATGTGGGTACCGGGTCTCCCGTGGCCATCACCTTTGTGGGAGATATCAAGAACAGCACAGAACTCTCCATCCTGGACGTGAACTGCGACACCAAATTGACCGCGGAAGGATCCTATAACAATGGAACCATCACGATTAAGTATACAGCCGAATACGGCTCGAACACCGATGTCTGCGAAGTGACTCTTACCAAGTGATCCATACTCGTTTTTGAATTTTTTTTCGAAACGGAAGGGAGCGGTTCTCCCTTCCGTTTTTCTTTGAAACCCTGTAAAAAGAGAGCCCCCTCCCTTTGGTTCCCCTCCTTACTTCCTTGGGAATGAAATGGCTTTCAGGCTGTCTGGAAACAAAAGCCCATATATGCACAACTGAATTCTTTGTTATTTTGTGCATATGTGCCCAGATCAATGGAATATGAAGCCTTGATTGTAGAGGACGAAAGAAAAATAGCCGATACCTTAAAAACCGGGCTGGAAGAAATTCAATACAAGGTCACCCTTGCCTATAATGGAATGGTGGGAACCCAAATCCTGGCCAAAGAAAAATCTGAACTGATCATCCTGGACCTGAACCTGCCCTATGTCCATGGTTACGAACTTTGCCGGTTGATTCGCCGCCAGGATACGCGGGTCCCTATTATCATCCTCACCGCCTTCGATCTTCTGGAGAACAAGGTCAAGGGTTTTGACCTAGGGGCAGACGACTATATTTCCAAACCTTTTGAGTTCCGGGAGCTGGTAGCCCGAATGCAGGCACTTCTCCGAAGAGTAGACCTGGTCCAGGGCCCGGACGAATCCGCCTCCCTGCTTCAGTTTGAGGATCTGGAACTGAATCTCTACACCAAAGAAGTCAAAAGGCAGGGAAGAAAGATTTCGCTGACCGCAAAGGAGATGCAACTGCTGGAATATTTCATGCGTTATCCGGGAAAAGGGATATCCCGCGATGAGATCTCCGGAAACGTATGGGAGATTGATTTCGACACACAGACTAATGTGATTGATGTATACGTCAACTTCCTGAGAAAGAAAATTGACAAGGAGTTCAAAAACAAACTGATCCAGACGGTGGTCGGTATGGGATACGTACTTCGCCTGGAGGACAAGGAATGAAAATCCGGCATAAAATTCTACTGGTCTTTATAGGACTGGTGGCCTTCCTCATGGCCACTCTCTGCCTGAGCATATTTATTCCGCCATGGACCGAAGGGATCGATTCTATAACCGGCTGATCACGAAGGCCCATAGCACGGCTATACTGATCGAAGGTAAGGAATATGAGTTGGTCAAAAGGATGAATGAAGGGGCAGCTGCCGGGCTGTCCGGCCTGAGTCTTCTCCTCCATGACCTGAGCTCGGGAAAAAATTTTCCGCTACAATGCCCCGGGTGTCCCCAGCCTGCATATAACCGAGGACATCATCAGCCGTCCCAAACTGCACCGTCCTTATAGATTCTCCATGGGTGACCGGACCGCCGTAGCCATTCTCTATGAACGAGATCCGTACCGGCATGTAGTCGTCGCCTCAGCCCAAGATGTGTATTCTACGAAATGGCTCACCAAACTCCTGGGAATCCTGGTATCCTGCTACCTGTTCAGTCTTATTCTGGCCACACTGGTCGGCCATTTCTTTGCCGAAGGCCTGGTCCGGTCCATCCGAAGGCTGACCCAGAAGATCAATCATATTTCCTCTGAGGCCATTGCGGAGAGACTGGAAATAGGCAAGAATGAAGATGAACTGGACAAGCTTGCCGAAACGTTGAATCAACTTCTAGACCGCCTGCAAACCTCATTCGACACCCAAAGACGATTTATTTCCAATGCCTCCCATGAACTGTCCACACCACTGGCCTCAATCACTTCCCAGCTGGATGTAGCCCTTCAAAGGGACCGCAGCCCGGAGAAATACCGAAAGGTCTTCCATTCTGTGAAAGACGATATGAAGCGCCTGGCCCTGCTGCTGCGCAGCTTGCTGGAGATCGCCAAAGCCGGGGGCTCCCAAGGAGGACTGGACCTGCAATCCATGCGCGTGGATGAACTGCTGATGAGCATGCCCTCCAACATAAAGAAAATCAGCCCACTCTATGAAGTACACCTGAACTTCGCGGAGTTCCCGGAAAAAGAGTCCACTTTCGTCATTTATGGAAATTATGCCCTTTTATTCAGCGCGCTGAGGAATTTCGTCCACAATGCTTGCAAATTCTCTGATAACAGCAAGGCAGAAGTTACCCTGAGCTACACTTTCCAATATGTGGTCGTCGAAGTCATCGATAAGGGGCCAGGAATTTCTCCCGAAGATCAAAAAAACATTTTTCAGCCCTTTTTCAGAGGGCATAGGCAAGACAAGAAAATCTATGGTTCCGGACTGGGACTGGCCCTTGCTCACTGAATCATCGGACTGCAAAAGGGGCATATCGAACTATTCTCCAAAATCAATGCGGGGACCCGGTTCGTGATCTATTTGCCCAGAAACGAATATGGAGACTCAAGCCCATAATTCCAGGGAAACCCCCGGCCCTTTTTCGGAATGGCCGCGGAATCGGCATAAAATTTGCGTAAATTCGGGGAACAGGAATATATTTGCATGATCGTAAAAATTAATAGAATGAGAAAATCAGCTTTATTTGTTGCCATGGGGAGCCTGGTGGCCCTTGCCTCATGCAACCCCGCCACGGACAACTCCAATACGGAGGCCATCGTGGACTCCACGGTGAATGCCCGGGTGGAAGAGATCCGAATGGACCTCATGAGGCAGAATGATTCCATCATCCACGCCATGGCTGTAGAGCGAGCCGATTCTATTCTGAATGCTGCGAAATCCACGACCACCCGGAAAAAATCAACTAGTTCCAGCAGCAGCTCTTCCTCCACAAATACCACCAGTCCTGCTGATGAGGTGAAGCAACCCACCAATGTAGGCAAAGGGGGCGGAGACACCCGGGAAGGTACCAATACGGGCAAGAAAGGAGCTGGTGATACCAAAGAAGGCACCAATACAGGGAAGAAAGGAGGAAGATAATCCGATTCCCTGATTCTGGCAGGTAAACCGCAGGCGTTTGGAATCTATTCCGCAAGTAACGTCCCGGTTTGCCTGTTTTTTTTAAGCTAGACAATTCGACTGTCGGTACTTCTGGCGGATATATTGGCGGAGCAATAGAAGTTTCAGCTAGTTTATTATTCGAAATTTTCCAGAATCTCACTCTATTTACTCCAGCTGATATCTCTTGACCTCGATCATCTCTTGCAACCGGAAATTTAATTTTTTTCTCATATCGCACGAATGAACGCGGTTCCCGGCTTTTAAGGCGTGGGTTGGAAGATGATGGAAATAAGGGCAAACATTGCCAAGTCTATTTATCACTTTTCTCTTTTAAGGCTTTGACTAGTTTTTCAAGCCATTCTAGTCGGCAGCGTTCGACCTTTAAGATATTATCGTAAAT
>CAYPQN010000052.1:0-9723 GCA_964412885.1 uncultured Chitinophagaceae bacterium | reverse complement strand
GGAGGAGTAAAGGAAATTGTTCCCGTGGCCGGATCCAGCACAAAAGTGTTATTGGACTGAATCGGGTTGTTCGGGAAACCTATGGCCGGGAAAGGCGCCTGAGGGGAAAACGCAATATTGGTGGGGTTGGCCGCACAGCTGCTGGCTTCCATAGGATTCACCACTTCGCTGACCAGAGAGTCCCCGTCGGGGTCCACCGCCCCGTTATTGTACTGAAATGGAGTATTCAGACAGCAATAAGGAATTGGTTTAATAGAGAAATAGGGGGAAGAGTTGGTATCGGATATGGTATTGTTAAAAGTCGTTTCCGTATAGAAATACGGAAGACCCACCAGGTTGTTGCTCGGGTTGCGGTTACCGATAAAGGTGGAAAAGGTCCAGAAATCACAGGAATAGGGAAGGGTGAGCACCACATAATACCAATATTCCTCATAACCGCGCTGCCCGCCGGATCCCGATCCCTCACAGGTGGTCGAGGCATTGGAACAACCCAGGGCTACGGGGGAACCGTTATCCACTCCGGGGGGGATTTTCCCCGGCCAAAGCGCCATGTTCGTTTGGTTTACCTGGGGGTGACAGCTGCTCTTATAGCAGAGTATAGCCGTCGTCGGTGCCCCAGCCCCGGTACAGTCCCTATAGAACTTGAAGAAAAACCGATAGGTGGAGTCACTGACGTGCTCATAAATGATTTCTCCTCCCGCGGCATGCGATGCCTCGGCTCTCTGAGCACCAAGGCAGACCAAGACAATAGCCATGGAAGCCAGAATGAATGGAAACAAACGCTTCATAAGACAAGGTGATTAAAAAAGTGTATCAAATTTAGATTTTTCTTTCCTAGAAAGCGAAGATTCAATGCTTTTTTTTTCCGGTATGGAGATCTTCTTCCTCCCCTCAGGGCTATAGACTGCCAAAAGACAATGGACGTTGGGATTTCCTTAAGATTTCTTCCACCCGGACCAGCACCTCCTCCAAAGGCAATTCTTTCATGCATCGGAAATGTCCTTTGGGACAGCGGTCAAAACCCAGTTTGGAGCAAGGCCGACAGGACAAATCCCGATTCTCCACCATATAAGAAAAGGGATGAGGTTCTGCCAGGGAGGTCCGGGGACCAAAATAGGGATACATGCCGAATTCCGGCACCGTGTTCCCCCAAAAGGAGATGATGGGCTTATGAAAAGCCGAGGCAATATGCATCATGCCCGTGTCATTGGTGAGGACCAGGCGACTATGGGCCACCAGCCATGCCGATTCCGGGAGGCTGAATTTTCCGCAGGCGTTATAGAGTTTCACGGGATCCATGCGGGCGATTTCCTCCCCCATTTCTCTGTCCTCTTCCCCTCCAAGCAGAATGATCGGATGATCCATAGCGGCGGCCAATCGGACCCACTGGTCCACGGGCAGTCTTTTCGTGGCAAAAGATCCCCCTATGGAAAAGATCAGATAACCCGCCGAGTGGCTCAGCGGTAGATCGTGGGGGCGTAGCCGGGCATAATGAGGGATAAAATAATCCAGTCCCTGGTCATCGGGCTCAATCCCCCAGGGCTTCAGCGCCCGAAAATACCGGGAGACCACATGCCTACCATCCATGATTCCTCTCTGCTTGGTCCGTACCAGCAGCCATTTGCGGATATTGGCTTTGGGGTATGCATAACGGCGGATTTTCAGGGCTGCGGAAAGCCGACGGGTTCTCCAGTTATTGTGCAGATCCAGGATAAAATCATAGTCTTCCCGGCGCAGCTGGCCCATCAGGGCACCCCAATTCCCGGAATCATAGCCAAAGAGCTTATCCACATTTGGATTATGGGCCACCAAAGGGCGATAGGGACTTTTGGTAAGGAAGTGCAGGGTCCAATCGGGCTTCTGCTCCTTCAGCGCACGCAGCACCGGAGAGGTGAGCACAATATCCCCTATGGAGGAAAACCGGACAACTAAAATCTTTTTCATGGCAGTGGACCCCGAATATATTTCAGATTCCTTCAAAAACAGAAAGGGATTCCTAAAAGGGAGATTCCTCCCCCACTTCCTTCGATCAAAAGGGGGCATAATGGAGCTCCAGCCAGGCCTTGTCTCCCTGGACTCCCAGAGGCCCGCGAGCCGCCCCGCTGATCACGATCATGGCCTCATCATATCTCTGTATACCAGGGACCCGGCCCAGCACTTTCACAAATACGGTTCCCCCGGTCCCTGGATTATAGACTTTGATCACCCGTCCTTTGGGCACATCATTATGAAATGCAAACAAGGTCTTCGCTGCCGATGGCTTTACTTCGGTATCAAAAAACAAGGCCATTCCCCTTTGGTCCATCATAATGGTTTCCTTGACCGTTTCTTCCCGGAATTGTTTTTCCAGGGGAAGATAAACCCTTTCCGGGACCTCGGTTTGGCCTCTGCCCGGGCCTGGAGCCGGGCCTACCAGAGAATCAGACAGGGGATGGAGGGGGGAGCTATCTACCCGGATTGGCTTGGGGCGCAGGCTGCGATACTCGGGCCGCGCTTCCGGGTCTACGCGGACCAGGGCCACCCAAAGCAACTGATTGGGAAAAACCTCATTGGTTTCCAGTCGGTTCCAGCGCTGAAGATTGGCCTGGGTTTGTTTTCCAATGCCTTTGACCGCCCCCAGGGACTGTTCATTGCCCACCCGGTAATACACCCTCATGGTCGGGCTACCCACCTGATATTCGGTGACCAGATTATACCCATCCAAGGGGACAATGATCTCTTCCCCGGGATTCAGTCCCGCCCGGAAATCCCGATTGTTTTTTTCGGCCAGTTGAACCGGAGGCACGTGGAAGCGCCGGGCCAGGATAAAAAGGGTTTCTCCATGCTTCACCTTATAGGGGAATCCCCAGCCCCATTCGTAAGGCTGGGCAAAAAGACTGTCCTTCTCTTGAGCATTCCCCGGAAGTGAAGCCCAAAGCAGAATTCCGCAGAACCCCACAAACAAAGCGATCTTTCTCTCTATTTTCCACATGATGAAGGCAAAGATTCTGGATAATCCCTGAGGCGGCTAAAAGGAGTAGGGAATCCCTGTGTAATTTTGAGGCCGAATCGACTTCAGCATTTCCTTGACTTCAGCGGCGACCTCCAGTTGATCGATGAAAGCATGGATCTCGTCACGGCCAATATGTGCTTTTCCCCGGGTCAGCTCTTTTAGGGCTTCATAGGGCTGTGGATACCCCTCCCTTCTCAGTATGGTCTGAATGGCCTCGGCCACCACCGGCCAATGGGCCTCCAGATCTTCTTCCAGCCGGGGAGCATGAAGCACCAGCTTCGAGAGCCCCCTGCTGAGGGAAATCAGGGAAAGATATCCATGGGCCATGGGCATGCCCAGGTTCCGGAGCACCGTACTGTCGGTCAGATCTCTTTGCAATCTGGAGACGGGCAATTTGGCGCTGAGATGATCCAAAAGGGCATTGGCCATACCCAGGTTCCCTTCGGCATTCTCAAAATCAATGGGATTCACTTTATGAGGCATGGCGGAAGAACCTACTTCCCCCGCCTTGGTCTTCTGTTTGAAATAGTCCATGGAAATATAGGACCAACAGTCCCGGGACAGATCGATCAGAATGGTATGGATCCGTTTCATGGCATCCAGCTGGGCAGCCAGATGGTCGTAGTGGTCAATCTGGGTGGTGTAGGTCTGGCGGCGCAGACCCAGGGAAGAAAGGAATCGCTGGGCAAAATCCACCCAGTCGATTTCCGGATAGGCCAGATGATGCGCATTGAAATTCCCCGTGGCCCCACCGAATTTCCCCCAGTGGGCCAGAGAAGCCAGTCCTTCCCGCTGGATCTTCAACCTCTCCACAAAGACCATGAACTCCTTGCCCAAAGTCGTGGGGGAAGCCGGCTGCCCATGGGTGCGGGCCAGCATGGCCACTTCTTTCCAGGATTGGGCCAGGTCCTGAATCTGCCCGATCAGCTCGTCCAGCCGGGGCAGATAAAGGGATTCCAGGGCCTCCTTCCAGAGTAGGGGAACCGCGGTATTGTTTATATCCTGGGAAGTCAGGCCGAAATGCACCCATTCCTGCACGGAGGCGCCGCCCATGGCCGAAATCTTCTCCTTAAGGAAGTATTCCACCGCCTTGACATCATGATTGGTCACCGCTTCGGTCTCCTTGACGTGCTGACCATCTTCCAGCCGGAAATTCCGGTAAAGATCTCGCAGGGATTCCGCCTCCAAACCCGGGGGTAGGTCAAAAAGTTTTTCTTCGGCCAGGGCCAGAAAATATTCCACTTCCACGAGGAGGCGGTAACGAATCCACCCCCACTCGGAAAAATACGGAGCCAGGGCACTGAGGGAACGACGATACCTTCCGTCTATGGGAGATATGGCCGTTAAGGCATTGAGTTCCATGCTGCAAATATAAACCCCGTCGCCGAAAGCCCCCGAAATATTCGCTTTTCTTCCCCAAAGATCCCAGGAAAAAATCCCGGTTTGGGAAGGTCCCCGGCCTATGGAATCCCCCCGTAATTTATTTACCTTTGCGGCGCCATTAACGCATACAAAATCCTATCCTCCATGAAACCTCAAAAGATTCAGATGACGCCTCAGGGAAGGCTACAGGTACCGGATCATCCCATAATTCCCTTTATCGAAGGCGATGGCATTGGTCCTGATGTATGGTCTGCCAGCAAAAAGGTAATCGACGCGGCTGTGGAGAAAGCCTACCCGGGGAAGCGGAAGATCGACTGGGTGGAAATGCTGGCCGGGGAAAAAGCCTTCCGGGAAACAGGCACCTGGCTTCCCGAAGAAACCCTTCAAATGGCCAAAGAATACATCGTGTCCATAAAGGGGCCTCTGACCACTCCGGTGGGAGGAGGAATCCGTTCCCTGAACGTCGCCCTAAGGCAGGAACTCGACCTTTATGTATGCCTCCGTCCGGTCACCTGGTTTATGGGAGTCCCCTCCCCGCTGGTGCACCCGGAAAAAGTGGATATGGTCATATTCCGGGAAAACATCGAGGACATTTATGCGGGGATTGAGTTTCCGGCCGAAAGCGAAGAAGCCCGGCGGCTGCTGGAATTCCTGGACAAAGAGCTGAATTCCGCCTCCCGGATCCGCTTTCCGCAGAGTTCGGCCTTCGGAATCAAGCCGGTTTCCCGGGAAGGTTCCCAGCGTCTGGTCCGGGCAGCCATACAGTATGCGGTGGACCACAAAAAGCCATCGGTGACCCTGGTGCACAAGGGGAATATCATGAAGTTCACCGAAGGGGGATTCAAGAACTGGGGCTATACCCTGGCCGAAGAAGAATTCAGGGACAAGGTCTATACATGGAATCAATGGGAGGCTACCAAAAAAGAGAAAGGGGAGGAAGCGGCCAATGCGGAAATGAGTCAGGCCCAGGCTCAGGGACGAATCCTCATTAAAGACGTGATTGCGGATAACTTTCTCCAGCAGATCCTCCTGGCCCCGGCAGACTATTCCGTGGTGGCCACGCTGAACCTGAACGGCGACTACATATCCGATGCCCTGGCAGCCTCCGTGGGCGGAATAGGCATAGCCCCCGGAGCCAATATCAATTACCAAACCGGCTACGCCGTCTTTGAAGCCACCCATGGAACTGCCCCGCGTTTTGCCGGCACCGATTCCATGAACCCTTCTTCCTTGCTGCTCAGCGGGGTAATGATGCTCGAATACTTGGGTTGGCAGGAAGCGGCTGAGAGCATCGTGGAGGGCCTGAAGACCGCTATCAAAAGAAAAAGGGTGACCGTGGATTTCTATAACTTGATGCATGATGCCACTTTGCTGAAAACCAGCGAGTTCGCCGATGAGATCATCCGTAATCTCTAGTCGAGGCGAAAAAAGGGAAAGGATTGTCGGAGGCCGCTTATCAAAAAAAGAGATAATTTTAGGGAATCAGTATCGGATTTTTTGATATGAACGCTATCCTTATTGTCGCTGTCCTCCTGTTCACCTCCTGGGTGGCCCCGGCTCAGGAAAAAGAATCCCCGGCGGCTTCAAACCGGTCCGTATGGGTACATGCCGACCCTCGCCTGGAGGTGCTGATCAATAGGAATAAGCAGATTCAGCGGGGCGCCAGCCGATCCCAAAGGGGGTACCGGGTCCAAATTTATAGCGGGAATGACCGGCAGAAAGCCAATGAAATCCGTCTGGACTTCATGAAAAGATTCCCGGAAATCAGAACCTACCTTTCTTATGTCCAACCCCAGTTCCGGGTGAAAGTAGGAGACTTTATTTACCGCGAACAGGCCCGGGAGCTTTATCTTAAGGTCAGCCCCCTCTACTCCCCCTGTATGATCGTCCCCGACATCGTGCTGGTAGAGCCCTAAGGAAAGTCGGGCTCAATCCGCTTAGGTTCCCGTCCGGGGCCACTGGTCCCCATGTTGCGCTTCCCCAGGGTGGGATTGGAATATATCCCATTCCCACACCCAAATGGCCCTGGGCCCTAAACCCGAAAAGGGCTGCCCGAAGAACGGGCAACCCAGGGTACTATCAAGTCTTGTCCGAATCGGAAAACTAGCTCTTGGCCGCTTTGGCCTCTTCGCTCTCTGCCTGTCTCAGGGCACGGGTCATCACGACGGAAGCTATGGGAATCCGCGGGGAGTTCATGACTTCCATATTGGGGGCCTCCACATCCTGAACCCGGATATTTCCATTCAGTTTCAGATTGTCGATAGGCACTTCCAGGTTTTCCCTGAGATCCTTGGGATAAGCTCTCACTTTAAGGCTTTTCACCTTAATTTCCAGCCTTCCACCAGCTTTCACCCCTTCAGCCTGCCCAGTATAGCGCACCGGAAGAGTGACCAGTAGTTTGCGGTCCTCCACCATCTCCTGAAAATCCAGGTGAGTCAGCTCGTCGGTAACCACGTCAAACTGGCGATCCTTCAGTATGCAGCGGTACTCCTTTCCGTCTACGGTAATATGGGCCTGCTGAAAGGCATCCGTATATACCAAAGAACGGAAAGCCAGCTTTGGCGCCGAAAAATAAACGTTTTCCTTTCCGCCATAGATCACGGCAGGAACTTCGCCTTCCGAACGGATTTTCCGGGTAGCCGACTTCCCTAGTGCGGCCCTTGATTTTCCTTCGATTTTTACTATGTTCATTTTGATTGGTTTATCCTTCCCTGGGCCTCAAGCCTGACCGCCCAAAAGGGGAATACTTTTATTCTGTTAAACGGTTTACCTCCTGTGGATTTCCTCCCTTATTCTTCCCTTGTCTCTGGCCTACAATTTATCCCTTCCCTCTCTCCATTCCCCTTCTCTTCCTGGATCCTTTTCCCTTCCTGAGAACTCTACCGACGGCTGTGTATAAACAGCGAACTGATAGACTTATTCTCAAAAGTATTGCGTATGGCAATGGCAAAAAGGTCTGCCGTAGACAATACTTTAATCTTGGGACTCTTCCTTTTCAGGGGGATGGTATCGCAGACCACCAACTGCTCCAGCTCCGAGTTTTCAATGTTCTCATAGGCGTTTCCGCTCAAAATGGGGTGAGTGCAGAAGGCGCGCACGGAAAGAGCTCCCCGCTCTTTCAGTATGGCCGCCGACTTGCACAGCGTGCCGGCCGTATCGCATATATCGTCGATGAGGACCACGTTGCGGCCCTTCACATCTCCGATCACCGTCATTCCCGCTACCTCATTGGCCCGCTTTCTCTGCTTGTCGCAGATCACCATATCCACTTCAAAATACTTAGCCACTTCCCTGACTCGGTTGGTACTTCCTACATCAGGGGCCGCAAAGATAAGGTTTTCTATCTGAAGATTCTCAATATAGGGTATAAAAATCGCAGAACTGTCCAAATGGTCCATGGGAATATCAAAAAAGCCCTGGATCTGCGGGGCATGAAGGTCCATGGTCATGATCCGGTTCGCCCCGGCCACCGTGATCAGGTTGGCGACCAGCTTGGAAGCTATGGAAACCCTGGGCTTATCCTTTCTGTCCTGACGGGCAAAACCGAAATAGGGAATCACCGCGGTAATGTAGCCCGCGGAAGCCCGCCGGGCCGCATCAATCATCAGAAGAAGCTCCACCAGATTATTGGCGGGCGCAAAGGTGGACTGAACCAGGAATACATAATCTCCGCGAATGGACTCGTTGAATACCGGCTGGAATTCCCCGTCCGAAAACTGCTGAATGGTCAAATCGCCCAGCTTCTTTCCAAATATCTTGGCGATTTCCTTGGCCAGGTAACCGGAACCGGTACCTGAGAAGATTTTAACGGAAGGCTGCATGAATCTAGAACTGAGCTGCAAATTTAGCCAAACAAAGTGTATGGCAAAGTTTTTTTAGCCTCCCCGCTGATCCCGGGCAAAATCCCTGATCCCGAAAAGAAGATTTGGCCCGGGATGACTTAACTTTGCTTTCCTTTAAATGAATCTATTATGAAAAGAAATGCCACGGCCAAATGGAACGGTTCCGGTAAGGAAGGAAACGGAGTCCTGACCACCCAAAGCCACACCCTGGACCAAACGGCCTATTCCTACACGAGCCGGTTCGAAGAAGGACAGGGAACCAATCCCGAAGAATTGATGGCCGCCGCCCATGCGGGCTGCTTCAGCATGAAGCTGGCCTTTGTACTGGGAGCTGCGGGGCATGAACCCAAATCCATTGTGACCAGCTGCGAGATTACCCTGGAAAACGGAGCCATCACCCGCAGCGCCCTGCTTACCCAGGTCGACGTGGGAGGCATGGACGAAGATGCCTTTCAGAAAGCGGCTCTGGAAGCCAAGGAAAACTGCCCGGTATCCAAGGCCTATAATATGGAAATCAGCCTGGAGGCCCGACAAATCTGATCTGCCCACTTTTTCCAGGCAATAGATGCCCAGGGAATTCGGGACCCCGAAGCAAGAAAAAGCTACCAGGTCCCGTTTTCTTTTGACCAAAGGAGGGAGAAATGCCCTGAATTCATTCATTAACTACAGATTAACATGACAGATGCGTCGATAACATATATATATTAACGCATCAATCAGAACATTATCTCCCTGCTCTCCATCCCCCCTAATTCCCTCCCCGAGCGGGCCCCGGGAAGCGTTGGTAAGCTGATTCCCATGGACGAATTTTGTAAAGGATCCTTCTGTTCCGCCTCTCCCTGAAGGGAGATCCGCACAGGCGGCCCATTTTCCTAATTCCTAAAATCGAGGCCCAGGATTATGCCATTCAAACCCTTATACTCTTTCGATCTGGTCGTTCTTGGTGAAGATAGCGATTGCCGGAACCTGTGCCGGAGCCTGATTCAGAGTGGACATCGGGTACGGGGATTCCAGAGCGAGGGCAAAGCCTGCCTCAGCCGGATTTCCGGCCCCGTCCTAAGCCTGGAACAGGCCTGCTATCAGGCCGATCTGGTCATCAGCCGGCTGGACAAAGAGAGCATGCGCCGCCTGGCCTATGCATTGGGCGACCTGCGCTCGGTCATTTTTTTGGACATCAGTGCCCTGGGGGCTTTCCCCTCCGTTCCCTTCCTAAGAAAACCTATCCCGGTCCATAGCGGGGCTCAGCTTATTCCCCTCATCACCGGTTGCCGGCAATTGGTCAAAGCCTATGTGCCCACCGGATATGAATCCCTGGTCGATCCCGGGTTCACCGGATCCGATCTGATTCTTGTGGGCTCCTCCTATAAAGCAAAGCAAATCGTAGGTCTCCTGTTCAAAGAATGGCATTATAGCCAGGTCTACGACATGGGAGGATCGGAAATGATCCCGGCCCTCGACGGTCTGATGGCCTATGGGCAGGACCGGGAAACCACTCCTGAAGCTTAG
>CAYPQN010000051.1:0-10057 GCA_964412885.1 uncultured Chitinophagaceae bacterium | reverse complement strand
CTAACTTTCTCTTCGAATATTCCCATCACGGACCCATGATCCGAAAATTTGCATATAGCCTTTTCTTGCTTATGGCCGTCGGAATGGCGCCCGTTTTCCGCCATCCCTCCTGGGCTCAGGGAAAGGATACCCAGAAGGAGACCCATCGATTGTTGATCATTCTGGATACCGGCCCCGGTGGCACGGCGCCCAAAGAAAAGGAGGATGCCGGAATCCGAGAAATCTCCCGATTCATCAAAGCACTGGCGGATTCACTTTACCGGCATAATGCCGAAGTCGAACTGGCTTTGGCCGGCAAAAATCCCCATTTGCGCCCTCCTTCCCCTGGAAAAGCCTGTACGGAACTGAGCCGCCTGGTCCCCTACAGTCGGGATAATAGGGTTCAGATCGGACTCCGTCTGGACGACATCGTCGGTTCCCGAAAGCCTATACAGGCCTGGGAAGTCCACAGCCTGCCCAGCCTGATGAGTCCGGATCCCCGCTACCACTACCGATGGATTTTCCTCACCTTAAACCCGGGGGACTGTCTCATTCCTCCATCTGCCCGGGAGAAAGCTCCCCCCTCCCGCCCCGAGGAACCCCGGTTGACCATTTACTTCAGCGCGGAAGGGCGAGACTGTCCCGGTGAGTTCTTCACTCCAGAATCTGCAGAGCATGCACAGGCTATTTCCCGGATTGTGCAGCAGTTCCCCAAGCTGGTGACGCCCCCCGAACTTCGGTTCGACGGGCATGCCCCCCGGCGGATCCGGGAACCCTTTTCCCCTCGGGAGAATCATTCCTCCCCTCCCCTTATCGATCTGTCCTCGACCGACTCCCCGGTTCCGAAAAATCCCGCTCCTCCTGCCTCGGAGCCCGAAATCCGATTCACGGAAGGGTCCAAAATGCGGTCTTCCGAACCCTACGGAACCATACACTTCCAGATTAGCCGCCCGGTGCCGGTCATTTATCTGTTCCGCAAACAGGGAGGCCAGTTCGAGCCGGATCAGGAAGTGTTCACCCTCGGGCTGAACCGGCTGAAAGTCCAATTGCCTCCTGGGACATACCGGGCCCTATACCATCCGGATGGGCTGGGCTGGAACAAAGAGTTTGAAGTGAAGGTTGGGGAAGTGATCGGTATCTGGCTTCGCTAACTCAAATAGAAATATGCGGAAACCTGGACCAAGGTGCCCAGTATATACCCCAGCCATATTTCATAGGATCTGTGGGCTCCCAGCAACAACCTGGCCGTACCCACCAGTCCCGCAATTCCCAGGGAAAGGAAAAGGGGAATGGTCATGGATATAGGACTGGTCAGCAAGAGGACGATGACCATGCCGATCATGCTTCCTGCTCCGGCACTGTGCATGCTTACCTTGTAAAACACGTTCACTATAAACAAAGCAATGACTCCCCAGAAAGCCCCCAAAAGCAAGACCTGGAGCAGAAAAGGCGCATCGGTGTTTTTCGCCACATGGTAGATCCAAAAATAAAATACCATGGCCGCGATCAGGGGGATGATCCGGTCTTTCGGTTTATACAGATGAATGGATTCCACAAATTTCAAAGCTTTCATCAACAGCACCGATAGAATCGGGAAAAATGCGGTGGCAATGAAAACGGGCAGCAAGAACCGAACTTGGAAGGCTTTCTCGTCAAAGCCTGCAAAACTGGCCGGGACGAATCGGTATACGGCATAAGTCAATAGAGTGGGCATGAACACCGGGTGGAACACAAAGGAAATCACCATGGCCACCGCCGCCGCCAAACGGCTTACCGGCCTGGGCAAATGGGGATCCTGATCTTCGGTTTCTGCCTGTGGTCTATCCATCATCATTCTAGTTTTCCAGATTGGGGGACAGCCATTCTCTAGCCTCCTCCAAATTCATGCGCTTGCGCCGGGCATAATCCCGGAGCTGGTCTTCGAGAATTTTTCCCACACCAAAATAACGACTTTCCGGATGACTGAAGTACCAGCCTGCCACCGCGGATCCGGGAACCATGGCCAGAGACTCGGTCAGCTCTGCCCCGGTATGGCGCTGGGCATCCAAAAGAGCAAACAACTTTCTCTTCTCCGTATGATCAGGACAGGCGGGATATCCCGGTGCCGGACGAATTCCCTGGTAGTTTTCCTTGACCAGGGCCTCTATGTCCACTTCCTCCTGCGGAGCATACCCCCAGAACTCCCGGCGAGTCCGGAAATGCAGAAGCTCAGCAAAAGCTTCGGCCAAACGGTCGGCCACGGACTGGACCATAATCTTATTGTAATCATCCAGATTGTCCATAAACCGCCTCACTTGTTCCTCCACACCGTGAATGGACACCGCAAAGCCGCCTATATAATCCGGCTTATCGGGATGGATAAAGTCAAAAAGGGAATAATTGGGCTGTCCCGCCACTTTCTTCTGTTGTTGTCTTAGCGCCTCCAATCGCAGCCTTTCCTTACCCTCTTCCCAAACGATCAGGCTATCCGGACCAGACTTTTCCACCTCCCAGAACCCGACCACCCCCATGGCCCTAAGCCACCTGTTTTCCACAATCTGATCCAACATATGCTGGGCGTCTTCCCACAACTTTCTGGCTTCCGGCCCGACCTGTTCGTCATCAAGGATCTGCGGATATTTCCCCCTCATCTCCCAGGTGAGGAAAAAGGGGCCCCAATCAATGAATCGGCGGATTTCTTTGAGATCATAATCGGTAAAAGCCCGGATACCCAGGAAATTCGGACGGGGAGGAATATAATCCTTCCAATCAATGGCTGCGGGATTCTCAGCCGCAGCCGAATATGAGATATACTGCTTTAAGCTTTTCTTGGCAGCAAACTCGCTACGAAGCGATTCGTATTCCTTTTGCTTTTCGGCCAGAAAAACCTCTTTGGTCTGGGGATTCAGGAGCTGGCCGGCGACGGTGACGCTGCGGCTGGCATCCAATACGTGCACCACCCCATGATCATACTGAGGTGCGATGCGAAGGGCCGTATGAGTTCGGGAAGTCGTGGCTCCCCCAATGAGCAAAGGTTGGGTCATACCTCTTCTCTTCATTTCCTTGGCCACCTGCACCATTTCATCCAGGGAAGGGGTGATCAACCCACTCAGCCCGATCAGATCAGCGCCGATTTCCTCGGCCGTATCCAGTATCTTGTCCGCAGGCACCATCACCCCAAGGTCCACCACCTCATAGCCGTTACAGCCCAGGACTACCCCTACGATATTTTTACCTATATCGTGCACATCCCCTTTTACCGTGGCCAGGAGGATCCGAGCCGGCCCGGCCTCCGCCCCTTCTTCCCTTCCCGAGGCTTCCTGTGCCTGGCTTCGGACCTGTTTTTCGGCTTCTATGTAGGGGGTAAGAATAGCTACCGATTTTTTCATCACCCGGGCGCTTTTCACCACCTGGGGCAGAAACATTTTGCCGGTTCCGAAAAGGTTTCCCACCACATCCATTCCCGCCATCAACGGACCCTCAATCACTTCCAGGGGCCGGGCGTACTTATTCCTGGCCTCCTCCGTATCCTCGTCTATATAATCCGTGATTCCGTTGACCAGAGCATACTTCAACCGCTCTTCCACCGAACTTTTTCGCCAGCTCAGGTCTTTGGTCACCTCCTTCCGTTTGGATTTGATGGTCTCTGCAAACTGAAGCAGTCTCTCCGTAGCCTCCGGATTCCTATTCAGCACCACGTCCTCGCACAATGTCCTTAGCTCAGGATCAATCTGATCGTATACGGGGAGCTGTCCGGCATGGACTATGCCCATATCCAACCCCGCTTGAATCGCATGGTATAGAAAGACTCCGTGAATAGCCTCCCGGACGGACTCATTTCCCCGGAATGAGAAAGAAACATTGGAAATCCCCCCACTCACCTTGACTCCGGGCATGGCGGCCTTGATTCTTCTTGTGGCCTCGATAAAATCCACCGCATAATGATTATGCTCTTCTATTCCCGTGGCGATGGCAAACACATTGGGATCGAATATGATATCCGAAGCCCGGAATCCGGCCTTCTCCCTAAGCAGGGTAAAAGCCCGTTGGCAAATAGCTACCCTCCTTTCCAAAGTATCGGCTTGACCTTGCTCATCAAAGGCCATAACGACCACGGCAGCTCCGAAGCGGCGGCAGACTCGGGCTTGATCCAAGAAACGCTCTTCTCCTTCCTTTAGAGACAGGGAATTGACTATGGCTTTGCCCTGAATGCATTTGAGGCCGGCCTCCAGAATCGAAAACTTAGAAGAATCCAGCATAATGGGCACCCTGGCAATATCCGGCTCCGCCTGCACCAGGTTTAGAAACCGGGTCATGGCCTCCGCGCCGTCCAGAAGGGCATCGTCCATATTAATGTCCAGGATCTGCGCTCCGTTCTCAACCTGTTCTCGGGCCACGGACAAAGCTTCTTCATAACGGTCTTCCCGGATCAGGCGGGCAAACCGCCGGGACCCGGTAACATTGGTCCTCTCCCCGATGTTCACAAAATTCGTTTCGGGCCGAATGACCAGGGCTTCCAATCCACTAAGGCGTAAATAGTCTACTTCTTCCATGAAAGAAATCATATGGGACGGGCAAAGTTAAGCCTTCATTGCGAAGCCCCCCCCTCGTCAGGATACTGATTTACCATATCCAAAAATCCCGACTCGGTCAAGATCTTCACCGTACCCAACTTTCGGGCCTTCTCCAACTTGGAACCGGCTGCTTCCCCGGCCACCAGATAGTGCAGCTTGCTGCTCACCCCGGAGAGAATGCGCCCCCCTCGACTTTCCACCAGCGCTTCGGCCTCCGCACGTTTCATCTGGCTTAGGGTACCGGTGAACAGAAAATTCAACCCATCCCAGCTTCCTGCTGAACCCTGACTTTCCGGAGTCTGATTCTCCAAATTAACCCCCGATTTTTCCAGCTCGTCAATCATGGCCCTGTTTTCTGGATTGGCGAAAAAACCGATAATGGAATGGGCGACTTTATCTCCAATGTCCGGTATGACCTTCAGCTTCTCCTGTTCCCAATCATAGAGCTCCCGTAAATGGTGCACCTCCTGGGAAAGGCGCTTGGCAGTAGCCGCGCCCACATGACGGATGCCCAAACCGAAAATCAACCGATGCAATGGCCGGGTCTTGGATTCCTCGATGGCCTGTTGAAGATTATCCACCGATTTTTTCCCGAATCCCGGCAATCCGGATATCAGCGAAAAATCCAGTCTGTATATTCCCGGGATTTCAGGCAGCAGGCCCAGGTCATAAAATTTCTGAATATTGGTCATGCCTAGATTCCGGATATCCATGGCATCCTTGCTCACAAAATGGCTAATTCGCTCCACCACCTGGGCCGGGCACCGGGAATTCAGGCAGCGCCATATGGCTTCTTCCTCCAGGCGGAAAAGAGGACTGGAACAATCCGGGCATTGGGTCGGAAACTCAATGGGCTGCTCCTCTCCGCTGCGGTGCTCCGGCAGGGAGCAGACAATATAGGGAATCACATCCCCAGCCCTTTCCACCACCACTTGATCTCCTATTCTCAGATCTTTTTGCGCAATCAGGTCCTGATTGAAAAGGGATACGCTGGATATCACTACCCCTCCAATGGCCCTGGGCTCAATCTTGGCTACCGGGGTGATCGCCCCTGTCCTTCCCACCTGAAATTCCACCCGGATCAGCCGGCTCTGTCCCTGCCGGGCCTTGAACTTATAGGCCACGGCCCATCGGGGATGGTGGTGGGTCATACCCAGTCGGTCCTGGATATCCAGGCGATTGACCTTGATCACCATGCCATCCACTTCGAAAGGCAGTTCATCCCTTTTCTCTTCAAACTGCTGGCAGTAGGCAATGACCTCATCTATGGAACTCAGCTTTATCATCTCCCGGATGGGGGTGGGAAATCCCTGATCCCTAAGCCAGCCCAGGGAACCGTAATGGGTTTCCATGGCCTGGGGTGGCGGCTGGTTCCCTCTGACCTGAAATTCACTGATATGATAGACTATGGCCGAGAGCCGACGCTCCGCGGCCTGCCTCTGATCCAGAATCCTCAGACTGCCCGCGGCCGCATTCCTCGGGTTGGCCAGGGGAGCCAACCCAGATTCCACCCGGGCCTGATTCATCCGGGAAAAATCCGATTTTTCAATCACCACCTCTCCGCGGATCTCCATCAACTCGATACCCTCCTTTTCCCACATGGCCGTAGTCAGGGGAATGGAACGGATCTGCCGGACATTGGGGGTGACTTCTTCACCCACGGTACCATCCCCGCGGGTAACTCCCCGGATCAACTTCCCCTTTTCATAGACCAGAGAAAGGCTAGCCCCGTCATATTTGGGTTCCACACAGTATTCCAGGATCTCTATGCCTGCCTGTTGGCGGCAACGCCTGTCCCATTCTCTGAGGTCATCCGCGTTGTAGGTGTTGTCCAGGCTAAGCATGGGCACCAAATGGGATACGGTGGGAAACTTCTCACTTAACCCAAGCGGGACGCGCTGGGTGGGTGAATCCGCCTCTACCCATTCGGGATGCTTTTCCTCCAAATCCCTGAGGGCAGCAAATAACTGGTCGTATTCCTGATCGGTGATTATGGACTCGTTGTCTATATAGTATTTTCTGTCCGCATAATGAATCACTTCCTTGTAAAAACCCAATAGTTCCTCTTCCGAATAATTCCCACCCTTCAGTAAGGTTCGGGCCCAGTCGGCCCATTCGGCATCTGCTTTTCTGTCGTGCATCGATTTATTAGATTAGGTCATTTAGTCTTGAATGAAATCCCAGGGGCCGGCGCCCTCCCTTACCAGCTTAGGATGGTCACCCGTATAGTCGATCACCGTTGAAGGCACGATGTTTCCGGCTCCCCCGTCGATCACCATATCGGTGAAATGCCCGAATTGGTCTTCCATGAGTTCTGGATCGGTATAGTATTCCACCTCGTCTCCCATGGGCAGGGAGGCGCTCATGATCGGCCTTCCCAATGCCCTGACCATGGCCAGGGGGATGGGATGATCCGGGACCCGAATACCCACCGTATCCTTTCGGGCCTTGATCATCCTGGGCACCCTGCGGCTCGCGTTCAGAATGAAAGTATAGGGACCGGGGAGGCAGGACTTTAGCAAACGGAAGCTCGGCGTGTCCAGAGACTTGACATAATCGCTGATGTGGCGGAGATCGGCACAGATAAAGGAAAACTGAGCCTTTTTGGGATCGACGCCCTTGATCCGGCATATGCGGATCACCGCCTCAGGCTGGAAAATGTCGCAGCCGATACCGTAAATGGTATCGGTCGGGTAAATGACGACCCCTCCTTTTTCCAGGCAGTCCACCACGGACTGAATCTGTCTTGGCGGAGGGTTTTGAGGATGAATGGGAACCAACATTGACGTTTTCCTACGAATTTACGGGATTATCGCTTGTCTGCGGATCGCCGCCATGGCCTGAGCCAGGCGCTGGTCCGGACTTCCCCTCAGCACCTGGAAGGGCACACCGCTATGGACCATATGGTCCAGATAATACTGAAAAAGGATTTCCCTGTCCTTGGGGTCCGGATGTTCCCGCAGTGGGTCCTCTTCCCAGGCCATGTCGGGATAACCCAGCAGATAGAGATCATAGGATCGAAGAGCGATCTGCTCCAGAATCCAGGGGGAACAGCGGCCGTATTTATATTCACTCCAGATTTTAATCACATAGAGATCCGTATCGCAAATCAGAATATCTGCCGCATGGGCAGCCCTCTGATCCTCCGATTCCAGCTGCCCGCGGGCAATCCGCTCCAAGTCTTCTTCCTGATAAGGCCGGCCAAGCCGGGACAGATATTCCCGGGCATATTCCGGAACCCATACGGTGTCCAGGGCCAGGGCAAGCTCCCTGCTGGTACTTGACTTCCCCGTCGACTCGGGACCGGTAAGGACAATCTTATATGGAGGCCTGGTCTTCATAGGCTATGTGCTTCCAGATCCTGGAGTTTTTTCTTCCAGGAAAAATATCCGAAAATGGCTACGACAAAAAGAAATAGAGTAAGCAGGGAGAACAGCTCCAGTCCCTTATAAGCCAGCAAAGGGATGGCCAAAAGATTCGACAGGTTCAGCACGATCCAGTTTTCCAGCTTCCTCTTGGCCAGGAGCCACATCCCGGCCCAGGCAAAAGCCGACACCAGTGAATCCCAGACGGGCACCGAGGAGTCCGTGAACCGGTCCAGAATTCCGAAAAGGATCGCAAAACTCCCTCCAAATATACAGGCAGTCCAGATCCAATCCCTGCCCCGGGTCCGGCTTATGGACAGGGGAGGTTTTCCCTGCCGTCTTTGCCAGTGAATCCAGCCATAGATGCTCATTACCAGATAATAGATGTTGAGGGCAGACTCCGCATAAAGTCCTGCCTCTGCCAGTATATAGGCAGACAAGGAAGTAGCCAGAATGCCGGCAGGATAAAGCATGACTTTATTTCCCGTGGCCAGCAGAACCTGAATCACCCCAAAAATCACAGCCATCCATTCCAGCCAGGAGGTCATCAATATTTCCTGAGCCAGGCCGGAAAGAGTCCATTCCCCCATGAGGCAATGTTACTACAATCCCTACTCTCTTCCGAGCTGGCATGAGAATTTTGTAGCTTAGCATAGATCCCATATCCTTATCCCCATGCGCGCACTGATTCTGATATTCGGTATACTGGCCATCCCGACCATCGGGATGGCCCAGTTCCAAAAGCGTCTGTTGGCCGATTCCCTATTCATTCCCTGGGGAATGGCCTGTGACCGGAACGATGGGCTATGGTTTACGCAGAAAAACGGATTCTTATGCCGCCTCGACCTGAACACCAGAAAAATCGACACCCATTACTTTGAGCAGGAAGTTAAGATTTCCAGCGAGGGAGGCATGCTGGACCTGGCGCTCCATCCGGATTTCCCGCGCACCCCCTTCTTGTATCTGGCCTACAACTATGAGGACGGAGGCCAGAAACTGAAAATCCGACGTTATGAATACCTGGCCGGAAGCCATCAGGTTCAACCCTCCATTCTGCTTCTGGACGGAATACAGGGCGGTACCTATCACAATGGCTGCCCCGCCTGCTAATCTTCGATGAGCATCTCTATATCACGACCGGGGATGCGGGCAAACCGGCCCTGGCCCAGGACCTGAACTCCCTGAACGGAAAAACCCTGAGATTAGAGCTCGATGGCCGTATACCCCTGGATAATCCCCTTCCACTCAGTCCGATCTGGTCCTGGGGACATCGCAATGCCCAGGGCATGGCCTTGGTAGACGGGCTGATCATCCAATCAGAACATGGTCCCGATCAAGATGATGAATTAAACTGGATACTTCCCGCAGGGAATTATGGCTGGCCCGAAGTCATGGGATACTGCGACCGGCCGGAAGAACTAACCTTCTGCCGGGACTCCCAGGTGGTGGAACCTCTGATCAGCTGGACACCCACTCTGGCCGTGGGAGATCTGATTTTCTATGACCGGGATCAGTTTCCCGAATGGAAAGGTTCGCTGCTCCTCTCTACCCTGAAAGCCGAAAAGCTATTCTTAGTCACCATGGATCCCTCCCATACTTCCGTGGATACGGTAAAAGAGATCGGCCCCCTAAATCTGGGCAGAATCCGTGCTCTGGAAATCGGCCCTGAAGGCAACCTCTTCCTGTCCACGAGCCAGTCACCCTCCCTGGGCAACGGGCCATACCTGGATCAGATCTGGGAAATTTTTAATCCCGGCTATACCCCGGGGCAGGTACCGGAAGGTGAGGGTTCCCTTCATCCCTCCATTTACCCCAACCCATTTGAAAGCAAGCTGTTCATCCAATGCCTTCAGCCCCAAAGCAGACCCAGGCCCATCCGCATCATGGATCTCTTTGGCCGAACCGTGTATCGGGCACGGCATCCGGGAGGCAACCTGGCTCTGGACCTGGAGCAGCTGCCCCCAGGGACCTATATTCTTTTTTTCGGGGAAGAGAGTCCGGGGCCCCCGTTGGTCCAGTGGATTATCAAGAGCTAAACGGTCAGGGAAAGGTTTTTTTGGATAGTCCGCTATTAATTCTATTTTTGCGTACTCATTTCAAAAGGAGGTGCGGTAGCTCAGTTGGTAGAGCAAAGGACTGAAAATCCTTGTGTCGCCGGTT
>CAYPQN010000050.1:0-10364 GCA_964412885.1 uncultured Chitinophagaceae bacterium | reverse complement strand
TCCGGCAGCTTATCCAGCGACATGAAAAAGAAAAGGAAATCAGTAATCGCCCAGGGTGGCGGGGAGTTGTTTTTCGGCCAATGCCAGCTGCTCATCGCTGGGCGCTATGCCATGCCATTCATGAGTGCCCTCCATGAAGTCCACCCCTTTGCCCATAACCGTATGCATCAGGATCACCACCGGCTTCCTCTGACCGGATTTCTCTTTGGCCTGATCCAGGGTGGCCACGACATCTTCCATGCGGTTGCCGTCCATTTCCAGGACTTCCCAGCCAAAGGCCTGAAATTTATCCCTCAGGGATCCCAGATGAATGACCGTATTGGTGGGCCCGTCAATCTGCTGCCCGTTGACATCAATGGTGGCGATGAGGTTATCCAACTTATGATGGGCGGCAAAAAGGATGGCCTCCCAGTTCTGCCCTTCCTGCAGCTCCCCATCTCCATGAAGGGAAAAAATCCATCGGGAGTCCCCATTCCATTTTTTGGTCATGGCAGCACCGCAGGCCACGCTCATCCCCTGACCGAGAGAACCACTGGCGATCCGCACTCCCGGCAATCCTTCATGAGTGGTCGGATGACCCTGAAGCCGGGAATGAATTCGACGGAAACTGGACAGTTCCTCCAGGGGGAAATAGCCCGAGCGGGCCAGAACGCTATAAAAAACCGGAGATATATGCCCGTTAGACAGGAAGAAAATATCTTCATCCCTCCCATCCATATGGAAGGCAGGATCATGCTTCATGGTATGGAAATACAAGGCCACCAGGAAATCGGCGCATCCCAGCGAACCGCCGGGGTGTCCGCTCTGACAAGCATGGACCATGCGGACAATATCCCTCCTTACCTGGGATGCGATTTTCTTCAGTTCTTGTATTTCCATAATCTGGGGGTGATTCTCGGGCAAAATTAGCCCTTCCACCGAATTATTCCATAACATTGCGAGAATCCGGGCCGGATTCGACTTTTACAGAACCCATGCCCTCCTTAAGCAATATGGAAAATGTCTTTGCCCGGCGGCTGATGGACTGGCATAGAAGTGCCAATCAAAGGGACCTGCCCTGGAAAGGAATCAAAGACCCCTATAAGATATGGATTTCGGAAATCCTGCTCCAGCAAACCCGGGCGCCCCAGGCCATTCCCTATTATCATCGTTTCACCGAAACCTTTCCCAGGGTTCAGGATCTGGCCTCTGCACCCGAAGACCAGGTATTCCGCCTTTGGCAGGGACTGGGCTACTATAACCGCTGCCGGAATCTCCTGAAAACCGCCCGCATTATCGTCCAGGATTTCGGAGGGCAGTTCCCCCATTCCTATGAAGCTTTGATTTCCCTTCCCGGAATCGGTCCCTATACGGCGGCCGCCATAGCCTCTTTTGCCTTCGGTCTGCCCCATGCGGTGGTGGACGGGAACGTGATCCGCCTGCTGGCCCGCCATTTCGGGATCGAAGACTTTCCGGATACACAGCCGGGTAGAGCCCGCTTTCATGGGATGGCCCAGCAACTCCTGAGCCGGGAAAACCCCGGAGACTACAATCAGGCCATCATGGATCTGGGCGCACAAATTTGCAAGCCCCGAAATCCGGACTGCTCCCTTTGCCCATTTCCCCATGACTGTCTGGCACTTCAGGAGGGAAAAATAAGCCAGTGGCCAAGGATCCGCCCCCGGCCACCACGGAAAATCCGATTCTTCCATTATCTAATTCTGGTAAACCAGCAACGAATATGGGTGAGGAAAAGAGAAAGCAAAGATATTTGGCGCCACCTCTATGAGCCCCTGTTGATTGAAGCGGACTCCGCCCTGGATGGCGGCGAGATTCTGGAAAGGGCCGGGCTGACCGCCGTAGCGCAGAGGGAAGACCCCATACGGATTGGGGAATACCGCCAGCTCCTCAGCCATCAGCAGATCCGGGCGGCAGTATTCCATATGGACTGGCCCGAGGGCCTGACGGATCCCTGCCCGGGCGGCCGATGGCAACCTATGACCCGAATGTCCGAACTGGGATTCCCGCAAAAACTGGTCCCTTTCATGCAGTCCCTGGTTCCTAAAGAGCACTGATCCAGAGAAGGGCCCGCGTTCGGATTCATGCGGTTCCACTCCAAGGCATATACTTATCTTTGTTTAGGCGGCACTCTCCCTAAAATCAAAATCCGGGGCTATGTCCGCCCCTAAATTGACTGGGAATCGATTATGTCCATGACTCTATTTCAAGCCGGAACCGAAATCAGCTCGAAAATGACGGCGCTGATCATTCTGCTTTTGGCCCTCCATTTTCTGTATTCGGTGAACTCCGGGGCCATGTCGGCATTTTTTCAGTTGACGGCCAAAGACATTCACCTGCTCAAAACCAAAAACCAGCCCAGCGCCCGGCAGATACTGCAGTTGCTCAGAAATCCCCGGCTGCTGGTGGCCACACTCCGAGTCGCTTCAGTGTTCCTCTCCATTGCCATCGTAATCGCCGCCAGCATCCTGCTGCAGGTTATACTCCCCGAACTCAGCCTTCTGGGCCATATACTGGTTCAGCTCCTGGTGGTCACGCTTTTTCTGGTGCTCTTCGGCGCGGTCCTCCCCAAGGTGTATGCCGCGCAGGAGCCTCTGAGAATGGCCATGTTCAGCGCTCCCATTGCCGGGGCCCTGTTCAGGCTGTTCCGGCCGGTGAGCCGAACCCTGGTCTCCTCCCACCAGTACATTGACGCAGACCCGCTGAAGGAGGAAAGCATGAGCACCGAGGAATTCGAGCATGCCATCGAAATGACCCTGGGCCACCCGGCCACTTCCGAAGAAGTGAACATCTTCCGCAGCATCATGAAATTCGGGAGAACCTCGGTGAGGCAGATCATGAAAACCCGATTGGACGTCAAAGCCTTGGATTATGATCTCTCCTATAAGGAAGTACAGAAAAAGCTTCTGGCCTACGGGCTTTCCCGTATGCCGGTCTACAAAGGCAGTCTGGATCATGTGGTCGGTATGATTCTGACCAGAGATTTTCTGCCTCACGTCGACCGAGAGGATTTGGACTGGCACAGCCTGATACGTCCCGCTTATTTTGTCCCCGAAGGCAAACTGATTGACGATCTGCTGGTGGAGTTCCGGCAGAACAAAGTGCATTTTGCCATTGTGGTCGATGAGTTCGGCGGCAGTTCCGGCATTGTCACTATGGAAGACATCATGGAGGAAATCATCGGGGAAATCAAAGATGAGTTCGATACTGACGACCTAGACTATAGGAAGATCGACGAGCACACCTATGTGTTCGATGGGAAGACCCTGATTCACGATGTATGCCGCATATTGAATATTCCCACCGAAATATTCGACCCGGTACGGGGGGAAAGCGACTCTTTGGCGGGACTGATTCTGGAAATCTGCGGTAAGTTCCCTGCCATTAATGAATCGGTTCGCTACAAGCATTTCGAATTTCTCATCCTGGAAATGGGTAATCTGCGCATATCTAAGGTAAAACTTACAGACCTAAGCCGGAAGTCCTCCGAAAATTCCCGTCCATAGACACAAATTCCCGCCCAACCCCCTTCAAATCCCGATCCACCGAAATCAAAGCCCCATATATAATAAACTCCCTATTTTTAAAGGATTGATTCCGACGAATTGAAATTTCAAAAGTTCATCTTATTTCTTCTCCTGCTCTGGTTTGGCCTTTCGGAACTGAAGGCTCAGGGAGAAATATTCCCGGATCATATCCCCCTAGACTCCCGAAAGAGCTATGTTCAGTATGAACCTTATCTCATTCCTAGCATAGACTGGCTGCAGAATACCCCGCTGAACCAGGACCCCCAAACCCGCAAAAGGCTGGATAATTTCATCATGCTCTGGCTGCAAAAGAATACAGAGATTACCGTTACCCTGCCCGACTACCTGATTGAGTTCCAGAATATCCATACCGAATTCTACTTTCTTTATGCCGGTGCCTGGATGAAGAAAGCTCTGCTCGAGCCAGGTCTGCCCCGGTCCGAGTACTTCATCACCGGAGTGCAAGCCATGGTGGACTATTACGAAAGAGGTATGGGAATCCGGGAGAACGATTACCTGAATACCCTGGTGGAATGGAAAAACCAGGGCCGGCTCAGGGACTTGTTCGATACCCTGGCCTATGATCGGAATATTGCTCTCAAGCTTTTTACCCCGGAGGGGAAAACCGATTTTGGCCCCGATGAAAACTTTTTTCAATTCCGGTATACGGCAATAAACTTCACTTCCTATCGGTCCCTGGTCACCCGCTATAAAATAGAAGGCCTCTATGATGAATGGATAGTCCATCATGATCAATCCCTCATCTTCCCCAGGCTGCCCCCTGGAAACTACAGACTAGTGGTCCAGGCCTCCCTTTTCGACGACTTCCGTCAGGTGGTCGAACAGGAGTACTCGTTTTCCGTGGCCGCCCCTTTGTGGAAACGGCCTTGGTTTCTGGTCTTGGTGGCTTCCATGATCCTAGCCTGGATTTATGCCTACTTCCTTCAAAGAGAAACCACCTTAAAACGAGTGGCACAGCTGCAACAGCAAAGGATGATCTATGAGTATGACCATCTGCGCAATCAGATCAACCCCCATTTCCTGTTCAACAGCCTCAATACCCTGACCACGCTGATCGAGGAAGAACCCCAGAAAGCGGTCAAATACTCCGAACACCTGGCGGACCTTTATCGGAACATACTCACTTACCATAGTGAGGACCTGGTCTATGTGGCCGAAGAGCTTAATATACTCAAGGATTATATCCATATTCAGCAGTCCCGGTTCGGTCCCGCCTTGCAGGTGGAAATCCAAATTGATGAGCAAACCGCCAAGGAAAAGAAAATTGTCCCTCTGGCCCTGCAGCTTTTGCTGGAGAATGCCATGAAGCACAATATCGTCTCCAAGGAAACGCCTTTGTTCATTCACATTTTTGCCCGGGAAGACTATCTGGTGATCACCAACAACATCCAGCCCAAGCTCAGCAAGGAGAAAGGTGTGGGTCTGGGACTGAAAACCATAAAGAAGCGCTATGCCATAGCCACGGACCGCCCCGTTTCCTTTCGGGTGGAAGAAAATCTCTACGTGGTCCGGATTCCCCTCCTCTGACCTCCAAGCTCCTCCCTATGAGACGTCCAGGCTGATTCTTCAGTCAAGTCCGTGATTATAAATTTATTACATCTCTGCATAATTGTTTACTGTATATCTAGGCAGTACATAATGCCTTGCTTATTTTTGTAGGGACCAAATGCCGAAATTGATCTCACCATGTCTAATAATACCTTGGATAAAACCCGAAATTACCTGAGTGGTGACGATGAGTTCAACGAGTTGTATCCTTTTTCGATTCAGGTACACTCCCGTCGCCACTGGACGCCCATACACATCATCAAGCTGGCTTGCAGCTTTCTGGGTGAACCGGGATCCCGGATTCTGGACATTGGAAGCGGGGTGGGAAAATTCTGCCTGGTGGGAGCCCATTTGCACCCCGAGGCCCAGTTTACGGGCATCGAGCAACGCAACAACCTGGTCCGCCACGCCCAGCGGGCACAAAAAACGCTGAATCTGAAGAACGTGGACTTCATCCAGGGGAATTTCACCCATCTGGACATGGGCAAATACGACCATTTCTACTTCTACAATTCTTTCTTCGAAAACCTGGACAGCTTTGACCGAATTGACAGCACCGTGGATTATTCAGAAGAATTATACCAGTTTTATGTGGCCCACCTGAGCAAACAATTATCCCAGAGGCCACCCGGCACCAAAATCGTCACCTATCATTCCCTTCAAGAGGAGATTCCCCGATCCTACCAGCTGGTGGAAAGTTTCGAGGACGGTGACCTGAATTTCTGGCAGAAGAGATGATTCCCCTTCCGCCCTACCCCGGGTGCGGAACATTCCCCGGTTCCCCAGGGAATTCTAACGAAAAAATAACAGGGGAAAACCGGACTTTTGTTCAATCCCTTCCGGAAATCGCGATATTCAAAGGGTAAAGATCCGGATCTATGTCCAAGACGCTGAATCGTTCCCTGATCTCCAAGATTCTGCTGGTCCTCCTGGTGGCTAGCGGGGCCATTCTTATTGCCTGGAGCATAACCCGGAATACCTTGGACAATATCAAGGAACCTATGGCCAGGATTTCGGCACCGGATTCGGCTTTGCTGACCACTCAGCGGCTTTTCAATGATGTGGTTATGCTGGACCAGCTGCAGCGCCTGCACAACCTGCAACCCTCTGTGCCAACCCGCCAGTCCATTCAAACCATACAAGAGCGAATACACCTCAGCCTGGACCAGCTTCAGGAACAGACCGGATCGGATTCCGGACAGAGCAAGGCTCTGGATTCCATCCGACAACTGGTCATCGAACAAGATCGGCTCTTTCGCCACTACAGCCGACAGAGGAGACAACACCTGACCAACGACACCCTGGGAGATCAGATTCAACTGCTGGCCCAATACATCGCGGAAGAAGGAGGCCTGGTAGATACCAGCCTGGTCACCACCAAAAAGATCTACTCCCAAATCATCAATGAATATGACCTGGTCCCCATAGAAGAGAAGCCCAACTTTCTGGCCCGTCTATTCGGATCCAGAAAAACCAGTGCGCCCAAGAAAATTCAGACTATAAAGGAGGAAGAACATATAGAGATCGACACGGTGAGATTGCCCCCCGAAGACAGTATTCTCAACCAACTCAGCCATTCCATTGTGGAAGGAGAAATCCAGCGAAGAGCCCGGCTGGAAGAGCTTTTATCCCAACGGCAGGCCATGAGCCTGGCCAGCAACAAACTGGTCAGTTCCCTGCTGATCAACCTGAATAAGCTGGAAGAAGAAAGCCAGCTTCGCAATCAGCAGAGCAACGAAAAGGCATTCCTGCTCATTCACCAGGGCTTGAATGATCTGAATTCCCTGCTCATCCTTTTTCTGGTTGTTATTCTCCTGCTGGTGCTGCTCATCATCAGTGATCTTTACCGCATCAACCAATACAAGAAAGAATTGGTTTGGGCCCGGGATGAAGCCGAATCCCAGGCTCAGGCCAAACACCGCTTCCTGGCCAATATCAGCCACGAAATCCGTTCGCCACTCCAGGTTATTTTAGGCTTTGCCGAGCAGCTCCACTCCTCTGTTCCAGCAGAAAAACAAACTAAAGAAGGATTGGAGTTGATTCACCGATCTTCCCAGCATTTGCTCCATGTGGTCAACGAAGTTCTGGATTATAGCCGCATCACTTCCGGGAAGTTCCAACTTAACCCAGGGCCTTTCTCGCCGCAACAAGCGCTAAAAGAGGTCATCCGTATTATCGGATTCAAAGCCGCCGAAAAGAAACTGAAGCTCCACGTGCATCTGCATGGAGAAGAAGATGAATTTCGCAAGTACCATGGGGACGCGTTCCGGCTCCGGCAGATATTATTCAATCTCATCGACAATGCCATCAAGTTCACCGATTCCGGATCCGTGGAAGTATCCATGCAAACCCAGGAAGAAAAAACGGGAAGCCGATTTCAAATCCAGATCAGGGACACGGGAATCGGCATGGACAATGCCACGGTTTCCCAGCTCTTCGAACCCTTTCAGCCCAAAGGGCCCTCAGATGCCGCGGGTACCGGACTGGGGCTGACCATTACCCGGGAATTAGTCGAACTCCAGGGAGGATGCATGAAGGTGGATTCCGAACCTGGAAAAGGCACCATCGTGAGCCTGGAGATATTCTATCCCTTTGCCGTAGAAAAATCCTCCCCCACTGGTCGGACAGCGCAGCATCTGCCCTTCGAGGAAGTATGGCTGGTGGAAGACGACCCGCTGATCCGCTCCCTGGTCTCCTCCATTCTGGAAAAGTTTTCCCTCCCCTTCCGGCTGTTCGAAAATGGCGAGGCTCTGATCGAGACTCCATTCCCGGACCACTCCCTGGTCCTGCTGATAGACATTCGCATGCCGGGGACCAATGGGTTGGATCTGGCCGCCGCCCTGGAGGAAAAGGCAAGAATTCACCCCCACCCATTGAAAAAAATAGCGCTTACCGCCCAACTGATCTCCGATATCCAGGCGGATCCCCGAAGTGTTCATTTCGATACCATACTGACTAAGCCCTTTGAAGAGGCCGATCTCCTCAAAGCCATTCAACGGCCCCAAAGCTCCAAGCCCCCGAAACCGGCCTTTGAATTAGGAAAGGAATTATGGGATCAGGTCAAAAAGGAAACTGATAAAGATCTGCATGCCCTTCAGATGGCCTTCAGAAATAAGGATAAAGATGCCGCCATTGGCCTGGTACATAAGCTGGCCGGGAGATTCGGGCAAATAGGCTGGAGTTCGGAAAGCCGAATCTGCCGACAATTCGAAATGCAGTGGAAGAAAAGCGAAGGACATTTGGAGGAAACGGAGGTGGAAACATTGATTCGGGATGTTCGGAATCGCCTGGCCGTCCTATGAATATTGTTGCGGATTCATTCTACAATCTGTGGGAATATCCTACAATTTGAATTTGAATAGTCGTTATCGACAATTTGCTTCTTACTGAAAATCAATCACTTGTAAAATTGGTCTGTTTTGGCCCCGGTTTTGGCTATAGGGTAAGTGTTCGCAATTATTCATCTAAAAAAGGAAATCCTTATGAAAAAGCAAATCTTAGTTATGCTGAGTGCCGGCTTTCTGGCAGGTGCAGCATTGACCAGCGCAAACCAGGCTTCTGCCCAAAATCAAGAATCCGTAGCACAGCAAGATCCGGAAAGAAAACCCGTAGCGGAGAGCAGCCTGCCTCAGACCATCCAGGATCTTCTGAACACTGAGTACAAAGACTGGAGCCTTCAGTCTGCCTTCCTGGTGAATGCCAGCCCGGCTTATTATGAAATCACCGTGGCCAACGCAGAAGGAGAGACTAAACTGCTGAAGCTGAACGAACAAGGTCAGCCTCAGGGATAAGGAACTCCCTTCAGTCTGTTTAACAAAAAAAAAGGATGCGATTCATCGTATCCTTTCTTTTTTGGGTCAAATTTGTACAGGGCATGAAAAATACGGTTATCATAGAAGACGATGCGGTTTTTGCCGGAATACTGAAGAACTTCCTCGTCAAAAGGGGATACCCTTCCCGAACCGTATCTCATTTGAAATCCGCAAAAGCAGAACTGCTGTCCGACCCTCCGGATCTGATCCTTTTGGATCTCAATCTGCCCGATGGCAATGGGCTGGACTTGCTGGATTATATCCGAAAACAGGATATAAGAGTCGGGAAAATCATCATCATGACCAGCTTCAATGATGTGCGCACTGCGGTAAAGGCACTGAAAAACGGTGCCCATGACTATATCATCAAGCCCGTCAATCCTGAAGAACTGATGATGATCATTGGGGAGACAAATGACCCGGATTTCCAGGATCAGAAAATTGCCCCTGCGGATAATGACGGAATGATCACCGGGATTTCCGAACCCGCCCGGGAAATGATGACCCATATCCATCTGGTGTCCCCCACCCAGCTTACCGTTCTTCTGGAAGGAAAAAGTGGAACAGGTAAGGAACAAGCTGCCCGATGCATTCATCAGCTCAGCGCCCGGAGCAATATGCCCTTTATCGCCGTGGACTGCGGGGTGCTGAACAGCGAAACGGCCAACAGCGAGCTTTTCGGACATGTCCGCGGAGCCTTCACCGGGGCCGTGCAGGATAAAGTTGGCCATCTGGTACAGGCTCATGGTGGCACCCTTTTCCTAGATGAGATCGGAAACCTGGACTATGATGTGCAGGTCAAGTTACTGAGGGTTCTGCAGGAAAGGGTGGTGCAGCCTATGGGGAGCACCAAAACCACCAAAGTTGATCTGCGAATTATCGCTGCCACCAACGAGGATCTGAAAAACGCCATAGCCAGGGGACAGTTCCGTGAAGATCTGTACCACAGGCTGAATGAATTCAAGATTCGCGTCCCTTCTTTAAGGGAAAGAATGGAAGACTTTCCTCAGTTCATCGATCTATTCATTCGGCAAGCCAACCGGGATCTAGACCGATCCGTGAAGAACCTGGATAAAAAAGTCCTGGACCTTTTCCGGGACTACGAATGGCCGGGAAACATCCGGGAACTGAAAAGTATGATCCGAAGAGCCGTATTACTCTGCCCGGGGGAAACCATAGGCGTGGATCAGCTACCCGAAGATATGATCTCTGCAGTCCAAGCCGCCAAAACCAAAGACTTTGCCTCAGACCTAAAAACCCTGAAATCGGAATTGGAAAAAGAGATGCTGATCAAAACCCTGGAAAAAGCCCAATACAACAAATCCAAGGCAGCCCGGATGCTTAAAATAGATCGCACCACTCTCTATAACAAACTAAGCGAATACAATATTGGCACCAAGAAGGAAGACTAATCATAATAGAATATCCAATTTCACTAGGGAAAATTCCTGGAATTTTG
>CAYPQN010000049.1:0-10723 GCA_964412885.1 uncultured Chitinophagaceae bacterium | reverse complement strand
ATGCATTCATGTTTCCGAAAATGATGCATCCTTATTTTCCGATTTTGATGCATTGCTATTTTCCGGTTACATCGAAAGTGGTAAAATTTACCTTATCAAGGAGAAAGATACGGAAGAAGCAGTGGAACGTTGGCTCCGCAGGAATTTCGACCGGATTTTCACTTCTGAATTAACGGCCTGGTGGCTGGATGAAAATGACTGGCCAAAAAAGCGGACATTCAAGCTATTTCAGGAATGGTTCGCTTACGAGATTCACCAGCTGGTGATGGATATGGAATCAGAAGATATTGTGAAAGACTAAATAATGAGCCCGATAAAACCTGTAATGTAACCTGCTCCTTGTGTATAATAGGCCACTGCAATGATGGCCTGCCTTTGCGATGATGTTCCATCGTTGATTCAGGCATTTGTTCAGAAACCAGGCTAGGAAAATGGGGACATTCAGAAAAGTCTTTGGGGAGCCGCTGACAGGAGATAGGCTAATAAGGTGAAACCAATTACTCTTGGCCATCACCGCAAGTTATCGTTTCCACTCAGGTGAGTCTGGCTGGGCGATACCACCATGCAAGTTTTTTCCGGCGCTTATGGACGGGAACTTGTACGCACATTGGCCATTATCACCGCAAAGTTATATTTCTCCGACATTATTGTCGACGATCAGCGCGATCTGGCATAATCCGGAACATTTCCACCCCGATCGGCTTCTCCGGGGGTGGTCCAGCGCAGAGCATCATCCTGGAGTACTCATGCCCATAATTTGGGGGATTTATTCCGGTTTAGGATCAATGATTTTTTATTATGGGGTTCATTGGTCAAGCTGAATTAGGCGACATCACATTGTTGCCCTAAAAGGAGGACGATCAAAACGGTGGCGGAATCTTTGCTTGCCGCCTTGCAACGGAGTCACTCAATTTCGGGAGTCCTGCAGAGTCCATATATTTTCCTTTGACTGCCCCCACCCACGATTCGCCAGTATTTCCAAAGATTGATCAAAAAAAACGTGGACATTTATCCCCACTCGGGCAAATCCAAATCTCCGGGATGCCTCCTTGATTAAGTCCTCCCTAGGTAAACTGATCTGTTCTTCCAGTATGGCCTTCATAGCCACCGCTATTTCTTCAGGAGGCAACTCCCTTGGAGACCTTCTTTCGGCTGAATTCCTGGGAACTCTATACCATCGGTAACTATTGGGATGCTGCGTATTCTTCCAAAGTACTTTCCCACCTAAGAATTCGGTTTTTCTATGGGGAATACTATCCAAAACTTTATCGATATGGCAGCGAATACCAATTCCCAATCGGGAAATTCCCCAGGCTTCGATTATCCTTTTTCCCAGTAGCTCATCGCTAATGGGCGATTCTACCTCCAAAACCTGCTCCACCTGCCTGGTGATCTTGGGTAAATGAGCCCGGCTGAAGAATTCCTCGATCGAGCCAATATAGTCCTTGGCTAATGTGCACAGTTCATAAATCTCTTCATACTTGTTTGTGGGATTTTGGGGTATTCCTAATTCCGGTCTGCTATTTGGGCTCAGCCTTACCGCCGAATCTAGAACTAAGGTTTCCCTTTGGGATCGAAACTCCCGATCCGTTGCCCCGATTCTATCTAGCGCCTGCGGTACAGATTCATCTGCCAGATCAGGGTTGTCCCTATTTCGGCGCACCTGGTCTATCTGCTGCAAAACTTCCTCGAAAAGGGCTTCCTGGTTCTCCCACCAGTCCATAGCCCAAACCCGGTGAATCCTCCACCCCAAGGATCGCAGAACCTCTTCCTGGACGACAGCCCTGTCCCTGGCGGATCCGGAAGCCTTATACCGCGCCCCATCGAAAAGGATACCCAATAAGTATTCCGAAGGACGATCCGGATCCAGTACCCCCACATCGATCTTAAATCCCGAACAACCCACTCCGTAATGCGCTTCATATCCTTTCTCCTTTAGCGATTCGACCAAAATTCGTTCCATAGCCGAAGGGTTCCCCTGGATCTGATCGGGCCGAAGAGGCAGCCCCGACTTCCCTTTCTCAGCAAAGGCAAGGAATGACTTCAATCCCTCCACCCCCAGGGAACGGGTACGGGATAGATCTATATCCTCCGCGCCTATTGTGGAGAAGACTTTCATTTCATGCCGGGCTCTGGTCACCGCTACATTCAGCCGTCGCTCTCCTCCCTCCCGGTTCAAAGGGCCAAAATTCAGGCTAAGCTTCCCCTCTTTATCCGGGCCGTAACATACCGAGAATAGAATGACATCCCGTTCATCTCCTTGAACATTCTCCAGGTTCTTGATGAACAATGGCTCCTCGGAATCCATGGCTTGAGCTTCCAGTTCTGGATTTCGCATGAATTCCTCCATGAGGAGGTCTTCTATCAGATTCTGCTGTGCCTGACTAAAAGTAACCACCCCCAGGCTTTGACTGGAGAGCTCCGGATCGGACAATCTTCGGAGAATTTCATGAACCACTTCCTGGGCTTCTTTCCTATTCGTCCGGCTTTTCCCTTTGTCATACTCGCCCTGCACCTTTTGCATGGATACCCGGGATACCAGATCGTCGATGGAGGGAAAAGTGTAAAGCGAATTATCGTAATAGTGGGCATTGGAAAAGGCAATCAGGCTCTCATGTTTGCTTCGGTAATGCCATCTCAAATGCTTGGAAGGCATGGACACAGCAACGCAGTCATCCAGAATACTTTCCAAATCTTCCATCTCATTGTCTTCATCCACTCTGGATATGGTAAAGAATGAAGTTGGGGGCATCTGTTTGGGGTCACCCACCACAATCAGATTCTTACCCCTGGCCATGGCACTAATTGCTTCAAAAGTGGGCATTTGGGAGGCTTCATCGAAGATTACCAGGTCGAACCGATCCTCCTGGAGATCAAAATACTGAGCCACGGATATGGGGCTCATCAACATGCAAGGGGCAAGCCGGGGTAATAGATTGGATATCCTGTCAAAAAGAGATCGAATGGTCAATGCCCTTCCCTTACTTCGAATAGCCCTTTGCAGAACAGCCACCTCCGATTCATTTCGGATCTCCTTATAGACCGGGGGAACCCGCCTGGCCAACCGGGCAAAAATCTCCTCACGGCTAAGGATCTCAAACCGCTGACTCGCCTCCTGAAACTGGACAATCTTGTTTTCAAACAAGTCACTGTTGAAGCGGACCAGTTCGGGGAACTGATTCATGCCGTGTTCGGAAAGGGACTTGTAGAATGCCTTTCTGTACTGCCTCTCTATATTCTCTGCTCCGACAGCTCCTGAATGCACTGCCTCAATTAAGCTCACCATTCCGGACTGCATAGCCCGATCCCTGATTTCCACCCAGTTCATCCAATCCTTCAGCTTATCCAGATGATTTTCCGCATGCCGGATCTCCTGGATGGTCCTCTGCAGCCATTCCCCGGATTCCAGTTCGCTTTGACTACTATCCAAATCAATATAGAGGGCTAGCTCCCGGGCCCTGGCATTCAGATATTCCCAGTTATCCCTCCAAAGTCTGAGCCGTTCCCCATAAGCTGTCAAATAGGAGCCTGTTCCTTCTCCCAGGGAATTTGCCCATTTCTTCCTCCAGTTGGTCAGCGCGGCAGGCTCCAACAACTGGCCTGCCCATTTTAATATATTCTCCATCCGAACACAGGCGTGCTCCCAACCATCCCAGTCTGCTCCCTGTTCCCTCCACCACCATCCCATGATCTGCCTGACCTCCCCGGGCTTCAGGATGAACTCGTCTTCCTTCTGATAATCGACCAAGCTTTGAATATGCTGGGGTATATCCTCTTTTTGCCCAATGGCGTTCCGCATATGAGGCATGAGCGATTTGATTACCTTCCTTTGCCCAAAATACCGTGGCAAAAACCATTGGCTGCTGGCCCTGTTCCAGGCATGAAGGAGGGATTCGGCGTCTAAATTAAATACCCCTTCGCCAAAGTACTGGAGGAGCCATGCCCTTTTCTCATCCCTTAATCGGCCATGGCGCACCAATTCCCTGATCTGTTTCATTCTTTGCACCGCAGAGTCCATGGAGAAAAAACTGGCCGGAATATCGGGCAGAGTCAAGATTTCTGAGACTAGGTTCATCAGTATAGGCCATTGGCTATTCCTGATCGGCTTCCCCTCCAGGGACAACAGATTCAGATTCTCCTCCCATCCCCTCTCCCATTCTTCCAGGGCGGATAGGTAACCCTTTAGCCTGTTCCTCAATTGATCCCGGAATGAAAGATCGTACTGCTTCCATTTCACTTTGGACAAGGGATGGGTGGAGGGATTCCCAATCGTCCGCAGAATCACCTTCATATCAGAGATAATAGTTTCCCAATCCCGGCTTTGCTCCAAGCTCAACGAACCTATCCGGGTATGGGGAAAATCAAAAGCGGGCTCTCCCGGTCCCTGATCCAGGTATCCGGATATTCCGTCATAAAGCGAAAGTCCACAGGGCCAAACCTTGTGCAGGGCCTTTACATATCCATTCAGTTCATCCCTAAGTTTCCTTAGACGATCCGCCTCCAACTGGAACTCCCTGGGAGTCGAAATTTGGCCCACCTGCAATGCCCTGTCCAATTGATCCAATACGGTTGATTTCTTGGCTTTGTTGGAATGCAGTTCCAGGCAGAACGCCCCCAAACCCAGTTTCTCCATTCGCGACTGCACCACCTCCAATGCAGCCTTCTTGGAAGCGACAAACAATACTCTCTTCTCCCCATAGAGGGCAGCAGCGATCATATTGGTAATCGTCTGAGATTTTCCGGTGCCGGGTGGACCATGAAGCACAAAGCTCCTTCCTTCCGTGCTGCTGACAATGGCCTCCAACTGAGCGGAGTCCGTGGCAATGGGTAAGGGCAGGGATTCCGGGGCAATTTCTTCATCCAGATTCCTCTCCCGTTCCGGTTCCGCCTCCCATACCAATCGCCCTTCCATCAGGCTGGAAACCATTTTGTTTTTTGCCAGGACTTCCGCGTGGCGGTGCAAATCATGCCAGAGAATGAATCGATTGAAGGAGAAGGTTTCCAAAACAACTATATCTTCCACCTGCCAGCGACCCATATGCTTTATGGATTGCCGGAACCGGTTGAAAATGGCCTGAACATCAATTCCGCTTTTGTCTTCTGGTAATTCGTCCAGCCCCTGGATCTCCAAATCAAAATCCGTTTTCAGTTTCTCCACCAGACTGATATTCAGCATGGGCGCCTCATCCCGAGTTCGCACCACGTAGCCCGACTGGGAAGACTTTCGGATTAACTCCACAGGAAGGAGAAGTATAGGGGCAAGTCTGGGCATTTCGCTACGCTGGGTCTCAAACCACTTCAGGCAACCCAGAGCAATGAATAAGGTATTGGCCCCATTCTCCTCCAGTGCCGTCCGAGAGGTCCTGTACAAGTTGGTCAACCGCTTCTCTAAATCCTCCTGCGGAAGAAAACTACGCAAGCGATTCTTGTTGATTTCTTCCCTGGCCAGCTCCCCAAACGGATCATGGGAATGAAGTGCCTGATACAATTCCGAACTTCTGATCTGGGAATCCCAGTCCCTGGGATAAGGCAAAATCCGAAAATCCTGGCCACTCGCCAGGGCATCCTCCAAATCGGAAGGGGAGACTCCCCCGATGGGAATAGTATCCTTCCTAACCTTGAGGTTAAGAAGCTTGTTGCGCAATGACAAGTCCAACAGTTTTCTTTCCCAGAGTTGCAGCTTGGTTTCCGCTTTACTCCCCCTATCCCCATACCCTTCGCTTTCTCCAAGGCTTCTGGGCGCGTCTATCACGGCTTTCCCTTCCGGTGTTTCTTCCTCTATGTCCATAGCTCTGCCCAGTTCGGCCTTAAGAGGCATGGGCAATATCCTAGCCGACCGGGCTCGTCGAACATCGATCACCGTTTCAAAGGAAGGACTCTGGACCAAAGTCCGTTCAGCCCAATCCACAGATTGATCGAAGGAAAGATTCTTACCCTTGTTCATTCCGGTGGCCTCCACCAAGTTGATCTCATCGACTCCCGTCCGGATCCGATTTATCAACAGGGCCGAATCATCCATGGCCGAATCCAAGAAGGTTTCGTCCACCAGCCAGGCACCGGCCAGGGCATGCCCTTCCAAGGCGACAATCAAGGGATTCAATCCAATGGACTCCAGGCAGGATGCATAGAACAGGGACATGTCCAGGCAGTTTCCCATTTTCCCGGAAACGAGGGCATCCGCCATTCGGATCCGCTGGCCACTGGGCTCAAATGAAGCCGGCGCCGTACAGTAGACAATATCCATCTCGGCAATCGCTTGATATATAGCCGCCATCTGCTTTCTCACTCTGTCCTTGCTTCTGCTTTGATAGCCATCCAGGGAACCATCTCCAGTCCAATCCTCCAGAATCACCGAGGCCCTTTGCTTCACCTTAGTCAGATCCGGATAATTAGGGGTGACAAAAGCAGAAAGCATTTCCGGAAGAACTCCCAAGCCATGCCATTGATCATAGGCCAGCACATCGAGGGGATATCGCTTCTCCCAAATCTCCGTCCCTTCCCTTTCCACCTTGAGAATCAGCTGGGCGGATATCTTCTCCGTAAGTTCCGCCAGGGCCGCCGACCTCATTTCGATATGGATGGGCGACCATACCGTGGATGATCCGGCAGGAAGGCAATCAATCTGCAGGGAGACGGGTTCCGCCAATTCTGGATCCATGACCAGGGAAATCCGCAGTTGATTCCAGTCTTCCTCGGTAGGGTTGGCCAGCACCAGGGACTTGGCCACAGGCACTTGATTGCGCTGCAAGGCAAAATGAAGCACCCTATTGTATGTAAATTCAGGGACGATCAAAGGAGGGGACATAGTCGGACTGTTGGCCAATCAAACTAATAAAAAGAAATCAAACAGAAAAGGCATTCCCATTCCGTAGTACAATTCCGGGGACCCGGTTAGAAATCTCCTTTTCGGGAATTGCCCACGACCTGGATATTTTTTTAAATTAGACCGTAATGATTGAAGTTGCCTGCGCCATCATTCAACACCAAGGCAAAATTCTGATCTGCCAAAGGTCTAAATCCATGTCTCTTCCCGGAAAATGGGAGTTTCCCGGCGGCAAGCGAGAAGAGTTCGAGTCGCTGAGCGATTGCCTGATTCGGGAGATCCATGAGGAGTTGAGCCTGGAAATTGAAATTCAGTTCCCCTTGAACCCGGTGCACCACGACTATCCCGATTTCTCCCTAAGTCTTCATCCCTTTGTCTGCGCCCCAACTCATTTAAGGATTGAACCCAAAGAACATAGTCAGGCGATCTGGGTTCCCTTATCTCAGCTCGACGTATACGACTGGGCACCGGCCGATATTCCCATCCTAACCCAAATAAAGGCCTATGCATCCTGGAATATACGAGTCCCTGATTACCGAGTCGATCCGAACTAAGCTCCTGGAACTGAACAGGGAAGAATATATAGTCCTGGAATCTCCCCTGGCCCGGGATAGGGCCACCCAGCTCCTGTCCCTTCACCTGAGCCAGGCCATAAGAAAGGTGGAGAATCATCCCAAATTGTCCGTTCAGGCCAAGGCGGAGTTCACCAACCGTCTACTCAGGTGGTTGCAGAGTGAATTGACAAACTATGACCCCGGCGATGATCTGATCGAGCTTCCGGGACAGGTCCTGCAAGCGGTAATCCGAAAAATGAAATTCGAATATGCGGATTCCGAGCTGGATTTGGACAAAATCCTTCCCCGAAGCGGACTCACTCAATCTGCCCTATTCGTTGGGGGAGGCAACTATAATCTGGAAAGCGAGCTCAAAAGGGAAATCCTCAACTCGAACCGAATCGATTTGCTGGTCTCCTTCATAAAATGGACGGCCATAGTGTTGCTTCGGGATGCCTTGCTTTCCTTTACTCAGAATGGTGGAAATCTGCGGGTGATCACCACCACCTACATGGGCGCCACAGATGCCCGGGCCATCCAGGAGCTCTCCCGCCTGCCCAATACAGTCATCAAAGTATCCTATAATACCCGCAATGAGAGACTCCATGCCAAAGCCTACCTATTTCTCCGGGATTCCGGACTGGATACCGCCTATATCGGCTCATCCAACTTCTCCCGGTCTGCACTCACCGATGGGCTCGAATGGAATATGAAAGTCACGGCCATGGAACCCCCCCACATCATCGAAAAGTTCAAGGCCACCTTCGATCGGTATTGGGACCAACCGGATTTCAAATTATATGATGATCAAGTCCATTTTCCAGAACTCGAAAAGAAAATCCGCGAGAGCCGCACCGGCAATCATTCCGCGTCTTCTCCAGCATTTTTTGATTTGAGGCCCTATCCCTTTCAACAAGAGATTCTGGAAAAGCTTCGGGTGGAAAGGGGAGTGCACGGCCGGTTCCGAAATCTGGTGGTGGCGGCTACAGGAACAGGGAAAACCATGATCTCCGCCTTTGACTTCAGGTCTTTCCTGGAAAAGAACCGGGAATCCCGATTCCTCTTTGCTGCACATCGCATAGAGATTCTAAAACAGGCCCGGGAAACCTACCGCCATGTCCTGAGGGATCAGAACTTCGGGGATCTGTTGGGGGATGGGAATGAGCCCCAGGATTACGGAAACCTCTTTGCCACCATTCCCTCCCTGGTGAATCGAATCCTGAATGGTATAGGAGTACCTCATGCCTATGATTATATAGTCATCGATGAAGTCCATCACGCCCAAGCGGCCAGCTATCAGAAGCTGATCCAGTTCTTCCAGCCCAAAATCTTACTGGGATTGACCGCTACGCCAGAAAGAATGGACGGCAAAAGTATTCTGCCCGACTTTGATGATCATATTGCCGCAGAAATCCGGCTACCTGATGCCCTAAACAAAAAGCTGCTTTGCCCTTTCCATTATTTCGGAGTCTCCGATTCCGTGAACCTGGATCAGGTGAAATGGCATAGGGGAAGATACGATGAAAAGGAACTCAATGCGCTTTATGTCGGCAATAGACAGCGCGTGCGGAACATCATCGATAACCTCCGAAACTATTGCCGGAACTATCAGGACCTTCGCGCCCTTTGTTTTTGTGCCGGAAAAGCCCATGCCGATTTTATGGCAGAATCCTTCACCAACGAAGGACTGAGGGCAGCCGCTCTTAGCTCGGACAATGCAGAGGAAAGAGAAATATGGCTTCGGAAGCTCCGCAACAAAGAGATTCACTATTTATTCGTCGTAGACATGTTCAATGAAGGCGTTGATATTCCTGAGGTCGATACCGTGCTGTTTCTGAGACCTACGGAAAGCCTAACCGTTTTCCTTCAGCAGCTTGGCCGGGGGCTAAGGCTGCATGAGGACAAGGAAGTGCTCACCGTTCTGGACTTTGTGGGAAATGCCCGCCCGGAGTACCCCTTATTCGAATCCAAGTTCCGCGCACTGATAGGAAAGACGAATGCCAGCGTCCTGACCGAAATCGAAAACGACTTTCCTCACCTCCCGCTGGGATGTTCCATAATCCTGGAAAAAAAGGCCAGGAAAGTCATTATTCAGAACATTAAGAAGGCCACCAATTACCACAAAAGAAAACTTGTTGAGAAGATAAAGCAGTTCCGTTCTCACACGGACCGTCCGCTGAACCTGGCCAACTTTCTCGACTTGTACCATATCCCTTGGGAGCAGCTCTATTCCGAAAAACATTCCTGGACTACCCTTCTGGAAGAAGCCGGCGTAATAGATAGATCGAAAAAACCGAACCGCAACCAATACCTGCGCTTGTTTCATAGTAACTGGAGGGCCACGAACTCCCTTTCCTATTTCCAATATGTCCTGAACCTAGCGGAAAAATCCTTCCTGATACAGGAAGAAAGCCTCAGCGAGATGGATCGCCTTTATCTGACTATGCTGCACTATGACTTTTGGAATGAGGCCAGGCCCTGAATGAGTCTGGGCCAGTCCATAGCCGAAATCGGAAGAAATGAGCATTTTTTGAACGAGATCAAAGAATATCTTCAATATCGGATCTCCCGGATTGACTTTGAGGAATTCCCCTGCTCAGACCTCCCGTATACCCAACCGCTGAGGGTTCATGCCCGATACAAACGCCATCAGATCCTGGCCGCTTTCGGAGCATCCACTATGGAGAGAATCCGGATAAGCCGTGAAGGCACCCTGGAAGTCAAAGACAAGAACACGGAACTGCTGTTCATCAATCTCCATAAATCAGAAAAAGAATTCACTCCCACCACCATGTACGAGGACTATCCCATCAACGAAAGACTGTTCCATTGGCAAACCAATAACCAGATCTCCATCAATTCCAAGAAAGGGCAGGAGTTTCTCCATCATCGCCAAAAGGACAAAAAGATCCTGCTCTTTGTCCGGGAAAGTCCCAAGGATCAGTATGGCCACTCCGCCGGTTTTGTCTTCCTTGGTCCGGCTTACCTGGTCAAGGCCGAAGGATTCTGGCCCATTTCCATCACCTGGGAACTGAAAAATGCACTCCCGGATTCCCTTTTGGCTTCCACCTCAGACCTGATTCTAGGCTAGAATCGCCTTATCTCCACCCCAGTTCGGGCGCTACATATTTCAATATAGACTCCATCAGATGAAGATTATAGTCCACTCCCAAAGTATTGGGTATGGTCAGAAATAGAGTATCCGCTTCCTTAATGGCCTCGTCTTCAGCCAGCTCCCTGACCAATTTGTCCGGCTCGGCCGCATAGGTCCTGCCAAAAATGGCTCGTTTATTTTCTTCGATATACCCGATCTGATCTTTGGATTTACCCTGACCAAAATAAGCCC
>CAYPQN010000048.1:0-12410 GCA_964412885.1 uncultured Chitinophagaceae bacterium | reverse complement strand
CTTCCATGATACTTTCGCCCATCTTGGGCATAACCAAATCTACCATTGCCATAAATCGCGTTTTATTGTTCCTTTTTCGATTCGCTGCAAAAATAATCAAATGAAGCTAATCCCCCATTCTAAATATCATGGGACAGGAATTCCCCAATGCTCTCCGTATTCCCTTCAAAAGCCTTATCGGAGGGCATCGCGGTAATCCCGGCGGCGGATCAGCTTAAGGTCCTGCAATACCCGTGCCTTGACATTGAGCGTGAAATTGAAATTCCGGTTCAGGCCAAAAGGAACGGCACTCAGCCTCATCTCCCAGCAATGCATGTCCCGGTATATACTGAGTTGGGTGATGGCCATCTGCTTGGTGGTGAGATTATACCCACTGTATACCTCCAGCTTCCACCTGGGGGTCAGATTAAAGCTTCCATTCCCTCCCAGATAATGATCCAGGTGAAGGCTGTCTCTGCGGGTCTGAGGCTGATATTGCTGACTAAGGTTCAGGGTATAGGTGAGGTTGAGGTTCCAAGGAACGTTGAAATCCACAAAATCATCATAACTGGCCCAGGTGAGCTGGCGGCGCCCCTTGTCCAGTTCTCCTCCTTCCGCTTCCCTGGGCTGGGACCTGAACCCGCCGGCCAGACTGAGGCTGCCTTGGATGAACCTCGCCAGTCCATTATCCCAACCCAGAATCTGATCCATTCGACGCCCAGTCTCATAGTCAAACCTATAAGGATCGAAGCTGGCATTCGCGATGAGCTTTAAGACTTCAAAAAGCTCCGTGGCAAAGCTCATGGTCATCGGTGTCCAGTGAAAGGAATCCGCACTCAGGTTGTATGCCGACCGAAGGCGGAAGTTATCGATGAGGCGGATATTGCGGGATCCTGAACTGTCCCGGCTGGACCTCACCTTGATCTGGAGGTTGTTGTCCAAGCCAAAATCAATCAGGGAACTGAAATTCCCGGCGTTGCCCATACCTGGGGGGCCCATGCCTATTTCAGAGGCATAATCATAGGGGGACAAGTATTGAATGGGCAACTGAGGTCCCAGGGAAGTCTGATAATAATAATGGAACGGGCTGGCCGCATAGTCAGGGGTATAAACAAAAGAGGCACTGGGATTGAGTACATGACGGATACCCATCAGCTTTCCCGTCTTGAACATCTTGATTCCGTATATCCGGGTATTGAGTCCTGCATGGGCATTGAAGTCCCTGGCCGTGAAAAATCCGGATTCCCGGACTGTGTCCACCCGGGAAAGGACCGGATCATAAAAGCGGAACTGCTTGCGGGTCAGCCAGTATTCATTGTAATTGATGCCGAAGTTCAGATTCACGAAACGAAGAATATTATAGGTCGCATTGACCGGAATGGAATGTTTCATTCCGTTGACCATATCTTCTGTGGATATCCCTTCCAACCGGAAACTGCTATCTTGGAACCGAAGTCGGTTCATGGCGTTCATCTGGTAGGATGCGGTAATCTTTTCGTACCATCTGGTGCCCAGGCTGTTCTTCCCCTGGAAAGGATTGAACTGGGTGACGAACAGGTTCATCTCGGGCAGATTCACTTCAATTTCTCCGGTCTGGGTATTCTGGCTGTGCCGGGCCGAAATGGTCAGCGAAACGGGAGCGTTCTGCCACTGCTTCGAATAGGTGATGTTTGAGTTGTACTGGTTCTGCAAAATGTTCTGGACATCATAGGAGTTATTCTGGTTAAAGCTGGAACTCCCGAATATCACCGATGCGTTGAACCCCACCCCGGGCCGGGATTTTGGATCCGAACGGTGTTGCCATTCCACCTGAAAATCCTTTTGCACCCGTCCGTTCAGTTCGAATTCGTCGCCCAGCTTGTTGTAGGCGTAGGAAAAGGACAGACCACCGGAATATCGGTACCGGTTCACATAGTTCCCCAGGCCGCTGATCCCCCAGCTTCCTTTGGTGAAAAACTGAGTCTGCATAAGCAGATCTGCTTTCTCCCCCAGGTGAAAATAATAGCCCCCGTTGATCAGTCCCAGGCCCCTGACCTCCTCTATGGTATATGTGGGAAGCTTGAATCCAGATCTCTGGGTCTCGGAAATCGGAAAAAGTCCAAAGGGAAGCACCACCGGTGTGGGCACCTGTTCGATCATAATATGGGCAGATCCGGAGGCAATCACCTTATTGGGAATCACCTTGATCTTACCTGCCCGGATTCCAAAATGGGGCGTATCCAGATCGCAGGTCGTATAAATGTTCCCCAGACCGTAAATGGACTGATCGGGATTCCGTTTCACCTGTTCACTATGGACAAAACCTTCCCCGTACTGAGTCCGGGCATTGCGGACCAGGGCCCTTTTGGACTGAAAATGATATTTCATGGAGTCAAAATAGAAGGTCTCCGGTCCCTGACTGAAGCTGGGCCTGTCCAGAGGGGCTCCCAGCGAGTCTCTTAAAGGCATGGCGGTCACCAGATTTTCGCTTTGGACAAAGACAATCCTTCCGGCCTTCAGATTCAGATTTTGGTAAACCACCTCCCCCTCTCCGTAAAGGTAAAAATGATCGTTCTCCAGATCCAGTACCGCCGAATCGCGGGCTCTGGACTCCACCACCGATTCCATGGCATCGGGCGAAAGCCGGATACCCAGGCGTTCCGCCAATCCTAGACTATCGGAGGGAATGCTATCCGAAGCCATTCGGGTGTCCGGACTGAGTAAAGAATCCGGGATTCCCGGCAAGGTATCGCGGATAAGCGCCGAACCCGGCAAAAGCTCGGAGGACTGCCCGGTCCCCTTCTTCCCTGGATTATGCCCCTGAACCTGGGAGTGGGCCGGAGTGACTAAAAGAAATGATAAAATCACTGCGCCTATGAACCGAAGTACGCCATTCCTTAATATAAATAGAATAATTTTACCTTTCCGATTCATCGACAGGCACAAAAATAGCTATTTTAGTTGGCTAGAAAACGAACCCATAGCGCATTCCGATTTTAAATCAGTCCGTTCTTTCCATTAGCATGTATTCTCGTCTACTCCTACTTCTCGCTGGATTATATATAGGGAGCCTTTCCGTCTGGGCTCAGGGTAAGCCCATCACCAAGATCGTAATCGACGCCGGCCATGGAGGGAAAGATGTGGGGGCCCGGGGACAGTTTTCCTACGAAAAGGACCTGAACCTGGCCGTATCCCTACGCCTGGGAAAATTGATCAACGACAGCCTGCCCCAACTGCAGGTAATATATACCCGGACCACGGATGTGTATCCCAGTCTGCAGCAAAGACATCAGATCGCCAACCAGGCCAATGCGGATCTATTTGTCTCCATCCACGTCAATGCCACGGCGCCTCGAAAAGAGAGGGTCAGAACCGGATACAGGACGGTGACCACAAAATCCGGAAAAAAAGTCCGCCAGGCCGTATACAAAACGGTTTATCACAAAGACACCAAGGCCAGCGGTACCGAAACCTATGTACTGGGGTTGCATCGTAACTCCCAGAAAGAAAGTGCCATAAGCGAATACGGGGAGATCGCCAAAGAGGCCGGCCTGCTGAATGAGAACGATCCCCAGACGGCGATCATCATCGCACAGTATTCCCAGGCCTACCTTAGCCGCAGCGTTTCCCTAGGCACCAAAATTCAGGCGGCCTTTTCCCGCCAGGGTCGAAATGACCTGGGGGTGAAACAGATGGGACTGGAGGTCCTGGCCGGATCGGCCATGCCCGGGGTCCTGGTCGAAATAGGCTTTATCAATAACCGGGAGGAGGAGATCTACCTGAATTCCGAACAGGGGCAAAAAGAAGTGGCCCAGGCTATTTTTGAGGGGATCCGGGAATATGTGCTGGAAGCCTCTCGCTGAGCCAGAAAAAGTGGCCGGAATAATCTTCGGCGATTCCCTCCCTTACCTTGCTTTTTTATTTTTCTTTTCTATCTTTAAGCTTTGAAAAATCTCCATAGCTAATGAAAGCCTGTATTAAACATATTTTCCTAGCTGCCATGGGCACTCTGGGTGTATTCTTTTTTGTCACCATGCAATCGTGCAACGAAGACAAGTGTAAATCCATTGTTTGCGCCTATGGAGGCGTTTGTAAAGAAGGAACCTGCATATGTCCGGCAGGATATGAGGGCAGCCAATGTGAGACCATCACCCGTCAGCGTTACCAGGGGGTTTGGATCGTGGAAGAGGAAGGTACCAGCTCCATGCCGGCGCGCTATGAGGTGAATATCAGTTACGGCACCACCATGACCGATATTCTGATCACCAATTTCTACAACAAAATCAAGGTTCCGGTGGAAGCCCGGATCAAAGGCGATACCATGTTCATTCACAATCAGATTCGGGACGGCTACAAGATCAATGGGATCGGCATCCTGGGCAAAAGCCTTTATTACGGGGAGAACGGGGTGATGAATGTAAGGTATACCATTGAAGCTCCCGACGGCACCATAGACGATTATGGCCTGAATGGCGGTCATGTTTCCATTTGGAACCATTGATCCCCCAGCTTTATTAAGCCCATTATTTCCAGAACGGGGAAAGGATGATCAGAACCTTTCCCCGTTCTGCATGTACAGATATTCCGGACCCTGGGCATTTGCCTTCGGGTTGATAAGAAATGGGGGAATAATTCGGTTCAGCCGGGGGATACGGCCAAGGTTTCCGACGGAACCCCCAGACCCCTGCGGCCCCGAAGCGACCTGAAGGCCTCCCGGGAGACAAGCCTTCCCGACCTTATGCGAAGGCCCCAAAATCTACTTCTCTGGGGAATATTCTGCCCAGGCCCGGCGGAATCAGGACTTGGTCCGAAGCATTTTCCGCCTCCGGTTCCAGAGCGTGAGGAAGAAGCCCAGGGTCATGACCACGATTCCCAGCCAGAGCACATTGATATAAGGAAAGATCAGCGCCTTCATGACGATATAATCGTCTTTGGGGTCCAATTGTTTGACCATGAGCTCCGCCGCCTGGTCTTCGGGAATTATCCTGGAGAGCCGAGTGAAAAGCTTGAGGCTGGATAGCGTATCTTCGATCTCGTACTGGTAGCCTGCCCGGATAAAATACACGGGTTCCAGAATGCCTTCCTGGCCATGTAGGGTCATGGCCCGTATCTTGGCCGTCACGGCCACGTCTTCCGGCATGGGCACATAGGCGGGATGGTCCACCCGAGTGTCAAATCCGTCGAAGACCAGATAGGCATTATTGAGGAATACCGTATCTCCAACCTGCACCTTATGCGTCTGATAAGTGGTGGTATCCGTCCTCTTCTCCGGATTGATCACCGAAGTGACATAAGTGAACACATCCTTGGTCAGGTAGTGCTTGGAATCCGGATTGGCACTGAGTCCTTCCTGTCCTTTCGGGTTTACGAAGGCCTCCGGGTAAAGCATGAATTCCTCCTTCACCTCTCCGGTCTTCAGGTCCCTGCGCTGATAATGCACTTTGTAAAAGGTGCGGGGATCACTAGGGGAAACGGAGTCCCCCAGATAGGTGACCAAATAATCGCCCATGACCACCGGGGTGTTCACAAAAAGCAAAACGTTTTCGCTGCTTTCCCGGGCATTCTCCACCGGATCCTCCCGGCCAAAATCAATTAGAATTCCCAGGGTGTTAATCGAAATCACTTCCTTGTTGTATGAAGAGAGCAATATGCCCATAAGCATCAGCCCGAATCCAAGATGGGAAATCGCCGGACCCAGCTTGGAAAACTTGGCCTTCTGCACGCGCAGGGCATAGTAGATCATGCCCACAATGGTATAACTGGCCCCGAAAAGCAGAAGCTGATACTGTATACCAGATATGGATTGGGAGTAGGCGATTCCTATGGTCATCAACAGGGCCAGCGCTCCGGTTATGCCCAGTCTGCGCCCTACGAGTCGGGAGTCCGATTTCTTGAATTTGAGGAACAGGACCGTAGCCGTCATCAGAGAAACGATTATGGCCACCCAGATCTGAATATTATTATAATGCGAAATCGGATCCACCGGAGGCGCTACGTCCTTGCCAGTCAGCAGTTTGGCCAGGGGTGCCCAGACCGGTATGGAAGTGCTGATGATGATCTGCATACTGGAAAGAAAAAGCACAAAAGCCCCGATGAACATCCAGAATTCCCGGGAGCTGACTTCTTCTTCCTTCTTCACCCGGGGCAGTTCTTTCCAGCGATAAATCATCAACCCCAGGCTAAGGAACAGAAGCAGGGCAATCACCGCCAACAGGTGCCAATACAGGAAGTTCCCCTCTCCGGTAAAAGAATGTACCGAAGTATCTCCCAAGACCCCGGTCCGGGTCAGGAATGTGGAATACCAGATAAACAGGTAGGAGGCCAGCAATAAGAAGAAGGTGATAATCAGGGACCTTCCTGTGGCCTTGTATACGACCAGGGTATGCAGGCCTGCCACCAGCAGAAGCCAGGGCACCAAGGAGGCATTCTCCACCGGATCCCAGGCCCAGTATCCCCCAAAGGTCAGAGACTCATAAGCCCAGGCCCCTCCCATCATAATCCCCAGTCCCAGACTCGCTCCTGCGAAAAGGGACCAAAGAAGGGTTGGAGATACAAATTCCTTGTAATCGCCTTTCCACAGAGCAGCCAAGACATAGGCAAAAGGAATCAGGGCCGCACTGAAGCCCAGGAACAGTACGGGGGGATGGATAACCATCCAGTAATTCTGCAATAGAATATTCAGCCCATTCCCATCCCCGATCAGTTCCAGATAATTCGGTTGGAGAAAAACCGGAGCACCGGCCATCTCATCGCGAAGAAGGGAGAAAGGCGTGGTACCGATCTTGATCCCTTCACCCAAATATACCCCCAGTATCATGCTGACCAGTAAGGCCTGCACCACGGCAATCACCGTCATCACCCGGGACTCTTTGGCCCGAGCGGTGAACAGTACGATTATACCCAGTACCGCATGCCAAATGGTCCAGAGCAGAAAGCTGCCTTCCTGTCCCTCCCAGAAGCAGGAAAGCAAATACTTCATTGGAAGGCTCAGGTCCGAATGCCTCCATACATAGTGATACTCAAAATAATGGTGGGCAATAATGTAATAAAGGATGGAGAAAACGGCGAATACCGAAAAACAATGCACAAAAAAACCCGCTCTTCCCAGCCGAATCCAAGTCCGGGAAAGAGCGGGCTCCCTATACTCCGTTCGCGCGGCCCCAAAATAACTCAGAGCCGAAAATAGCGCCGAAACCATACCCAGGACGACAAAAAAATGGCCCCACTTCCCTGGCCCCAGATGCTCACCGATATATTGAATTTCCAAAACGAGTATTGATTATGGTCTGCTGGAAAAATAAATGAAGAACTCAGCCATTGCCCATGACCACCTGTTCATCCTGGTACTTGGATGGGCATTTCATCTGGATCTTATGGCAACGAAAATCCTCTCCATCCATATATCCGGTCATGACCACCTGCTCCGAACGCTCGATATCGGTGGGTTTGGCCCCGTTGAACACCACCTTTCTCACGTCCCCGGATTTGTCTTCCACATAGAAAATAAATCGGTTGGGGTCGACCAGAGGATCATACTCCATGGGTTTGCCCGGCGCCAGAACCCCAATGACATGGTATTCCTTTCCCGGACGCTTTGCTGCCGACTGGAAAGTTTCATATGTACTGAAATCCGCAAACATGGTCACGATCACACCAATGGAAGCGGCCACAAGTAAAAGCAGAACAATATGAATCTTTTTCATGCGTACTGAGTTTTAGGTCCCGGTTCTCCTTAGGGCAGGACATTATTTATTTCCGGGCAAAGTTAGGCCTAAATGGCCAATAAAAACGCGGACAAATTCCGAAAAAGCGGGATACGTAAGGCTTTAACCCGGCCGGATTTGTCTGGGCATTTCCAAAAACTACAGGGAATGTTCTACATTTGGGCCACTGTCTTAACCAACCATGAAAGACCTGAGCGGATTTGACCCCAACACGGTGGGCATTCTCACCCACAATATTTTCGGACTGCCTTTTTCAGAGCAGGATTCCCGGCTGATTCTTCTCCCTGTGCCCTGGGAAGTGACCACTTCCTATTCCGGAGGAACGGCCCATGGCCCTCAGGCTATTTTAGCCTCCTCCTACCAGGTGGACTTATATGATCCCGAATTCGTGGATGGATGGAAACAAGGTTTCCATATGCGGAGCCTGGACCAGGATCTGTGGGACAAAAACGACCAGCTGAAACCCATAGCGCAAGAGGTCATAGACCACCTCAGCCAGGGGAAGCCGGCTCAAGGGGCAATCAAAGAAAAAATAGAGCGGATCCACCAGGGGTCCAGGGAATTGAACCAGTGGGTATATGCACAATCCAAGGAGATCCTGGACTCTGGAAAATCCATTGGACTGGTGGGCGGGGATCACAGTACTCCCTACGGACTGATCCAGGCCCTGGCCGAAAGGCACCCTTCTTTTGGCATATTGCAGATTGATGCCCATGCGGACCTACGCCAGGCCTATGAAGGATTCCAGTATTCCCATGCCTCCATCATGTATAATGTCCTGGAATCCTTCCCCCAGGTCAGCAAACTGGTTCAGCTGGGGGTCCGGGACTATTGCGATGAGGAAATTGTGATGATCCGACAAAATCCGGATCGGATTTCCACCTTCTTTGATGCGGACATAAAGGAACAGACCTATGAAGGAATGTCCTGGAGGCAGATCTGCGATCAGATCGTCGACGAACTCCCCGACAAAGTCTATATCAGTTTCGATGTAGACGGACTGGACCCCAAGCTCTGCCCCCATACCGGAACGCCCGTCCCCGGAGGACTGGAAATGGCCCAGGTCTTTTACCTGTTCAAAAAAATGCGCCAAGCCGGCAAAACCTGGATTGGATTCGACCTCAACGAAGTCTCCCCGGGCATGGGCCAGCATGAGTCCATAGACAGTCAAGTCGGAGCCCGTTTGCTTTACAAACTCTGCCACTATGGGCTGAACCTATAGGCCTTTTTCCGCTGATTGCTTATGGAATACACGAAAAGAAAGAAGCAGAACGCCTGGGCCATGTACGACTGGGCGAATTCCGCCTACAACCTGGTGATCACCACCACCATTTTCCCTGCCTATTATGCGGCCATCACCACCTTTCAGGTTTCGGATACCGAAGTTTCCCATGAGGTCCGATTTCTGGGATGGAACCTGTCCAGTTCCGTACTCTATGATTATGCCCTGGCCTTCGCCTACCTGATCATTGCCTTCCTGTCCCCTATGCTCTCCTCTATGGCGGACTTCCTGGGAAACAAGAAATCCTTCTTGCGTTTTTTTGCCTATATGGGTTCCCTAGCCTGCATGGGACTCTATTTTTTCACCCCGGAACGACTGGAATGGGGGATCTTTTGCTTTATCGTCGCCGCCATCGGCTATTGCGGCAGTCTGGTCTTCTATAATGCCTACCTGCCGGAGATTGCCCGCAAAGAGGAAAGGAATTCCCTCAGCGCCAAGGGCTATGCCCTCGGGTATATCGGCAGCATCCTGCTTCAGCTGCTATGCTTTGTGCTGGTGCTTCGCCCGGAATGGTTCGGCATCGCGGACAGCAGCCTGCCTCCGCGGATTTCCTTTTTGATGGTCGGAATTTGGTGGCTGGGATTCACCCAGATCCCGCTTCGCCGCCTTCCCGATGGGGAACCTCTGAATCCCGTCTCTAGGTTCCGCCTCTTCACCCATGGATTCCAGGAGATCCGCAAGGTTTGGAAGCAGCTGGGTCAGCTCCCCCTGATGAAACGGTTTCTGGCAGCCTTCTTCTTCTATAGTATGGGCGTACAGACAGTTATGCTGGCCGCCACCCTCTTCGGGAGCCGGGAGATCGGCATGGGCACCGATCAGCTTATCCTGATCATTCTCATCATCCAGCTGGTGGCCATTGCCGGAGCCTGGCTCATGGCCCTCCTGGCTAGGAAATGGGGGAATTTCCCCATTCTTACCGCCGTGGTGGGGCTGTGGATTCTGATTTGCCTTTGGGCTTACTTTATACAGACAGCCTCGGAATTCTTTGCCATTGCTGTCCTGGTCGGGCTGGTCATGGGGGGAATCCAGTCTCTGAGCCGGGCCACCTTTTCCCTGATCATGCCCCCCACCCGGGATACGACCTCATTTTTTAGCTTCTATGATGTGTGCGAAAAACTTTCTATTGTCCTGGGCATGTTCTCCTTCGGACTGATCGAATCCCTGACCGGATCCATGCGCCATTCCATTATTGCCCTTACCCTTTATTTTGTCGTCGGGGCCCTGTTTTTGTATATTGCCAAGAAAAGGTCCCGGACCGAAGCCGGGGCCCTAAATCATTGATTCCATGAAACTTTTTTCCATACATGCCGGAATGTTCATGCTGGATGGCGGCGCCATGCATGGGGTGGTCCCCAAAACACTCTGGCAGAAGATAAATCCGGCCAACGATCAGAATCTCTGCCCCTGGGCCATGCGCTGTCTGCTCATTGACCATGGCAATTACCGGATCCTGATCGATACCGGCATGGGCGACAAGCAGGATGAGAAATTCTTCGGCCATTATCATCCCCACGGAGAGGAAAGCCTGCTCTCCTCTCTGGCCCGGCAGGGTTACAGTCCCGAAGATATCACCGATGTGTTCCTTACTCATCTGCATTTCGATCACGTAGGCGGCGCCCTGGTCCGCCAAGGGGATCAGATCCTGCCCACCTTCCCTAAGGCCCTTTACTGGTCTCATCTGGATCATTGGAAAGTAGCCATTGCGCCCAACGCCCGGGAAAAAGCCTCTTTCCTTCCTGAGAACATCCTTCCGCTAGAGGAAGGCGGCCACTTGCGTTTTGTGGAAAAAGCCGATGGAGGGGAATGGATGGATGGAATCCGGATCCGCCTGGTACAAGGACATACAGAAGCCATGATGCTGCCCCTGATCGAGTACCGGAACACCCAAATTCTTTACTGCGCGGACCTTCTCCCCAGCCAAGCCCATATATCCCTGCCCTGGGTCATGGCCTATGATATGCGCCCCCTGGATACGCTCAGGGAAAAAGCCGAGATACTGGAACAGGCAGTGGAAGAAAACTGGGTCCTCTTCTTCGAACATGATCCCCGGGTCGAATGCGCCCGGCTCCATAGGGACGAAAAAGGGCGCATACGAGTGAAAGAAACCTTTGCCCTGGCCGAACTGGACAGCAAAATCTAGGAAGAAACGGGGCAAGGCCCTGAGAATAAGGACCGGAGCGAAGATCCTATGACAAGCTAGTGACATTCGCCGCCGGTTTTCTCTAAAAGGTTGGCTAGATTTGCGGCTGAAGAAAAATCCCTGCAAGCATGAGATATTCCTATTTGCGGGCCGCCCTGGCCCTGAGCCTTTCCTTTTCCCTTCCCGCCACCGCCCAGTTCGTCGCCGATCCCGTCGACGAGTCCTTGGTCTATTCTGATGAACATCATTTCAAGAACGTGCGTCAGCTCACCTTTGGCGGGGATAATGCCGAAGCCTATTTCAGCTTCGACGGCAAATCCCTGGTCTTCCAGAGAACCCATAAGGAATCAGGGCCCTTCTGTGACCAGATCTATGTGGGCAAAATCCCTGAAGGCCAAAACGATTCCTTCCGTTACCACCTGGTAAGCACCGGAACCGGAAGGACTACCTGCGCCTATTTCATGCCTTCAGGCAAGGAAGTACTCTTTGCCTCTACCCATCTGGGAGGAGAGGAATGTCCTGCGGTTCCGGATCGCGAGAAATTCAAAAAATACATATGGCCCATTTACCCCAGCTATGACCTGTTTATTTCCGATCTCGAAGGGAACATCGTCCGGCAGCTGACCCATGAGCCGGGCTACGATGCCGAGGCCACCATTTCTCCTCAGGGCGATAAAATCGTATTCACCTCCATGCGCAACGGGGACCTGGACCTTTATGTCATGGACATTAACGGAGAGAACCTGGTGCAGATTACCGATGAGCTGGGCTATGACGGGGGAGCCTGGTTCTCCCCGGATGGAAGCCAGATCGTGTGGCGTGCCTCCCGGCCCAAGACCGAAGAAGAACGAAAAGAATACCTGGAGCTTCTCGCACAGGGACTGGTGGCCCCCACCCAAATGGAGATTTTCGTGGCCAATGCCGATGGATCGAATGTCCGCCAGGTCACCAACCTGGGTCAGGCGAACTGGGCACCCAACTTCACCCCGGACGGAAAGCGCATCATCTTTTCCTCCAACCACGAATACAAAAGAGGATTTCCCTTCAACATGTATCTGATCAATATCGACGGTACCGGGCTGAAAAAAATCTCTCATGACGGCGGATTTGATGCCTTCCCCATGTTCTCCCCGGACGGAAAAAAGCTCCTGTTCAGTTCCAACCGAAACAACGGGGGAACCCATGACACCAACGTGTTTATCTGCGATTGGGTGGAATAACCCATAGAGAGAAACAACTTCCTCGGAGACGAAGAGGCTGTCTCAAAAGGGCAGCCTCTTGTTATGTGGAAATGTGGAAATAAAAA
>CAYPQN010000047.1:0-12427 GCA_964412885.1 uncultured Chitinophagaceae bacterium | reverse complement strand
CTAGGAGCCTTTGCTCTCGAATATAAGTGGAACACCTGGGTTAGTAATAAATGGAACAGAATTGGCCAAAAAAATCTGACAGGCGTCACGTTGATCACATTATTGATTGTGGCCCATGGCCTGGTCCCTAATTTCATAGTGGCACCATTCACGGGATTGGGATTCATATTCATCTTTCTGCAATTAAGAATCGGTCCCTGGGGGAACAAAATACTTGACTATATGGCGATTCATTCCACTAACCTTTGGCTAATTCATTTGTTCTTTATAACAGGTCCCCTAAAACCGGTTCTTTATAGTCTCCAATGGCCCCCATTGATCTTCCTGGCTCTGGTACTCATGTGCCTGATTGCCTCCTATCCTGTACTATATCTCACTCAGTGGTCATACAAAATGCTAAAGCTCGACGCCCAAAGATGATCTTGGCAATCAACGCAATTAAGTACATTTGGCGGCGCACCAAGAGGTGGAAATGGGAGTGTTTGCGCAGGATCCATTCTTCCGGGGAAATCCGAAACATGCAAGCATTCTCCTATAGGAAAGTTCGATCAACCGAAAATCCTCTTGGTATGCCTTCTTTTGAATCAATCTGTACACCATGAAAAAACGGATTCTCTTCGTTCAGGAATCACTTAGGCTTGCTGGAAGTGAAAAAAGCCTGATCACTCTGCTGAAAAATTTAGACCCAGGCAAATACGATATGGATTTGCAGCTCATGAGCTATGGAGGAGAACTGGAGAAGGAATTGCCAACCTATGTTCGACTTCTTCCAGAGTTCAGGATAAAGAAGCTGATGAAGAAGAATCTTCTCTTCTCTCTTCCTACCTCCATTTTTGACAAGGAAAGCAGGGACCTGCAAAGGGCTCGATGGAAATACTCAATGGCCATCCGGAAAAAAGACTGGAAACACTCCGAAAAGGCACAATATTTCTGGGAGCACTTCGGGCGTTTCTTTCCTGTATCCGAAAAGGTCTATGATGTGGCCATCGGATTTGCTCAGGGATTCCCCACCTTCTATGTGGCCGACAAGGTAAAGGCAGAAAAAAAGATTTGCTGGATTAATGCCAATATGAAGGTGAATGATGCCCACCGCTCATTTCAGGAAAGATACTATAAACAGTTTAGTCATGTCGTATGCATTACTCAGCAGAATAAAGAACATACTCAGGGACAATTGCCTTCACTGAATAATCTGACCGTCCTGGAGAACATTATAGATTACTCCGATATCCTTAGAGCTTCTCAGGAAAAAACGCTGGATCTTGGTCATGGAAGGACAAATATCCTAACCGTGGGCAGGCTGAACAACTCCTCCAAAGGAATGGATATTGCGATAGAAGCTGCCAGATATCTTCGGGACAGCAACCGTCCATTCCACTGGTATTTCCTTGGTGAAGGACCGTTCCGGCCTGAAATGGAGGAATTCATCCGCACTCACCATCTGGAGGGCATGGTGACATTACTGGGTACCGACAAGAATCCTTATCCTTATTTTGCCGCCGCAGACATTTACGTTCAGACCTCAAGGCATGAAGGCTTTGGCCGGACCATCGCGGAGGCACGCATGCTGAACGTACCGGTAGTCTCCACCCGGTTCGATACTGTGGATCAACAAATCAAAGATGAGGTTAATGGACTGATTACGGGCCTCGGGGGTCAAGAAGTAGCCCAGGCCATTCTTCGACTGATGGATAGCTCAGAACTTTATGAGCGTATCCGGTCCAACCTGATGTCCGAACAGAAATTAAACCTGGATTCAGTCCGAAAATTTGATGAACTAATACATTCCTAGATCCAAAATCAGGGGGAGAGCCTAGCCCCTGCCCATAGTCTTTAGATGGCTGACATGGGAGGCGATGGCCCTTACCATGGAAGGGTGTTCAATATAGGGCCACTGAAACTCGGCGCAGGTTTCCCGGATGATCCGGTTAATTTCCGGGTAATGGATATGTGAAATCCTGGGAAACAAATGGTGTTCTACCTGAAAATTCAATCCGCCTACCCACCAGGTTATCCATTTATTCCGGGTAGCGAAGTTCGCCGTAGTTTTCAGCTGATGCATGGCCCACTCATCTTCCAGTCTATTTTCCGGCAGGACGGGTTCCGGAAAACTGGTCTCTTCTACCACATGGGCCAGCTGAAAGACCAGGCTAAGAATTAGACCGCTAAAAGTGGTATAGACAAGGAATCCAATAAGCCATGGCCATAATCCGACCATGTATATGGGGAGGGCGACAAAGACAATCAAGTGGAAGACCTTAAATACCCAGAACAGCAGATGATCTTTAAACTTTATCTTTTTCAAGACTACGGGGCCGATCCTTCTTGTAAAATACTTCTGGTAGTCCGCCAGAAAAACCCAGTACAAGTAAAGAAAGGAATATAATCCCCAAAAATAGCGGTGTTGGTATCGATGAAACCAATAGGCCTTTTGCTGGGGGGCCATGCGCAGCATGAATCCCGCATCAATGTCATCATCTACCCCATCCACGTTGGTATAGGCATGATGAATGATATTGTGCTTGGTATTCCACATAAAACTACTTCCTCCCAGCATGTCGAGACTGAATGAAGCCAGGAGATTCAGTTTCGGATAACGGGAAAAACTCCCATGTGCCCCGTCATGCATAATGTTGAATCCGATTCCGGCCGTAATCAGGCCCATAAGCAGACATTCAGGAATAGCCAGCCACCAGGGAGGAGTAAAAAAGACCAGGTGGACATATAGTCCCACCAGGCCCAGAAGAAGCACGATAGCCTTGATATACAACGGATAATTTCCGGTGGTGGGAATATTTTTCGCCTTAAAATAACTATTGATCCGAATTTTCAGTTCAGAGTATATGGAAGGGGTGGTAGTGTTGAATTTTGGTGTACTCATCTTGGTTTCCTCATTTACCCGTCATGCCCTCCTCCAAGCTTCAAAATCTCGGGTAGCCACTCGATCATCTCAGCCCTGTTCTGGTTTCGTTTCCAGAGCCCACTTTCTATAATCTGCATATCGCTACTCCTTTTCCGGCAACCGGCATAGTCTGGTATTCCATGGGATATTTCCCACCTAAATTTTAGTCGCAAAGATAACCTATTTTTCTCCAGACTGGGTGGAATTGTCCGTAATCTGACCAGGATGGATATTCCAATAATCACTGATCTTCCTCCAGGACTTTGCCTTTATTCAAATTAAAAAATTTAGCCATAATTCCGGGGAACAAGAGATTATTCTCCACATGGGTATGAAACCGAAAATCCCGGGATAAGCATTGCAGGTCTTCTTCGAGCCGATCAATTCTGGACTGGCGGTTTCCCCTGGCCTGTGCGTTCAATGATTCAATCAAGTCCAGAATCCGGGTTAAATGATCGGACTCATGCTCATGCTCCTGCCACAAGCTATAGAAAAGCATGGGAACAGGCGGCAGGGCATTCAGGCTCCAAACCTGATCTTCCGGCTTAGGGGAACAGAGTTTTCTTATCCTGGGAAATACCAGCATCTCTTCTTTTCGCATATGCATGGAGACCTCCCCACTGAACAGCCCAAATATTTCCATCAGCTCCTGCCAATCCTCTTCTCCTTCTTTCGCATGTTCCGCCAGACCTTGCATTTCTTCCTTCAGCCGGGGGAACTCCTTATACAGGAATGGATGGTGCACCTTTTCCACATAATCGGTCAGCAGGTCCAAGGGCCAATTTGTACAGTCGGGGAAGGCAGGACGAAGATCAGCTTCCAGGAATTTCAGTTTTCGGCTAAGATCATCATAATCTAAATTCCTTTCCATACATACCACCTCCAGGGACATATGCCCTCTAGACCAATAATCTATTCCTCTTTGCCAAAATATATCCGCGGCATGGTAAGACCGGTTTACCCAGTCTGCCAGGGTGACCGGTTCCCTGTCCGGATCCCAAGGGGCAGGCCATTCATCTTCCTGCTGAATTGATTTATCCTCCATAGCAAACTCCCAGTTTTGGATCTGTCCTATTAATATAGAGGTACTTCACTCATCCGGAAAAAATAAAATATAGCCCATCCCAGGAAAGCGATCACCAACACAAATACCCAAAAGGGAATGCTCCTGGGAGACTCACTCCCTTCAATAAGGAACTGCTTCTGGTCTCCCTTTCCATAGGCATTGATCATTACCGGAATAATACCGTCCACCACTTGATCCTCCTTAATGCCTTCCACCGCAATGGCGGGACCATTTCTCACCTCGAAGGGAATAATCCGAATGCCTTCCTTTCCCGACGGGTCCTGACTTACAATTCTCAGCTGATGCCGTCCGTCCGGAATCCGAGTGGTATCCAACTCAAAATGACTGGGCGCATCAAACTGGGCCAAAGGAACTTTCTCCTCATCGAGAAAAATCATGATCGTACTTCGGTCTTTCATTATTCTAAGTTTAGGATCTTGGCTTTAATATGATGGGGACTCTTTTCTCCGGGCTTGATCAACCATTTCACGGAAAAAAACAGACATAGCAGAACGATCACTACCATAGACCAGAAAATATACAAATCCCATTGATTTTCCGGTCCGGCCCCATGGGCAATCCCCTTTAAATAGCTGGGTTGCTGCTTTTCGCACACCGGGCAGGCCCTGGAGTCCCATGCCATAAGGAACAATATACCAGTCATTCCCACCCATCGCATCCCGCGGACCATTATTTTCTTCATTCTCAAACTCATTTCACACCGTTTTGTTCTGTTCATGATTCTTCGTCAGGAAGGCTGTGCGGACCACTTTATGGCTTCCATTATCTTTTTCACTTCCTCCGGTTCCACCTTTCGGGCATCATTCCCCCAGCTGCTCCGTTCATGGTTGATGATCGCCGTAATTTCTTCTGCCGTCAATTCCGCATTCATCCCCACGGCCGGCATTGGAGCATAACCTTGTTCCTTTCGGGCATTGTATCCCTGCATAATAATCTGGACAAAAATCTCCGGATTATCATCCATGACAATGGGACTTCCCTTTAAAGGAGGGAATGCTCCGGGAAGGCCTTCCCCGTTCGCCTGATGGCAGGCCTGGCAGTGTTGGGCATAAAGTGCCGAGCCATCCAGCTCCAGTACCCCGTCTTCTCCGGCCAGCTTCTTGGCTTTACGCTCATACAGGAAGGCCGGGCTCGGCAAACCGTCTGGCAGAGGAACATGTTTAAGAGATTGCAGGTAGGCCACCAACTGAAGAGCTTCCGGCTTGGCCACAATGGTCCCGCCCTTAGGTCCAATAAAGTTCTGCGGAACATTGACCACCACATCCCCGTCCTGAGCCGAGTCCTTGCGTTCGAACAGCCAGGGATAGGCAGGCATCACCGATTCGGGAACCACAATCCTGGGATTGTAGAGATGAACCAGATGCCAGTCCAGATTTGGCTGACGCGATCCGATGTTCATGAGGTCCGGACCAGTTCTTTCCGTTCCCATAAGAGTTGCCGTATTTCGGAAGAAATCGGTGCGTCCGATATCCACATAGTCTGCGGGGATACTGGGTCTGGACCCCCAAATCCGGTCCATATCCACATTTCTCACCTGCTGGGTATGGCAGCCCACGCATCCATTGGCAATATAAATGGACTTGCCCTTTAGAGCCTCCCCTTCCAGAGGTACGGAACCCGGTAGCGGGGCATTGTTCTTCTGATTGGACAGGGCGGGCATAATGGCCACCAGTATGGTCAGGAATACAAACATGCCCAAAGCCGCGCCGAAAAGTTTTCGATGATCATTAAAAAAATTCATCACGATGCTTGAAATTTAAAATTTTGACTATCCATTTCCTTTTTGATCCTCCAGCTCCAACTGCGCACTTAGGATCTCGGCAACCTGGGGGTCCGGACGGTATCCCCACATTCTGTACAAGTTGAAAGCGAAAAATAAATGGGACAGCCACATGAGACTACCGCCTATAGCCCGCCACAACCAATAGGGCGCCATGAATACCACCGAATCCATAAAGGGCTTTCCTTCCATCCACATCATTCCCTTGAGTGTACTTCCGTACATTAAGGGTATTGTATAGAACATCAAACCGATAAGGGCCAACCAGAAGTGCGCTCCCACGGCAAACTGCGGGGCCTCTTTACCAGTGAGTCGGGGCACCAGGGCGTAGATCCCTGCCCAAAGGAAAAAGCTGATGATTCCATACATGGTCAAGTGAGAATGGGCCACGGTGAAATCCGTGAAATGCCATAGGAGATTCGTCGTGCGGAAGGACTCGGCCGTACCCTGTAGGGATCCGGTAAAATAGAATATGATACCCACCAAGAAGAAGGGCAGCGTGTAAGAAACACCCAACTTATGCCAGTCCCCCTTGAATGTCAGCAGGAAGTTTGTAGTCCCCGCGGCCACAGGTATTACCATGCCTGCACTGCCCACAATAGCTACGGTCTGCAGCCACCACGGTATGGCGCTGAATACAAAATGATGGGTGCCTATCAGCGTGTAGAATAAAATCTGGGACCAGAATGCCAATACTCCCAAACTATACGAATAGATCGGCTTGTTCAATTGCTGTGGCAGGAAATAATAGACGATTCCCAGAGTGAAGAGCATAAACCACATGCCTACCCCCTGATGCATATAATACCCCTGGATAATGGTTTCCCCCAAGCCATGCTGCCAATGGGGAAGATAGGCCACCACGGAAATTACTATGGCAAACATAATGGCAGACACCATGTACCAGTTCGATATATAGATTTCCTTGGTTGTCCGCATGGATATGGTCTTCAAAAAATTGACCAGGGACAATCCGAGGGCGACCCCGAACAACAGCATGATGGGCCATATATACTCCCTATACTCCCCTCCTCCATTGTTGATTCCCGCCATCAAGGATATCGAACCCAATACCACCGTTAGATTGATCAACCACAGGGAATACCAGGCCCATTTCAGGGAATAGAGTTTCACATTGCTGACCCGGGCCACCACATAATAGCCCAAGCCAAGCATTCCCAAGGAAGCCCATCCCCAGAAGACGGAATTGGTATGCACTGGCCGAAGCCGGCCAAAACTCAGCCAGGAACTATGATCCAGGTCGGGGGCCAAGAATTTGATTCCAAGATATTCCCCGACTGTGGTCCCGAATACCAGCCAGAAACAGGCGGAGGCAAAATACCAGAGAATGAGGCGGGCAAAAGCGGGATCCACAGGCTTGCGCTTTTGTGCCCTTTTCTTACTGGCTACCACCTTAAGCTCATCTTCCCCTTCCATGGGGATCACCATTCCCCTATGATCCACGGGCGGATGGTTCCCGGATAGAACATCTCCTTCCAACCGGTACTCCAGAGCCCCCTTCCGGTGGACGAGCTGAGACTCCACCTCGTCAGGATCCATGGTTTCCAGATACTTCAAAATGGCCTCAGCTTCTTCGGCGGACTTCCGTGTTTGGGTGACCTTATAGATTTGGCGGATCTTCACTGCCATGAAGATCAATCCGAATAATATAGGTATGGCAATCAGGATTAAAGTAATGATCACTCCAGGTTCCGCAATCAAGGATTCGGGCGGACGCGGATCGGACTGCGCCATGGCCAGAGAAGGAAAGAGTGAGACAAAAAACAGCAAAAGGACAGAGCGCAGGCCTTGGTCGCCGGATCTGCGCCTACGGCGATGATTATAGAAACTCACCAGGCGGTCGATCTCCTCTGTCGACCATTTGTACAAATGGGTCTTCCAATTATTCTCGCTGAAATGAGGCTTCCTTCTGTCCAGGGCCCGAAGGGATTGGACACTTATGTAAATATAGAACCCAATCGCGACCAAGGCCACCAGAAGCGTGACCAGGATAAAAATAAGCCCCGGTCTGGACTCAAGTGAGAAGAACGGGGCCCCTGAATCGGCTCCATAAGCCAGGTTACCCATACCCAATAGGGGCAAAAAAACGAACATAAACCGATGGTAATCAATGAGGTTTTTCATAAAAATATATAAATACCCTTTTATCTTTTATTGTCTCAAAAATATATCCGCCTCGAATTCTCTATTTCCTCATTTTTTCAGGAAAACCTGATTGTTTGCCAAAGACTCCGCAAACTCTCCCAGGGTGGATTGATCCAGCATGCGGTTAATTTCTGCCCGGATGAACCGAAATTCGTTGTGCAGGGGACATGGCCTTTGTTCGGAGCACTGTCTCAGTCCCATGGCGCATCCGGAGAATATTTTATCTCCATCAATGGCCCTCACAATCTCCGACAACGAAGTCTTGAGACTTTGCTCCTCAAAATAAAATCCTCCACTCGGTCCTTTCATGGACTGCACATAACCTTTCCGGCTCAGATCCTGCAATATTTTCGCGATGAAGTACTCCGGGGAGTCGATTTCCCGCGCAATCTCTTTAGTCCCCACCCTCTTGTTTTCCCGGGATTTCTGGGCAATAAAGAGCAAAGCTCGGATCGCGTATTCGCAGGTCTTTGAAAACATAGTGATTTTCCGGGCACAAATATAAGGCGGGAAAAGGGAAAATAAAAGAGTTTTTTATCCCCTATTTCTATTTTATATTTTCGCCCAAATACAGAAGACGAATTTGTCTTTTATTCCGAGATGTACTACCTTGGGGAATATGCATTATTAGGCATATGAAAATATATCCCGCAATCAAAACCGTTTTCCTCCTGCCCTTTATGTGCTGTCCCTTACTGGCCAGAGCACAGACGTCCTTCTCGTCAGCGGACGGATACTATTTTTTGTGGTTAATCCCTCTATTTCTTGTCGCCTTATATTTCTTTCTTCGCTATCTTGCCAAAAAGAATGACCGCCTTAAGGGCCCGCGCCGTTCTTCTTCCGGTAAATCCAGAACTCCGCCAAAGAAGAAGCGAAAAAAAACCGGGCATCGGCATCGCTGATTTCCTCCTAGGGAACGCCATTCTTCCATTAGCCCGCTTCATTGAATAAATCTAAATCCGTACTATTATCATGAGCCAATCCGTCATTGCCCGCAGCCTGGAATCTGCCTATCAAGTGGAAGTCCGCACTCCTTCCGGGAATCAAATCATTGCGGACGAACCCATTAGCCAAGGGGGCGGAAATACCGGCTTTTCCCCTAATGAATTATTGGCAGCGGCCTTGGCGACTTGTACCAACGTGACCCTGAGCATGTATGCGAGCAGAAAAACCTGGGATACCGGCGAAATCTCCGTGAAGGTGTCGGTTATACAAAAAGCTCCTGACCAAACCGAGTTTCACCGCCTCATCTCCTTCTCGAAAGAATTGTCTGCAGATCAGAAAGACCGCCTTCTGGCTATAGCCAATAAATGCCCGGTGCATCGGCTTCTTGAAGGGAAGATTCAGGTTAAGTCCAAATGGGGACCGGTCTCCCCATAGGCAATTAAACCCCTGCCTTATGTATGCAAAGTTACTTAAGGCTTCAGGAGGTTTTATTAGCTTTGCCCCCAGAGAAAATTCCTTCCGCATACGGAAGCTTTTCTATTAAAACACTTAGTTAAAAACCAACTACTATGTTTTTTCAACGGATATATGACAAAAATCTTGCCCATGCCAGTTATATGATTGGTTGTCAGGCTACGGGTGAAGCTTTGGTGGTAGACGCCCAAAGGGATGTGGATGGCTATATACGCCTGGCTAAAGAAAACCGACTTTTGATCACACATATAACGGAGACGCATATTCATGCGGATTTCCTTTGTGGTTCCAGAGAGTTGGCAGCACTCACCGGTGCCCAAATGCTCCTCTCCGATGAAGGCGGAGAGGACTGGTCCTACCAGTTTCCTCACCTGGGGCTAAGGGATGGCGCACAATTTACCGTGGGAAATATCAAGGTGGAAGTTATGCATACGCCGGGCCATACCCCGGAGAGTATTTCCTTCCTCGTTACCGATACGCCGGCCAGCGAAAAGCCCCTGATGATCCTTACCGGTGACTTTGTTTTTGTAGGAGATGTGGGACGACCCGACCTTCTGGAAAAGGCAGCCGGGATCATCGGGACCCAGGAACTGGGGGCTCGTCAGATGTTTGCATCCCTGCAACGATTCGCCCAGCTTTCGGATTATATCCAGGTTTGGCCGGCACACGGTGCGGGATCAGCCTGTGGAAAGGCCTTGGGGGCTGTGCCCAGCTCCACCGTGGGATACGAAAAGATCCAAAATTGGGCATTTCAGTTTGGAATGGACCAAAAAGGCTTTGTAGAGGAACTGCTCGATGGACAACCTGAACCTCCCAAGTATTTTGCCCGCATGAAGCAACTCAACCGCATCGATCGGCCCTTACTTCTTGAAGTCCCGAAGCCTAAGCGCCTTAGTGCTGGAGCCTTTCGTCAGGCTATGGAATCCGGGGCCACCGTCATCGATACCCGACCCAAAGCGGAATTTGCAGAGGCCTTTATCCCCGGGGTGATCCATATCCAAAACAATGCCTCTTTCACCACCTGGGCCGGATGGTTTTTGAAAGAGACGGATCCCATCATTTTAATTGCGCCCGCAGAACAGATCGAGGATTTATGCCGCAAACTTATGCGCATCGGCCTGGATAACGTCATGGGCTTTGTTCCCGGTCTGGAGGGTCTGGACATGAAAACAGAGAAAGTGGCACAAATCCACCACGAAGAACTCCTTAGTCTGGTGGCATCTCAGGATGCGCAGATCCTGGACGTCCGGGCAGCCAAAGAATTCAAAGCCCACCAGATACCCGGGGCAAAGCATCTTTTTCTGGGCACTTTGTCAGACGAACTGCATAAAATTGACGGGAATCGCCCCATAATCATCCATTGCCAGGCGGGGGACCGATCTTCCACGGCTTACTCCCTGCTCAGAAAGCACGGAATCAGCGGAATCCGGAACTATGGGGGGGGCATGAAAGAATGGCTCGAAAAGGAAAGCTTAGCTGCGGCCCGCAGCTAATCGGCATTTTTCCTCCTTTATTCATGGACTAATATCCCTTTCTAGAGATGAAATTCAGATTTCGCAGACTCTTCCCCTTCCTGTTTGCCTGGCTGGTTCTAGGCATTCACGCGGGATGTACAGGGCAGAATGATCAGACCATACAGCCTATACATTACGAAGAAATTCAACAGAAAATAGCCGATGGCGAGTTGATCCAATTTATTGATGTCCGGACCCCGGAGGAATTCAAAGAAGGAAGTATTCCCACCGCCCGGAACATGAACTTCCAGGATCCTCGCTTCCCCAATATGGTGGCCGTTCTGGACAAAAGCCGTCCCGTCTATCTTTTCTGCCAGAGCGGGAATCGCAGCTCCCGGGCAGCCCGGATGCTCCGGGACCTCGGTTTTGAACAGGTGCATGATTACCGAGGTGGTTATAGAGACTGGATTCAGCATCGCCAAGGCAATAACTGATAGATTCTCCTCTTTCGACGATTCCCCCCCAGGGATGAACCAAGAAAACGACTGGTCCCACCCGGGTTTGGATTGAAAGGGGTATTTGCCCCAAAATCTTTTATAATCTGCAATAATTTACTACTTTGCAGAGACTTAATCCATTGTCTTAGAATAAATTACGCCCTTATTCGTGCTATATGAAACATTACCGGATAGAAATAAAATGGGCCCTGATCTTTTTTCTGGTGCAATTGGTTTGGGTTAGCCTGGAGAGACTGTTTGGTTTCCACGATGAAAGGATTGACCAGTACCTCTTTGTTTCCCAGTTGCTGGCCATTCCCTACACCTATATCTATTACCGGGCGCTGAAGGAAAGACGAAAGAAAGTTTTTAGGGGCTATATGTCTTACGATCAAGCCCTGGCTACTGGACTCCGGCTCACGTTATTCCTCGTCTTCCTGACACCGGCCACCCACTATCTGCTCATCTATCTGATTAGCCCCCACTATCTTAGCCACATGGAAGCCTATTCCATATCCACTCATCAATATGATGCGGAAAAAGCTTCGGAATATTTCAGTGCCACCGGTAAACTCATTCAAAATTTGGTCTACTCCGTCGTCATCGGAATCCTGACCTCCCTGGTGATCAGCTTATTCACATACCGAAAACGGGAAATAGACTAATTTCCACTTCCCGTTTCAAAGCATATACCATGGAATCCATTAGGGATTGGATGATTCCACATGCCGCTTGAAGTTAGTCAGTATGGCCTGCCAGCCACTCCTTTGCATTTCCTCCGTGTGGGTAGACTCGGCCTCAAATTCCTCCAAAACCCGGGTGCGCCCTTCTCCCAAGTCCTCAAACCGAACCCGTACATTTCGGCCATCTCCCAGCACATAATCCAATCCCCGGTTTTCCTCCACAGAAGTATAAGTCCCTCCAAAATCAAATCCTTGGGACCCATCCCGGGCCTCCATCCTGGAACGGAACCTTCCCCCTACTCTCAGTTCATTTTCTGCTTCAGGGCAGTGCCAGTCCTCAGAGGCGGAGTTCCATTGACAGATTCGTTCAGGTTGGGTCCAGTGTTCCCAAACTCTTTCCACAGGAGCATGAATATCGGTGGTGATCTGAATCTTTTTC
>CAYPQN010000046.1:0-13689 GCA_964412885.1 uncultured Chitinophagaceae bacterium | reverse complement strand
CATGGACTTGGAAAAGTTCTTTGACACAGTGAACCATAGCAAATTGATTGAACTTCTATCCCGAACAGTTAAGGATAGCCGGGTGGTATCCCTGATACACCGCTATCTGAAAGGTGGCATACGGATAGGCCAGACTTTGAACGGTAGGTACGGTGGTGTGAGAGGACAGTAGGGAAACAATCCCTTACTTCCTGCTCGATTTGGTCTGAATAGGGGGATGGACTTTCTGCTTAGGGAGAGAAAGCCTAAATTAGCGCAAGAATTTTTTTCATGAAAAGACTTGAGAATAAGATTGCCCTGATCACTGGAGCCAGCAGGGGGATAGGGGAAGCCATAGCCCTGAGATTTGCCCGGGAAGGGGCTGAGATTGCGTTTACTTATCTGTCTTCTGAGCAGAAGGCAAGGGATCTGGAGAGCCGCCTCCAGGAAATGGGTGTCAAGGCAAAAGGATACCGCTCTGATGCGGGGGATTATGCAGCTGCCGAAACCCTTGTCGGTCAGGTTTTGGAGGATTTTGGATCTTTGGATGTCTGTGTAAATAATGCTGGCATATCCCGGGACAATTTACTTCTGAGAATCAGCCCTGAGCAATGGGATGAGGTGATGCAGGCCAACCTGAAATCTGTTTATAATCTTTGTCGCCAGGTAATCCGACCCATGATGAAGGCTCGCCAGGGAAGCATCATCAATATGAGCTCTATAGTCGGAATGAGGGGGAATGCGGGCCAAAGCAGTTATGCGGCGTCCAAGGCCGGTATCATTGGATTTACCAAATCCCTGGCTCAGGAAATGGGGGGCAGGAATATCCGTTGCAATGCCATAGCGCCTGGGTTTATTCAGACCGATATGACGGACTATCTCCAGGGTGAGGGGGCGGAACAATGGTATGATAAGATCCCCATGAGGCGGTTTGGACAGCCTGAAGAGGTCGCCTCCCTGGCTCTATTCCTGGCCAGTGATGAAAGCGCTTATGTGTCCGGTCAGGTAATCAGCATCTGCGGGGCCATGAATACCTGAGGATAAAAGGATGAAATGGGATGGGCAAGGGCATATTGGTTTAATCCCCTAATTTTGAATGAAAATTGACTCAATGCACAAAACTCGGGCCGCTATTACGGCCGTAGGAGGATATGTTCCCGATTACGTATTAACGAACGCGGAACTGGAAACCATGGTGGAGACCACCGATGAATGGATCACCACCCGTACGGGAATCAAAGAGAGAAGAATCCTGAAAGGAGAAGGCAAGGGAACTTCGGATATGGCCGTGGAAGCGGTGCGGCAGATCCTGGAAAAGAAAAATCTGGATCCCAATGACATCGATTTGCTGATCTGTGCCACCACCACACCGGATTTCACTTTTCCCGCCACGGCCAATGTGATTGCCGATAAGGTGGGAATCACCCAGGCCTTCGGATTTGATGTCAGCGCTGCCTGCAGCGGATTTCTCTATGCCTTGACCACCGGGGCCCAGTTCATTGAAACCGGACGATATCGCCGAGTGATCGTAGTAGGGGCGGATAAAATGAGCTCCATCATGAATTATGAGGACAGGACTACCTGTATCATTTTCGGGGATGGAGGAGGTGCGGTTCTCCTCGAGCCCAATGAGGAAGGGATGGGCATTCAGGATTCCATCCTCCGCAGTGACGGAAGCGGTAGGGTTCACCTTCACCAGAAGGCGGGAGGATCGGTCAAGCCGGCCAGCCTGGAGACAGTGATGAACAAAGAGCACTATGTATACCAGGAAGGGCAGACTGTATTCAAATTTGCGGTAAAGAATATGGCCGATGTGGCCGCGGAAATCATGCAACGAAACCAGCTGACTTCCGAGAATATAGCCTGGTTGGTGCCCCACCAGGCAAATCTTCGCATCATTGCCGCCACCGGGGATCGGATGGGCCTTTCTTCCGACAAAATTATGATCAATATTCACCGGTACGGGAATACTACTAACGGGACTCTTCCCCTTTGTCTCTGGGAATGGGAAGGGCGGTTACGCAAAGGAGACAATATTGTTCTGGCCGCCTTTGGCGGCGGATTCACCTGGGGGGCCACCTATCTGAAATGGGCCTATGACCCCTCCTGAGTAATCCGGGGTGGATCAATATTGGCCAGTTGACCGCAGGCAGCATCGATGTCCTTGCCCCTGCTACGGCGAATCCGGGTATTAACCCCCCGGTGTTGTAGGTAGGCGACAAAGGCATCGGTGACTTCCTCCTCAGGTTTCCGGAATTCCACTCCATCGACCGGATTATACTCAATAATATTGACTAAGTCCACGGGAACGCGTCGATAAAGGCGAACCAAGTCTTCGGCGTCTTCCAGGCTGTCGTTGAAATCCCGGAACAGTATGTATTCCAGGGTGATTTCATTTTTGGTATTCCTGTAGAAATCTTCCAGGGCTGCCACCAGGTCGTTGAGGTTGGACGTCTGGTTTATGGACATGATCCGGTTGCGCTTTTCGTCGTTGGCCGCATGGAGAGATAGGGCCAGTTTGAAGCGGACCTGATCGGTACCCAGCCTATGAATCATCTTGGCGATTCCTGCCGTCGATACGGTAATCCTTCGGGGGCTCATACCCAGGAGCTCCGGATCGGTGATTTTTTCCACCGAAAGCAACAGGTGCTTATAGTTGAGCAGAGGCTCTCCCATGCCCATAAACACGATATTGGTGATTTTTCTCCCAAAATGGGTCAAGGCCTGCTCATTGCCCAGGGTAATTTCGTCGAAGATCTCATCGAAATTCAGGTTACGCTTCCGGGGCAGGAATCCGGTGGCACAGAAGGCACAGGCCAGAGAACAGCCTACCTGGGAGGAAACGCAAAGGGTGATTCGACTAGGGGTGGGAATGAGTACCGATTCCACAAAATGACCATCCGCCAACCTAAGTCTGTTTTTCAGGGTTCCGTCTTCACTGATCTGGAAGTGGTCGATGGTGATTTTGGGAATGTGGAACCGCTCGGCGAGCTTTTGCCTCAGGGCAAGGGGGAGGTTGCTCATTTCCTCTATGGAGCCCAGGTGCTTTTTCCAGATCCAATCATAGATCTGCTGAGCCCGAAATCGGGGCTGTCCCCATTCTTCCATAAGGACGACCAGTTGATCCCTGGTCCAGTGCCTGAGGTTTTCCATGGGGCAAAATTAGGACATGCCGGGGACAAGCCGTTCGCCGCTTGCCAAAATCTCTGGTTTTGACCCCAGGGCCTTCCCAATCATGGGGAGCCGGTTTTTTCGTTATTTTCACACGTCGCTTTTCCCCGCATATACTGCCTTCATGAAGCTATCGGTCATCATCGTCAATTTTAATGTGAAGTACTTTCTGGAACTCTGCCTGGATTCCGTGTTCCGGGCTGGCCGGGGATTGGATATGGAGGTGATTGTGGTGGATAATCATTCCTCGGATGGAAGCATGGAGATGGTGGCCGCTAAGTTCCCTGAAGTTATCCGCCTGTCCAATGACCAGAATCTGGGTTTTTCCCGGGCTAATAACCAAGGGGTGGACATAGCCCGGGGGGAATACATTCTTTTTCTGAATCCGGATACGGTCATGGAGGAGGATTTTCTGTCCCGGCTCCTGGGCTATATGGATAAGAATCCCCGGGCTGGGGCCATAGGCCCTAAACTCCTTGATGGGAAAGGCCGTTATTCACCGGATGGAAAAAAGGCATTTCCCACATTGCGCATTGCCCTTTTCAAAGTATTGGGTCTGTACCGACTCTTCCCCCGATCCCCCTTCTTCAATGGATATTATGCCGTGCATGTGGGAGAAGATCAGGTGGCCGAGGTATCGGTGCTATCCGGGTGCTGCATGATGGTGCGCCGTGCCCTGATCGATGAAATCGGTGGGGCATTCGATGAGGATTATTTCATGTATTGTGAGGATGTGGATCTGTCCTACCGCATCCGCAAAGCCGGATATCAGAACATTTATTTTCCCCTGGCCAGGCTGATCCATTACAAGGGAGAGAGTACCAGGAAAGGCAGCCTTTCCTATGTGCGTATTTTCAACGAGGCCCTGATGACTTTTGTCCGCAAGCATTATTCCCGGGCTCATGCCCGTCAGTTCATATTTTTTATTCAATTGGGAATCTTTTTCCGGGCCCTCCTGGGGGGGGTCTCCCAGATTCTCAAAGGAATCCGTATGCCCCTATTGGATGCCAGCCTGTTGTTGCTCACCCTTTGGGGAATGGAAAAGTTCTGGGTAGAGAAAGTTAAGGAAGTGGAGCTGATTCCTCTATCCTCCATATTGCTGACCTTCCCCGTATATCTGATGATCTGGATTGCCAGCCTATACCTCAATGGGGTTTATGACAAGATATACAAGCCTTTCCGGGTGATCCGGGGAATGACCATGGGGACCATTCTGGTGCTGGCCTATTATGGGATGCTGCCTCCGGAGCTCCGTTACTCCCGGGGAATAATCATATTCAGTGCCTTTGTGGGCACCGCGAGCCTCATGGGTCTCCATGAACTGGGGTATAGGCTGGGAGTGTTCCGATTTATCCCCGCCGACCGATGGGTGACCAAAGCCCTGGTGGTGGCTGGTGGGGAGTCCTATGAGCAAATCCGGCGGCAGATGCAGGAGTATAATCATGCGCCTCAGATTATCGGCCGGATCCGTTCTAAGCAGGAAGAGGGGGGCGATGCCCTGGGGGATCTCCATTCGCTGAAGGAACTGGCCATTACGGCGGAGGCAGAGGAAATTATCTTTTCCATGGAGGCTTTGACCTATGATCAGGTTCTCGATCAGATGGCCCATTGCGGACCGGACTTCGATTACAAGATCCATGTCCCGGGAAGCGGGGGATTTGTAGGAAGCCCCTCCACCCAGAGGGCCGGGGAGATTTATTCCCTGGAGCGCCATTATCAGATTGCCACCTTTTCCGCTCTGCGCAACAAGAGGGTTCTGGATATGGGCATTTCCCTGGGCTTGATCCTGGGTTTCTGGATATGGGCGGCATTCCTGCCGCGTCCGGCACAGGTGTTGTCCAATGCCCTGGCCGTACTCCGGGGTAAGAAATCCTGGGTGGGCTATTGCGGGAAAGCGGAGGGGGACCTGCCTCGCCTGAGGCCGGGAGTGCTGCCCTGCTATCCTTTGCTCAAGAAATTTCAACCCGATAAGGAGCTATGTCATAAACTGAATCTCGAATATGCCCGCCATTATCTACCCTCCAAAGACTGGCGCTTGATATGGCAAAACCGTAGTCACCTGGGTTCAGCATAAGGGAGGAATTTCCCATGGCGGATAAGGGGATCCAGTTCGGCAGACCTTTTATCCCGCTTTGATTCGGGGCGTTTCCCCGGGGACAGAAATGGTGGGATCCTGCCGCGGGCACTGGTTTTCCTTAGTCTGGGCAGGGAGGTGGATTGGTGGAAATTTATTTGGACGATCCGAATTATTGGTTATTTTTGCAAGCCAAATTTAATCCTCCTTAGCTCAGTTGGTTAGAGCATCTGACTGTTAATCAGAGGGTCGCTGGTTCAAGTCCAGCAGGAGGAGCTTGGTTATCAAACATTTAATAGGTCACTTCGGTGACCTGTTTTTATTCCAGGACCCGCATCGGATAGGTTTTGGATGCACTTCCCTCGTCCGGCCATGGGGATGGGTAGCTCATCGGTAATCTTTTAGTCTTCCTTATAACGCCTGTTCCCTTTCAGAGAATATTCCCTAAAAGGGTACCACCCCCAAAAAGGGAACCTCCAGGCCTTTGTCCCGCTCGAAACAGTTCCTCTTTTCATACCTTCCTGGAACGCCACTATCCATGCCGGTTTCACTATACATTCCGGTTATTTATTTCAATTATGCCCGGTCGATTTGCCTCAGGGGGGAATCCAGGAAGAGCTTGATCCTGGGTTTGCCCCCCGGGTGCGGATCCTTTTCCGACTTCCCTGAAGGCGGTCTTGCAAATAATCAATAATTTTGCGGTCCCTTTATCAAAACCAAGTTCAAGAAAAACACAGCTGGAAAGAAATGAAGAAAGAGAATGAGTCCCCGAGGGAAAAGGAAGGAGTGGAAGAGAGTAGCCCCCATGTGGCTTATCGTTACAGTGATGCGGAACTGGAGGAATTCAGGGAGATCATCCATAATCGTCTGGAGACAGCCCGAAAAGAATTGCAATACCTGCAAAGTACTATAAGGGGGAAGGATGAACATGGTCAAGACGATGTCAGTGAGCGAAGGCTCACCATTGAAGACGGAAGTGCTGCCATGGAGCTGGAACAAATGGGTCAGCTGGCTGCCCGCCAGATACAGTTCATAAATAATCTGGAAAAGGCTTTGTTGAGGATCAACAACAAAACTTATGGGATCTGCCGCAAAACAGGCAAACTGATCGATAAGGCCCGGCTTAGGGCCGTGCCCCATGCTACCTTGAGTATAGAAGCCAAGAAAGGAGGGGCCTGATGCCGACAAGGTATGGACAGCGGTGACCTGCCTGGACTTTAGTGCCTGTGCAGACCGGGGAATCCATGGCGCAAAATCAGCAGGCCTTGAATCGGCGGTCTGGTGGGGAAATAAAAAAAGGAATCTGCCCAAAGGGAGCAGATTCCGAGGTCTGTTTCTATTTCTCCTATGGCGGGCATAGCCCCCTATCCTAAGGTTAAGGTAAGGGAGCTCCGACGGCTACGGCGCAGTCATGGCCGGGCTGACCATGGGGAGGATTCATCCGGATGGCCGGCTGGTCCGGATTGGGGACGATCTTGGTTTCCACGACGGGCGATTGTCCTTCCAGGGGCTGGACATCGGGGGAGGCGGGGGCTCCGCTTGCATTGGGCAAGGGGGCTCCTACGGCCACGGCACAGTCATGACCAGGTTCCCCATGAGGTGGATTGATCATGGCCGAGGTTTTGGCCGCCTGGGTCGATGCCCCGGGGGCGTTTCCGGCACCCGCAGGCTGGACTCCGACACTGGCCGACTGGGCCTGACTGGCGGCTCCGGGGGTTGCCGGAGAAACATTCAATAACATGGGGTCTGTTTCTTCTGTCTGGTGTTCACCGTTCATTTCGCTGTTGCAGGACCAAAGAAAAGCAGAGGCCGCCAAAATAAGCCCAAGGGCCTGGGGTCTAATTTTCATAAGAATGAGTTTTAATGTGATGGACATAGGTGCTGTGATGGACATAGGTGCCCGGCCAAAACTACAATAATTATGGCGGCTCCGCGGGGCAACTTGCAATATTCCCTTAAGTTTTAACAAAGAGGTCGCTGGCGATCCCATCAGCAAACAGCCTGCCGGATTCAGAGAGCAGGAGCCGGTCTCCCTCGAGTTCCACCCATCCCTTTTCCCTCAGAGGGGGAACCGAGGCCAGCAGTTCTTCCCGGAATTCCTTCCCCCACTGGGATTCGATCTTGCTCAGCCGGCAGCCCCATTGGGTCCTAAGGGAGGTCATCAGGTATTCGTTGACCTGGTCGGCGAGGCTTAGGGTCTCGGATTCATGGCGCGGGATACGGGGATCGGCCATGGCTTTCAGGTATCGGGAATTATGGGCCAGGTTCCAGCGGCGCAGATTTCCCCGGTAGGAATGGGCAGAAGGACCCAATCCCAAATAGGGCTCATGATTCCAATAGCGGCTATTGTGCAGGGCATAATAGCCAGGTTTGGCTAGGTTGGAGATTTCATAGTGTTCATAGCCCAGATCCTTGGATACCTGGCTCAGGATTTCGAATTGGCGGGCCATTTTCTCCGGATCCAATGGGGGAATTTTGTTTTTTCGGATCAGGTGGGCCAAGGCAGTGGACGGCTCCACCGTAAGTGCATAGGCCGAGAAGTGGGGGATATTCCATTCGGCCATAAGATGGATGTGGCGGATCCACTGTGCATCGCTCAGATGGGGGGACCCATAGATAAGATCCAGGGAAAGTTTCTCAAACCCCATTTCCTGGGCCAGCTTTATGGATTCGACAGCTTGGTCGGCGCGGTGGGCCCGGTTCATGAATTCCAGATCCTTGTCCTCAAAGGACTGGACGCCTATGCTCAGGCGATGGACTGCGGTATGGCGAAGCCGGGAAAGATAGGAGGGGCTCAGGTCGTCAGGGTTGGCTTCCAGGGTGATTTCTTCGAGATCCAAATCATAATGACGGTCGATTTCCTCGATCAGGCCCTGGATCTCTTCGGGAGAAAAAAGGGAAGGGGTCCCCCCGCCGAAATACACGGTTTTGACCTTGAGGCCATGCAGGAAATTCTTCTCCCATTCGATCTCCCGGATCAGGGCATTGAACATCTCGTCCTTTTGGTGCATCTGGGTGGAAAAATGAAAATTGCAGTAGGAGCAGGCCTGTTTGCAGAAAGGGAGATGAATGTATATGCCGGCCATCAAATCAGGGATTTAGGGTAAAATTATCGGAATTTATCTTGCGGTTCGGCCATTAGGGACCGGACTTCTGTTTCAATGGCTATTTTTGTGGCTCTATGCCTTGGATCGGAAACTGGCTCCTGCGTTTGGGCGGGATATTATGGCTGTTCGCAGTACCTGCGCGGCAGGCCCTGGCCCACTCCCCCGTGGATCAGGGTGGGGAAGCAGCCAGGACGGCGGCCTATATGGACAGCCTGGTGGGGCGGTTCACCGGTGCCCAGCCTGAATACATCAATCAGATCAGCCCATTGAGGGTGGCCAATGACCCCACGGCCAGCTTTTACTACCTGCTCTTTCTCAGTCTGTTGCTTGGTGGGCTGCATTATTCCCATCCGCGTTATATCCCGAACCTTTTGCGGGCGTTGCGCAGTCCCGGAACCTGGACCCGACAGGCACAGGAAGAAGTCTCGACTTCGCTTCCCGCCCTGCTCATGAACCTGATTTTTGTCCTAACCGCCGCCGCTTTTCTTTATCATGCCGCAGGAAATTTCCTTCCCTCTTATCTGCCTTTGGCCAAACAGGGGAAGATCTTGGCGTATATCAGCCTGGGACTGTTTCTGGTATATTTGGTCAAATTTCTTTATTTCCGGTTTTGTGGATGGATGTTTCAGATGCAGAGTCTTGCCCGTCATTATCTTTATCAGGTTTTTCTGATCAACCAGATCATGGTCCTTTTGCTTCTGCCTGCGGGATTCTTCCTGGCCATTGGAAAAGAGTCGCTTCGAGCGCCGGTATTCTGGGCGGTGACCACCTTGATGATTTTCCTCCTAATAAACAGATACACAAGGTCTTGGCCTCAGTTTGCCCCATTGGTCCGGAATCATCGGTTTCATTTTTTTGCCTATCTTTGCGCCTCTGAAATCCTGCCTATGGCAGTGATTATGAAACTGTTGTTTCTTTCCCTGCCCAGATGATCCGAACGGGAGGGGGAGAGGGATAGCAGGTTAGTTTATTGATTTTAACCCCTTTATGTCCGATTATGGCTAAAGCTGATCAATACGTAACCTCCTCCCCTGTGCAAACGGAGAAATCGGTACAATCCGTTCTGATCACTCTCCCCCGGCCGGAAACGGATAAATCCCCTTATTACGACCTGGCGAAAAAGTATCAGTTTGAAGTGGATTTCCACCCCTTTATCCGGGTGGAAGGGGTTCCGGGAAAGGAGTTCCGTAAACAAAGAATTGATATCACCCAGTATACAGCGGTGATTTTCAATAGCCGCAGCGCCATTGATCATTTTTTCCGGATTTGTGAGGAACTCAAGGTTAAGGTGTCCCAGGACATGAAGTATTTCTGCATTACGGAAGCCGTGGCACTTTATCTGCAGAAGTTTATTCTTTATCGGAAGCGGAAAGTGTTTTTCTCCGCCGACGGCAGTCCGGCCGGTTTGATCGAAGTGATCAGCAAGCATAAACATAACGAAAGGTTTATCCTGCCCAGTTCCGACAATGGCCGCAATGAAATTGGCCTATACATGCAGGAGAACAAGGTGGATCATGTGGAGGCTACCCTGTACCGGACCTTGTCCAACGAGATAAAGGAGGTCATGGAAAAGCCCTATGATCTCATCGTGTTCTTCAGCCCCCTTTCCGTGCAGACCCTATTGGAGCAGATTCCGGACTTTCAGCAGAAATCCATATTGATGGCGGCTTTCGGTCCGGCCACGTCCAAAGCTGTGGAAGAGGCCGGGCTGCGTCTGGACCTGCGCGCCCCGGCACCCAACGCCCCGTCCATGGCTTCAGCCATTGATCTTTTCCTCAGCGGAGAACCCGTAAATTAAAGGATTGCGGACCCCCATGGCCGCGACAGTACCCATTTTCATTTTGCCGACCTGTCCAGGAAGCCTACCTTTAAAGGAATGGACAGCAGTCAGAAAAAGAAGAACCGCCTGGCCGGCGCCTCAAGCCCCTACCTTCGCCAACACGCAGAAAATCCCGTGGATTGGTATCCCTGGGCGGATTCCGCTTTTGAGAGGGCAAGAATGGAGGACAAACCTGTCCTGGTCAGCATCGGTTATGCTGCCTGCCATTGGTGTCACGTCATGGAATCAGAGAGTTTTGAGGATCCGATCCTGGCAAAATGGATGAATGCCCATTTTATATGCATTAAGGTGGACCGGGAAGAACACCCGGATATCGATCAGTTTTACATGGAGGCGGCCCAGGCCTTGAGCGGTTCCGGGGGATGGCCTCTGAATGTGTTTGTGGATGCCGACCGCCAACCCTTTTTTGCGGGCACCTATTTCCCTCCCCGGCCTATGCGCTCTATACCTTCCTGGAGGCAGGTGCTGGACTGGGTGCTGGAAATCTGGAATAACCGAAGGCAGGACATAGCCCTTCAAGCCACCCAGCTCACCCAGTTGATCCAAGGGGCCCAGCATATCGAAATGCCCAAGGGGGAGCCGGTTCCCCCCGAGTCCTGGGCAAAGGCCATGGGAGAGCAGATCATGAAATCGGCTGACCGGCGGTTCGGAGGATGGGGGACAGCTCCCAAGTTCCCATCAGCCGTGGGCCTTCGCTTGCTGATCGAAGCCTCTTATTTCCAAGCTGATCAGGAGTATTGGCATCAGGCTGTGCTCAGCCTGAACCAGATGATGAGGGGAGGCATTTATGATCAGCTGGGAGGAGGATTCTGCCGATATTCCACCGATGCGCAATGGGCTCTGCCCCATTTCGAGAAAATGCTTTACGATAATGCCCAGCTGGTGGAAACTTATTCTCTGGCCTATCAGAGGGAACCCCGAAGGGAATGGGCACGGGTTATCCGCCAGACCATCGAATTTGTGGAATCCGAGCTGAAATCGGCTCAGGGAGGATACGACAGCTCCCTGGATGCCGACAGTGAAGGGCAGGAGGGAAAGTACTACAGCTGGACCGGGGAGGACCTGCGGGAATCAATACCGGATGCCCCTGCCTGGATGGAATCATATTTTCAGATTCCACCAAAAGGCAACGGCCAGGACCCCAGTCCCCTTCGCAGGCCCTATGACCCAGCCGAATTTGCCCTCCAACAGGGACTGGACCAGGAGGATATGGAATACCAGGTGGCCCGTGTACTGGACCTGCTCAAGGAAAAGCGGAAGTCCCGCATTCCCCCGGTCCGGGCAGACCAGCGAATCCTTTCCTGGAATGCCCTGTGGAATCTGGCCCTAACCCGGGCCGGCATAGCCCTGGGTCATGAACCCTATCTGGACAGGGCCGAGGAGCACATGAATTGGATTCGGGAATCTTTTTGTCCTTTCCCCGGGCAGTGGAAGCGGATCCTGGGTCGAGGGGGGGTGAGCATTGAAGCCAATCTCGGGGATCTGGCCGCCCTGATTTCGGCTATGTTTGCCCTGGCCTGCCGAAGAAACAAATCCCTTTATCTTGGGGCCGCCTCAGCTTTATTGGAGGAGGTGGTGATCCCGAGGTTTTCCGATGAACAGGACCGCTTCTTCCATCTAGTGGCCAAGGCCCATCAGCGGGTTCCCGTAACCCGAACGGAAAGAGAAGATCTGACCATGCCTTCCTCCAATGCCCTTATGGCCCATAATCTTATCCTGGCGGCCATGATTTTTTCCCGCTACGATTACCTGGACCGCGCCGAATCCATGCTGGAGGCCATGCGTCCTCTGGCCATGCGCTATCCGGCAAGTTTTGGTTACTGGGCCATACTCATCCAAAGAAAGGACCGGGGCTGGACTAAGCTGAGCATCAAAGGGCCTGAGGCCCGGGAATGGCAAAGGCAGCTCAGTGCCCACCTTTGGCCTCAGGTCTATGTGGAGGGACCGCAAGAGTGGGAAGGAAGCCCGGGGACGGGAATAACGGAAATCCAGGTTTGCCGTACACGGGATTGCCTTCCCCCTGTCCGCAGCAGGGAAGAGGCCATTTCCCTGATGGAAGACCGGGGAAGGTCGTTCGGAGGAAAATAATCCGGGCGGAGGCGGGAAAAAAACTTAACAATTTTATTATGGGGCTTGCATTTTTGGAAAAAACTTTAAATATTGTGCATCGGTTTTGTCGATCAACTCGCTCAAAGCCAAAAAAAAAGTACTTTATTTGCCTTAACGCAAAATCAATAATTAACAGTAGTATGAAACAACTCCCCCTGAAGATTTCCGCTGTGGCACTCCTGGCGCTGGCGGCAAGTTGCGGTCAGCCAGGATCGGGTGGCCAATTAGTTGGAGAGGCGAACACGCTAAACTATAAGGCACCGATTCCCCTGGGCATGGTCTATGTACCTTCGGGCGTTATGAAAATGGGCGCCAGCGATGAGGACGTTGCCGGGAAAAGGGATGCCATGATACGCACGGTGCAAATGAGTGGTTTCTACATGGACAACACGGAAATCTCCGTGGCGGAATATCGGCAGTTCACCAATTGGGTCCGGGATTCCATAGCCCATACGCAACTGGGGGATTTCATCGACCATGAGGACGGAACCCAGAGCGTGGATATGCGCAGGAGAATCAATTGGCAGGATCCAGATCTTCAGGATCAGTTGGCCAACATGTTCATCCCTGCCGAACAGTCCGGATGGGGAAGGAAGGAGTTGGATAATTCCAAGCTGGTCTATCACTACGAGGTGTTCAACTATGCGGACGCGGTGCGGAATCCCGATCAACCCCGCACCGACTTCGTGGAGAAAAGGGACATACCCGTATATCCCGATACGACGGTATGGATCCGTCAGCTGACCTATTCGCATAATGAACCCATAGCTCAGCAGTACAATTGGTTCCCCGCCTTCAACAATTACCCGGTGGTGGGCGTGAACTGGCACCAGGCGAATGCATTTGCCAACTGGAGGACCCAGCTCTGGCGCAGCGAACGCGCCAAGCGCCGCATGTACACGGAAGGGGAGTTCCGCCTGCCCAATGAAATGGAATGGGAATGGGCGGCTCGCGGAGGGCGTACCGAATCCCCCTATCCCTGGGGCGGACCCTATCTCGTAAACAAAAAAGGATGTTATCTGGCCAACTTCAAACCTCAAAGGGGCAATTATGCTTCCGATGGAGGGCTGTACACCGTACCTGTGGACCGCTACTGGCCCAACGATTATGGCCTTTACAACATGGCCGGAAACGTGTCTGAATGGACTTCTTCCCCTTATTTCGGAAACTCCTATGATGTGGTGGCGGATATCAACCCCAACGTGGAGTACGCGATTTCCGAGAACGATCCCCAATGGCTGACCCGCAAGGTTATCCGCGGAGGAAGTTGGAGGGATGTGGCCTATTACCTGCAGACCGGAACCCGGGATTATGAGTATGCGGATACGGCCAAGGCATATATCGGGTTCCGCCTGGTATATCAGCAAATCAATACGGCATTAACCAACAGGAGATAAATTGATCATCAT
>CAYPQN010000045.1:11630-14180 GCA_964412885.1 uncultured Chitinophagaceae bacterium | reverse complement strand
CTTAATTTCCCTGTCTGGCCCTTTGCCGCAGCCACGGGAAGCTCGGTATATACATTGATCATCCCCTTGGCGGATAATTTACGGATGATCCGATTTTCCTGATTGATCCAATCCTCTCTTAGGGAATTCATGTGTGGTATTCCTCCCATTATTTTTTCTTCTCCATGGATGCAGTGTTTTTCTTCTTAATGCATAAACCATTGAGGGAAAGGACATGAAAAAAATTTTAATTTTTTTTTGCCTTTTGCTTTCTTTTCTCCTCTTCAGTTTATTAATTTAAATCTTTGTTATGAATTTGAAGATCAGGAATCGGTGCGGAACATGATGGAATGAATACCCCCAGTATATGACCAGGATCTATATGCTTTGTCTGCCTTCTTTATTAATATGCCTGTCCAGTTACAGTTACGGACAGCGTCGGGGTATGGTGGGAGGATCCGATCGCCTTTCCGGCACCACGGTCTATTATCTGGGTCTGCCCTATGCACAGAAGGACAAGATTTTTCAGGATCTCTGGATACGGGAACTGGATACGGCAGAGGCATCGTTTCTTTGGGTGGAATGCTGGGATCTGGGCGGAGAGGACAGCGTGTTGATCAGTCGAATTCGCCTTCGACCGAGCCGGTGGAAATCGGGTAAACCGAGTCATTTTCAGTACCGCTATATTCCGGGTGCGGACAGTGCCTGGATTCATAGGGATTATGCGCATATGCTCCGTTGCCAGGGGCGCCTTCCGGCCGGTCCCTATCGGGTAAGTTCTCGGATTCATTATCCGGAAGGCATATTGTATCGGAGTTTTCCTTTTGTGGTGGACAGTGCTTTGTCGCCGAGGGATCGAGCCTACCGGCTTTTTGAAGGCGTGGCGGAGCGCGGGCTTCGCCGCATGCCTTCCGCTCGGCGGGAGTCGGTCCGTATGGGACAATTGGGGGCCGGGGCTTGGAAGCGGTTCTCGCGGCGCATGGCTACCGAAGGGTTTGAGACCGTGGATCAAAGCGGTCAGGGGGTAAAGCGCCAATCCATTTATTACAAGGGTCGATTTATGGGGTATATGGAATGGAAGGAAGTCGATTCATGGAAGGACTATGCTTCTTTGGATCCCATGGTTCCCCCGGCCCGGATACCTTTGGATGTCGATCAGCGCAAGCCCCTGTTTTCCCAGTTCAGGGAAAACTCAAGTCCGGGACAGGAGGATAAGGCGCTGGCGGGTCAATTCTCGTTGATGAGCCATGTCCGCGATGGCCAGGAGGCCTATGGGGAGCAGGAGAATAATTATTATGATCTGTCTGGCTTCCTGGAGGTCCCCATTTTGGGCATGGACTTTCAGTTGGAGGGATATTATACTTCCCAGGATCGGGGTCGTTCGGCCAGGGCGAGTTATTTCCATTGGCATTATGACAGTGAATCGGCAAAGTCCCGGCTAATGGATCTTATTTCCCGTTACCGGAGCCAGTATGTCCAATCTTCCGCATCGCTGGGGGCTATTAAAGGGGTTTATGAGGCTCCATTGTCCCGATGGAAGGAGGAGCGCAGGGACCTGTTGTCTTCTTTTCAGGTGGGGGGACAGGATTTTTCCCTGGACAGTTCGGGGCTTTATGCTTCGCTGGTGGCGGAGGCTAAAAGCAAGGCAGACACCTTTCCTGGGGTTGGGGTGGCCGATAGCGGGAGAATTTGGGTGGAGCAGGTTCAGCGGGATTATGGTCGATTAACAGAGCGCTGGGTCCAGCTTCAGGAACTGGAGTCCCGGGTTTTGGCTGCGGAGTCTATGTTGGAGGGATGGCAACAGCGTCAGCATTGTGACTCCCTTCTGGCCTATGATCGGCTAAAGGATTTGGACATGGAAAAGATGTCTTCATTAAGTTACCGCCAGTTGTCCCAAAAGGCCTCTGGTATGGGAGGGAGCCCGGGCTGGTGGCGCCAGGGACTGCAGAGACTGGATCTGGGAATCTTTTCCCATCACCTTTCTTCCTATACGTTGGATGGTCAGCGCCTTCAAGGTGCGGACATGGAGTATGATCTTGGCGCCGTGGGCCTGGGTATGAGTTATGGACGGATTGGATATGTGGATCGTCAGGGCAACGAAGACCATTATCAGGGTTATAGTGGGCGGCTTCGGTGGAAGTCCTGGGAGGGTCATCGGACGGAGTTGATCTATTTGGGCTACTCGCCATCCCGATCCCTGATATCGGGAGATAGTTTTTTCCGGGAGGCGGATATTCATATGCCTTCGTTTTCTCAGGGCAGCAGGCATATCGTTTCGCTGGTGCATAGGGGTCATTGGGGGGATAGAATGCAGTTTGGAGGGGAGGTGGCCTCTTCGTCGTCTTCTTCCCTTTGGGGTGATTCGGGGGAATCCCTGGCCTGGAAAGTGGATGCAGGAGGGCGGATCGGCGGCAGCGGTCTGGAGTATCGCGGGGAGTATGAGAAAGTGGGCAAAAATTTTGAGAATCATACCCTGCTGATGAGCTATAGGGGCATGGAGCGCTTTGGGGGCGGGTTATCTGGAGATTTTTTCGGTCGTTTTTTGCACTGGGAGGTGGATTATCATCATCT
>CAYPQN010000045.1:0-11530 GCA_964412885.1 uncultured Chitinophagaceae bacterium | reverse complement strand
GTGTATTCTGGCGGGGACATGGGTCAGGTCCAGGTTCATTATACGCGAGCGGGAGGTTTATGGGGGCTGATGCTGATCGGCAGCCAGATGACCATGGAGGGCTCGGGCCAGGCGCCATTGTATGGCCGGCAGCGTCTGTTCAGCGGTTCGGGTCATTATCGCTGGGGCAGGGGTTGGCAGTTTTCAGGGAGCCAGGAGCTGGGCTTCCGGGATTTTGGCAGGTCCCGCTACGGGGCAGGACTGGGATTGGGCTATGTATTTTCCCGGATTCCGCTTTCTCTAAGGGCTTCCTTCCGATATCAGACATTTCGCTGGGAGCCGGGTACTTCCTGGCAACGGCTTCATTCGGGGATGATTTCCCTGCAGTGGCAGTTTCGCATAAAGCTAAAAGATTCCCAATCAGGCACCAAAAGATAATTCCCTATGAAGCGCTATATCATCCTCCCCCTGTTCTTGGCAATCCTTATGGGATTTCCCGAATTCTCGTCCGCCCAGCCCCTGCTGGTAAATCTTTCTGCTTTGGAAGGGGTTCCGCTGAACAAGGATCGCCTTCTGGGTTTCTATATCCAGTCGATGGAGACTAGGCCGGTGCGTTGCCGGGTGGAAGGTCAGCTTCGATTCCGGCAATCGGATCATCACTTGGGCTTTTCCTTTGATTATATAGTATATCCTGGCATGAACCAGATAGAGGGTAGTCGGGTCCGCCCTCAGTGGACCTTTTCCACGTCCTCTCTGAGTTCGCTGTTCATGACTCATGGTATACTTCCACAGGGGCATTACCGGTATTGCGTGACGGTAAGTTATTTCCGCTCTGGAGGGGAGGGAATAGGTGATCCGGAGGTCTCGGATTGCGTCTATGGTCTTAGTGAGGATTTGTTTCTGTTGGAGCTTCTCAGTCCCGAGGATGATGCCCGTCTATATGCATATCATCCCCTATTCAGCTGGGTGGCCACCTATCCCTTTGTCGGAGAGTTGAGCTACCGGTTCCGTTTGGCGGAGATCCGTGAGGGTCAGGATGCGCGTTCGGCCATTCAGCGCGAGCGTCCTATCTATGCCCAGGATCAGCTGATAAGTCCCTCTCTGGTTTATCCTATGGAGGGCAAGCCTTTGGAGTTATGGCAGCCCTATGCCTGGACGGTGGATGCATATTACCGTGGACTTCACCTTGGGGGCTCGGAGGTTTGGCGGTTTATGATTGTGGAAGACAGTCTTCAGGAGGCCCGGTCGGTATCCCTTCCTTATTTGGATATCAACCGGGATGAGGGCAGGCAGGAGTATATGGCGGTGGGGAAGCTTAAACTTCAGTATGAGGAGTTGGATTTCCTCCAGAACAGCCTGGAGCTGCAGGTGGTCCGTTCCCGGGGTACTGCGGGGGAACCGGAGATTTGGCCCGTGATCCATGGCCTGAATTACAAGCAGATTGATTTGAGTGATTATGGTTTTCGGCATAAGGAGCGCTTTGAGCTGAGGATAAATTCGTCTCCGGTCCGGGGTCGTTCCCAGCAGCGTACGTTAAAGTGCCGTTATATAAATCCGATATATGTGGATTAGAACAAGTTTATGGATTGGGGGGCTAATGGTCCTGTGGATTCTGGGGTCCTGCAGCCGTCCGAAGTTGGGCTATGTGGACGTTTTTGAGCTGGTCCAGGCCTTTGACCTCCAGAAGGAATATACGGAGGCAGCTCAGGCGAGTTATCACCAGCAGAAGTCGATGATCGACAGCATGGTGTATGCGCATCGGCTTCGGGATTCGGTGAGCTACCGTCAGATGGAGCAGGAGTTGTATTCCGCCTTGGAGCTTCAGCGTCTGGAGCGGACCCGGGAAATTGAGAAGATGATCTGGAACCGGCTGAACCCCTATATCATGGATTTTGGTAAAGCCCGGGGTTATGATTTCATCTATGGGGCCAATGGTACGGGCAATGTGCTTTATGCGGAGCAGAGCCAGGATTTGACTAGGGAATTGATTGAATATGTAAACCACCGATATCATGGCCGGAAGACCAAATAGAGCAAAGAGTATCGTCCTGGGATTGTTGGTCCTGGTGTCGTTGGTGTGGAATCTCCGCTGCGGCGTCGCCGAGGATGTCTATGCTCCCTTTGATTCCTTTGGCCGGGAACTGTCGGTGTCTCCCTGGCTGTTTCGCTTCCGGGTGGAGAATCAAAATATGGAGCATGGGGATGGGGGTGCCGTGGAGGGTTGGTATTATCTGAAGGCTTCGGTATCGATTTCGCATTCAGCCTCTGGCGAGTCCCTTCTGCATGCGGTCAGCGAAGATGAGGCTTCCTATTCGGCAAATTATCACTACCTGTCTTTTGAAGCGGGCCAGGATTTATTTCTGGATTATGGTTCAGAGCCTATATATCCTCTGGGTTATGTCTTTGAGCCGTCGCTGGGATTAGCTGGCTTTGACCGCCTGGTGTATACGTTTCGGATATCGGTCAATCAATACGATTCCCTGCGGGCCCGGCCTGTGGTGTCCTATTGGTTTATTGATCGCATGGCGGGTTTGGGGCGCCTATGTTTTACTTCAAATATTTCTTCTGATGAGATTTAGTCTGTTATTATGGATTTCGGGTCGCCGTCGCTTTTTTTCGGTATTTCTGATGCTGAGCTTGGCCATGGAGCTTGGGCTTCCTCTGCGATCGTATGGATTGACCAGTGGACCTTCCCAGCCAGAGTTCCAAGGGTTTACGCCCTTGGCAACGAGTTCCCTTGTGGACGCCTTCAGCGGGGATTTCAGTTATAATCTTCCCTTATTGGAAATCGAAGGATATCCATTGAATCTGGTCTACCGGTCCACTTCGAATATCGAGGAGGAGGGTTCCTGGGTGGGTTATGGCTGGAACCTGAATCTGGGGACTTTGAATCGTCTTGTTCGGGGTCTTCCGGACGATATGGACGGGGAGAAGATCCAAAGTTACCAGAATATCCGTGAGCTGACGGTGGAGTCTGTGGGGGTGAGTTTTGAGCCGACGGTGAGTTTCAGCGCCGGGGTGGGCAACAAAGGGGTGGGCCTAACCGCACAGGCACGCGCGGAGATGGGCTTCACGAAGGATTTCAGTTCATATACGGGCAAAGCGATTGGGGTATCGGTGGGAGGAGGGGTTTATGCGGGCGTTCAGGCTGGTCCGTTCAGTGCGGGCGGGGATGCCCATGTAACCCTGTCTGCCCACAGTTCCTCTGGGGGCAATCTGAGTACTTATGCGGGTTTCAGCGGGGGGCTTTCCCTTGGGGATTATGGTTCGATAGGCTTTGGCAAATCGGTGAACCGGACCTTCAATACGATTAATGGATGGGACAATCCGGTGGTCTCTGGTCGGTTGAACATCGGTCATGTAAGCCGGGAGATCCATCGGGATTTCATCGGCAGTGTGAGCAATTCGGTTCCCCAAGTCACGGTACCTTATCGATACAGCAGCGATGGCCGTGCCTACCGGCTGAAGCTAGGGGTTAGCCTGGGTATTTTGGAGGGACTGGGCCTTGATCTGGGCATGGGGGTAACGGCGACATCGGCGACCTCGACGACGACCTATGAGCCCGTGAACGAGCACCGGGGGTTTGGATACATGTATTATGAGAAGGCGAGGGGAGGGGATATGCTGGATTTTACCCGGGATAATGACGGGGGTTTGAATCAGGATCTGCCTTTTATGCCAGCGGCCATGAAGACTTATGATGTTTTCAGTTCCACGGCCCATGGAGCCAGCCATGTTTTTCGTGCTGACCGCAATGATTTTGGCATTGTCCGGGATCCGGAGCTTCGCTTTGAGAATACGTCATTGTTCAATGAACTGCACCAGGTTCAGGTGAAGCTCCATGTGGAACTTCTATGCTGGGTGGGGATTTCCGGCAGATATGATAATATCCGCACGCGCACGGAGGGCAATGTGCAAATCGGTGCCAGCGGGGATGATCGGGTGAACTACCGCTCTTCGGTGCCCCGGGGTGTGGACCAGAATGTATATTTTAAGACCTGCGGAACTCCGTCCTTAGCCGATGAACTGTATTTGTCCCAGGTGAATAAATACGGGTTTTATGCTCAGCAAAAGGATTTGAAGCAAAAGGGTTTCAGTGCACGCAAGCGGGCTCTTCAGGCCGAGCCCCTGGTGATCTATACGAACGCGGATATCCGGGATTTTCCCCAGATGGTGATTCCCCGCGATTTGCTGAGTTATAAGGAGGGGGAGTTCCCGTTGTCTACGACATCCGTGGATACCCTTGATCGGGGTCTGGACAGCCACATAGGGGCGATCATGAATGTGAACCGGGAGGGGAAGATCTATGTGTACTCGACTCCGGTGATGAACCGGATCAAGAATGATGTAGCCTTTCGGGTGAATGCCTTTCATGCACCAGGCTACCAGCTTCGGGAGGGGATTATGTCGACTTCGTCCCTGGCGGCCTATGCGAGTCCGGACAATACAGAGCCCCGGGATCATTTATTCAAGAATACCCTGACACCAGCCTATGCCACCTCCTATTTATTGAATGCGGTATTGAGTCCGGATTATGTGGATGTGCTCCACGACGGGATCAGCGATGATGACCTGGGCAGCTATCTGAAGTTCCATTATACTCGGATTTCGGATGATTACCGCTGGCGGGTTCCTTATGCGGACCAGAACAATAATGTGGCCTTTCTGAATCCTGGCCTATCCCTGAATCATTTTGATGATATGGGTTCCTACACGGTGGGTTCCAAGGAGATTTGGTATGCGCATTCGATGGAGTCCCGGGATCAGGTAGTGGAGTTTTATATCAGCGATCGTGCGGATGGGCGCGACAGCCGCAGCAAGATCATGGAAGGGGATCATCCTCATGCCCTAGCTCCGTTTTCAGAGGATAAGGAAACGCATTCCCGGATGCAGAAGCTGGATTCCATCAAGGTATATCAGAAAAACGACCGCTATATTCATGGGGAGTTGGCAGGGGCGCTGAAGACGATTTATTTTGATTATGATTATGGGATATCTTCCGGGGTATGGAATTCGGACAGCAGCGGCAAGCTTCGGCTGACCCGGGTTCGGGTTCGCCATGGTCAGGAGCCTCTAGCCTATGCGCAGTCTTATGATTTTGACTATAATTCTTTGAATCCGTCCTATGGCCTGGGCAACAAGGACGGATGGGGGAATTACTATCCGAACCGTCGTCCGCTTCCTCTTTGTGCCTTCCCGTATATCGACCAATGGGATCGCAGCGACAAGGATTCCCTGGCCAGTGCCTTTCATCTGACCTCTATCCGCCTGCCCTCTGGAGGGACCATATCAGTGGAATATGAAGCCGATGATTATGCCTATGTTCAGGACCGCCGGGCCATGGCTATGACTCCTGTGGTGGGGGTGGGGAAGACTCCGCACCTGGTGGAGACGGATGCCCTGGGTTTATACAGCGATCGGGGTCGGGACCAGCATCTTTATATCTATGTGCGCAAGCCGGCGGGCCTTCAGGGGGATTATAAGCGGTTTTTGTTGAATGGGTCCTCGCAGATGTATTTTTCATTCAATATGAATATAGCCGGGGATGCTTTTGATGACTTCGATCAAGTGAAGGGGTATGCGGAGGTGTCCTCCATAGGAACTTGCCCGAATTCGTCGGATCATTTGTATATCGAGGTGAAGCCGGTCCCGCTTCAGGGTACGGAGGTTCGGCCCTCCCCGATGGTGAATACGGGGATCAACACAGCCCGAGCCTATGCCTCGGATCAGCTGTATTTTCAGCAGCGGGAGCATCCTGACGGGCATAACCGTAATCATTTTGACCGGCTAAAGAAGGCCTCGCTTCAGGTGGCCGATGCGGTTTTGGGGCGCAATTCGATTCCGGAATTAATGAAAGATTATTCGGCATCGCGGTATTTTCATGCATCGAAGAGCTATGTGCGCCTGGCCCTTACGGAGCCGAAAATCGGAGGGGGCTCGCGGGTTTCCTCCCTTCGTTTCAGTGATGAATGGTCGGCAAAGTCCTTTGGGGAATCGAGTTCCCTGGTGGGCTATAATTACCATTATGTGCTGGAAGATGGGCGTTCTTCCGGGGTGGCCTCTTACGAGCCCTTATTGGGAGGTGAGGAGAACCCATTCCGTTCTGGCCATTCCTATGCGCTGAGCAATAATTCCTCAAAGTATCCGCCTTATGATCCTGTGGAGTTGATCAAAGAGGAGCCGATCGGGGAATCGTTTTTCCCTGTGGGCTCTGTGGGGTACAGCCGGGTGGTGGTGGAAAGCATCCACAAGCAGGAGGGTCGATCCTCCCAGTCTTTTTCGGTTCAGGAGTTCTATACGGCTCGGGATTTCCCTTATGTGGCCAGCTACAGTCCTCGGAAGGTGAAGATGGAGATCGATGAACAAAAGAGTAATCCGGGATTGCGGGATATTATGCTGAGTTTTCTGGGTATAGGCAGTCAAGTATCCTCTTCGGCGAACCGTTTTGAGATTCGCCAGGAGTTTTTGGTGGAAACCAATGATATGCACGGCAAGGCAAAAGGAGAGTTCCGCTATGAGCTTCTTCCCCGTGATGGCCGGGTTCGGTTGGTGTCGTCTACGGAATATTTTTATCATTCCAACGGGAATGGCCGCCTGGTCAATGAGGTTCCCGTGATAGAGTACCATGATCGGGTGGGGACTCCGGCCTCCTGTTTGGATCCAAGTATCGGGGATAATTTTCCCCGTCATCACGTTACGGTGGTGCCTCGTACGGTGGGCGTGGATGTGGACGTTTGCACGGACAGCCGGGAAGTGGTTACCCAGGAATCCCGTACGATATCTCAGCGTGGCGGGGGATTGAAGTTCTGCCTTCCGCCGCTGGTGAAGCCGGAGTTCACCTGGACGGATGATGTGCATCATCATACGGATTATTTCCGTTCGAATACGACAACTAAAGTGGTGCACCGCTACGGGATACTGCAAAGTGTCCGTCATTTTTCGGAAGGGTCCGAGACGCTGTTGTCCAACAAGTATTATGATGGGCTGACGGGTTCGGCGGTGGTGCAGGTGGTTAAGGATGGATATGGGGACGATCTATATACGACTCAGATTCCGGCTTATTGGACGAGTACGGACCTGGAAGGGGCCTCATCGAGTTATCCTCTGATGGCCACGGGTGCGGATGCTCAGGACCTGTTAGGTACGACCTTGAATTTTTCGCTCATGGGTAGCCGTCCTTTGGATAATGATAGTTTTATTCAGGCTCGGTTTGTCACGACCCAGGATGTATTTCATGTGGGCGATGAGCTGTTTGTAAAGGCCATAAAGAATGGAAGCGGCTCCTATCAATGGTTTCGCCTCTATGTCACTGATGTAGAGGCACGCAAGCCCCATAAAGATGCGCAAAGTCCGCTGACGAGGCGCTATGGAGGGGATCTGAGCTCTGGGGCCGAGTTTCGGGTTTCTATTTCAGGTCATAGAGTCCATGGGTCGGGGGATATTCAGGCCGGGGATGAGTTGAGTAGCATGCTCACGCTGTTTAAATACCGTTCCGGGCGAAAGAATATGTTGAATGTATCCGGGGGTCAATATGTGGCGACCCGGGATCCTCTTATTCCCGAAGGTACGGACTATATTCCGGCATGGAATGAAGGTTGCAGCGTGCGGAGCTTCCAGATTCCGGCCGTGGATGCCGAGGCGGTACGTTATCGGGGGGTTCAGGGCCTGGCGGAGGGGACGACCTCATCGGGTTCGCTGAATCCCGTTTCTTTGGGTGCGGTCAACCGTCCCTATCTGGGGGATCGGTATATTCTCACCGGGGATAGGGGGTATCCGATGGCCGCGGCGAATATAGTGAGGCAGCGGGGCCACGGTCTGCTCAGGCATTGGTACTACTGGCTGGATTCCCATTATGACAGTACCACGGATTTTGGTCCCTTGAAACCACTGCTTACCCGTTGGGATAATCCGGTTTTTCTGGAGGTTAGCACCCGGGGGGATCTGGCGAGTTGGCGTCAAAGCAGTGAGGTCACCAAGGCGATACCGACCCTAGGGGCAGTGGAGGAGCGGGATATTCTGGGCATTTACCAATCGGTATTTGTGGATCCGCGATGCGGATTGGTTCGCCATACGACGCAGAATGGCCGATTTGGTCAAAGCTGGGTGGAGACATTTGAGGATATGTCAACGTTGTTTTCCGTCAATGGGCATACGGATTTTCTGTATTCGCCATTTCTTGAGCAAATGACCCGGACGTCGACTGTGGTTGCGGGCTATGAGGTGATAGAGAACAGCCAGTCTCACAGCAGCGGGGTACTCCAGGGGAGTTTTCTATTGGATCAAACCGTGGCCCATTCGGGACTTTACAGCCTACGGGTGAGTCCGGGCAATCCCCTGAAGGTTTTCTTGCTGGCCCGAAGTCATCAGGGTCCTTTGGCTTATTCCCGCCAATTTGATTTTGCGCTGACGGGTTCCGGGGGTCAGCTATATACGGCGGAGGTATGGGCTCGTCGTCAAAGTAACGATGTTCCTCAATCCCCAACGGTGGTGGTGGGGTCGACGGGGCATGTCATGGAGGTGCAATCCATGTCCATCGACGGATGGACTCTTTTTCGGGTATCGTTTCCCGTCAGCGATCTCGACGCGGTGCGTCTGGAATTCCCGGGCAATCAGCACTATGATGACTTAAGGGTATATCCGGCATCGGCGACGATCAAGGCTTATGTATATCATCCTTTCCAGTCTTATTTGATGGCGGTTTTGGATGAGCAGAATTTCGCGACATTCTATGAATATAATTCCCGCAACCAGCTGGTACGGCTGAAGAAGGAGACGGAAAAGGGAGTGATGACCATGGCGGAGAATATAAAGAATATAGGCAGCAAATAGGGAAATATGGTTTACGGTAAATATATAGACATGAGGGGTATACTTCGATTCCTGCTAGGGGTGGTGCTATGGTCAATCTGTTGGGCTTCTGCCGGTGCGCAGACGATATCGGAGGCCTATTCCAAGTACCTGTCACTGACCTCTGTTTTTCGCGGGTCTGGGGCTTATGGATGCTGGGCGATCGTGGAGGTGAGTTATGAGGGTAGCCGCCGTCCCTCGGTTCGGGACAGCTCCCGGTTGATTTATCGGGCTGGTCGGACCTATTACCGTTCAAGTCGGGTGGAGCGGTTGGAGGATTCTCGGGGGGTGCTGACTTTGAATCATGAGCTGGGGCGGGCGACATTGGAGATTTCCGACAGCCTTCGCGAGCGGATTCTGGAGGAGTTGGACTGGAAGGCGGATCCCCAACGGGAGGCGATGGTAGATTCGAATTATGAACAGCATTCTATGCAGGCCTTCGAAAAGTATATTCTCGGACACTGCCATTACCGCTGGGATCGCCAGGGGCCGGTTGAGGCGATCCGTTTCTGGCCCCGGGTGGCGGGCCAGAGTCCCTTTGAGTCCATGGAGTTGCGTTTCGATGCGCAACGCTCCGAGGTGGTGTATTATCGGTATTCGGTCCGGGACCCCTATTCCCGAGACTGGAATGGGGATCCCCTTTATCGGCTGGTGACGACGATATATGATGGGTTCCGTTATGATCAGGTGCCTTCGATTCCCTATGATCTGGATGATTATCTGGACTGGGAAGGAGGGACAGTGCGCCTGAAGCGATACAATAACTATCAATTTTCTCTGTTATGAGTCCATTCATTTCTAGATGCGGCATTTTGGGTCTGCTGGTTTTGGGCCTGCTTATTCATTTTCCCTTCCGTGGGGTACGGGCACAGAGTTTTTCCTATCCTTCCGGGGGCTGGTTTTCAGACAGCCTGTCCTTGGCCTCGGTGCTGTCTTCGTTGGACTGCGATACGATCCGGGTTCAGGACATATCGGTGACGGGCCCGAATGGAGGTAGTGGATTTCAGTTGAAGAGCGCCCATTCGTTTGCGGGTCTTCGGGTGGATACCCGTTCTCCCATGGTGGGACTCTGGCCTTCATTTTCATATTTGGTGACCTTTCGTACGCTGAGTCGTCGCTATACGACGGATCCGAATCCGGTGCTTTCGTCTTTGGATACGCTGACTATATTCTATAATCGGGATTCTCTGGCCTTGATTCAGGATTACAGTTATAAGGCCGTAGGATCCTACCCGTATGTGGAGGTGATTGTCTGCGATGTGGTGGAGGTGAAGGACAGTGCGGGGAGTCTGCATTATCGGGTATTGTCTCCGGGTCCGGGTCATGCTCAGGTTCCTCCATTCGTTTCGATATATGGTGCTGTGCATACACAGGCCTATGTGCAAACCTCTTCGCCCTTATCCCCTGGGATGGGCTCTGTGGTGGTCCGCGACAGCATTTTGACTTCAGGGGTGGTGGAATTGGACTGGTCTTCGTCCATGGGGGGTATTTATCCTGCGGGCTATGAGGTGGAGTGGACCTATGTACTTCCGGGTGAGGAGAGCTATGATTTCCGGCATCATTCGACTCGAGTATTCACCGATAAGCTGGGGTACCGGATTCCGGTGGCGCCCCGGCAGGGGGATTTGGTCTATCGGGTCCGTGTGGTGCGTCCTGACCCGAACAACTGGCTATCCCGGATATACGGTCCCTGGACATTGGGGGCTAAAGGCAGCCTGTCTTCTGCTTCGGGGCACCGGGTGTCGATTCCTCTCAGCGATCACGACAGTTTGAATTGGGATTGGAAGGTTCAGTTTTCGGAAGGGGGCAGCTACCGTGAGGAGATGACCTATTATGATGGTCTATGGAAGCCCCGGCAGCATCAGGTTCGGGCGCAGTCCCGCCCCATGCAGACGATTCTGCGTCAAACTTTGTATGATTATGAGGGCCGGGCGGCGGTGGAGAGCCTTCCGATTCCGGTTGGCGGCAAGTCCCGCTTCGGTTATGAGCCGGGATTTCTTCGTCCTTCTGGCGCCATGGAGTACTCGAAGTCGGATTATGATGGGAAGGTGTCTTCGGATTCCTGTCCGGTGGTGCTATGGCCTATGGCGCCGGTGGATGATTCGGCGGTTTCGGCCAGGTATTATTCCTCGGCCAATAAGGACAAAGAGGGTCATCAGGCCTATGTTCCGGATGCGGGCGGCTATCCCTTTCTTCGCAAGGTGCTCAGTCCCTGGGATGGGGATAAAGTGCTGCATTCGGGTCAGGCGGGATCTGTGCTTCAGCTGGGCAATGGGCGGCATACGAGTTATCATTATGCCTCTGCGCTTCAATCAGAGCTGAACCAGTTTTTCGGTCAGGACATAGGTCTGTCACGTCATTACCGCAAGACGGTGGTCAGCGATGTCCATGGCCAGGATATGTTCCGCATTGAAGATGCCTCGGGTCGGATGGTGGCCACGGGTCTTATCGGGAGCTACAAGGGGGATTCGCTGGCCTTGCGTCCTGGGGATTCGGTGGTTCGGGAATTTCAATCGAACCTGCTTACGCCGCCGGTTTTCCGTCAGGGTTTTGACTGGCGGCATCAGGGGGTGCATTATCTGGAGTTATCCGTGCCCTATGATTTCAATTACCGGATCGATTATGTTCCCTTCCGTCCGTGTCCGGATACGGCGGTGGGGCTATCTCCGAAGGTGTATTTCCACTATGAGGTGCTGGATGCCTG
>CAYPQN010000044.1:0-15761 GCA_964412885.1 uncultured Chitinophagaceae bacterium | reverse complement strand
AAAATGATGCATCCTTATTTTCCGAAATTGATGCATATTCGGTTTCTGGTAACACGCTTTAGAGGAATTGTGCAGATGGTTAGAGGAATCAAGTGGGTCAAATAGAAGGCTTATGCAAACGATTGGCTTTGGACGTCTGCATGCCGTGCACTCGAGTTATTTAGCTTGGAAGGGGCAGAAAATATCGATTCTACCTGAATACCAAAGCTCAAAGAGGCCCTACAAGATCCCTAAATCAAAAACAGGGGTGAATACAAGCGTTTTTCGCCCATTATGCCCTATAAATGATAATTATTTTGAACTGAGAGCCGCGAGTTGATTAGCAAGTCCTAAATATACAATTCGGAACTAGGTTTTGCTGCACCACCTGGAAACGGAAGCAAGCTCTGCTGAGGAGCAACTCGCCAGGGATACCGTTGGTCCACGGGGAAGATCTAGATTGCGTTGCAGATCAAATCTTGGCCGTAATAAAACAAAAAAGCCGTCTCAGAGTTTTGGGACGGCTTTCAGTTTCCAGAATGGGGTAATGGAAATGGACGGGCTAGATGGTCATGATCTCTTTTTCCTTTTCCTTGCAGAGTTGATCGACCACCTGAATTTGCCGGTCGGTCATGGCTTGGATCCGCCCCTCCAGGTCCTTGGCCGCATCTTCGCTCAGCCCTTCTTTTTGTTCTTTCTTAACTTTCTCCATGACATCCCGGCGCACGTTGCGGATGGCAATCTTGGCGTTCTCGCCTTCCAGGTTCACCTTTTTGACCAGTTCTTTTCTCCTTTCTTCGGTAAGCGGGGGAAGGTACAACTTGATCATGGTGCCATCATTCTGGGGGTTTAGGCCTATGTTGGCCGCCATAATGGCTTTTTCAATCGGGGCCATCATAGATTTTTCCCATGGCTGCAGGGCGATGGTCCGGGCATCGGGGATCGTAATATTGGCTACCTGATTCAACGGGGTGGGCGAACCGTAATAGTCCACCACTATCCCATCCAGAATCATGGGACTGGCCTTTCCTGCCCTGATTCTGGTCAGCTCCACTTCCAGGTGGCGGATACCATTTTTCATCTGGTCTTCGGCCTGTTTAATTCGGTCTTCCAGTTCCTCAGTCATATTAATTCCAAAATTGAAAGACGTAAAAATAGAAAATTGTTTGTGCTTGACCAGAACATTTTGGAAAGGAGGATAGGGGAATGGAAAGGCAGCTCCGTCCAAGGGAGCGGTGAGGATGAAGGGCAGTTCTGGGCCCATCATGCTTTTGGCAGAGCTTGGCGGTAGCGGATTCCCGGATTTTCCCGCTTTGGAGTGTTGACCTATATCCTTTCTGATCCAGAGCAGTCTCCAATTTGCTTGGCGCTCGAACCTTCGGTTACCTCCCCAGAAAGATCCAGGGTCTCCTTTCTCCCTAACTTCAAAGGCTTTTTCCAGGGATTGACGCATTTCCGGGGGAGGCAGGGCCCGGAAAAGGTATATTGGCGGTTCAGAACGAAGAAATGGACTCCCCGGGCCCCCAGTGCTTGGGCTTCCCGGGAATCGGCTTCCACCTTCTGTCTGTATACCTCGTTTTTCAGGGACTGACCCACTTCCTGATCTGTTAATCCGACTTTCCGCCCTATCGCCCTCAAAGTGCCCAAATCATTAAGGTACCTACCCTCTGTAAAATAGGCCTGAAACTGGGCTTCCTTGGCTTTATCGCCCAGGGCCCTGGACTTGGCCCTCTGCAGGAGCCGGTGGGTCTTTAAGGTATTGGCCACTTTGGCTTTATCCAGATTTTAGATCAGGCCGAGGTTTTGGGCATACTGGATCAGCTGCTCATGCATGGCCACCGATTGGGCCAGTTCGGCCACAAACCGATATAGATTATCCTGATGATTGGGGACCTCAGGAAGACTAGGGTCTAGGGGGAAAGCTTTTCCATTCCACTACGAATCTGTCCAGGTACGGGAAATCGGCCAATGCCAATGTAAAGTTCCGCTTGCCTATATAACAATAAGGACAGATGATGTCCGACCAAATTTCCACTTTCATTTTATTCTCCATTTTTTGTATTTTCTTTACCCCCCGGGGGCAGGCCGGCACCTGGCGCCGGCAGCGGAACGGAACCGGATGATCCGGACCGTTGGGAATCGACCGTGCAGGATTGGCGGAGATATATGAAGGATAATAGCCCGGGGAGTTTTTTCTCTTGGTTTCGGCAAGATTCCCCCTTTGCCCCGTGCATCCCATGGATGTCCCCCTGGGCGATCGTTAAGATTTAGTGGTGCGAAAGGGAGGAGTAATGCGCATGGCGGTAATCTCTTGGGAACTTCCCGGCGCGTATCCCGCATTAAGGAAAAATAAATTAGCTTTGGTTCTGAGGCATCTATCCGGAATGAAAAAGTTGTTTCAATTTTTCCCCGGGAGTTTCGCCTGTAAAATATGATAAATTCAATCATTCGATGGGGCCTTTTGGGGATGATCCTGATTCCCAGCCTGTCTCTGGCCCAGGTTCCTCAGGCGGCTTTCACAGAGAAGCCTGCCAATCGGGTCGATGCCTCAGGATTTCAGCAGGGATTATGGATTATCCGTTCTGCTGAAGACCGGGGGGAGTCCGTCTATATCGAGCTGGGCCAGTTTCAGGACGGAAAGCGTACGGGCCCCTGGTATAAAATGGATGCCTCGGGGGAGTTGATCTCTCTGCTAAACTACCGTTTCGGAGTGCTGGATGGGGAGGCCCAGTATTATGAGCAGGGGCGGTTGCAGGCCACGGGGCATTATCGGGGGCTGAATCCTCGCTATGAGGTGGATACCTTTATGGTGGAGGATCCGGTGACTGGCGAGCAGACATGGAGATATGTATCTTCCGATAGGGGTACGGTACGCCACGGAATCTGGCGATTCTACGATCCCCTTAGCGGAAGATTGGTCCTGGAAGAGGAATATCAGATCGATTCCCTGATCTTCAGAAGGGAATTTCCTATGTCCTCGGCAGACAGTCTGTACTATAAGAAAAGAGAAAGGCAACTACCACATAACTTGCCAGATCCACCTTATGCTCCTCCCGAGAACAAGCAGATCCATTACGGAAATTGATCTCGGCTATACCTTGGCGGGCTACCGATCAGGGCATATCAGGTCGGTCCGGGTTCATCATGGCCCATATTTCCCGTTCCAGGCCAATGGTGTCCAGGGGGTCGGATTTTGTCCATCGCCTCAGACCGAGGTTCAGTATCCGCCCTTTCTCCCCCTTGGCCAAGGCCTGGATTATGGGGCGGGCCCCCACCTCCCATTTGGCGGCTATCTGCTGTAGATACAGGGAGGAATAGGGGTCCGGCATTCCGGATTGCCCACGGTCTTTCTGCCACTTTTGCCGGCGGAGAAGCAAGCTCTCGGACAAAAACAAATCGATGGCCATATCGGCCAGCAGAAGCAGAATTTCCTGCTCGCCTTCCAGTTCTTTTCCCTTTTCCTCCAGGGCCAGTCCTAAACAAAGTAAGGTGGCTTTCTTCAGCCTGGACAGCAAGTCTTTTTCCCGGAGGAATGGGGTTTGAGCATCCGGAGGATGAGGGATGGACATGAGTTCTCCCTCCAGCTCCCGGAGTTTATCCATCAGCGGAATGCGGCCCGAGATTCCCCTTTTGATCAGCATATCCATGATCAACAGGCGGTTGATTTCATTGGTTCCTTCGAATATCCGGTTGATTCTGCTGTCCCGGTAGGCTCTAGATACATTGTATTCGTCGGAAAAGCCGTTTCCGCCATGAATTTGCACGCCTTCGTCGACCACAAAATCCAGTATTTCCGAGCCAGCTACTTTCAGCATGGCGCATTCAATAGCATATTCTTCGGCTTGACGGACCATATGGTTATTTATCTGGAGGGGTTCGCCCAAGGGAATATCCATCCATCCGGCCATGCGGTACAAGGCCGACTCACAGGCCATGATCCGCAGTTCCATCCGCACCAACTTTTGGCGGATGGCGCCATATTCCGCCAGTGCCCGCCCGAACTGGCGCCGGTTCCGGGCATAGTCCAAGCTTTGATCCCGCACCTCTTTGGCAGCACCCAGGGCCGCCGCACAAAGTTTGGCCCTGCCCATATTCAGGATCTGAAAGGCAATATGATGTCCTTTTCCGGCTTCGCCCAGAAGGTTTTCTTTAGGTACCCGGGTGTTTTCCAGGAACAGGGGGCGGGTGCTGGAACCTCGGATACCCATTTTTTTCTCTTCCTCCCCCAGGCTCAGTCCAGGACTATTCCTTTCCACCAGAAAGGCGGAGAAATCCGTTCCGTCTATTTTGGCAAATACCACGAACAGGTCCGCAAATCCTGCATTGGTAATCCATATCTTTTGCCCGCTGATTCGGTACTCCTTTCCATCCTCACTAAGTTCGGCCCGGGTTCTAATGCTTAGCGCATCGGACCCGGATTCCGGCTCTGTCAGGGCATAGGCTCCGGTCCATTGCCCGGTGGCCAGTTTGGGCAGGTATTTTTCCTTTTGTTTCTTGGTGCCGAAATAGAGTATGGGCAGGGTGCCAATTCCCGTATGGGCAGCCATGGAAACCGAAAACGAGTGTCCGGCTCCCAAGGCCTCGGTAATCAGCAGGGAGCTGACCATGCCCTCGCCCATGCCTTGGTATTCCGGAGGCAGCGAGGCGCCCAGTAGGCCCAGCTCCCCTGCCTTCTGGAGAATTTGTACCAGAAGTTCATGGTCGGGACGGTCAATTTGCTCCAAATGAGGGTAGACTTCCTGGCGGAGGAAATCCCGGCAGGTCTCATAAATCATTTTCTGTTCCTCCCTAAATTCTTCCGGTGTGTAGACAGGAGCCTCTTCCATGGGCCCCAGAAGAAAGGATCCTCCGGGAGGGGGTACAGGATTTGCGTTTGCCATGGTCTATAGTTTTTCTGAATTTACGCCTTTTCCTCTTGCTGGCCATAGGGGGTAGAATCCAGGAGAGGGGAATCCCAGGCTTGTAGGCTGAAAATCCCAGTCCCGGAGGGAAAGGATTCCCTATTTTTGAGCAGATCATGACCATGACCCAGGGAACCTTGGAAACCGCACAGGGGAATTGGCCCTATATTCGGTATGGCCGGGGGAAATCCCTTTGGCTGGCCTTTCCGGGGTTTGGTCAATCTCCCGATTTTGTGGAGCCCCTGCTCCGGGGCCGGGAGTCCCAATTCCGATGCATTTCCCTGGGATATCCCGACTTGCCTCCGGGGGCTAGTCCTGAAAACATAGATCCCCTGAGTCCTTGCGGTTTGGAGGAACTCTGGGATAAAGTCAGGCAAATGGAGGGTGGGCAATCGGCCGGGCTGTTGGGCTATAGCCTGGGGGCCCGCCTGGCCATGAAATTATTCGAACTCAGGCATGAGGAGGTGGATCAGGCATTTCTTCTTGTTCCTGATGGCGCTTATATCCGCCCGCTGTATCGGTTCTGTACTGGCCATCCCTTGGGCAGGGCGGTGTTTTTATGGGCAATACGCCATCCCCAAGGACTGGGAGCATGGATGGACTGGGGAGGTAGAACAGGGCTGATTACTCCGCCTCTGATCCGTTTTGCCAGGCATTTCTGGGATGATCCGGGGCACCGGAAGCGTTTAGCCTGGATTTGGCTTTTTCTTCGCGGAATCCATCCGGACTGGGGGCGAATCCGAAAAAAGCAGCGGACCAAAACCAAGCCCATTACTCTGGTGCTGGGAAAGGAGGATCCTCTGATCTCCGCCCGCAAATGGATCAGGCTGGCCGACACCCTGGAGGGGGCTCGAGTCCATGTTCTGGACCGGGGACATTTTGTCCTGGATCCGGTTTCCTTAAAGCGGATTAAAAAATGGATGCTATGATCGAAGAAATCATGGTGGGAATCAGCCTGGGACTCATGGGTATCTATGGCTTGTTCTTATTGCTTTTCTTATGGGGATGGATGAGAATGCCCGGGGGGGATACTTTGGCTCCTCCGGAGGGGCAGGGCTCCCCGTTACCCTTTATATCCGTGGTGATTCCTGCCCGAAATGAGCAGGCGCATCTGGGGGAATGTTTGGATTCCCTTTGCCGGCAAACCTATCCCTCATCGTGCATGGAAGTGATCCTGGTCGACGATCATTCCACGGATTCCACGGCAGAAATTGCCGGGAGTTTTGCTTCCCAGCTCCAGTTGACACGGATTTCCCTTGGCGAAGAGCAAGGGAGCGGAGGCCTGAAGAAGGCGGCCCTGGCCCGGGGAATCCGGGAGGCTAAAGGGGAGATTCTTCTGACCACGGATGCAGACTGTATTCTTCCTCCTACCTGGGTGGAGGAGATGGGGAAAATTAGCGTGGATCCCCAAGCACAGCTGGTCCTGGGACCGGTAAAATACAAGGCCGATCCTAACTTGCTTGGCCTGTTCCAAACTTTGGATTTCATGGCCATGCAGGGGATCACCGTAGCGGTGAATCGGTGGAAGATGGGCATCATGGGCAACGGCGCTAATCTCGGCTTCCGTCGTGCGGCCTATGAAAAGGTGGGCGGATACCAGGGGATCGATCATTTGGCCAGCGGCGATGATTATCTGCTCATGGCCAAGATTCGGGACCGATATGGCCATGCTTTTCTTTATCGGAAGACGGAAAAGGCTATGGTGACCACCTATCCTCCCGGGACATGGGGCGCTTTCTGGTCCCAGCGCATCCGCTGGGCATCGAAAACGGGAAAATATAAAGACCCTATTTTGCATTTCTGCTTGTTCTGTGTATATCTGACCAATGCCCTGCTCATTTTCTGGACCCTTTATGGGCTGGCTACAGGTAGGGGAGAAATCGTGCTATGGCTTTCTGGCCTGAAACTGGGCTTGGAGCTCCTCTTTCTAATACCCGTATCCCGGTTCTTCCGCCAGTCTTCCTTATTGTTCTTCTATCCTTTGCTCCAGCCTCTACACTGGGTGTATATCGTGGTGGCCGGCACCCTGGGATGGTATGGGGAATATCGTTGGAAGGGGCGCTCTACCCGTTGATCCAGGATCGAGGGCTTGTATTTTTTTGCGACTTTTTCGGGCAGGGAGAGTATATTTGGTGAAAACCAAAGATGAAGAAGGCTATCTCTGTATTCGTCCTGATAGCCCTGCTGCTGGCAGGGGGCTATGCCTATTGGTTTTATTTCAATGCTTACGGTGATGGGTTCAGGGAAGGGGTGCTCCAGAAGTTCTCCCGGAAGGGGCATCTGTTCAAAACCCACGAGGGGGAGATCATCCAGCTGGGATTTGGGCAGAGGGCAGGGCAGCTCCATGCCCAGTATTTTTATTTCAGCGTAGAGGACCCGGTGGTGGCCGACTCCCTGTCCCGCTGTGTGGGCAAAAGAGTCCGGGTACATTATACCCAGTACCGCAAACCCCTGCCCTGGAGGGGGGAAGCCTATGGTCGTTCCAATGCCGAGACCGGTCAGTACATCGTGGATGCCATCATGGAGGTGGAAGACAGCGAACGCTCCCCCGGGTTCCCTGAGGACCGAATTCCCATGGCACCTTAAGATCCCGCCAGAAAAAGAAAGACCATGGGCAATTTCCCGAATTGAGGTGGCTGGGCCTTCCAGGCTTTAATGGTCCGGGTCCGGATCCATTCCCGTTTTCCTGTGAGATCGCAGGCCATGCAGAGCCGGGTGGAAGGCTGCAAGCACTGAATTAATTCCTCAAAAAGTGCCTGATTCCGGTAAGGAGTTTCGATGAAGATCTGGGTTTGGTTTTCCTGGCGGGAGCGTTGTTCCAGGGACTGGATGCGCCGCCGCCGCTGGGGATTCTTGATGGGCATATAACCGTGAAAGGCAAATTGCTGGCCATGAAGGCCGGAAGCCATCAAGGCCAGAATCAGGGAATTGGGACCCACCAGCGGATGGATGCGGAGGCCAAGTTCCTGGGCTTTGGCTATGTATTTCTCCCCCGGGTCCGCAATTCCGGGACATCCGGCCTCGCTCATAATGCCTATAGCGCGGCCTTCCTCTATCCATCTATGAAATTCATCCCAATCTGGTTCTCCGTGTTTATGCATTTCTTCTATTTTCAGTTCGGCAATGGAGATTTCCGGAAGGATTTGACGGATATGCCTGCGGGCTGTTCGGGCATTTTCCACCAGGAAATGACGGATACGGGGCAGGGTATGGAGGACTTCCCCGCTCAGGCTGGAAAGGGAGTCTTCGGCAATGGGTACAGGGATAAGATAAATGGTGGCGGCCTTCATGAACGGCTAAATTAAGGCTTGCGGTGGTTTTCCTTGGATTAACTTTGTGCTTTATGATCCTTCCGTCTTCGTTTTTTCAGCGTCCCGATGTCGTGGAACTGGCCCGGGACATGATTGGATTGTTGTTATGTACTCATATCGACGGGCAGGTTTGTGCCGGGAGAATCCTTGAGGCCGAAGCTTATGCCGGACTGAATGACCGGGCATCCCATAGTTTCGGAAACCGGAGAACTGCCCGCAATGAACCCATGTATGGTCCGGGGGGGAGATCCTATGTATACCTTTGTTATGGTATACACCATCTTTTCAATGTAGTGACCAACAGGGAGGGAATCCCGCAAGGGGTGCTGATCCGTGCTGTGGAGCCCGCCTGGGGGGAAGAGGTGATCCGAAATCGCCTGGGCAAATCCAGGGCAGCTACAGGGCCCGGATTGGTGACCAAAGCCTTGGGTATAGATCGCCTACGGCATAATGCCCTTCCTTTAGACCAGCCTCCGGTATGGATAGAATCCGACGGCATTCCCCTAAGGCCGGGAGATCTGGTACAGGGTCCCCGGGTCGGAGTGGACTATGCCGGGGAGGACGCCTTACTCCCTTATCGGTTTCGCTGGATATTTCATTGAGAAGGGGTAATTCCAGGGATAGGGGAAAAGGGAAAAAAATAAGCTGCCCGGAGGGCAGCTTATTTTACAAATCGGAATAGGGAACCCATAGCGGGTCAGAGAGACCCCAGGTCCTAGAACTGAGGGCAGGATACGTTGGTTTGGGGATAAAATGTTCTTTTGTTAATGCAGCCATTGAAAATAAGGGAGATTTCATATCCGCCTTGGCCGTTAGTCGCGGTGCTGAAGTTGGACATGTTCACGTCATAGCTCACACCCAACTTCATCTTTGACCACTCAAATCCAATATAGGGAGCCACCGCATCTCCGTAGCGGTACCATCCGCCCAGATATAAAATGGTGCTTTTCACAAATTCCAGGTCATGGCCCGGATTCAGTACAAATCCCACAGCGGCGCCACCGACCACTTCAAAGGCCGTTCCCTGGGCCTGATACAAACCGCTGGCATAGAGAACGATATTCTGATTCAGGTCAAAAGACCCCCCCAGATGAGCGGAATATCGGGAATGAATGGTGTTGGTTCCGCCCAGGAAAGATTCCACGGGCTGGGTGAGATGGTATAGGGAAAAGCCCGCATAAGCGCTGGCAAACTCGCTTATCCGGCCTGAATACATGAGGCCGAAGTTGAATGTCGGATAGGTGAGGTCGGAATTGGGAAGATTCTCCTTTGTCTGATAAGGGGTATTTCCAAAAGGATCATGTTGATCCTCGAATTTCAGCTTGGTGAAGTCCAGGTTCTTCTGCACCAAGGCACCCTGGATTCCAAAGGAAAGGTTGTGCTGCTTTTCCGGTCCGAAAGCCTTGTGATAAGCCGCGGAAAGACCAATGGTTATATTCTGCAATCCGCCGGTACCGCTTTTATCATAAGAGGCCATCACGCCTACGCCCAAGGCATCGCCATTGTTGAGTCGATCCTTCATAGTAGCCATATCATAGGACAGGGTAGCCGTGGTATAAGGATTCCCGGATACGGTGGCCCATTGTTCCCGGTAATTGGCGGATAGGCGCAGGTCGCACTGAGTCAGCCCCGTGAGCGCCGGGTTCAGGGTCAGCGGAGAGGCGAAATATTGGGTATAGTGTGTGTCCTGAGCAGATAGGGACCCGCCGAAAGCCAGACATGCACTGACGCCAAGGAGTATTTTCTTCATCTGAGAATCTTTATTTTATTGTAAGAAGAAGTTTCTGCAAGCCAAAATAAGTCAATTTACTATACTATGCAAGACAGGGCATAATATTCTTTCCGTTGGGACCGATACAGGGGCTTCCCCATGAGCATTTAGCTAAGCCATAGAATCCTTTTTTAGAGGATTCCTCAGCCACCCAAAATTTTTCCGGGTTCCGGTCGGTGAATTTTCCCTTCCATTTTATTTTGGAGGAAATGGGCGGGAAAAACTTCTTCCCCTTCAGGGGCCGGTTTTTGTAGTTAAAGGGGCGTTAAACTATATGAGGGTGATTTTAAAGGGAAGGGCATCCTCCTATTTTTGTACCTTTGCCCACCTTTGATCAATAAACCAAGGGTTGAAAGGATGACGCATCAAGAACAATCTCTGGATCCCCAGCGAATACCCAGGCATCTGGCCATTATCATGGACGGAAACGGTCGTTGGGCCAAGGAAAGGGGGAAAGACAGAGTTTACGGTCATCATGAAGGGGTAACCAGTGTCCGGGAGGCGGTTTCGGGTGCGGCAGAATTCGGCATTTCCTACCTTACCCTATATGCATTTTCCACAGAGAACTGGCAGCGTCCGGTCTCCGAAGTCGAGGCCCTTATGGAATTGCTGGTCAATACGATCCGAAAAGAAGTGGATGAGCTGCAAAAGAATAACGTCCGGCTGAAGGTGATCGGGGATGTGGCCAGCCTGCCCCCGAATTGCCAGAAAGAACTGGGCGAAGCCATGGAAATCACCCAGTCGAATACGGGACTTACCCTGATTCTCGCCCTGAGCTACAGCTCCAGGAAGGAAATTGCCCGGGCTTGCCGGGAGATCGCCCGCCAGGTGGAGAATGGAAGGGTAAAGGCCGATCAGGTGGATGAAAGAATGGTGGAGGCTCAGTTATACACGGCGGAGTTTCCGGATCCGGAACTGATGATAAGGACCAGTGGGGAACATCGGATCAGTAATTTTTTACTTTATCAGTTGGCTTACGCGGAGCTCTATTTCAGTCCGGTGCACTGGCCAGAGTTCAGAAAGAAGCATCTGTTGGAGGCCTTGTTGGACTACCAGAACCGGGAGCGCCGCTTTGGGAAGACCAGTGAGCAAATTCAAAAGAACGCCTAAAGACATGCGAATACTCCGATTCCCTATTGTTTTTCTTTTTGCCTTTACCATAATCTGGGTCCAGCCCGGGACCGCCCGGGCCCAGATCGGGGTCTCGGAAGACAGTACCCAGTCCGGCCTGGGCTTGCAAAGGCGAAGCGGGATCCTTCCCGAACGACCGCTGACTTACGAAATCGGGGGGATCACCATCACCGGCCCCCAGTATCTCGATGAGGACCTGCTTTTAGCGGTCACCGGCCTGAAAGTCGGTGATCCCATTCGCATTCCCCACGATGAAAAGCTGGCACAGGCAATCCGCAATCTATGGAAACAGGAACTATTTGCCGACGTGCGCGTGGAAATCACCCGCCAGGTGGGCAAGCATGTATTCCTGAACATTGTTCTGGAGGAAATGCCCCGGCTGAGCAAATACCATTTTGTGGGGGTGCGTAAGTCTGAGGCTGAAGAATTGCGCGACAAACTTCATCTGGTGCGCTCCCGGGTGGTGACCGAGGCCACGAAACAGGAGGCTCTTTACCGGATTCGGCGCTATTTCCAGGAGAAAGGATACTTTCGGGCTTCCGTGGACGTTCACGAACAGCGCGACAGCCTGGGCGTCAATATGGTGGTCCTGCGATTTCAGGTGGACAAAGGCCCCAAAGGCCGCATAAACCAGGTACATATCATCGGCAACGCCAACGTCAGCGATATCCGCTTGAAGCGGGCCATGAGGGGCACCAAGGAAATGCCGCGGATTTCCCTGTATCCGGCAGATCGCCATTCGGTATACAGCAGCAGAGAAACCTCTTTTGGGCGTTACCTGGCCAAGGGACATTTCCTGTCCCTGACAAAAACCATGAATGCCCTGAATCCGTATCTGAGACTGAATATATTTTCCTCCTCCAAATACCAAGAGCAGAAATTTGAGAAGGATAAGCAAGCCCTGGTGGAAGTGTATAATTCTCTGGGATTCCGGGATGCGGCGGTGGTCCGGGACACCCTCTACCTTCTGCCCAACGGCAATTTGAATCTCGACCTGGAAATCCGGGAAGGGCATAAGTATTACTTCGGCGACATTGTTTGGAAAGGGAATACCAAATACACAGACGAACAGCTCAGCCAGGTGCTGGGAATTGAAAAAGGATCGGTTTATGACCAGGCCTTACTGGATGCCCGTACCGGGAAAATGCTGTCTCCGGATGGGGGGCAGGACATATCCAGCCTCTATATGGATGACGGATACCTGTTCTTCAATATAGATGTGATTGAATCAGCCATTGTGGGCGATACCATTCATTACGAGATGCGCATTACGGAAGGGCAGCAGGCCACCAACCGCTTCATTGCCATCAAGGGAAATGACCGAACCAACGAACATGTGATCCGACGCGAACTGCGCACCCTTCCGGGCAATAAGTTCAGCCGGGCAGACCTGATCCGTTCCAACCGGGAGATTGCAAACCTGGGCTTTTTTGATCAGGAGAAAATCGGCATCCAGCCCCGCCCCAATCCCGAGGACGGCACTGTGGATATAGAATATACGGTGGTGGAAAAATCTTCCGATCAACTGCAGCTCTCCGCCGGTTTCGGAGGAGGAGTCCGTTTCTACGGCAATATCGGGGTGATATTCAACAATTTTTCCATAAAGAATATATTCAAGCCCCAGTTCTGGGACCCCCTTCCCGTGGGGGATGGCCAGCGGCTTTCGCTGAACTACCAGTCCAACGGGGCGTATTATAATTCCTTGAATTTCTCCTTTACCGAGCCTTGGCTGGGAGGGAAGAAGCCCAATGCCCTGACGACGAATTTTATTTACAGCCGGTTTTCCGGAGTGCCCTACGGCACCTTCTCAGCCGATTCCTCCTATATCAGCGTGATTGGAGGGGGGCTGCAGCTGAGCAAGAGGGTGCAGTGGCCGGACGACAACTTTATATTTACTTATGGGGTCAACTATCAGAGCTACAAGCTGAAGGATTACGGACTTCTGGAAAACTTCCGGAACGGCTATTCCAATAACCTGTTCTTCAAACTGGTTCTGGCTCGTTATTCCGTGGATCAGCCTCTTTACCCCCGAAGCGGATCCAATATTAACTTCAGCTTCCAGTTCACTCCTCCCTACAGCCTGATTACTGGAGAGAACTTTAAAGGGGAATCCAATGCCCACAAATACAAGTGGATCGAATACCATAAGTATCGGTTTACGGCCGAATGGTACAAGCGGATCAGTGGGGATCTGGTATTCAAACTGGCCACCAAATACGGGTTTATGGGCTATTATAATCCGGATATTGGCTTCTCTCCGTTTGAGCGATTCCAATTGGGAGGGGATGGGTTATCCGGAAGGAACTTCTTCATAGGCAAGGATATCATCGCCCATAGAGGCTATAAGAATCCCTATGCGGACAATGCCGTCATATTCAATAAGTATACGGCCGAGGTGCGCTATCCCTTTTCCCTGAGCCCCACTTCCACCATTTATGGGCTGATGTTTGTGGAGGCGGCTAATGCCTGGTATAATTACGAGGAGTTCAATCCCTTCCGCCTGAACCGTTCCGCTGGTTTGGGAGTTCGCATATTCCTGCCCATGTTCGGACTGCTGGGACTGGATTATGGACTTGGATTTGACCAGTATTATCCCGGAGCGAGGTTCAGTGATATGGCGGCCTTCACCTTTATGCTGGGCTTCGAACCCGATTAATGCTCCAAAACGGCTAACTTCATAGAAAAATTAACGCCTTATGAAAAGAATATTCGTTGTTGCGATTTTATGGGCTTCTCTGGGGATCTCTGCCCAGGCCCAGCGATACTGTGTGATCGATTCAAAGGTTATATTGGAGAAAATGGTGGATTACAAAGACGCCCAAACCCGGCTGGATCAATTGTCTGCCCGCTGGCAGCAGGAGATAGATGAAAAGATCCAGGAAGTGGAAGCCATGTATAAATCGTATACCGCCGAACGTCCCATGCTTTCTGATGAAATGCGCAAGAAGCGCGAAGACGAAATCATGGCCAGGGAAAAGGAAGTCAAGGAACTTCAGAAGCAGCGTTTTGGGTTTGAGGGGGATTTGTTCGTGGAACGGCAAAAGCTGATCAAACCCATCCAGGACAGGGTGTTCAATGCGGTACAGACCCTGGCCACCAAGAAGTCCTACGATCTGGTCCTGGACAAGGCCGCGGGGGTGAGTATTTTCTATGCCAATCCCAAATTGGATCTAAGCAATGAAGTCCTTAAAATTCTTGGAATAAACAATTAATGTTTTTTACTTTGCAGCCCGTCAGTCAAACGGAATTTAACCCTTCTATAGTCATGAAAAGATTGATTTTGTTCTTGGCCAGCTTAGTGGCCTTAGGCGGCACCATGAATGCGCAGACCGGCGCCAAGTTTGGATATATTGATTCCCGGGAATTGTTGCAGTCCATGCCTGAAATCGCCAAGGCAGACGAGGAGCTGCAAGCTTATGCCAAATCCTTCCAGGAGCAGCTCTCGGCCATGGGAAGGGAATACGAGAAGAAGATCCAGGAGTATCAGGCTACCGAAAAGACCATGTCGGAAGCCGTAAGGGAAGTGAAGCAAAAGGAGATCATGGACCTGCAGAATCGCATTGAGTCCACCAATCAGAGCGCCACGGAAAAAGTGGAAAAGAAGAAGCAGGACCTTTATGCGCCCATTCTGGAAAGAGCCGATAAAGCCATCAAGGATGTGGCCAAAGAGCAGAACTTCGACTATATATTTGACGCCAGTTCCGGGGCATTGCTCCATGCGAACGAAGCCTCCAATATTATAGCCGATGTGAAGAAGAAGCTGGGAATTCAGTAAGGCCAGGTAGATTAAAGCTGAAGAAAAGGAGCCATTCGGCTCCTTTTTTTTGCCTCGGCCCTGCCCTTGGGACCGGGACAAGCTCACGATTTTCTGTTCAGAAAAACAAGGACGAACATATTGGAATATTCTCATTTTTTTACTACTTTTAATCCGATTGTTCAATATCTGTTACACTATTATAATAGGGCGCAGTATGCGGTACGGATTTACTTTACAATGGTTTAATAAGCCTTTATCTTGGTTTCTGGGGCTTATGGTCCTTTCCTTTCTTCCCTTTTCCGGAGCTCTGGCCTCGCATTTTGCAGCCGCAGACCTTCAGGTGGATTATGTGGGGGAAGGCCCCAATGATCTTCGCTATAAGGTGACTCTTACCCTGTATCGTGCCTGCGAGTTGCCATTGAATCCGGATTTTGGCCAGGCCGAACTTTCGAATTTTGAAACGGTTCGCTATGGATTCGGAGGGACCTGGGGATATAATACCGGCAGAATGGCCGCCTCTCCCCGCGACACATTGGATCAGCTTTGCCCGAATTTCAAGGACCAGAACTCCTGCCGGGTAAGAGGGTCGATATATCCGGGATTCATCCGACGGGTCTATGATACAGTAATTACACTACCCTTCCGGCGTTCGGACTGGCGTTTTTATTGGACCAGCGGTGCCCGGAATGCGGGAATTGTAAATTTGCAAAATCCCACCGGATCCATATACGTGGAGGCCGGGTTGGACAACTCGGATCGCTACGACAACAATACGCCCCGGTTTTTTGTGGATCCTGTGCCTTATATATGTGTGAATCAGCCGGCCTATTATCTGAACGGACCTTTGGATCCCAACGGGGAATCGAACCTATCGGGCATTAATCTCTTTATCAATATTTTACAACCATCCC
>CAYPQN010000043.1:0-16856 GCA_964412885.1 uncultured Chitinophagaceae bacterium | reverse complement strand
AAAAGGGCGATAAAAAAATATGGCTTAGATTTGAAACAAGGCTTCTAAACCCTTTTCCCATGCGCCTTCCCTTTCCCAGACAAGCCATCGACAGCGCCCGGAAGATTGACCTGGTGGACTATCTTTACGGACTCGGTTTCCAGCCTCAGCGCCGCCGGGGAGCCGAATATGCCTATTTTTCCCCCTTTCGCCGGGAAACCCGCCCTTCCTTCATGGTGAATCGGAGAACCAATCTCTGGAAGGATTTCGGTTCGGGGAACGGGGGGACGATCATTGATTTCTGCATGCAGTATTTTGACCTTAATTTCCGGGAGGCCATGGAAAAGCTCCAAGGGCCCCAGTCCCGGGACAGGGTGCCACCCCGGATTCCCAAGGCAGGTGGGGGGATTCCTTCCCAAAATGCCCACCCTCTGAAAATCCTAAAGGTCGGTCCTTTGAGGGAGGGTGGATTGATCCGCTATCTGAAGTCCAGGGGAATTGACCCGGCCCTGGGGGATAAATATTGCAGGCAGCTGGAATATTCGGTGGGTTCCCACCGATTCAAGGGGATAGGATTCCCCAACGACAAGGGCGGCTTTGAGATCCGCACCCCCTGGTGGAAAGGGGGGAACTCGCCCAAATGGGTGAGCTGCTTTGAGCATGGGGAATATGTCCTTCATGTATTTGAAGGATTTTTGGACTTTCTCAGTTTTTTGTCCGATCCCCGATGGAGGGACCAGAGGCGCGGTAACTACCTGGTATTGAATTCCCTGAGCTTCTTATCCTCCATGAGGGTGTATATGGAACTCCATGAACGGGTGTATCTTTACCTGGACCGGGACCGGGCGGGAAGGAAGCACTGGCATATGGCCCGGGATTGGGCCGATCATTACCGAGATGCCAGTACAGACTATCATGGATACAAGGATCTCAATGACTGGCTGAGAGGAATAAAGGCGGTATGACCCGCTTTTCCCTCGGTAATATACACTGTCCCTTTTCCGGGGCGGCAATCCGGCTGGATGGAGAGGAGGGACGGCACCTCGGTATCCCCAGGGGGGAGGTGAGGTCTGCTGTTTAATGGACACTAGGGTACCCATAGTCTATCCAGGGAAAACAGATCCTTTCATTCTTGGTGGCTCCGGTTTCCGATCCCGTTCTCCCTGGTGTGGGCCTTCCCATCCGCCTCTTGGGGATTTTCACAGAATGGACATTGAGCGACCATTTTTCTTTTGCAGAGCAGATCAAAGACTAAATGAGGATTAATTGTCTTTTCGGCACGAAGTGACCCCTGGGAAGATTTTTCATCCGGCCTGTCCGGTCATTTCCGGTAGGGAAGGATTCGGATTTGCGGTTCCGAAATTTGGAAATGATCAGGGGCTTTTGCCCTCAGGGAGTCGAGGAAATTTGCGGGGCGGCGGTTTGAGGAATGTGGGGGGCAGGATAGTCTCCACTTTGTAGGGATTGGGGAGGCTTTGGGCAATTTATGGGCATGAATTCGGTCCTTTTGGGATGGCATCAGATCTCATCGATCTAGGGGAGCGCCTGCCGGTATTTTTCCCCCGGTATACTGACCGCGGAATTCCAGGGGTCCTATCCGTTGATTTGGCTGAGAATTAACCGGAGGTTTTGGATCCGTTCCTATAAGAAAACACCGCCGGGAATCCGGCGGTGAAAAGGGAAATTTATTTGATCTGCAATACCTGGTAGAAAAAATACTTGTTCAGCTTGAGTTGCACCAGGTAAACGCCTTCGGGCAGTCCCTCCACAGCCAGGGCCACCTCCTGGGGGCCGGCCATGAGAATGCGATGGCTTTGATACCAAAGTTGCCCGGTGGCCTTATCCGCTATGCGGAATCGGGCGATGCCGATTTCCGGGGCATGGAACCGGGCCATAAGTTTCCCTTGGGTCGGGTTGGGAATCAGGGTCAGCTCCCGGGCAGGGGCGCTGCGGGAGAACTGGGCCTGGCAGTATTCTTTCTGCTGGGGGTTCCAGTCTGTCCATCCGTCCGTCCAGTCCGTATTCCCAATAGCTCCCCTATAGTTGGGGCTGGTATCGAAAAAAGGATCGGAGAGGTCTCCTATGCCGGCAAAGGCCGCAGAGGATAGACTGTGGGCACCGAGGGCAAAGTCCCGGTTAGATCCCGATCCACAGATGCTTCCGGCATTATAGCCTAAGGTGGTGATGGGAGAGAACTGGTTTCCCTGTTCGGAACAGGGAGCCCAAATATGGTGATTCATCCAGGCCGTCATGTCCGGGGCGCAACCATTAGGCCATCCCGGGACTCCCTTTTCATAATCGCCACTGCCCTGATTGTCGAAGGATACGAGGCTGATATTGATCAGGTCTTGGGAAGTATGGCCAATGGTCACCGTATCCCCCAGGAAGAACCCATATTCTTTCCAGGAACTGATTACGGAATTATAGAGGCCGAGTCCGGATCCTTTCCTGGCTATGACTGCGTGCTGGAAAGCAGAAGGTATGCCGCTGCTGTGGCAGTAGCCCGGACCCATCAAGGTCATATGGGAGATTACCGGCCGAGTCAGCGGGGTGGCGGCCGAGCCATCGGGATCGTTTTCCACCAACAGCCCATGGGAGAGATCGCTATGCCAGGATTGCAGATCCTGTCGGTATCCGATCAGGAACTGCAGGTTCCCCTGATAACCCATGGTGGCAAAAAAGTCGTTCTTTCCGGCGTTATAACTGGCCAGATATCTTGCTCCGACGTCTCCACCCAGGAATTGAAATCCGTTTTCCAGGCTATGGCTGACCTGCACCTCCCTGACCGTGGTCCCGTTTCCGGTGCTGATCAGGCTCAGTCCGTGCCGGGCATAGTGGATCTGCACATAGCGGATTATGCCGGAGTAATCGTGTTCATTTTCGCCGCCGGCACTCAAATTACAGTCCTCTTCCTGGTTCACAATTCCCTCGGGCTGATTATTGGGCGCCTGGCCGGATACAATGAGTCCGGACCAGTACCCGGGAGTCCGGTTTCCGGCCGGCTGGGCGGAGGTGAAAATAATCGGTGCCTCCGGGGTCCCCTGGGCGATCAAGATAGCCCCGGGTTCGATGATCAGGGCACTGTTTTCCCCGCCGAAAATCAAGGTTCCCGGTTGAATGGTCAGGGTATAGCCATTCTCTACCCGATAGCATTCCTCCAGTTCATAGCAGGTGGTGGACAATAGCGTTTTGTTGGACTGCAGGCTTCCGCTCAGGATTTCGCATTCGCAGGCGGTGGAGGCAAGGACCGGGGCAAAGGGGATCACAATCAGCCCCAGGATGTATATGGTTTTTCTCATGGTGTTATTGGTTTTCATTAAGGATGGAATAATATTGTTGGATAGAGCCTAAGGGAAGGGCTAAGGAGGAATGGGATACCCGTTCAGGAAGCCCCGAGACGGCGTATCCGGCAAATGTGGGTTTGTTTTCATGGCCACTTGGAGGGTTTAGTGGTGATTTCCGGGGCTGGGTTCCTCATACCCGTTGGATCCTCCGGATCGGGTGGGCATGGTGGGGATGGTGGGTACGGTGGGAAGGACGGTGACGGTAATGGTGGTGGTCGGGTAGGTGTCCTGTCCGCTGTGACCATCACCGTAGACCTGAATTAACCTGGAAGTCAAATAACGTTTTCTTTGTGTGGTTTTCATAGCCAACAGATTTTGGTGAAAGGAAAAGGTACTATGGCCTGGCCCCTGTTAAGGATCCGATTACACCAGCGGCGGAACAGTCTACACGAATTCAAATAATTTGTTAATTTCGGATTCAGGATTTGTTATCGAATAGGCTATTCTTCGCCAAATGGTTTTTCCCTCAAGATTCCCCATAAGGAATGCCTTGCGGCATTCGCTTATCTGGCTTCTTTTCATCCTTTATGAAGCGGGAGTGGCCGTCTATCTGGGGAGTTCGGGCCAATTCATGGAGTTCTTCTGGTTCTTCCTCTTTGATCTGGGACTGTTTTATTTTCATGCCCATGTGCTCATGAACGGTATACAGGGCCGTCGAACTTTATATTATTTTGCCCCATTATGGTTGATGCTCGAACTGGGAGTGTATCTGTTCGGAAAGGTGGAAGGGATCCGATGGCTCCGCCATCCCGGCTCTCCCCTTTTCTCGGGATTGGGACACTGGTGGGTGGTGGCCGCCTGGAGAGGGGTATACATCATGGGACTGAGTACTGGCTACTGGTTTTTGATCAAGGCCTTTGAGGCCTACCGCAGGAACCATCAGCTCCTGGAAGCACAGCTTCGACTGAGCATGGAAAGGCACAGGCTGGAAAATGCCTTTCATCGCTCCCAGATCAACGCCCACCTGCTTTTCAATTCCCTGAACTTTATTTACAGCAAGCTGCAGAACGTATCCGCCCAGGCGGCCGACCTGGTCCTTCTGCTCAGCGATTCCATGCGCTTTGCCTTGGCGCCCCCTTCCCGGGATGGGCTAGTCAATTTAGGCGGGGAAGTGGAGCAGATCCGGCGAATGCTGGAAATCCAGCGTATCCGATTTGCCGGCCGCTTCTTCTGCGAATTCTGCTGCTCCCTCGAGGAGATCGACAGGGAGAGGATCCGTATCCCCCCGCTGATCCTGGTTAACCTGGTGGAGAATGTCGTCAAGCATGGACAGGTGCAGGATGCGGACCACCCGGCCCGCATCTGCCTTTCCGTGGAGGGGGACCGGCTATGGTTTCACACCTTTAATGGACTGCGTCCTCATTCCCTTCCGGGAGAAGGGCTTGGTCTGGTCAATACCAGAAGACGCCTGGAACTGATGGACCATGGCCGGGGAGAACTGGATTATCATCGCCATGAGGCGTCTTTTTCCCTCACCCTCGAAATTGTTTTTTCCGATGACCTGTTATGTTGTCGACAATGAGCCACATGCCATCGACGTAATCCGCCGTCATATCGAATCCACTCCAGGATTGATGTTCCTGGAAGGGGAAATCAATCCTTTGGTGGCCATGAAGCGGATCTCCTCGGGGGAAATCCGTCCCGATCTTACTTTCCTGGACATAGAGATGCCGGAGTTTTCCGGCCTGGATATGGTAAACCTGATTAGTACCCGCACCCAGGTGGTGATTACCACTGCTCACCCGGATTTTGCCTTGAAGGCCTTCGAAAGAGATGTTTTTGATTTCCTGGCTAAACCCGTTTCTCTGGAAAGATTTCGCAAGACCATTGAACGCAGCCGGGACGGATACCGGTTCACCCGGGGTCCTCAGGGAAACCAATATTTTTTTATCCGGGGACAGAGCCGGGGAAAATGGATAAAGGTGCCCTTCAAAGACCTGGCCTATGTGGAAGCCGCCCAGAACTACGTTCGATTTCATGTGCAGGGCCGCTCCCTTTTGGTATACCTGACCCTCAAGGAGGTGAAGGCCAACCTGCCCAAGGATCGATTCCTCCAAGTGCATCGCTCCTATATAGTAAATCTGGATCAGGTGGAATCCCTGGACGGTGGCCTGATCCATCTCAGTTCGGGGCAGGGCCAGATTCAGATCAGCAGCGGATACCGCCGGGAGTTTGAGTCCCGTTTCCGGGATTTTGTCTGGCTAAGTTCCCGATCCCGGTAATCCCAGGTGGGTCGCCCCCGCCGATTTCCTGAAATGGACCAATTGGCGGTATTTCTTCCAGATCAGATAATAGACCAGGATCTCCTGATCCCTGCTTCCCAGTTCGAGATGGCGGTTCAGGTGCATGTGGACCAGATCGGCTATCAGGGTATCCTTGCGGGATTCGGGCAGGTTTTGGATCCGCTGGGCCAGGGACCTCCCGTTTTCCTCCATGGGCATCAAGGCATAGGTCCAGTCGGAGGGAACCGGACTGGATTCCCAGTCTCGTTTTTTCCAGGAATCTCCTGCTCGCCAATAGGTTGATTTCAGTTTTTTCAGGGCGCTGGGATCCATTTGTTCGGTAAGGACCATGGATTTAAACAGAGATTGGAAGAACTGGCTTCGCTTTTCCCATGGCCATCCCAAGCCCTGAAAGAGCCCATCTAGGGGCTTCCATAAGGCCAGGGGTTGCTCCAGACTCAGGGCTTCTTCTCCCTGCTGGGTCAGGAGCCCGAGGACGAAACGGCTGGAAGCATGAAACAAGGATTCGCATTCTTGGATCAGGAAAGGGGGGTAGCGTACCCATTCAGGCTGATAGGGCCGAATTTCAAATCTACGGATCTCGCCTTCTCTTTCCCATTTTCGCAGAAGGGATATACCTTGCTCGATTCTTCTGAGTTCCCGGAGGTCCTTATGTTGAAACCGGAGACGGATATGGGGTTCTGGATCCCGGTAGCGCACAAAGAACCAGCGAAGGTGGGGAAGTCCCTTTTCCAAACTCTGGATCCAGGGGCCGATTTTCTCGGCCAGGAATCGGGAGATCTGGCCCGAAGGCAGATAGATTTTGTAGTAGGTCCATTCGGCGGCCTTTTTCTGTTCCCAGCGCCGCTGATCCCATCCCGTTCGGAGTGGTGGAGGTCTGAATTCCACGATAGGCTGGGTCTGGGTGTTTTGGAACAGGGCCACGAACTGATGGCTGTAGTCCCTTCCTTTTTCATCCTGGACCAGCCCGGCTTTCGGGGGTATCCATTCCCTGAGGATTGCGGTTTGCCGGTCCCGGAGCTCGTGTACCAGTTGATCCAGGTCGCGGGGATCCCTAAGGGAAAAGACCAGTTGTCGGTCCCAGTGGTCCAGGGAAACCCAATGCGGCCGTTTTTGTCCGGGCCCGGACTCTATTTGGGCGAGCAGGGATTCTCCGGTCAAAGGTTTGTGGGGAGATTCCCTGCGCAGAATCCAGGTTTCCTTGCCCACCAATACCTTGCCCAGGTATACCCGGGGATAGTAGTCCAGACCCGGAAGGTATTCTTCTAGGGACCAGCGGAGGTCCGTCTGATAATAGGCCCCGGAAAGGTCTGCCAGAAGGCGGAATGGAGGCAGGGAGCTCCAGGCTGGATTGAAGGCAGAATTGAGTCGGGCTAATACTTGCTTTCGATGGCGACGGCTCCAAATAATCAGTTTCCCCTGCACGAGGCTGATCATGAGGTCGTTTACCGGGATCTGATTTTCCCTGGCCATTCCTCCACCTTCATGGAAGCAGATTTCGTAGGGGTATAGAGGCTGTCTTCTCTCTATGTTGGCCAGATGATAGTCCTGGACCTGAACCAGGTCAGCCAAAAGGATATGGGGCAGGGACCGGGATTCGGATTCCGCCACCTGTCGGCAGGCTTTCCACAAGCTCGTGTCAAAAGGGGTGAATCGGCCCAGCAGGGCGGTACCATGGCTGCCTCCGCCGGTCTCCCAATAAATCTCCTGATCATGGACTCTAAACAGGACGGATATGCTTGAGGGAAGCGGTGCGCAGGGCCGGGAATCCAAGTTTAAGGAATCCATATCTTCGGCATCAATGCGCAAGGGTTTTCCGCTAAGCCGGGACTCCGCCCAGCGACGGATCAGAAAGGACCGGATCCGGGAATCGAGCTCATGCGGGGCGGGCAAAGGGCCGGCCGGGGGATAGGGGATACCCGATATGGGATCCAGGGCATCCATCAAAGGCAGGGCGTTTTGCTCAAATTTCCTTTGGAATTCCCGGGCGAAGGCCCGGATTGCAGGCGGTGGACAAAAGGGTTTCCACCGGTGAATCAGATTCAGACATTCCTGCAGGTCTGAGGCATAGTCCCCAAGGAGTCCTCCCGAGATCAGCATCCTCTGGGCATTGATATAGGGATTTTCCCGGGAGGATTTTTTCGGGGGCCAGGCTTTGTTCAGGGAATCGATGTCCTCATGAACAGAAAGGGATGCCGGGCCGGTTATGCTCAGGGCCTGCCAGGGGAGAATCAGGCCTTCGCCGAAGAGATTCTCCATAACCGCCATCGACTCTTCAGGGGTAAATCCCAGGTCTTTGCTTAGGTAATTCAGCGCGGAATCCAGGCGGAAGATTTTCCCTGCCCATCGGCGAAGAAAAGTCTCCAGCCAAGGCAGGAAGGAAAGACTGCGCAGGCCATAGAGGCGCTGATCTTTTTCCTTATGGTATTGATAATGCATATAGCGGATCTGGGCCCCCTGGACGTAAATCGAGGGATTGGTCTGCCATCGCCCCCCGGCTGACAGTGTCATGGATTCCCTTTGGCGCCCTTCCCGCACCAGGGTTTCCTGGGCATGATAGCGCGGATGAGAGGACAGGAGGATGGACTCGTCTTTCCGGGACCAGTCCACCAGGCTGAAACAGGAGAACAGGCCGAAAGGAGTGGGCCGGAAATGCGCCCGGTTTTCGTAATGCCAAAGAGGGCTGCGGATTCCCGTTTTGGATTTTCGTTTCCCTTCCTTTTGTTCCCCAAGGGCAGAGTACAGGTCTGGGCTGGCATAGGCAATGGCCTGATCCAGATGTTGCGATTCGGATTTGCCCAGGGGCGAGCCCCATTGTTTCCATGGGAATATGGGGGTACGCAGGAAAAGGAAAGGAGCGGGCTGGTGCTGGTGGCTTCCGCGAAGTTTTGACATGTTCAGGGTATGGGATATGCCCTAAAAATTCCCCTACCTGGCCCCCTTTCCCAGAAGATTACACCAAGACCTGGTTCTGTCTACACCAGAAAGGCTCAGGCGGGGGAGACCGGGATCTCCGGGAGGCATATTAACAGATCAGTACCGCATTCACCCCTGCCGGCCCGAAATTCCGGGACAAGCTTTGATTCCCAATGCCTGGTCATGTCGATACCTGCCTCAATTCTCTACCCCCGTCCGCCTCCCTTCCCGCCTCCTCGGGCCTCTATGCCCCTTTTGGTGAACCTTCGATTTCTCCTCTGATCTAAACCCTATAGCTATGCAAGAAAAAAATTGGATTTATCTGTTGGGCCTGCTCAAAGAACTGGAATTTGAGGGGCCGGTGAGCCGCGAGCTCGAAAGGGGACTGCGCACCGGCAACAGTCAGTTTCAGCTTATCTATGAAGCCCGTCTGGGGGGAACCGAAATTCTTTCGGTTCTTCATTTCAGGCGTTCCCCCAGCGCAGACCTTTATTATTTCAATCGCTATGAACTTTTCCTGAAACCCGACCATCTCCCCTATGAGGTTCTTCAAGTGTTTTTTGTGGTCAGGGATCCGCTTATATCCCTGAAGGAGGCCTACAATCTTATGAACGGCCGATCCATATGGAAAACGCGAACCCAGGGAGGGCTGAATGCCCGTTGGTATTGGATGAAGCTGGATTTTCACCAGCTGGACGCCTACGGGAATTATCGCTACCGCTATTTTCATCCCGCCTACGGTTTTGACTTGGAGGCGGTACTGTCCCGGTTTGCCATCCGTCAATGGGATGATCCCCCCCAACGGGATCGGATGATCCGCTCCCTGAGAAAGGGAAATCAAGTTTGGGTAGATTTTTTTCATGGGGGCAGGGACCGCCCCTACCTGATTGAGGCCAACCCTCAATTCAAGACCTTGAACATTTATGACGAGAACAGACGCCGCCTCTACAGCCGGGATTTCCATCAGTTGGAGAGAAGGCGGGCAGGGGAGAAATCGGTATGGGAATCCCAGGAATCCGAACCCGAGTCCCTGGTGGCCGAAGAATCCCCCGGATCTGAAGAGGAAGGCAGCGAAAACGAAGAGGAGGGAAACCCATGCCCCGGAGATATGGGATAGTGGCCTTGGGGATTATGCTGATGGCCCTCGGGGGAGCTCCTCCGGAGGGTTCGCCTTCTCTGCCGCCCTGGGGGGGTGGGGATGTTCCGGTGCCCCATACCGAAAACCCCTGGGACAGTGTCGGATACTGGCATAATCGGTATCTCGATTCCCTATTGGGCCATGGGCTGGCCTTGGGGGGAGGGGAAGACGAAGAGTGCGGGGGGGGCAGCTTCCCTCCCCCCTTTCCTAAGGAGGGAGACTGGGAGGCTTATATCCTGGAGGTGCAGGACAGCCTACTGGAATGGATGCTGAATTCGGCGCTGAGTTACGATCAGGTGTACCGACGGCTTCTATTCTGGGAATCGATGGATCTCGGCATTCAGCTCAGCCTTGATGGGGAAGTGAGGAAGCGGAGAGGGGAATCCTTTTCGGTGCTTCGCTATTCGCTATATTATTGGTGGTGGGTGCATCAGCCCCCACTTCCCCAAAAACGCCGAAAGCCCTTTCGGTTGCTGATTCTGGTCATGGCCGATTTTCAGGCCATGGTCTGTTCGGGGGATCCCTGGGTTTCCGCACGGGAAAGTGCCCGGGCCTACAGGGAGTTGGAATATGCCCTTCCCCGGCCAATCCCTAAGAAGAAAGAAAAAAGGAGAATTAAGGACGGCAAAAGGACTATTTCCGGGGATAGGTTAGGGGAATCAGATTAAAAGGGGGTCAATCCTGGAAAAGGTCCTGATGATTTCCCCGGGCTTTGACCTTCATGACGAGCATCTCATATTTTTCCTTTTCCTCCAGACATTTGGTGGCAATCCAGGATTTTTCTTCCAGGCAGGCGAAGTATTTTTCCTTGTAGTCCAGGTTCTTGTCTGCCTCTATAATCATATTGCCCTCGCCGGTAAACAGCCAGTTGAGGCTGAGGTGAGGATACTTGTGCGCAATGTCCGTGATGATCTGGCAACTGGGCCAGGCCTTCTCGGTATTGAACAGGCGGTAAATCTTCTGAGGAGAATTGTAATTCAGAGCACTGGAAAGCTCTAAAATAGAGATTCTCTCATGTTTTAAAAACTGTTGCAGTCGTTGAACCAAATCTACCATAATTCATTGATTTCCATTAATTACTCCATGTCAAACAAGGGGTTCTTCCCGGAAATTCTTGCCCTGGTTTCCCTAGACATGAAAATGCGTATTTTCGGATAATTCATTTTTTTTTTTTTTCTGCCGCTCCGGAATAGTTTTGTTTTCCTTCCTGCCTGAGTTTCCAGGATTTTCTGGGAAGGCTGTCCAAAGCCCGATATATTCCCATCCTATTGCCCTCGCGGGATTGAAGCGAATTCCGTTCCCTGCCTCCGGAACCTGATCCGGAAATACAAATATAAGCTACCTGATTCAATCCACCTGAATTGAGTAAATATATATATGTATTTCTGTATATCTGTACGCTGTAATCTCCTGCCCAAAAAAACCAGACGGATATATGAGTTATCCTTGCATCTTAACAAAACAAGTTTTAGTTTTGTCGCCAAATACTTCTCAACCTTTTGAGCGAAGCCGTCCATCTTTCTAAATCTCATTACGGTATTAAATTTTTTTGTATGAAAAACGGTTTGAGCATCGCATTCTGCTTTTGTATTCTCAGTTTTCTGGCACCAAGAGCCTATGCGCAATATGTTTATTCGGACAGTCTGATCAGTGCCAGCCTAGACTTCCACAATCCGGATTCCGTGGTAGATGAAGACAGGACCAATTACGCGTATGTGTCCAACCTGGTCTCCCTGATCACCACATCCTATCTACACGTACATTTCTCCCAGCCTGGGAAGGCCGGAGACGCCCTGCACTTCAGTGTGCAGGCCACAGGGCAGACCCTGGGTCTGGGATTGCTTAACGGAATCACCGTGAAATTCTATGATGACCAGGGCGTCTTGGTGGATACCCGGTCCGGAGCATCGGTGCTGCAATTATCCCTGCTTTCCCCGGGAACCGGTATTTATGGGGTGAGGACCATATCCGATATCAGTAAGAATTATTCATTCCATTCCGTGCGGGTGGAGTTCCATAATCTGCTCTCGGTTAATCTGCTCAATGAGTTCCGTGTATTCAATATTTATTATCAGTCGGCATGCCCGCCGCTTTATGCCACCGGGGTCCATGATTATAAAACCGCCAGCTTGCTAAGTCCCTCCCGGGTGGACAATCCCCAGCGGGCCGTGGATGCCAACCCGAACAATTATGCCACCATGGAAGTGCCTCTGAATCTGTTGGGCATTTTCCCCCCTTCGTTTCTGGATCTCTCCTTTACGGATTTGGGTCGCGGAGGAGATTATGTGGGTATTACCGTGGGCCAGGCCAGTGGATTGCTCAGCGCTGCCCTGCTTCAGAACATAGAATTTTCTATTTATGATGATCAGGGCAACCTGCGCCAGACCAAGTCCGGATTCAATCTCTTGGACCTTAAGCTTTTGGCGGGAACCTCCAACCGGTATACCTTGGGATTCATCACCAATCCGGGCAATTACCGGATCGCCCGGGTGCGGGTCACACTCAAAGGACTGGTCAGCCTTCTGGTGAACATGAATGTATACAACGCCTTTCACTATGCTATCGATCGTCCCCCCGTCACCATTAGCCTCAGCGGTCCCGATACTTTCTGTCAGGGCGGCAGCGTTACCCTGACTGCTTTTGATTCCTTGGGCGCCACCCGGTTCTTCTGGAGCACCGGGGATACGACGGCTTCGATTACCGTAACCCAGTCGGGAGTTTATTCGGTGCAGGTGGTGGATACGCTCTCCTGTACCCGCTACTCCGTGCCGGTTCGAATTACCGTGGTGCCCTTGCCCAAGCCGCAGATCGTGGGAGATACCGTAGTCTGCGCCGGCACCGTGGGCGTGCTGAGAACCAGTCAGCCCTATGCCCAGTATCTTTGGTCGGACAACAGCAGTGCAGACACCTTTGTGGTGACTAACAGCGGAAAATATTTTGTTCGGGTAGAAGACTCCCTGGGCTGTGCCGGCACCGATACGGTGGTCGTAGAGAAGAACAGCCTGATCATCACGCCGACCATCACGGCTACGGATTGTCCGGAGAACGCCAACGGCGTCATCAGCCTGAATGTGAATGGAGGCAGCGGCCGCTACGCTTTCACTTGGTCCAACGGAATGACTGGAAATCAAATCACCAGTCTGAGCCCCGGTCTGTATTCCGTGGAAGTGGTAGATACCGTGCACGGGTGTACATATAACCGTTCCTACAGCCTGTCTTCCGAGACTAATCTGGCCTTGAAGAACTCCCTGAGCCATACCAGCAGTTGTGGGGCCAAAGACGGCAGGATTCAGGTATCGGTGGTCGGCGGAAGCGGAAACTATGCCTATGCCTGGGGCCATGGCCCCACCACGTCCACCCTGGACAGTCTGGAGGCCGGTATTTATACTTTGCGGGTCACCGATCTTACGGCCGGATGCCAGATTCAAGATACCCTGGTCATCCATGATGGCGGAAGCGGACTGGTGATCGGCGGTACCCCCAGCCCCTCGACATCCTGTTCCAGTCCCAATGGGTCAATCACTCTGAGCGCCTCCGGAGGCACTGCCCCCTATACCTATACCTGGGCCGACGGCGCAACGGGTGCCAGCCGAAGCGGTCTGGCCGTGGGTACTTATTATGTACTGGTGACGGATCAGGCCGGATGCCATCAAACCAGAGAAATCAAAATCGAGCAGTCGGCTAGCCTGTCCATTACCGAAACCCTGACCCGGCCCGGATGCCAGGGATCCAATGGCCAGATCACTCTGGCGGTGAGCGGGGGATCCGGAAACTACTCTTATCTATGGTCCAACGGCAAAACCAGCCGGGACCTGGAAGGACTAATGGCCGGCATTTATTCCGTCACCGTAACCGATAACACCAGCGGATGCTCAAATTCCGAGACCTATGCGCTGGGCGAGGTTTCCGGGCCCACGGCCACGGCCACGGTGAATCAGCCCGCCTGCGGGAACAACAGCAATGGGTCCATTCAGCTGAATCCCGCCGCGGCCACTTACCGCTATGTATGGTCCAACGGCTCCGTGGCCAGGGATCAGATGGGGCTGAAACCCGGAGATTATTCGGTTCGGATCACCGATACCCTCAGCGGATGCACCCAGGTTTACCATTATGAACTGAAGTCCAGACCACAGATTGATCTGGCCGCTACCAAAAAATCCAATACTTCCTGCCTCTCGTCGCCCAATGGGGAAATTGCCCTGGAAGTGAAATCCGGAACGGCTCCCTTTAGCTATTCCTGGTCCAACGGGGCCAGTACCCGGGATATCAGCGGGCTGGGAGCCGGAACCTACAGTGTGGTCGTCAGCGATGCCCAGGGTTGCACAGCTAACCTTAGCCTTTCGCTGTCCACCGATTCCTCCAGATTACTGGCCCTGAGTCTGGGCGCCATCACCGAGGCCAGCTGCAATACCGCGGCCAATGGTTCGGTAGCTGTGACGGTATCGGGAGGAAGCACCCCTTATACTTATAGTTGGTCCAATGGCGCCACGACCAAGGATCTGCTCCATGTAGTGCCGGGCACCTATATGCTCACGGTGACCGATGCCTTAGGGTGTAGCCGGTCGATCTCCGCTACCATTGGCGTATCCAGCTCCAACCCCATTCTCATTAGCCTGGACAGTACCCGGGCAGCTGGATGTTCGGCCAGCAGCACCGGGGCCGCATTCATTTCCGTAAGCGGTGGCCAGTCCCCCTATACCTATGACTGGTCCAACGGAGCCAAAACCCAGGATATCACTGCCGTGGCAGCAGGCTCTTATACCGTGGTGGCGAAAGATGCCAACGGATGTACGGATACCCTTTCGGTAACTGTTCCCGTGGATCCCAGCGGCGGGTTCAGCGTAGCCTTGGATTCGGTAGTGGATGCTAGTTGCGCCCTGAGTGGAGATGGGGCTGTATACATCCACCCCACGGGTGGATCCGCCCCCTATACCTATCAGTGGAATACGGGTGCTACTACTCAGAACTTAACGGGAGTGAATCCGGGCACCTATACGGTGACCGTGACCGATCAGCACGGATGCCCCGGCCAGGTTTCGGCCACCGTGGGTATGGCTTCCGGCGGCGGAATCACCATTAGCCTGGATTCCCTGGTGCCTGCGGGTTGCGCGTCTTCTGCCCGGTCCGGCATTTACCTTTCCGTCAGCGGAGGTACGGCACCTTACACCTATTCCTGGTCCAACGGGGCCAATACTCAGGACCTCACCGGTGTGGTACCGGGCACCTATACAGTGACCGTGACCGATGCCCTGGGCTGCTCGGAGTCTCGTCAGGAGACCACCCTGGTGGATAGTTCGTATACCGTGAGGGCCGTGGTGGACTCCATAGTCGGGGCGGGATGCGTAGGCGGCAAGTCCGGAGCTATTTATGTTTCCGTGACGAGAGGAATCGCCCCCTATACCTTCAGCTGGAGTAATGGGGCCAGCACTGAGGACCTGCTGGATGTGGGTCCAGGCACCTATTCGCTGATGACTACCGACGCCGGCGGTTGCACGCATGAGCTGGAGGCCACGGTGATGGTGGACACAAATAATTCAATTCGCATTGTCCTGGATTCCATGACGGGACCCGGCTGTCCCCTTGGTCGATCCGGAGCTCTCTATGTATCGGTCAGCGGAGGCGTGGCCCCCTATACCTATTCCTGGTCCACCGGGGCCACGAGTCAGGATCTGACTGGGGTAGGGGCAGGCACCCATACGCTTATGGTCTATGATGCCGCCGGCTGTAGCCGCAGCTTCACCCAGACCCTGGCCGTGGATACCAGCAATCTGGTCAAAGTCAGCGGTTCTACCGTGGATCCTGCCGGATGTATGGGCAGCGCTTCGGGCTCCATCAGCATCACGGTGGAAGGGGGGACAAGTCCCTACCGCTATGCCTGGTCCAACGGGGACACCACCCAGAATATAAAAGACCTGAGTCCAGGTTCCTATTCGCTGATCATCACCGATGCTTCCGGTTGTTCCAATGATTTCCATGCCACCGTAGGGGTGGACACTACCGGTGGTATTCGGATCATCGCTGATCAGATCGTGGATGCGGTCTGCGAGGGTAGCCTTACCGGTTCCATCACCCTTTCCGTCAGCGGGGGAACTCCTCCTTACCATTATCTCTGGTCGAATGGCGCTCTGTCCAAGGACCTGAGCTTCGTGGCCCCAGGCATCTATGAAGTGCGGGTCACTGATGCCAAAGGATGTTCCGCGACTCTTAGTGCGACGGTGGGAGTACATAATATCGATCCATTGGTGATCACGGTGGATTCCCTGTTCGGTGTAGGCTGTATGGATTCTCTTTCCGGAGAGATCTACGTATCGGTAAGCGGAGGGAAGGCCCCCTATAATTTCCTTTGGTCCAACGGCGCCACCACTCCTTATCTGAAGAATATCGGCATCGGCAACTACAGCCTGAAGGTGAACGATGAGCAGGGCTGTTCCGAGAGTCTGACCACCTATATGGATTATGCGGACTCCATGACCCTTTCCGCCCATCTGTATCCGGTGAGCTGCTTCGGTCAGGAAGATGGAAGCATAAAGCTGATTGTCCAGAACGGAAGGGGCACTTATGCCTATTCCTGGTCCCATGGCGCCGATCTGGATTCGATTTCCGGATTGAGCCCCGGACGCTATTCCGTTCAGGTCACCGACCTGATTACCGGTTGCGAAGCCCAATCCGAGTTTGAACTCGATGCTCCCTCTCAGCTCAGCGTGGAGGCCAGGATCACCGACGATAGTTGCGGAATCTCGCCCCTGGGGGCCATAAGTCTGGAAGTGAGCGGAGGAACACCGCCCTATACATACCTCTGGGCCGATGGTTCCCTTGAGGAGCAGAGAACCGGTCTTACCGAAGGGCTCTATGGTCTGGAGATAAAAGATGCCCACGACTGTTTCGCCAGACTGGACATGAAGGTCGGAAAGATCCTTTGTGACTTCCGCATCCGGATTTTCGATGCCCTGACCCCCAATGGGGACGGAGCCAACGATACCTGGATTATCGAAGGCCTGGCGCTATACCCCAACCATACCATTCAGGTATTCAACAAATGGGGAGATCTGGTATTCGAAACCCGGGATTATAAAAATGATTGGGCGGGTACCCGCACCAACGGAGAGCCCCTGGCGGACGGAACCTATTTTTATCTGATCCGCCTCCATGAAGAGAACCGTTCTGGCGGTCCTTCGGATTTCACCGGTTCTCTGTTGATACAACGTTAGATTAAATACGGAAGGAATAAAGGAATAA
>CAYPQN010000042.1:0-18114 GCA_964412885.1 uncultured Chitinophagaceae bacterium | reverse complement strand
CGGTACGTACGGTGGTGTGAGAGGACAGTAAGGGAATTAATCCCTTACTTCCTACTCGATTGAAAACCACCAAAAATCTTACTTCGACCCAATGAAATCAGTAGCTTGATAACAGGCCTGAAAACGTTTAGGACACTATTGCAAAAGAATATTGATCAATCAGCCGCACTATGTACATTTGTGCAAATAGTTTGTACATATGCCCATATTGGCCTAGCTTTGGGTTGTCAATCTTGTTTGCCGTATGAAATCCAAGGATCCCAATACATTTATCATTGAGCAGCTACGTCAGGAAGTACTGGAACTGGAGGGGAGGAGATTGGTCCGGGCAGAAAAGCAGCCTCAACTTGGGCTGGGTCCTATTGAGAGGGCTTTCCGGGGACAGGCGTTTCCCAGAGGGACAATTCATGAATTTAGTTATGAGCATCCTGGCCAGGGAGCTTCCAGTTTAGGGTTTATTGCCGCAGTCCTGGGAAGGCTTTTGCAGCATGGGGGTTACTGCCTTTGGATCACTGGCCGTCAGAAGGTCTATCCTTTGGGCCTGTCTCGGTTTGGGCTGGCAGCGGAGCGGATTTTTTTTCTTCGAGCTGAAGAGCAGAGGAAGGCTATTTGGGCCATGGAAGAGGCTTTAAAATCTCCAGCTTTAGTGGCTGTGGTCGGGGAGCTGAGCAACCTGTCTTTTGCCGCCTCCCGACGACTTCAACTGGCGGTGGAGGATACAGGAGTTACGGGAATTGTCTACCGAAGTCTGAGCTTCCCCGCACAAGCCTTGGCCTGCTCTTGCCGTTGGCGGATCCGTCCTCTGCCAGGGGTTTCTAATGGTGTTCCGGGGCTGAGCCATCCTCGATGGCGGGTGGAATTGACAAAATCCAGAACCGGAATTCCGGACAAGTGGGACTTGGAATGGGTTGAACAGGGCTTTCGTTATACGGCAGCCGGAGAATCGGATCATTTTGAACATTCTCTTCAAATGCAGACAGGGTAAAGAGGAACCAGAAATGAAAAAGCGTTATTTGGCCATATGGTTTCCCCAGCTGTTGCTGGACTGGGCGATTAGACAGTACCCTGTCCGAGGACAATCTCCCTTCGCTCTGGTAATGGCAGAAAAGGGAAAAATGAAGATTCAGGCAGTCAATGCAGCGGCTTGCCAAAGGGGAGTATTCAGAGGGATGAGTTTAGCTGATGGTCGGGCGATCTGCCCCGACCTTGATATTATGGATTACCCCTGGGAGAAACAGATTCCTTTTATCCAAGCCTGGGCGGCCTGGGCGATCCGTTTTACCCCGGTTACGGCAATGGATCCTCCTGAAGGCATTTTTCTGGACATTAGTGGATGTGCTCACCTGTGGGGTGGGGAAGAGACGTACCTGAATACCATTCTTCGCCGCATCCGATCCTTAGGCTATCAGGCAAGGGGGGCCATAGCCGACACCATAGGGGCAGCCTGGGCCTTGTCCCACTATGGACCATCACCGGAGTATGTGCACCAGTCTCATCAGGAGAAGGCCCTCAGTTCACTTCCGGTGGAAGCTTTGCGTATAGAGGCCCCGCTCCGGCAAAGGCTCCATCAACTGGGGATTTACCGCATTCATCATCTGGAGAGCATATCCCGTCCCGCTTTGCGCAGAAGATTGGGGGCGGAGGGCCTCCTTCGCCTGGATCAGCTTTGGGGAGATCAGTGGGAGGGCCTTAACCCTTACCAGCCTGAGGCGCCTTATCAGGAACGCCTTTCTTTTATAGATCCTCTGGCTACGCTTAAAGGGATTCGTCGGGTATTGGAAATGCTGCTGATTCGCCTTTGCCAGCGTCTGGAAAGAGAAAATAAGGGAATGCGAAAGGTCAGGTTGAACTGCTATAGAGTGGACGATCGGATTGAGCGGGTCAGCGTGTCCTTGAGTAGCTCAAGTCGGGACCCCTATCAGGTTCAGTCCCTTTTTAATGACCGTCTGCCGGAGATTCGCTTTGGCATGGGCATTGAGCTCATGGTCCTGGAAGCCCTCATAGTGGAACCGCTTTACCCTAGTCCTTCATTTCTTTGGACAGAGAAAAGCACCGGGAGCTCGAAAGAGCTGGCTCCTTTACTGGATCGGATCCGGAGCAGAATCGGGGAAAGGAGCCTGGAGCGCTATCTACCCACCGGCCACCATTGGCCGGAAAACAGCTTTCGTCCAGCGACATCCCTGTGGGAAAGCCCTTCCTTACCTTGGCCTGCCAATCTGCCTCGCCCTGTCCAAATCCTGGATCCTCCGTTGCCTATTGAAGCCAGCAGCCTTTTGCCGGATTACCCACCTTTTTTATTCCGCTTCCAGGGAAGAGCATTATCCGTTGCTAAGGCAGAAGGGCCGGAGCGTATAGAATCTGAGTGGTGGTGGGATAATTCCGGAATATACCGGGATTATTATGGAGTGGAAGATCAGCAGGGGATTCGGTACTGGCTGTTTCGTCAGGGGGATAAAGACTCTCCCGGGACTCAATGGTTCTTGCATGGTTGGTTTGCTTAGATCGGAAAGAATTAGCTATGGATAAGAATTATGCCGAATTACAGGTCACTACAAATTTCAGCTTTCTGCACGGGGGGGCCCATCCCGAGGAGTTGGTTCGGCGTGCTGCCGAATTAGGTTATGCCAAGATCGCCATCACTGATCATAATAGTTTGGCCGGCATAGTACGGGCACATCAAGCGGCTAAGGCAGAAGGCATCCGGATTATCCCTGCCTGCCGGCTTGTTATTTCGGATGGATGGGATCTGCTGGCCTATCCTAGGGACAAAGAAGCTTATGGGCGCTTATGTGCCCTGCTGTCCCGGGGAAATCTGAGGGCGGAGAAAGGAGAATGCCTTCTTTATAGGTCTGACATTATGGAATTCAGGGAGGGGATGCTTTTTGTACTACTGCCTCCGAATCATCTGAATGTTGATTTTCGGCTTTCGGCCTCTTATATCCGAGAGCTGGAATTCTATTATCAGCAAGGGATGGATAACCTGTATTTGGGGGTTCGACGGACATTTCAGGCCAATGATGCTAAAATTATTCACCATTTGTCCGTCCTGTCTGAGCGCTTCTCCATTCCCATGGTGGCCCTGGGGGATGTGTACTATCATATTCCGCAGCGGCGTGCCCTTCAGGATGTACTGACCTGTATCCGGGAAAAATGCACAATCCATGAAGCCGGAGCCCGGCTGCATCAGCATGCGCATCGCTATCTGAAGCCCAAAGAAGAAATATATCGCCTCTTTCAGGCTTATCCCCAGGCACTGGTCAATGCGGAACGTCTTTCCGAATCCTGTCATTTTTCCCTGGACCAGTTGGAATACACCTATCCGGAGGAGGTGGTCCATCCGGGCGAAAGTCCTCAGGAAACCCTGAGCAAGATGGTTTGGGAGTCCGCATTTTCTCGTTATGGAGACCCAGTCCCCGATAAATTGGCTTCGCTGCTCCGGCACGAATTAAAGGTTATTGAGGAGCTGGACTATGCGCCCTATTTTCTTACTGTATATGATATTGTCCAGTACGCCCGAAGTCAGGGAATTCTTTGCCAGGGGAGGGGATCTGCTGCCAATTCCGCTGTTTGTTATGTCTTAGGCATTACCTCCGTTTCGCCAACCCGTTTTGACCTGCTTTTTGAGCGCTTCATTTCCTCTGCCCGCAATGAACCCCCAGACATTGATGTGGATTTTGAGCATGAGCGCCGCGAAGAAGTAATTCAATACCTGTATCGGAAGTATGGGCGGCAGCGATGCGCCATTGTGGCCACAGTCACCCAGTTCCAGAGGAAAGGGGCTTTAAGGGATGTGGGCAAAGCCATGGGCCTTTCCTTGGACGTCATTCAGAAGCTCTCCCAATACCATTGGGAACTGACCGAGGAATGGATGGAAGGCGGCAAGGTCAGTTCCCATGGATTTGATGCCCGGGATCCTCACCTTCGCCGGGTGCTGGAATTATCCCGGGAGCTGATGGGTTTTCCCCGGCAGTTGGGCCAGCATACCGGTGGTTTTGTGATCACCCGTCAGCAGATTACCGAATTATGCCCTATAGCGAATGCCCGAATGGAGAATCGGACCACCATAGAGTGGAACAAAGAGGATATTAGGGCACTGGATATTCTGAAAATCGATTTGTTGGCTCTGGGCATGCTTACCTGTATTCGAAAGGCTTTTGATCTGTTGCGGGAGCATTATGGAATAGATATGGATTTGTCCAGGGTTCCCGAGGAGGATCCTCGGGTTTATGAACGCATAAGCCAGGCGGACACTTTAGGGGTGTTTCAGGTGGAAAGCCGGGCCCAGCAGTCCATACTCCCTCGTATGAAGCCCCGCTGCTTTTATGATCTGGTCATCCAGGTGGCCCTGGTTCGGCCGGGCCCCATCCAGGGGGATATGGTCCATCCCTACCTGCGCCGCCGAAACGGGGAAGAACCCGTGGAATATCCCTCCAAAGAACTGGAAGCCATTCTTCGACGCACTTTGGGTGTGCCTTTGTTTCAGGAACAAGCCATGAAGATTGCCATGGTCGCTGCAGGATTCAGCGCCGAAGAGGCCGATGAGCTTCGCCGGAGCATGGGAACTTTTAAGTCTCAGGGAAAACTCAGCGACCTGGAGACCAAGTTGATTCAGGGCATGGTCTCCCGGGGATACAGCCTGTCTTTTGCCCAGCGCCTGTTCCGTCAGCTGGAAGGATTTGGAAGCTATGGATTCCCGGAAAGTCATGCGGCCAGCTTTGCTTCCTTGGTTTATGTTTCCGCCTGGATAAAAACGTATTATCCAGAGGTGTTTGCGGCTTCTTTACTCAATAGCATGCCTTTGGGCTTTTACCGACCCGCACAGATTGTCATCGATGCTAGGGAGCATGGGGTGGAGGTGCGCCCCGTTGATGTGAATGCCTCAGGCTGGGACCATAGCCTGGAAGAGCGATCGGGGGAATACTTTGCCCTGAGGCTAGGGTTCCGGCAGATCAAAGGCTGTCAGGAGGAGGAAATCAGGGCCTTGGTGGCCGGCAGAAGGGATAAACCTTACCAGTACGTTTGGGAGATTCGGCAGGCCGGGGTTTCTCTTGCTGAATTGGAGCGGTTGGCCCAGGCGGATGCTTTCCGCTCCATGGGGATGGACCGTCGGCAGGCAATTTGGGAGATCATGGCTTTGTCTGATGCCCCTCAGGGAGTGTTTCAGGGTTCCCGCCCCTGCCTGGTCAGCGAGCCATCTCCCGGGCTGCCTGTGCCCAGCCTGGGGGAGAATATGGTGGCCGATTATTCCTCTCTTTCTCTTTCCCTGAAAGCCCATCCTCTTGGATTGTTAAGAAGTCGGCTGAATCAAAGAGACATCTGCCCTGCCTCTGATCTTTCCCGCCTAGAAAACGGGGAATCAGCCCGGGTGGCCGGGCTGGTTCTGGTCAGGCAAAGGCCCAGGACGGCTTCCGGAGTATGCTTTGTCAGCCTGGAAGATGAAACCGGAATGATTAACCTGGTCATATTTGAATCTATTTTCAACCGATATAGAAAAGAAATCATCGGGGCGGTAGTCCTGGAGGCGGAAGGGAAGATTCAAATAGAAAAAGGGGTGGTTCACCTTATTGTCCGAAGCTGCCGCAATCAATCCGCCTGGCTTTCCGGGTTTTGGGATTCTTCCTCTGCTGGCCAGGATGCTTCCGAGGTCGGATCCATGGAAAACCCCATTCAGGGGGAATTGTTTGCCCGGGGAAGAAATTTCCGCTGAAAGCGGTCAAAAAGGTTAAAAAAACGGTATTCCCAGTCCCCCATTCCCTTTCAATCCTTAGGGGCCGAAGAAAAATTCGAAAAAAAATTTCCCATTTGAATTTAAGTTATTAACTTAACTTTATGGAATTATCAACTACTACAAAACTGTACCCATGAATTCGTTGTTTACCCTATTTACCCGTCGCCCACTCCAGACCATGTTATTGCCTGGATTGCTGGCCTGCGGCCTTTCTGTCACCGCGCAAACCGTACATATTTCCCCAACCGTCCGCAATGGAGGGTTCGAAAACGGGAAAGCCAACTGGACAACTGTGCAGGAAGAAGCTAAACCACCCTATTTCAACTATTGGACCATTGGGTCTAATGCAGGTACCCATTCGGGGAATTCCGCCCTTTATGTCACCGATGGGTCCAGCGGGCTACCCTATGGATACGAAACAGGGGACTTAATTAAGGGTGCCGAACACTCCATGAGTTTCATTTATCAGGATATCACTTTTCCTGCCGGGGAGGAGTATGCTGAACTGTCTTTCTATTGGATGGGACAGGGAGAGCAAAACTATGACTGGATGCTGGTCTACATCGCTCCTACCACGGTGACTATAACTCCCAACATGCTTCAATGGAGCCAAACCATCCCCGGAGCTACCTTGATCTGGTCCCAGCCCAATGCCACGACGACGAGTTTCACCAAGGCCACGGTGGTGATTCCCCCCAGCCTGATTGACAACGCCACTTCCCCTTCCACCCGTCGGATTATGTTCGTGTGGCAGAACGACAATAACACAGGTATACAGCCTCCGGGAGCCATTGACGATGTTACCCTGATTACCCGCTGCCGCACTCAGGTGTCTATTGAGTCCGGAGGCCATTGCATAGGGACTCCCATTCAATTCACCGCTACTGCCGATATGAATGGAGGTCCCAGCCCCCTGTTTGAATGGGAGGTTGACGGTGTGCTCCAGCCGGTTACCGGACCGAATTTCACCTTGGCCTCGCCTTGGACCGATGGCACCACTGTACAGGCTTTCATGACCTCATCGGCTACATGTGCCGGGCCTGTGAAGACGGCATCCAATACGATTACGGTAAAAGGAGTCTCCCTGGTGCCCGCCACCATTTCGATTTCTGCCTCTCCGGACAGCATGGTTTGTCAGGGCCAGCCTATACATTTCACTTCCCACTTCACTTTGGGCGGCGCTTCACCAAAATATCAATGGAGGGTGAATGGAAATGATCTTCCCGGGGAAACCTTTGCTACCCTGACCCTGGACAATTTGCAGGATAAGGACAAGGTGACTGTTAATTTTGAGAGTTCCATTTACTGCGCTCTCCCGATAGAAAGTGATCCGATTGAAGCGCAGATTACCGCTTCCGATGTACCCGAGCTGGATATCCTAGGATTTATGGAGCCAGATGGAAGTTATCGTTTCGAGGTGGCACCCCGTAATGCGGGAAGCAACCCTTATTTCCAGTGGCAGCTCAATGGCCAGGACATACAAGGGGAAAACCAGTCTAGTTTCCGTTTGCCCCGTATGAGCAGCCAGGATAGGGTATCGGCCTGGGTTTACAGCAGTCTGGAATGTTCCAACCCCAGAGTGGCTAAGAGCAACGTACTGACACGGGAGAAAGTGACCGGTATTCCCGAATTGGATAAATTGGGCGGAGCAGAGCTATATCCCAACCCGAACCATGGTTTGTTCAGCCTTCAGCAATTGACGGCCGCACAGGGAACTCCGATTGAATGGACTGTATTCAGCCTTGTTGGTCAGAAATTGATGCAAGGGACCATGATTTGGAACGGTCAATCTGCGGAGATTAATGCCCGTGATCTGGCACCTGGATCTTATTTCCTGCAGATTCGTCACCGCGATGGGCAGGAGACCCTGAGATTCGAAAAGCAATAGTGTTCCATTTGTTTTGAACAGGAAACGCCATCCCTTTGATGATTAGGGATGGCGTTATCTTTGTGTGCCGAATAAGCCAGCCAAATATATTTTTGAAAACTCCCGGTGGTCTGGACAATGTATTTACGCCTCATTGAAAAGATGCCCATCATTTCATCAAATTGGTCATGTTCCGGATCCAGCAAGTTTATAGGGGATCAGGACAACTACCCAAGTCTGTTCCGCTCCCTGTTGGCATGAATTTTAGCATTCTAGTCACAAGTCGTATCTTCGCAAACCCGTGTCATCCTGAGGATGCCCGGAATTAAAACCATTACCTTATGTCAACCTGGTTTCGCCGGATAAAAAAGGGGATTTCGACTACCACTCAAGAGAAGAAGGAAGCTCCTGATGGTCTTTGGCAGAAATGTCCTCAATGCAAGCACACCACCACGGTCAAGGACTTGGAGGATTTGCTCTTTGTCTGCCCCCAGTGTCAGTATCACCATAGAATCAATGCCAAGGAATATTTCTCCTTTCTCTTTGATGACGGTCAGTGGGAAGAACTGTTCTCCGGGATATCTCCCATGGACAAATTGTCCTTTGTGGATGTAAAACCCTATCAGGAGCGAATTAAACAGGCCCAGGCCGCCACGGACCTTAAAGACGCCATGACCGTGGGCGTGGGAAAGCTGGAATCTATGAGTTTGGTAATCGCCTGCATGAATTTCAATTTTATCGGAGGGTCTATGGGCTCGGTGGTCGGGGAGAAGATCAGTCGGGCCATAGATTATGCTATAGAGAAAGGTTACCCATTTATGATTATTTCCAAGTCTGGAGGAGCCCGAATGATGGAAAGCGCATTTTCCCTGATGCAGATGGCCAAGACTTCCGCCAAACTTACCCGGTTGTCCAAGGCCGGGTTGCCTTATTTTTCTTTGATGACGGATCCGACTACCGGAGGCGTTACGGCTTCCTTTGCCATGCTCGGAGATATTAATATGGCCGAGCCGGGAGCCCTTATAGGTTTTGCCGGACCCCGGGTGATTAAAGAAACCATAAAGAAGGATCTGCCTAATGGGTTCCAGCGATCCGAATTTCTCCTCGAGCATGGATTCCTGGATTTCATTGTCTCCCGAAAAGACCTAAGGACGCGCCTGGCTCGGCTCATGGAATGGTTTATGTACGCAAAGCGGGATACCTATGCCATGGCCCCTGCCGATTCCTTAAATCAAAAGGACTGATTCTGTGGCCGACTCCCTATATTTTAAGAATCGCCCGGCGACATATGAATTTCATATTGAAGATCGCCTTACTGCCGGAATGGTCCTGACCGGGTCGGAGATCAAATCCATCCGGATGGGGAAACTAAGTTTCAAAGACAGTTATTGCTATTTTCAGAACAGGGAATTGTGGGTAAAGAATCTTTATATTGGGGAATACCATAATAGTGGCTATGCAGGTCACGAGCCCCAACGGGACCGTAAGCTTCTGCTCCATGCCCGGGAAATAAGGAAATGGGAACAGAAAGCCAAGGAGAAAGGGTATACCGTGGTTCCCCTGGCCATATATATCAATGACAAAGGACTGGCCAAAATGGATATCGGCCTGGGAAAGGGAAAAAAATTGCATGACAAGCGAGAGTCCATTAAGAACCGCGACCTGGATCGGGAAATGAAGCGGTTTAAGTCCTGATTTCCTCTTTTTTTTCGGCGAGGGGCTTCCCTTCTCTGACGAATCCCTTTTAGGGGGCAACGGTTTACCCCAGGAGGCAGGTTTTTTTTCTGTACCGGACCCGATTCAGAACATGAAGCCGTTCGATTATATAAACTCTTCCTTGAACACCAGTCCCTCCTTTTCCATCTCCCGGAGCACGGGCTTATACACCGAGGACATAATGGGAATGTTCACTCCCAAGGGCTTGGATAACTTTTTGTTCACGACCAGTCTGGCAAGCAAGCCCATGGGCAACCCGACGGTCTTGGCTATGGCGGATGAACGGGCGTCTCCTGTAACGGATAGGACGGAACGGAGTTGAATCTTCTTTCCCTTATGCAAATAGGTGACCTCATGAGCCTGTACCACCCAGTCCCTATCTTCCGGCTTCATGGCCCATTTCACCCGAAGCAGGTCAAGCAGGAATTCAGCCGAGCTGGTGGTGACTTCCGGCATGGAATCCATGGAGAGCAGCCCCAGCCATTTCAGGAGTTTTGTCAGTCGATCGGTACCGATGAATCCAAGTTTTATGGAAAGGAACTGAGGAAAGCTGTATCCCGAATTTTCCTTGTATCCCGTCTTGGCCTTCACCCAATCTTCGTATGTCTTTCCTCGTCCATCAAAGGAATCATCGGGATCGGTCAACCCCAGTTTGACAAGTACCTGCCAAGATTGACAGAATTTGGGGTGCCTTAGTGTGGCTCTGAAAAAAGTTTTTACTTCCGGAATGTCATAAAGTTCTACATAAGGAATGGAATCGCGATTCATGTAATAGGAGAACTTCCCCACATCGGGAAAATGAATCTTCCTGGCAGACTCGAAAACAGTCTCATAGGGAAGGAACTCCTCCCTTCCTCGTTCCAGATATCTGGCTCCCTGCTGCCCTGCCTGCACAATGCTTTGAGGATTCCAGTGAAACTTATAATGCCAGGGATTGTCATCGAACTGGGGTGCAATCATTCCTCCGCAATAACTCTTATAGGAGGTGAGCAGGCCTGCAATACGTCGGATTCCATTGATAATTCGGGCAGCCACCATATGGTCTATTCCCGGATCCAGGCCCATTTCCCCCATAAACATCAGGCCGGCCTTTTTCGCTTCTCCATTCAGTGCCCGCATTTCAGGGGATAGGTAGGACGAGGTGATCAGGTCTTTTTGGAAGGTTATGCAGTCCCGGGCCAGAAGAATATGTAAGTCTGGGGGCATCAGGGAGATGACTATATCAGAGTTCTTCACCAGATTCCTTCTGACTTCATCGTCCCTTATGTCCAAGACCACCGCTTCGGCACTGCGAAACCGGTTGATTTTTTCCCGGATGGATCTTAAATTCCCATCGGCTACCACTAGTTTCCAGCGGTTGCCGGAGGCAAGCTCTGCGAGATAGCGAATGAGAAAGGTAGAGGATTTTCCTGCGCCTACAATGAGTATCTTTCGCATATGGTCTTTTGCGTGATCAAAATCGTACGCTCAAATTTAATAGTATTACACATTTATTTGCAATTAAAAATCCATTTTAATTTTTGTTAGATGAATATATTTCAGAAAAAAAACATCTGGTCCTCTCCATCCCTGTCTTTGATGGAAATCCAGGAATTGAATCAGAATACCTTGGGCCAGACTTTGGGTATTCAATTTCTGGAGAAAGGGGAGGCCCACCTGCTTGCCTGCATGGAAGTGGGGCCTAAGGTGCATCAGCCATATGGCCTGCTGCACGGTGGCGCCACGGCGGCCTTGGCGGAAACCGTAGGGAGCCTGGGGGCGTATATGTGTATAGACCGGGAGAATCAGTTATGTGTGGGTATGGAAATCAATTGCAACCATATTCGTCCAGTAAGGGAGGGAACCATAATGGCCAAAGGAGTCCCTCTCCATCTGGGGGCCACCACTCAGGTTTGGAGTATGGAAGTGCGGGATGAGCGAGACCGTCTGGTTGCCGTTTCCCGCTTGACTGTTGCGGTCCGAAGCCGAAAGGGGAAGCCAGGTTCCCGTCTGGGGACATCCTCTCAACTCCCCTGAGTTTAGCGGATTATTGACTATATTTGTGCTGATTTTTTACCTTTAATATGGATCAAGACAACCACGATCTCCCGGAGTCTGAATCATCCGGAAACCCCAAGCAACCCGAGGAAACCCAAGATAGTAATCGGGTACTCACTGTCAACATCGAGGAGCAGATGAAGACCGCCTATATCGACTATTCAATGTCGGTAATCGTGGGCCGGGCTCTGCCAGATGTACGGGACGGACTAAAACCGGTGCATCGGAGAGTACTTTTTGCCATGCATGAGCTGGGGATCAATGCCAATAAACCCCATAAAAAATCCGCCAGAATTGTGGGGGAGGTATTAGGTAAATACCATCCCCATGGGGATTCGTCCGTATACGATGCCATGGTGCGCATGGCCCAGCCATGGAGCATGCGTTATCCCATGGTGGATGGTCAGGGGAACTTCGGTTCCCAGGATGGAGACGGACCCGCGGCAATGCGGTATACGGAGGCCCGTCTGGCAAGACTTGCCGAATCCATTATGGATGATCTGGATAAGGATACGGTCGATTTTCTGCCCAACTTTGATGATTCCCTGGAAGAGCCCTCCGTAATGCCTTCACGAATTCCCCTTTTGTTAGCCAATGGCGCCTCGGGGATTGCCGTCGGTATGGCCACCAATATGATGCCCCATAATCTCAGTGAGATCCTGGATGGTTGCATTGCGTATATAGACAATCCGGAAATGGAGATTTCGGAGTTGATGAAGTACGTGAAAGCTCCGGATTTCCCCACCGGAGGGATCATTTTCGGGATTGAAGGGGTAAAGCAGGCCATGCATACGGGGCGTGGCCGCGTCGTGGTGAGGGGAAAAGTGGAAATTCAGCCTACGGCTTCCGGCAGGGAGCAAATCATCATTACCGAAGTGCCTTATCAGGTAAGTCGGGATGCGCTGGCAGAAAAGATCGGGCAATTAGTCAACAACAAAATTATCGACGGGATTACCCATGTCGCCAATGAGTCCAACAAAGAGGGTACGCGGATTGTCATTGAAGTGCGACGGGATGCCATGGCCCAGGTGATCGTCAACCAGCTCTACAAATACAGCGAACTGCAGACATCTTTCGGGATCAACAACGTGGCTTTGGTCAATGGTCGTCCGCAGACATTGAACCTTAAGGACCTGATCAGTGCCTTTGTACAGTTCCGCCATGAAGTGGTGATACGACGTACCCGCTTCGAGCTGAAAAAGGCAGAGGAAAGAGCTCATATATTGGAAGGCTATCTGATCGCCCTGGACCACCTGGATGAAGTCATTTCCCTGATTCGCCATTCCCCCAATCCCGATGAGGCCAAGACTGGACTCATAGAGAAGTTTGGCATGACCGATATCCAGGCCAAGGCCGTGCTGGAACTGCGTTTGCAGCGCCTTACCGGCATGGAAAGAGAGAAAATTCGCCTGGAACATGAAGAAATTTCCCAATTGATAGCCCGGCTCAAGGAAATCCTCAGCAAGGAATCCCTTAGATTTGATATCATCAAACAGGAGCTGGAGGAGATCAGATCCCGGTTTGGTGATGAACGTCGCTCCGAGATCCAGTATCTGGCCAATGAGATGAGGGTAGAGGACCTTATAGAAGAGGAAGATGTGGTCATTACCGTATCTCATCTGGGGTACATCAAGAGGACCGCTGCCGATGCCTTCAGGGCTCAAAGAAGGGGGGGCAGGGGAGCCATCGGAGGCAGAACCCGGGAAACGGATTATATTGAACACCTGTTTATCGCCTCCACCCATCACACTCTGTTGTTCTTTACTGAAAAGGGCAGGTGTTATTGGTTGAAGGTCTACGAGATCCCCGAGGCGGACCGCCATGCCAAGGGTAGAGCCATTCAGAATCTCATCCAGTTGCCGGCGGATGACCGTATCCGGACCATTATCGATGTGCCCAACTTGGAAGATAAAGATTATCTGGACCAGCATTATGTGTTGCTTTGTACCAAGAAGGGCATTATTAAGAAAACCGGGCTGGTGGATTTTAGCCGCCCCAGACAGACTGGAGTGAATGCCATTACCATACAGGAAGGGGATCAACTCCTGGATGTATCCTTGACCAATGGCAATCACTACATCATGATGGCCGTCCGTTCCGGACGGGCCATTTGCTTCCCGGAATCCAAAGTGAGAAGCACGGGCAGGGGAGCCATAGGCGTTTTTGGCATTGAGTTGGATAAGGAAAATGACGAAGTGGTGGGTATGATCTGTTTGGCCTCCGACGATACTTCGGCTCAGATTCTTGTGGTGTCAGAAAAAGGTCTGGGCAAGCGGACGCCATTCCTGGAATGGGACGAAGAGACGGGGCAATACCAAACCACTTACCGCATTACAAACCGGGGAGGAAAAGGAGTAAAAACCATAAACATCACGGAAAAAACCGGTCAGCTTGTGGGCCTGCTTCGGGTGGAAGAGACCGATGATCTGATGATTACCTGTCGATCGGGCATTACGATTCGCATGGAAGTCAGCAGTATCCGTCAGGCGGGTAGGGCCACCCAGGGGGTTCGCCTTATCAATCTCGATGAAGGAGATGAAATTGCGGCTATTGCTCGAATCAGTGATCAGGGTATCGATCAGGAAGAGGAGGCTGGTGCGGCAAGCGGAGAAGAGGAAGCCTAAGGGAGGATCTTCGGCTTGCAAAAAAATAGGGAAATTCCCCGGGTTTTCTTTCTGGCTCCCGGCGGGAATTTCCACTCTTGGGTCGGAGCAGATCCGCCTGGTTAGGCCGTTGGACTCCGAGGGTTTTGTCCATAGTTCTTATATTTGAATCCGATTGTCGAACCGGCCAGGAGCCAGAATTATCCCGGCCACCGTATTAAATACCAAAGAATGAAGAAAGCATCACTGGGGATCGCCTTTTTTATGATCATGGGCACCATGGTCTCCGCGCAACGAATGAATGTTCAGAATGCGCTCAATTCCCTTAGAAACAATGAATATGATAAGGCCGTGGAATACATTGACATGGCAGCAACCAACCCGGCTACCGCCGAGGACCCCAAGACCTGGGTCACCATGGGAGACATTTACATAAAGATTCAGGCGGACGAAAGCCAGAACAACAAAGAAGCGTATAAGAAGGCGGCGGAAGCATATAAAAAGGCCGCAGAACTGAAATCCAGCTATGAGCGGGCTAAAGTGACTCAAAATCTGCTGTCGGTGGCCTACAACTATTATAATGATGCCGTTCGTCACTACAACGACAAAGAGTTGGACAAAGCATACGAATCCGCCAAGGGTACTTTGGACATATACAGCATGGAAGGGGGAAAGCGATTTTCCAGTCCAGGGTTCGATACCGTGGCCTCTCAGGCCAGAGTACTGATGGCATACAGCGCTTTCAATTCCGAAGACTATCAGAAGGCCATTCCCATTCTCAGGGAATTGATCGAGGATCCGATCAGCCAGTCAGCGAATTTCTATATTCTGCTGGCCACTGCCTATTCTCGCCAGAATCAGGAGGATCGATTTCTCCAAACCATTGAGCAGGGCTTGGCCAAATATCCGGACAATATGAATCTTCGCAATGAGGAATTGAACTATTATATCCGAAACAATCGACAGGCGGATCTAATCGAGAAACTGAAACTGGCCCTGGAAGCGGATCCTTCCAATGCGGAGTATGCCTATAACCTGGGTAAAGTTTACCTTGAGATGGCTTTCCCCAATGCGGGAAAGGAAGATGGGGAGTCCAGCAGGCCCCAGGAATTTGATCAATACATTCAGGAGGCAGAAAAATATTATAAGAAAGCCCTTTCTCTGTCACCCGATAATCCGGGCTATCAGTATGAAGCCGGTGTACTTTATTATAATCAGGCCTCAGAGCTTGACGGGCAAATGGTCCAATTGGGAACTTCGGAGGCCGATAACCTAAAGTATAATGAGTTGGCCAAGGAGCGCAATGCCCTATTTGAAAAGGCGGAGCCCTATTTTGTCCAGGTGGTGAATCTTCTCGAACCCCGGTTTTCCGAGGCAACCCATGACGACAAATTCGTTATGGAATCTGCCTTGAAAGCGCTGAGGCAAATGTATGCTCGCCAGGACAAATTGGACAAAGCCAAAGAAATCAAAGAAAAGCTCGATCAGCTATAATTCTGCAGGGAAAGAGAATCCGTCTATAGATCATTATGGCCCAAGCGGCCATAATGATCTTTGGGGGATTGGGGAGTAATTTTCCTCTTTTTTAGGGAGCTGAGGGGAGTACTTAGCCCCGGATTTCGTTCTTTCCGGGATCCTTTTCACAGGACGCCTCGCCGCAGCAAGAGCGGGATTTGGGTCTTTTCTTAAAAAATAGGGACAGAAGCGCCAGTAGAATGCCCAGGGCCATCAAACCACCTTCCATGGCCTCTATGCCCATAACCAAAATCAGGGCCCCCAATCCAATCCAAAGCAGTTGGCGCCCAAAGCCTCGAAACCCGTATCTTTTCATTTTCCGATTTTCCTGTGAATACCCTGGTTCTGCGCCTTGCCCCACCTCAGGCCTTTTTCTGGAATTGAATGAATAGTTCGGTTCCGAAGCGGGAAGGGATGCTGTTATAGCAGGGGGCCAGGATATTCATGGTGAACCATGGGGCGAAGATAGCCTTATATTCGTCGGCAGAGCCGCCGAAAGGGGGATGATCCCCTTCAAAATCCCGGTCAAAGAGCAATCCCACCAATTTGCCGCCTTCGGCCAGTAATTGATTCATTTTTTCGGCATAGGAAGTCCTCAGTCCCCGGGGAAGAGCACAGAAGAAGGTTTGTTCCAAAATCAGGTCATAGTCTCCCTGGTGTTCGAAAAAGTCCTCTTGGAGGATCCGTATTCCCGATATGCCTCTATACCGGGTATTCAGAATTGCCGTGGCTTCCATCGAAATATCCACTAAGGTGATCTGGCCGAATCCGTGGGCCAGTAAATAGTCGGCTTCGTGGGCCTGTCCGCATCCGGGAATCAATATGCGCGCCATTTTGTTACTGTATTGATCCATATAGGCTCTGATCGGGGGAGAGGCGAAGCCCATATCCCAGCCTGTCTGCCCGTCCTTCCAGCGCTGATCCCAGTATTCCCTGCTGGTTTTGATCTGATCCATTGGAAACTATTGATGATGAGGGTAGAGCCCGGAGCTCCCCTCTTCCGAGGGCAAAGCTCCGAAATACCAAGCAATAGACTTCGAACTCTATCCCAATTTCTGTATATGGCTTCCAGATATAATTATTCAACTGACTGATTATAAGTATGATGAGCTGAGCTATCTGAACGAAAGAGTCAATTGGGAGTCGGTCTTGGTCGAGGCAGGGGAATGGAGGAAGAAGGGCAAAAAAAACATGCTCCTCGGAGCATGTTTGTCTTGATAATAAAGTTTATGAATCAGGATTAAAGCACTTGAACGTTTACTGCGTTCAGGCCCTTTTTGCCATTTTGAACTTCATATCTTACTTTGTCGTTTTCCTTGATTTCGTCAATCAGTCCGGAAACGTGGACAAAGATGTCTTCCTGACCATTGTCAGGTTTAATGAAACCAAAACCTTTGGTTTCATTAAAGAACTTTACTGTACCTTCTAACATGAGATGTAATTATTCGGTAAAGGTAGAACTATAATCTCAAATGGAACAAAAAAATTTTCTTTGCTTTTTTCAGCTCCATAGAGAATAGTCTGGGTAAAATGCTTTACCTGGTGATTATCCCGCACTGCCCTTCATTTTTTTATTTTACTTTGGCGCCAATTAATCCAATTATATCCATGGGATTTTTCATCAGTCTGGTCAACCGGTCCAAATATTATAACCCGATCCGCTATTCCCGGGTTTCAAATTTCATGGTAGAATTCCTCACGGGGAAAACGAAGAAGAACCGGGAATTCTATGCATCTCTGGTTCCCAAGGAATCCTGGAAGGGGCAGCAGGTATTCGATGTGGGGGCCAACAAGGGGAATAAGACCCAGGCTTTTTTGGATCTTGGTGCAAAGGTGGTCTGCATCGAGCCAGAAAGAAAGGCCTTGGAAACACTGGCCTATCGGTTTGGTGCCCATCCCGGAGTGGTGATCGTGCCTAAAGGAGTCTCGGACAGGGCCGGGGAGGTCCGGCTCTATGTGAAGGATTACCGATCTGGGTACAACACATTGAGCGATAAATGGCAAACAGAAGGGAAGTCCCTGGACACACCTATAGACAGCTACCTTGTACCGGTGACCACTTTAGGCGAACTGATGAAAGCCTTTGGCAAACCGTTTTTTATCAAAATCGACGTGGAAGGATTTGAATTGCCGGTGATCCAGGGGATGGAAGAACCGGTCCCCCTACTCAGTTTTGAGGCCAATCTTCCGGAATTTCGCCAGGAAACCCGATCCATCCTGGACTATTTGATCCGCCTATACCCGAGATCAGCCCAGGTACGGATTTTCCTCAAAGAAAGCCCTTTGGGGGACTGGATGGATTTGCTTTGCGCATTGGAGATGGTGGATAAACTGGAATACCATGGCTTGGAACTGGTGATTCGCCATGATTCCCGATAGGAATTCAGAAGCGGGAAATCCAACCAGGAAATATAATTAAATATATAAGGGTATCCTAAAGAGAATAATATGATTTCAAATGTAAAATAGGCGTCAAATCCTATAACAATGGGCGTTTTCAGTCATTGCGAGCATCTTAATACACTTTCCATTATATATTAGTTTTTTGCTCCTCGTTACGCGATATTACTGTATTTTTGATTTCAATTCTATCTAGGGCTTGCTAATTTTCTCCAGGCACCAATAAAATCAGTACTTTGAGAGGAAAA
>CAYPQN010000041.1:0-18318 GCA_964412885.1 uncultured Chitinophagaceae bacterium | reverse complement strand
TGTCTATCTAGAGAAAACCGCCCTGAAAGTGGGTGGGTATCACCGAAATATGCACAGAAAAAGGGCAATTATAGAATGTGTAAACGATGAACTCAAAAATATCTGCAAGTTGCAGCACACCAGACATAGGTCCGTCAATAACTTTCTGCTGAACATATTGGGAGCACTGGCAGCTTATGCCTTCTTCCCGAAAAAACCATCCCTGAACATCCAGTTTGAACAAAATGAAAATCAATTGTTCCTCGCTGCTTAACCCGAACTCACGTTAATTTATAAAATGGATTATTAACTATGGTCGAAAATTATTTATATTTGCTATGAGCTAACGGAAACACGTTGAAAAACAAAGCAATAAGCACCGTTACCAAATCGTTACCTGACTTTTTTGATAATCTTTATAAAAGCTTAGTATTCAATCGATACAGCTTTCTCCTGAAAACTTTAAAATAAAATCGAACCAATAACTTTTCTTACTTCTTATTAAAGTTCCAGCAAAAATCCGCCTCCTATATTGTGGGGCCCGGTAAGTATTACTTGCTCTTTGAGCTAATTGGGTTTTCAAAATGGAAACCCACTATGCCCGCTTTTCAGATTCAGCCTCACCAATTTTCTGGTTGTCCAGGGGCGCTAAATCCGGCAAATCTATAACGGAATCCATAAATAAAAACGGGGCAAAGATAGAATCTTCTACTTTGCCCCGTCCAGTCGGGACGACTGGATTCGAACCAGCGACCCCATGCACCCCATGCATGTGCGCTACCGGGCTGCGCTACGTCCCGTAATACTGCCCCCTTCTTCGAGAATCCGGGGACCGCAAAGGTAGCTAAAAAATAATAACCGTCAACTCTATTCTTTTCGATCCCAGTATTCTATCCATTCCTTTGGGCTTAGCGCCTGATCCAAAGTAAATTCGCCGATCTGGGTGCGGCATAATGATTTCAGGTATCCCCCTACCCCCAGACTGTTCCCCAGGTCATGCGCCAGGGATCGGATATAGGTCCCGGTGCTGCAGCGGACCCGGAAATCCAGTTCAGGAAACTCAATCCGAGTCCATTCCAATTCCATGATTTCCACTTCCCGGGCTTCCATATGCACTGCCTTCCCCGCCCTCGCCAGAGCATAGGCCCTTTTCCCCTCTTTTTTTATAGCCGAATGGGCTGGGGGTATCTGCTGAATCCTCCCCAAATACTCCTTTTCGACTCTCTCTATATCCTCCATGGTTATGGATCGGATATCCCCTCCTGGCTCCGGTTCGGATTCCAGATCATAGGTAGGTGTTCGGGCACCAAGAAAAATGGTGCCCGTATATTCTTTATCCAGTTTCTGAAATTCTGACAATCTTCGGGTCCAGGGACCCGTGCAGCAAATTAGCAAACCGGTAGCCAAAGGATCCAGAGTACCTGCGTGTCCCATTTTCAGCTTCAGGTATTTTTTCAGGTAGTGGATCGCATCAAACGAGGTCCAAGTATAGGGCTTATTGATCAGAATCATCCCCCCTTCTGCCAGCTGGCGGGGTTCGGGCCTAAATTTCATGGAACAAAAGTAATTCATCTCCCCTCCTTTTTCCCATTCCCCTGGGAACGCCCCCAATCAAAGTATAGCTTCCCTTAACTTTGCCCCATGGCATGGTTTGATTCCGCAGGGGCCCCATATTTGATTGCCGGACCCTGCAGCGCAGAGTCCCCCGAACAACTGGAAGGGCTTTTCAGGGCGCTGGCCCCTTTGGGGGTCCACCTCTTCAGGGCGGGCATATGGAAACCCAGAACCCGGCCAGGCAGCTTTGAAGGGATGGGGGAAATCGCCCTGGGCTGGCTTCAGGAACTCAAAAAAGAATTTTCCATGCCCGTCGCTGTGGAAGTAGGGGAGCCCAAGCACGTGGATTTGGCCCTGAAGTATGGAGTAGACGTGATCTGGATAGGCGCCCGCACTACCGTAAATCCCTTTTTGGTGCAGCAGCTCGCCGATGCCCTCAGAGGAACTCCTGTTCCCGTGATGGTGAAAAATCCCGTAAACCCGGACCTTAACCTCTGGCTGGGCGCCATCGAACGCTTTGAACAGGCGGCCATTTCGGATCTTGCGGCCATACATAGGGGGTTTTCCCTTTACCACAATCCAACCCAATACCGAAATACCCCCCACTGGTCGGTTCCCGTGGAACTGAAAAGAATCCGACCGGACCTGCCTCTTTTCCATGACCCGAGCCATATAGCGGGCAAAAGGGATAAAATAGCCGAACTGGCCCAAAAGGCAATGGATATGGGTTTTGACGGGCTGATGATCGAAACCCACCCTCGCCCGGAACAAGCTCTCAGTGATGCGGATCAGCAGATTTCACCAGATAAGCTGAAGATCATCCTGGATCAACTGGTTCTCAGGGATTCCCGAGCGGGCAAAATGGGTAAAGGGATGGCCTTGGAGCAGCTCCGGCAAGAGATGGATGCCATCGATATGGAAATCATCGATCTGCTGGTTCGAAGAATGGAATACAGCGAAAAAATGGGATGGGTGAAAAAGCAGGAAAACCTGACCGCCTATCAACCGGATCGCTGGCGGGAGATCATTGAAACCCGCACGCGAAGAGGGGAGAAATTCCATCTAAATCGCCAATTCATCCTTCAGATTTTCCAGGCAATCCATGATGAAAGCATCCGGGCCCAGCTGGAGATATTGGCCGAAAAGGAAAAATCCCTTGACACATAATCTTATATTTGACAAAACGATTGGCATTGGCTCTCCTACAGCATAAAAATGAACAAGTCCGATTTGACCAGCAAGTGGAAAACGCCCGCGACTTTGTCCTCCCCTTTGTCCTGGAGTCCAAACCCTTGGAACCTGCCGCCATGGTGATGGAGATCGGCTGCGGCGAGGGAGGGGTGCTCAAGCCTTTCCTGGAAGCCGGATGCATTGGTGTGGGGGTGGACCTGAACCCGGAACGGATCGAACTTGCTAAAGGTTTTTTGGAAAAAGAGGCGGCCTCCGGCCAGGTGCAGTTCATCTGCGAAAACGTATACAATGAACATTTTCTGCAAACTTTCCGTGGCCTGTTTGATCTGATTATCCTCAAGGACGCCATTGAACATATTCCCGAACAGGAAAGATTCATTCCCTATTTGCGCCACTTCTTGAAACCTCAAGGGCAGATTTTTTTTGGATTCCCGCCCTGGTATATGCCCTTTGGAGGTCACCAGCAAATCTGCGAAAAGAAATGGACCAGTAAACTACCGTACTATCACCTGCTTCCCAAACCTGTATACAAAGGGATCCTCAAAATAGCCCGGGAAGATCCAGGCATTATTCGGGAACTTATGGAAATTTACGATACCCAGATTTCTATAGAACGGTTTGAGCGCATTGTCCGGGAATCCGGATTCGAGATCAGAAACAAAAGGCACTACTTGATCAATCCCATATACAAATACAAATTCGGCCTGAAACCCAAACGGCAGTATCCCTGGGTAACCAAACTTCCCTTTATCCGGAACTTCATCACCACCTGCGTATACTATACGATTGGCTGACCGGTATTCCAGATATTCCAGGAGTACTCGGCCTGGAGATGTAGCATTTCTAAGCCGTTTTTCACCCAGGCCCCCCTTTTCCTGCCCTCTTCCAGAAATACGGTAGCCTCCGGTTGGTAAACCAGGTCGTAAAGAAAAAAACCGGGTCCGATAGCCTCATAAGGGATGGGAGGAGATTCCCTATCCAAGGGAGGTGCTCCCAGGGGGGTAGTATTAATTATCAGCCGAAATTCCCGAATCTGTTGAGGGCTTAACTGATGATATCCCCATTCCTGACTGGATTCGGGATGGCGGGACACTTTCTGCCAGGCTATACCCAACTGGTCCAAGGCATAACTAACGGCCCGGGACGCTCCGCCAGTACCCAAAATCAATGCCCTGTCCACGGGTCCGATTCCTTCCAGGGTTCTCGCAAAGGCTGGGGCATCGGTATTAAAGCCCTTCCTCCTGCCCTGATCCACCCGTACACAGTTCACCGCACCGACAAGCCGGGCAACAGGATCCAGTTCATCGAGAAAGGGGAATATCGTCCTTTTGTGGGGAATGGTCACATTAAATCCCCGAAGATCCGGGTTCTCTTCCAGCACCCTCTTCAGCTCCTCAGCATCCGGGGCAGGGAATAGTTGATAGCTAGCCTGGATTCCTTTGTCCCGGAACCATTGGCCAAACCATTCCGGAGACCGGGAATGGGCGATCGGATATCCTATCAATCCAAATAATAATTTACCCGCCATCAATCCAAAAAAAGGTTCATCGACTTGATCGGCTTCGTTCCCGGCGCAACGGTGAGGAATACCCGCCCTTATCTCCTGTGGGAGTCCAGAAAAAGGTGGAAAGTATCCCCTCGTAGTCCATAACGCATGGATTCGAGGGGAAGTATTTCGGCGGGAGCTATATTGCCTAGATTCACATTAGCCCCCAATAGGGTCAGAAAATAGACCTGCTGAGCCTTTTGAGGGGCCTCCCAGATGATTTTCTCATAGGGAATCTGCGTAAGAATTTCCTGGACCAACCCTTCTCTGACTTCGCCGGTTCCCCGGTATATTCCCACGTTCCCTGCTTCCCGGGCTTCGGCAATCACATAGGTGGACCCAGCGGAAAGTTCCGCCTGCATAAGGTTAATCCATTGATAGGGCGGCATTATATGCGCCGCATCTTTGGATCCCACTTCGGAAAAAACCCGGAAGTGCCGGGCCAGCTTCTCAATATAACCACATTTTTCCGCATGCGGCAGAATAACGGACCCATCGGATACTTCCACATCCTGGATCCCGTAGTCTTTTAAAACCGCTATATAATCATCTATCTGATTGCGGATCAAATAGGCCTCGAAAAGAGTGCCTCCAAAGTAAATGGGTATATTATAGGACCGATACACCTCGATTTTCTTCCTCAGTTGCTGGGTGACCACGGCCGTACCAAACCCGAACTTCACCAGATCCACAAAAGGAGAGGATACAGACAGAAAATTCTTCACCTCGTCAATGCCCATCCCCTTATCCATCACCATGGTCAACCCGTACTTTCTGGGTTGCTCAGTACGCTCCGGCAGGTTCTTGAGCTTAAAGTTTAGAGGATTCATACCCGATTTTGACGCCAAAGTTAAGGGTTTAGGCCTTTGATGCCTACATTTGTGCGAGCTAAGCCTAAATTGTGCCTAAAAACACGGACATCCATGAAAAGAAATTTACCCATCATCGGTCTGGTCATTGGAATCCTTTTACCCATGTTGGCCGGAGTGGCCACCTACTTCATCAAGTTCAGTGCTTATACTTTCGACGGGTACCTTAGGCAATTGAGCTCAGGGGGGAAAATTGGTCCCGCCGTCCTCAGCCTCTGTGTTCTTTCCAACATTATTCCATTTCTATATTTTTCCTCCAAAAGGCTGGACTATACCGCCCGGGGAGTATTGGTGGCCACCATGCTCTACTTCGTCCTTTTCATACTCATTAAATATGTATGGGTCTAGAGCCCGATGAAGCACCCGAATTTCATTGACCCATGAAATACTATATCATTGCCGGAGAGGCCAGCGGGGATCTTCATGGAGGCAATCTGATACGTTCCTTAAAAGCCGTGGATCCACAAGCCCAGGTCCGATGCTGGGGTGGGGATCATATGCGTTCCGCCGGAGGCATATTGGTCCGCCACATCCGGGACCTGGCCTTCATGGGTTTTTGGGAGGTGATCACACACCTCCCTACCATATTAAAAAATCTGGCCCTTTGCCGTCGGGATATCACAGCCTTTGACCCCGATGTGCTGATCTTTATTGATTATCCTGGATTTAATCTCCGCATAGCCTCCTGGGCCAAAAAACAACATTTCAAAACCGTCTATTATATTTCGCCTCAGGTTTGGGCATGGAAGGAGAGCCGGGTGGAGGCCATTAAAAGAAATATTGACGAGATGATCGTCATACTCCCCTTCGAAAAGGAATTCTATGCCCGATGGAATTATCCGGTCCACTATGTGGGACATCCTCTGACAACCGTAATGGAGGATGCCCAAAAAAAACCCCTTCCGCCTCTGGCCTCCCGCCCGATTATTGCCCTACTGCCGGGCAGCCGTCATCAAGAGATTCAAAGAAAACTCCCCATCATGCTCCAGGTGGTGGAATCCTTTCCGGATTATCAGTTTGTCGTCGCCCAGGCCCCCGGACTGCCTTCGCGATTTTATGATCAGATGATTGGGGATCACCCGGTAATGCTTCTGGAAGGGCAAACCCATGCCCTGCTCCAGCAGGCCCATGCCGCCTTGGTCACCAGTGGGACCGCCACCTTGGAAACAGCCTTATCCGGAGTCCCCCAAGTCGTATGTTACCTGGGAAATCCCTTGTCCTATTGGTTGGCCAAAAGACTGATAAAAGTCCCTTATATTTCCCTGGTTAACCTGATTATGGAAAAGGAAGTGGTTCGGGAATTAATTCAAAAGGACCTGAATCCCGAAAGACTGAAAAAGGAACTAAGGCGTATTCTGGAGGGGTCTGTCCGAAATCAAATTCTGCAGGATTACACCAAATTGAAGGAAATCCTCGGCCAGGAGAACGCCTCCTTGAAGGCCGCCAAAATCATTTACCGACTAGCCGGAGATCCAGCGCACCAGCATAAGGACCAGGGCCAGTAAGAACAGGAAAATGGATATTCGGTTCATGCCATGCATGAATCGAACATCCAGATGCTTAGGGTCATTAGGATCCTGCTTGCGCAGATACAGGTAAGTCAAAATCATCTTCCACATAGCACTATGTTTTTCTTGGTCTTGGTGGATATCCGGCCAGGTTGCGGGCGACACCAATCCCTCTGGGTACCGACCATAACCCTAAAGGTCTAAAAAAACGAGCACAGAACCTTGAAAACAGAATTTGAGATGATATGAACATAAGCAGTCTTCCCCAAAAGAAAAAAAATCCTTGAGCCTTATTTTGAAAAATCCCCGCCTTAGCCCTATCTTCGCAATCCAATTGGGGAATTAGCTCAGCTGGCTAGAGCGCTTGCATGGCATGCAAGAGGTCACCGGTTCGACTCCGGTATTCTCCACAAGCCGGAAAATGCACAGGTTTTCCGGCTTTTTGTTCTCCCCATTTCCAGGTGCTGACTAAATGATCCGGAAAACGGAACCGGAAGGGAAAGGTGAAGGGCCATTCCCCCGAATTTCATCGACCTTCCGCTCGGATGTCCCCTACATACCTTCCTCCTCATGACGATAGCTTCTGAGGTTTGGCATAACTTCGAAACCAATGAACATGAAAAAAACGGTCGACATGGGAGAGTCTCAAAGGAATGAACTGTCTCTATGGTTGTCCCGACTCGGAGTCAAGAAATGGAATCCCATGCAGGAATCCGTTTGGAATGCCTGGGATTCCCCCGAATCCCTTAGACTGATATCGCCGACTGGGTCAGGCAAAACCCTGGCTTTCCTCCTCTACGCCCTCAGGAGAATGGACCGGAACCTCCCGGGAGTATTACAATCCCTGATTATCGTGCCCACCCGGGAGTTGGCCCAGCAAATAGAATCCAGTTTCCGCTCCATGCAAACGGGGATAAAGGTAGTGGCCTGTTACGGAGGAAGAAAAAGGGAAATCGAGGAAAATTCCCTGACGGAGCCTCCAGGGCTGATCGTCGGCACTCCGGGGCGGCTGGCCGATCACCTTCGGCGAAATCACCTGGACTTCCGAAATCTCAAGACGGTGGTGCTGGATGAGTTCGATAAAACCCTGGAATCCGGTTTTGAAGAAGAGACCCGGTTCCTTATCGAGTCCATTCCCTCCTCCCCTGGTTTCCTGCTCAGTTCCGCCACAGAAAACGGTGAAATACCTGATTTTCTGCCATCCCGCTACCGGACTATGGTATACTCCTCCCAGGGAGAAGAACCTGACCGCCCTTTGGAGGTGAAGATCTGCTCCACGGACCAAAAGGACAAATCCTCTAGACTGTGGGAGTTAATATGCCATTTAGGGGCAAGACCCACCATCGTTTTCTGCAATCACCGGGATTCCGTGGAAAGACTATGGAAACAGGCAAAGGAAAAAGGGCTGGTGCCCGTCTATTATCACGGAGCCATGGAGCAGAGAGACCGGGACCTGGCATTGGCCAAATTCCGCAACGGATCCTCCTGGCTGCTGATTACCACCGATCTGGCTTCCCGGGGCCTGGATATCCCCTTTATCCGATACATTATTCACTATCACTTACCCTTGGATGAACAGAGCTATGTGCACCGCAATGGTCGAACAGCCCGAATGAAATCCAGCGGGACGGCCATCCTCTTACTCTCCCCCGAGGAAACCATTCCCCCATACCTTCCCGGGAACCTAACCGAAATCGAGCCGGAACCGAATGCGCCGATTCCCGCCAAACCCAAATGGGGAACCCTATTCCTAGGCGCGGGTAAAAAAGATAAAATCAGCAAAGGCGACATTCTAGGTTTCCTGACTCAAAAAGGACAAATCCGGGCCGAGGATGTCGGCATAATCGAAGTCAAGGATTATCAGGCTTTCGTGGGTATCCGCCGTTCCCAACTCTCTTATCTCTTCCATAGGATTCAAAAAGAGAAAATCAAGAACAAAAAGGTCCGAATGGAAATCCTCAAGACTTAAACTTCCGGCACTCCAGGGATCTAGCGGTTTGGACTAGCTCAATTCTGCCGAAATCAGCCGCAGAAATTCCGAACGGGTTTCATTCTGCTCAAACTGACCGCTGAATGCGGAGGTGGTAGTCAGGCTGTTTTGCTTTTGGACCCCCCGCATCATCATGCACAAATGCCTCGCTTCGATGACCACCCCCACCCCTAGGGGATGGAGGGTCTCCTGGACACAGTCCAGAATCTGATGCGTGAGGCGTTCCTGAACCTGAAGCCGTCGGGCAAAACAGTCCACCACCCGGGCCAGCTTGCTCAAACCGGTGATATACCCGTTGGGGATATAGGCGATATGCGCCTTCCCGTAAAAAGGCAAAAGATGATGTTCGCACATGGAATACAGCTCTATATCCTTGACGATCACCATTTCCGAATACGATTCCCTGAACCGGGCACTGTTGAGAATATCCCTACCGTCAATATGATAGCCTTGGGTCATGTACTGCATGGCTTTGGCTACCCGCTCCGGCGTCTTGACCAGCCCTTCACGATCCGGGTCCTCCCCGATCTGTTCTATGATCTGCCGATAGGATTCCGACAATTTCTCGGATATCTGGGGGTGGTAAAAGTCTTTCCGTTTATAGGGCATGCATAAAATGATAATCGTATTCTAAAAACTCCCGAAACCCTGGGATTATCCGTAGTATTCCACATATATCCGGGGCGTCTCATGCAGGCGGATGCAATGCATTTCCGACCCCAATGCCTGAATATGCGGCTGGAGTTCATTCCATATACCCATGGCCAGATTCTCTGCGCTGGTCATCTTTCCCTCCATAAAGGGCACATCCAAATTCAGGTTCCTATGGTCGATGCGCTCCAGGATCAACTCTCGGATCAGTTCGCCCAACTCCTTGGCATTCACCACAAAACCTGTATTCGGATCCGGCTCTCCTTTTATCGTCACATGAAGCTCATAATTATGCCCATGCCAGTTTTCGTTGTTGCACTTTCCGAATACTTCCTCGTTCTTTTCCTTGGACCAGGCGGGATTGTGTAATCGATGGGCCGCATTGAAATGCTCGACCCTGGTGAGATAAACCATAATGCTAGATTATCCCACAAAAGTACTATTACCGGACGATTTGGACAAAACCCGGGTTCAAGCCAAGACTCCCCTCATCGCGGGCCGCTAAGGAAAAATTGCCTTAGATTTGGTCATGAATCTACTGATCACGGCGGCAACGCCGGGAGAACTTTCCCCCTGGAATCCCGAACCCTCATCCCCCTGGACGCATGGACGAATTCGAAAAACCCGGATTCTTGGTCATGACATAGATCTGCTCCCCAGCGGTCCCGGTCTTGTCTCCACCAGTTATCATCTGACCCGGACCATTTTGGCCCGACCCTATGACATGGCTATTCAGATCGGCATCGCCGGAAGTTGGGACCGGAGTCTTGCCCTGGGAGAAGTCGTCTACGTGGAAAGGGAATGGATGGCGGATCTGGGCGCCGATTCCCCTGAAGGGTTCTTATCCGTATTCGACCTGGGCCTGATAGATCCCCAGGAACCCCCTTTCCGGAACGGGGAATTGATTAACGGGCCCTATCCCCTTGCAGAGCAGATTCCCATTTCCTCGGTATCCGCTCTTACCCGACAGACCGCCACCGGGTCTGATCGCAGTCTGTCTCTCTGGAAATCCCTGCCCCTGACCTACCAGCTGGAGACCATGGAAGGAGCCGCATTCTATTATGTATGCCATCAGGAAAAGCTGCCCTGCCTCCAGATCCGGGGAATTTCCAACTATGTGGAACCTCGAAACAGAAAAAACTGGAAAGTGGATCTGGCCTTGTCCCGGATTCAGGAATGGCTAGACCAAGCCCTGAAGCTATTGCGTTAACCGAGCGCTAAATCCATGTAAGCAAATCTGTTTTATATCACAATTATCATTCAATTTAGAACAGCTGCCCCGGAGCAGCCTCTGGGGGCCTTCGGAGTGCTGCGGGAAAGAGATCTGCGGGTCTGTTCACCGATTTGAATAGTTCAAATTCTTAATTATTTTTGTTCTATACCGAAAAAAGTTTAAACCAAAAACCTGAACTGTGGCGTACGAAACAAAAAACAACGGGGAGAATGGCCGGAATTCGGAAAGTATATTTTCCAAAATGTTAAGAGCAGGGAAACGCAGAACCTACTTCTTTGATGTTCGGGCCACCCGGAGAAACGATTATTTTCTCACCATCACGGAAAGCAAGAAACATTTCGACGAGAAAAAGGGTAAGGTCTATGAAAGGTATAAACTTCATCTGTATAAGGAGGATTTCAACAAGTTCGTTTCCGCACTGAACGAATGTGTGGATTATGTGAAAACGGAACTCTTGCCGGATTTCGATTTTGACTCCTATCGTCCTGAACCCGAAGAGGAGGGTTTGCTCTCTTTGGCTGCAGAGCCCACGGAATCCTTGGACTCCCCGGACCTTCCCCAGGAGGAAAGCGAAAAGACGCAGCAGACCGATACCGAAAAGGCCTATTTCAACCTCTCCGATTCCGAAGAAGAGCCCCAGGGATCCAGCGTGGAAGATTGGAAACTATAAGAATCGAATAGATCCCACCCTTCTGATGGCAGAAGAGTTTTTTTATTCCCCCAAGGGATTAAATACGGGGCAAGGGGAACTATACTCCTTTGGGCTTTTTCATTATGGCATAGGCCTCCACCCCAAAACCGATCAGAATCAACAGGGGGGCCAGGGTAATCCGTCGGAAACTATAAATCTCCTCGTAAAGGAACTCATTGGGATCCGGGCTCTTTCCCCCCGACATCAATATGAATCCGAGAATGATCAGTACCACTCCCCCGATCATCCACAGGTAATTGGATTTATCGAACAGGATTTCCCTTGAATTCCCGGAAGGGGTCGACTGGACTCCGGACTTAGGTTTGGACATAGCTAGGGTTTAGGCTTCAAATTTAATAAAGATCATCCAAATGCATCTTCAGGTATTTGATCACGGATCGGTGGGTGCTCAACAAGGAAATCAAAACACCAAGCAGAATCATGGAGGCCATGAGCAGGCCCAGAGATGCCGGATCATGCAGGATCTTGATGGGAGGGAATAGGGATTCGGCAAAAGAGATCAGCAGATAAAGTCCCCCTACGGCCAGCAGTCCGCTCAGAAATCCGTTGATTATGGCCCGCTGATCAAAAGGCCGGGATATGAACCATCGGGTGGCCCCTACCATTTGCATGGTTTTGATCAGAAAACGGTTGCTGAACATGGCCAGCCTTACGGTATTGTCGATTAGGATAACCACGACTATGGACAGCAATAAGGAAATACCCGCCAGAATGATTCCGATTTTCTGGAGATTGGCATTCAGCTTATCGACCACGGCATTCGGGTAGGTGAAATCCCGGACAATATTGCTTTGCATGGCAAACCGCCTTATTTTCTCCAGACTGTCGGTATTCACGTATTCCTGATGAAGATTCAGCAGAATCGAAGGATAAAGCGGATTGAAGTCCAACACCTGAGTATAGTCTTCCCCGCCCCCAGCCATGAACCTCTTCGCCGCCATCTCCTTGGTAATCATCTCCGTGGACTTCACAAAGGGCTGATTCCGGAATATGGATTCCAACTTCCGAAGGTTTTCCTCCCGGGTATTGTCATGCAAAATCACTTCGACCTGAATATCCTCCCGGAAAGCCTTGCTCAGGGATCTCCCATTGAGCACCAGCCAGCCCAGGGTACCCAATAAAAACAGCACCAGCGAAATCCCGATGATCGCATTCATATACGTGGGTTTTGCTTTCTTTCCCGCCATAAAGCCAAAAATAGAGAAAAGAAGAAGATTCCATGCAGTTTGCCCATATTTTCATGAGGACAAACCACCCCCGGTCCCGACCAGGATTCGGAAGATTTGGGAACTATTCCTTACTTTCGACCCCCATTGCCTTTAGATATCATGCAAGAGCTGAGTGCCTATTTATCTCCCTCCCGGTTTCAGCAGGAGAATCCGGAAGAATCCTATGCCCCAGGTCAGATTGGAAGACAGATCCGGACACTTTCCGGCCTGCATCTCAACCTGGAGGACGCCGATGTGTTCCTCATTGGATGCGGGGAGTACCGAGGAGAAGGGGAACCGGCAGTCTATCCCCTGGTGGCCGATAAGGTACGCGAAGAACTCTATTCCATGTATGACTGGCAGGGAATTCCCTGGGCCGACCTGGGCAACCTGAACCCAGGACAAAAATGGGGAGACAGTCTGGCCGCACTGAAAATCATTCTGGACGAAATGCATGTCCGGGGAAAAAAAGCCATAGTCCTCGGAGGTTCCCATGACCTTTGCCTGGCCCAATATCAAGTATACAAAGAATTGGGGGAATGGGCTCATCTGGCCTGTGTAGACCCCCTGGTCGACCTGGACGAATCCGAATCCCCCGACTCCCGAAGCTTTCTTATGGACCTGTTCACCGAACAGCCCAATTTCCTCAGGCATTACAGCCATATAGGCTTCCAGACCTACTATAATCATCCTAGTATTCTGGAATCCCTGGACAAACTCCGATTTGACCTCTACCGTCTGGGTAAGGTCCGCGAGCAGATCGACGAAATGGAACCGGTACTCAGAACGGCCGATATTCTCGCCTTTGACATGCAAAGCCTCCGTTACGCCGACGCCCCTTACTGCGAAAGAAATTCCCCAAACGGACTTTCGGGTGAAGAAGCATGTAGTCTGATGCGCTATGCCGGAATGGCCACCCGACTGAACTCCCTGGGCATTTACGGAGTCCGCCCCGACCATGAGGCCATTGCCTTGACCGCAAGGCTTATTGCCCAGATGGTCTGGTATTTTGTGGATGGGCTGTCCATTAGATACCGGGAGGCGGACCTGGGCGACAAGTCCGCTTTTTATCAGTTCCATGTGGACATTGCCGATGTGGACACCTTATTTCTGAAGAGCAAAAAATCCAACCGCTGGTGGATGACCCTGCCCAATCAGGCAATCATCCCCTGCTCCTACAATGATTACCTGACCGCCAGTTCCGGCAGTATTCCGGAACGCTGGTTCCGGGAGCAGGAGAGACTGCTATAAATTGAATAATCCTTAATTTTGATCAAACCCATCCTTGTGGATGGGTTTTTTATCGGCTATATATCCTATGATTGAAAAGAAAAGCACCCAGTATGAAGAGGTGGATGCCGTTCTGGTCGGCCTGATCACGCAAAGCCAGACGGAGGAGCAAGTAAAGGAATACCTGGACGAGCTGGCTTTCCTGGCGGAAACGGCCGGAGCCAGAACCCGAAAAAGATTCATCCAGCGGCTGCCCAAACCAGATACCAAAACCTTTATAGGCAAGGGAAAGCTGGAAGAGGTAAGGCAATATGTGGAAGAAAAAGGCATTTCTCTGGTCATATTTGACGATGAGCTCACGGGATCGCAGATTGGCAATATCGAAGAGGTCCTCAAAATAAAAGTCATTGACCGCAGTGACCTGATATTGGACATATTCGCCAGCCGGGCCAAGACCGCCCAAGCCAAGGCCCAGGTGGAACTGGCCCAGTACCAGTACATACTGCCCCGGCTGAAAGGGATGTGGAAACACCTGGAGCGGCAAGGTGCAGGGATTGGTTCCCGGGGACCGGGAGAATCCGAAATCGAAACGGACCGTCGGCTGGTCAAGGACAAAATAGCCCTTCTCCGAAAACGGCTAAAAGAGATTGACAAGCAGTCGATTACCCAGCGCAAGGAAAGAGGCATCTATATCCGGGTGGCCCTGGTCGGCTATACCAATGTAGGCAAAAGCACCCTGATGAACCGGCTGGCCAAATCGGATCTCTTGGCGGAAAACAAACTGTTTGCCACCCTGGATACCGTAACCCGAAGAATCGTTTACGAACAGACTCCTTTCCTGCTAAGCGATACGGTAGGTTTCATCCGGAAACTGCCCCACCATTTGGTCGAGAGTTTCAAAAGCACTCTGGATGAGGTTAGGGAAGCGGATCTTCTGCTCCATGTAGTGGATATTTCCCATCCCCGCTTTGAGGATCAGATGGCCGTGGTCAAGAAAACACTGCAGGAGATCGGAGCCTATGAAAAGCCGCAAATCACTGTTTTCAATAAAATGGATCTCTACGAAGCCCAGGCCTATGACCCATGGCTGGATGAGGAGGTGAAGGCCAGCCTCCGGGCCCAACTGAAAAGCCGATGGGAAAAAGAGACGGAGGACTGCGTGTTCATCTCCGCCACGGAGCGGCAGAATCTGGACCAACTTAGGTCCCTGATCCAAAAGAAAGTAAAATCCCTGTATGCGGACCGATATCCCTACCTCAGTTCTTTTTACTGAGAAGGAGAGACTGGGCTCTGGACCGGTCCATGGGAAAGCCCTGCTCTGTGGCTGCCTTGACGGAAAAAGGGGCCATAATTCAGGGTTTGTCTAATTTTGCCCCGGATAGAATAGGAAATGACAATGCTTTAATCTTTCATACCTTTGCGGGATTAATGCCATGGAGAACAAAAACAAGAAGAAGACACAGTTAGCCATCCTGGGATCCACAGGTTCCATTGGAACTCAGACCCTTGAAGTGGTTTCCGCCCACCCGGAACTTTTCCAGGTCGAGATTCTGTCCGCACACAGCCAAGCGGATCTGTTGGTGGAACAAGCCTTGAAGTTCCAGCCCAATGCCGTAGTCATCTCCGATGAGAACAAATACACCCAGGTAAAGGAAGCCTTGTCCTCAGAGCCGATCAAGGTCTTTGCCGGACATTCTGCATTGAAAGAAGTCGTCGCCTGGGAATCCGTGGATCTGGTGGTAGCAGCCATAGTGGGCTTTGCCGGGCTCCGATCCACCCTTGCAGCCATTGAAGCCGGCAAGCGTGTAGCTCTAGCCAACAAAGAAACCATGGTAGTAGCCGGAGAGCTGGTCATGGAAATGGCCTCCAGGCAAAAAGTGGAGATTATTCCCATCGACAGTGAACATACGGCTATTTTTCAGTGCCTGGTGGGGGAAAACCCCGACTTGATTGAGAAGATTATTCTCACCGCTTCAGGGGGGCCTTTCCTGGGACGAAAGCCCAATTATCTGGTAAATGTAAAGGCTAGCCATGCCCTGCAGCATCCTAACTGGTCCATGGGAGCCAAAAACACCATCGACAGCGCCACCCTAATGAACAAGGGACTGGAAATGATCGAAGCCAAATGGCTGTTTGGACTGAGCAATGACCAAATAGAAGTCATCGTCCACCCCCAGTCCATCATCCACTCCCTGGTGGAGTTCAAGGATGGATCCATAAAGGCTCAATTGGGGCCCCTGGATATGAGGCTTCCCATTCAATACGCCCTGGCCTGGCCTTATCGTATACCCAACGAGTTCAAGAGGTTTGATTTCAAGGATTTCCCCAAATTAACCTTCGAACAGCCCGACTACAAAACATTCCGAAACCTTAGCCTAGCCAAGGAATCCATGCTCCGTGGAGGCAATGCCCCCTGCGTGCTCAATGCGGCCAATGAAGTGGTCGTCCATTCATTCCTGCAGAACCGCGTCAGCTTCATTGAAATGAGCGATATCATCGAATCTGTGCTGGAGGACATCGATTTCATAGAAAAGCCGGAATTGGCAGACCTCATTACCTCGGATAAGGAAGCCCGGATGCTGGCCACAGAAAGGGTTAAAAACAGTCAATTATCCTACTAATCATACTCCTTAACTCCCAAGCTATACATGAGTGCTGTTCTACTGATTTCCGGAGGGGCCATTCAAGCCATCCAGTTCTTTGCCGCCTTATCCCTGCTCATCCTTCTTCATGAATTCGGGCATTACCTCTTTGCCCGGCTTTTCAAAACCCGGGTCGAGAAATTCTACCTGTTCTTTGATTTTCTTTTCCCTTTCCCCTCGGTCCTGAACTTCTCCCTGTTCAAGAAAAAAGTCGGGGAAACGGAATTCGGACTGGGATGGTTCCCCCTGGGAGGCTACGTGAAGATTGCCGGAATGGTAGACGAAAGCATGGACAAAGATCAGCTGGCCGAGCCTGCCCAGCCTTGGGAATACCGATCCAAAAAAGCTTATCAACGACTTTTCATCATGCTGGGCGGGATCATTATGAACCTAGTGGTCGCCTGTGGCATTTATGCCTATGTCTTTGGCTACTGGGGTGAAGAATACCTGCCTACGGAAAATGCCCGCTATGGCATTGTGGCCGGACCCATTGCCCAGGAAGCCGGCCTGCGCAGCGGGGATAAAATCATTGCCGTTGGAGGAAAAACCGTGGATCGGTTCCACAAAATCGTCCCTGAGTTTCTAGTCAACGAGGCCAAGAGCTTTACGGTAATCCGCGATGGAGTGGAAACCGAAGTGCCCATTCCCGAAGGTACCATTCGCCGGCTGATCAAAGAACAATCCAAAGTGTTCATTCAGCCGCGAATTCCTACCGTGGTCGGCATGGTCAGCCCGGCCAGCACGGCGGAGAAAATGGGGCTTCAGGCCGGGGACAGCATCGTTGGCATAAATGATCAGCCTATTTTCTTTTTTGACGAGTTCGAAGAAACCAAGTCTTCTCTGGCCGGGGAATCCATCCGGCTGAACCTGATCAGAAATGGGGAATCCCTGAGCCTGGAAGGACAGGTTCCCGAATCCGGTATTCTGGGCTTTGGGGCAAAGGGATATACAGATTTCTTTGCCACCGACCGGCTGAAATACGGTCCTGTGGACGCCATAGGAAGAGGTTTTGCCTACACGGGCGAACAGATCGGCAATTACTGGAAGCAGCTGAAAATGATCTTCACCTCCCCGGAAGTAAAGGTATCGGAGAGCCTGGGCGGATTGGTCAGCTTCGGCAAACTTTTTGCTCCGGTATTTGACTGGCAGGCTTTCCTTATGCTCACGGCCTTTGTGTCCATCATCCTGGCCATAATGAATTTATTGCCAATTCCCGGACTGGACGGGGGTTATGTGGTCTTCCTGATCATCGAAATGATCTCCGGAAGGAAAGTACCTGAAAAGGTGATGGAAATCTCCACCACGGTCGGGCTAGTCATTCTGCTCGCCTTGATGCTTTATGCCAACGGCCTGGATATTTTCCGGCTTTTCGGGGGGTGATTAGCGATTTTAACAGGCGAAGTGGAGATTTTCCTTAATTTTGTATTTCGAAGAAGTTCTTTGCCATAGGGGAACCTTCCTGTTCGGGAAGGTTGGACTAACCCACCTATGAATGAATTGGGGCCGACTGGTTTTGACAGCATAGGGCAGGGTAAGGATAAGCATGTCGTGCGTTGGATAATTAGCACGTAAATCTGAATATTCAAACTCTAAATGGCGAGAACAACTACGCCATGGCTGCCTAGTAGATACTAGCGCATCCATTTTGGCCGCAGAGAGAGGGTGCCTGTAACCTTTCCTGCCGCCTAAATCATCCAAAAAACAGGATACCGGGGCCAGAGCTGCGATGGTTCCCGGGAAAATTTCAGCAGATAGGAAATCACTAAGTTCGTCCGGTTCTGGGGGATTTCTGAAACTCAATTCCGGAATAAACATGTAGAAACCTTATCGGGCATATGTTTGGACGCGAGTTCGATTCTCGCCGGTTCCACCAAAAGAGGCCGTCTCAAAAGTCTGAGGCGGCTTTTTTCATTTTATTCGGAGTTGGGATTGATTTTTTGATATTTTCTGTAATCGTTTTCTAAATAAAATCAACTTGCAGCTTTTTATGCTGCTGTTTTGAGT
>CAYPQN010000040.1:0-18697 GCA_964412885.1 uncultured Chitinophagaceae bacterium | reverse complement strand
AAAACTATACCCCATCTTCGAAAGCCAAAATATGTACTTGCTCGGAGGCTTACCCCCAAGGGGACTTTCATCACCTAGTTAATTGCCATGCGCGGCGCACCTAAAAAGGGCCATCTCCTTAGAGACGGCCCGAATCACCTTTAATTCCGATTATGATATCCCAGAATCTACGGGAAGCAGGGACTATTCCTCTTCGTCAAACTCCAACACATCCCGGTTGGCCATCAGAAGTTCGAATTCCTCTTTGGATCCGACAATCAGCTCTTCATACTCCCGGATTCCCGTTCCCGCCGGTATCAAATTACCGGTGATGACGTTCTCCTTCAGTCCCATAAGCTCATCGGACTTACCGCTGATGGCCGCCTGAGACAAGACCTTAGTGGTCTCCTGGAACGATGCCGCAGAAATCCAGCTATGCGTACCCAGGGAAGCCTTAGTGATACCCAGAAGCAAGGGTGCTGAGGTCGCGGGATTGGCATCCCGGTATTCAATCAGCTTCTTATCCGCTCTGCGCAGCAGGCTATTGCCTTCCCGGATCTCCCGGAGAGTCAGAATCTGACCGGCATGATACTTATCGGAGTCCCCGGCATCGGTAACCACCTTCTTGTCGAATATCCAATCGTTTTCCTCCATGAAGTCGAACTTATCGACCGTATCGTCTTCCAGGAATCGGGTATCTCCCGGATCGATGATCTTCACTTTGCGCATCATCTGGCGAACGATCACTTCAATATGCTTGTCGTTGATCTTCACACCTTGGAGTCGGTATACCTCTTGAATTTCATTCACCAGGTATTCTTGAACCGCAAAGGGCCCCTTGATGGAAAGGATATCTCCGGGCGTGGTGGCCCCATCAGACAGGGCAGTACCCGCTTTCACAAAGTCCCCATCCTGCACCATAATGTGTCGGGTCAGGGGAACCAGATACTTCTTCACCAGGCCTTCTCTGGATTCCACAATGATCTCGCGGTTGCCTCGTTTTATGTTGCCAAAGGTAACCACCCCGTCGATTTCCGCTACAATCGCCGGATTGCTCGGGTTTCTAGCCTCAAACAGCTCCGTTACGCGGGGCAGACCTCCGGTAATGTCCCGGCTTCTTCCCATGATCCTGGGGATCTTGGCCAATACCTGACCGTTACGCACGGTATCGCCGGCATTCACGGCAATATGGGATCCTACCGGAAGGTTATACATCTTCTCCTCCTTGCCTTCGACAATCACGGCAGGGATCTTGGTCTTATCCTTGGTTTCGATCACCACCTTCTCTCTGTGCCCGGTTTGCTCGTCTGCCTCCTCTCTATAGGTAACCCCTTCGATTACGGACTCAAACCTTACTTTACCTGTCACTTCAGATATGATCACGGCATTAAAGGGATCCCAGGTACAGATCACCTGTCCTTTAGTCACCTTCTGTCCATTCTTCACTTTAAGCAAGGACCCATAGGGAATATTGTTGGTCACCAGCAGGCGATCATTTTCCAGATCGATAATCCGCATCTCTCCGGTACGTCCGATGACGATGGTGGCCATTTCGCCTTCATCATCCTCGAACTCCGTGGTCCTCAACCCGTCAAACTGAATGGTCCCGTCGAACTTGGCCAGCAACTGGGATTCGATGGCGGAAGATCCGGCTACCCCTCCCACGTGGAAAGTCCTCAGGGTAAGCTGAGTACCCGGCTCCCCGATGGATTGGGCGGCGATGATTCCCACGGCATCTCCCTTCTGGGCGGTGAATCCAGTAGCCAGGTTCTTGCCATAACATTTTGCGCAAACACCCCGACGGGCCTCACAGGTCAGCACCGACCGAATATCCACGGATTCAATGCCGCTTTCTTCGATTCTTCTGGCCACATCTTCCGTTATCTCCTCACCGGCAACGGCAATACGCTCATCCGTATGCGGATCATAGACATCATGAAGGGCCGTCCGTCCCAGAATCCGGTCAAAAAGGGATTCTACAATCTCCTCATTGTCCTTCAGGGCGGATATATAGATACCGCGAAGGGTACCACAATCTTCTTCATTGATGACCACATCCTGGGCGACATCCACCAGACGACGGGTCAGATACCCAGCGTCGGCTGTCTTCAGGGCGGTATCCGCAAGTCCTTTTCGGGCCCCGTGGGTGGAGATGAAGTACTCGAGTACGCTCAGCCCCACTTTAAAGTTGGACAGGATGGGGTTTTCGATAATTTCCGATCCACTGGATCCGCTCCGGCGTGGCTTGGCCATCAGCCCTCTCAGACCCGCCAGCTGCTTTACCTGCTGCTTGGAACCCCGAGCACCGGAGTCCAGCATCATATACACGGAGTTGAATCCTTGCTTGTCGGCAGCCATTTCCCGGATCAGCGTCTCGGTTACCCGGGTGTCCACCCGGGACCAGATGTCGATGATCTGATTATAACGTTCGTTATTGGTGATCAGCCCCATGTTGTAGTTTTCCCAAACCTCATCCACTTCCGCCTGGGCATTTTGGATCAGTTCAGACTTCACTTCCGGAACGGTCAGGTCCTTGATGTTGAAGGAAAGACCCCCTTGGAAGGCTGTACGGAACCCGAGTTGCTTGATATCGTCCAGGAACTGAACGGTCTTGGGAATATTAGTATGCTTGAGGATATCGCCGATGATCTCCCGGAGCGATTTCTTAGTCAGCAGGGCATTGACAAACCCATTCTCTTTGGGCACATACTGGTTGAATATTACCCGGCCCACTGTGGTCTCGGTGAGTTCGGTTTTCAACTCTCCGGTCTTGGTCCGAATGGGCACCTTCACCTTAATAAAGGCGTGCAGGTCCACCCTCCCCTCGTTGTGGGCGATGATCACCTCTTCAGGGCTATAGAAATGCATTCCCTCGCCTTTCACCTTTTCTTCCTCGGTGGAGCGTTTCCCTTTGGTGATATAATAGAGTCCCAATACCATGTCCTGAGAAGGCAGGGTAATCGGCGTACCATTCTGCGGGTTCAGAATATTATGGGATGCCAGCATGAGCAGCTGGGCTTCCAATATGGCCGCATGGCTCAGGGGAACGTGCACGGCCATTTGGTCCCCGTCAAAGTCGGCGTTGAAGGCCGAACATACCAACGGGTGAAGCTGAATGGCCTTTCCTTCAATCAATTTAGGCTGGAAGGCCTGAATGGAGAGCCGGTGCAGCGTGGGGGCCCGGTTCAGCAGAACAGGGTGTCCCTTGAGCACATTTTCCAGGATATCCCAGACCACGGCCTCTTTACGTTCCACCAGCTTTTTGGCGCTTTTCACTGTCTTCACAATTCCCCTCTCAATCAGCTTGCGGATGATAAAGGGTTTGAACAGCTCAGCGGCCATATCCTTGGGCAGTCCGCATTCATGGAGCTTGAGCTCGGGACCCACTACAATCACGGAACGTCCGGAATAATCCACCCGCTTACCGAGAAGGTTCTGACGGAAACGTCCTTGCTTTCCTTTCAATACATCAGAAAGGGATTTCAGGGCCCTGCCGCCTTCTGCCTTAACGGCATTGGACTTCCGACTGTTATCGAACAGGGAGTCCACTGCTTCCTGAAGCATCCTCTTCTCATTGCGTAGAATCACCTCCGGAGCCTTAATTTCGATGAGGCGCTTGAGTCGGTTATTCCGGATGATTACCCGACGGTAAAGATCGTTGAGGTCTGAAGAGGCAAAGCGGCCTCCATCCAGGGGAACCAGGGGACGAAGCTCCGGGGGAATCACCGGAATATACTGCATCACCGTCCATTCCAGGCGGTTCTCCACCCGGGTATTGGCATCGCGGAAAGCTTCCACTACACTCAGCCTTTTGAGTGCTTCCTGCTTCCTTTGTTGGGAGGTTTCGTTGGCCGCCGCATTCCTCAGTTCATAGGAAAGCTGATCCAGATCTATGCGGCTAAGCAGAGCGCCCACGGCTTCAGCACCCATTTTGGCAATAAACTTATTGGGATCATCATCCGGAAGATAGGCGTTCTCCTTGGAAATAGATTCCATGACCTCCAGGTACTCATCCTCGGTAATCAGCTGCTGATGAGTGGGCTCGGAATCCTTCAAATTCAGCTTCTGCCGAATGAGGTCCTCCGCCTCTCCGGCCTGCACCACCACATAGCGCTCATAATAGACAATGCTCTCCAGTTTCTTAGAGCTTACTCCCAGTAAATACCCAATCTTATTAGGCAAGCTCTTGAAATACCAAATGTGTACAATAGGCACCACCAGTTTGATGTGGCCCATTCTTTCCCTGCGGACCTTCTTCTCCGTCACCTCCACTCCGCACCGGTCACATACTATTCCCTTATAACGGATTCTCTTGTACTTTCCACAATAACATTCATAGTCTTTCACCGGACCAAATATCTTCTCGCAGAATAAGCCATCGCGCTCCGGCTTATAGGTCCGATAGTTGATCGTCTCCGGCTTGAGGACCTCCCCGTAAGAGCGATCCAAAATAATATCGGGGGATGCCAACGAGATGGTAATCTTATTGAATCCGGCCCTGGGACGATTATCCTTTTTAATAGCCATATATTATTGCCGTTTATATTTTTTGATTCCTCCTTCCCCTCAGGAGAAGGACTATTAAAGGGAGGGCCTCCGGCCCTCCCGGATTATTCAAAGTTCAGCTCCAGACCCAGTCCTCTCAGTTCATTGACCAAAACGTTGAAGGACTCGGGGATTCCCGGACGGGGAACATTGTCTCCCTTCACTATGGACTCGTAGGTCTTGGCCCTACCCGTGATATCGTCCGATTTCAGCGTGAGCAATTCCTGAAGGATATTGGAGGCCCCATAAGCTTCCAGAGCCCAGACTTCCATCTCTCCAAAACGCTGTCCTCCGAACTGGGCCTTACCCCCCAGAGGCTGCTGAGTAATCAGGCTGTAGGGTCCAATGGAACGGGCGTGCATTTTGTCGTCCACCATATGGTGCAGCTTGATCATATAGATCACGCCTACGGTCGCCTTTTGGTGGAAGCGCTCTCCGGTCTCGCCATCATAGAGATAGGTGTGCCCGAATTCCGGCAGTCCGGCTTCTTCAACCAGTTCCGCAATTTCTTCCACGCTGGCCCCGTCGAAAATCGGGGTAGCGAACTTCACGCCCAGTTTGGCGCCGGCCCAGCCCAGAACGGTCTCATAGATCTGCCCAATGTTCATCCGCGAGGGTACCCCCAGCGGGTTCAATACAATGTCCACGGCGGTCCCGTCTTCCAGGAAGGGCATATCCTCTTCCCGGACGATCTTGGCCACGATCCCTTTGTTTCCGTGTCTACCGGCCATCTTATCCCCTACCTTCAGCTTTCTCTTGCTGGCCAGATATACTTTGGCCAGCTTCAGTACGCCGGCGGGCAGTTCATCCCCGATGCTGAGGTTGAACTTTTCCCGCTTATAGCGGCCCAGCTCTTCGTTATAGCGGATATTATAGTTGTGGAGCAGCTGATTGATCAGTTCGTCGGTTTCGGCATCGCCGGTCCAACCCAGAGGGTTCACGTTCTGATAATCGATGTCTTTGAGGACTTTGGCGGTGAACTTGGCGTTCTTGCCGATGACCAGCTCACCAAAATTATTGGTGATCCCGGTGGAGGTCTTATCCTTTAGCAGCACACTCAGCTTCTCCAAAAGCAGGGTCTGGATGGCCTGAAGGTTCTGATCATGCACTTTCTCGATCTTCTCCAGAGCCGTTTTCTCCTTGGCCTTGGTATTCTTGTCCTTTTTAGCTCTTTGGAAGAGCTGCTTGGAAATCACTATACCTTCCGTACCCGAGGGGGCCTTCAGCGAGGCATCTTTGGCATCGCCTGCCTTATCCCCGAATATGGCCCTCAGCAGCTTTTCTTCCGGAGTGGGATCGGTTTCTCCTTTGGGGGTGATTTTTCCGATCAAAATATCCCCTTCTCCCACATGGGCTCCCACCCTGATAATACCGTTCTCATCCAGATCCTTGGTGGCCTCTTCGGATATATTGGGAATATCCGGAGTCAGCTCTTCTTCGCCCAGCTTGGTATCGCGGACCTCCAGTTCGTATTCATCGATATGCACCGAAGTAAACCAGTCATCGCGCACCACTTTCTCGCTGATCACGATGGCATCTTCAAAGTTGTATCCTTTCCAGGGCATGAAGGCCACTTTCAGGTTTCGGCCCAGAGCCAGTTCGCCGTCCTTGGTGGCATACCCTTCGGTAAGAAAGTCTCCTGTCTTCACTTTCTGCCCCTTGACTACGCAGGGTCTGAGGGTTATGCTGGTGCTCTGGTTGGTTTTCTTGTACTTGGTCAGGGTATATACTTTCAAGTCATCCTCAAAAGATACCAGTTTCTCCTTTTCTCCCCGATCATAGCGTACATGAATCTCATTGGCATCCACATATTCGACCACTCCGTCCCCCTCGGCATGGATCTGAATCCGGGCATCCCTGGCGGCAATGCCTTCCAGACCAGTACCCACTATGGGCACTTCCGGACGGATCAGAGGTACGGCCTGGCGCTGCATGTTGGATCCCATCAGGGCCCGGTTGGCATCGTCATGCTCTAGGAAGGGAATCAGAGAAGCACTGAGGCCTACAATCTGATTGGGGGCCACATCCATATATTCCACCTCTTCAGGTTCCAAAATGGGGAAGTCTCCGGTCTGGCGGGATTTGATCCGCTCTTCCAGGAAATGGCCTTTGGCGTCCAGAGCTATATTGGCCTGGGCAATCCGCGCATCGTCTTCCTCTTCGGCGCTCAAGTAGTGATAGGTCTTCAGGTCTACCTTCCCTTGTTTCACCTTACGGTATGGAGTCTCGATGAAGCCCATATCGTTGATCTTGGCGTGAACGCAAAGGGTGGATATCAGCCCGATATTGGGTCCTTCCGGCGTCTCAATGGTACATAGCCTTCCATAGTGGCTGTAGTGTACGTCCCGCACCTCAAATCCAGCCCTTTCCCTGCTGAGACCGCCAGGTCCGAGAGCCGAAATCCTCCTCTTGTGGGTGATCTCGGACAAAGGATTGGTCTGGTCAAGGAACTGAGACAACTGAGAGGTGCCAAAGAAAGAATTGATCACCGAGGACAGGGTCCGGGCATTGATCAGGTCAATGGGGGTGAAGACCTCATTGTCCCTGACGTTCATCCGCTCTCGGATAGTCCGGGCCATACGAGCCAGCCCCACGCCGAACTGGGCAAAAAGTTGCTCACCCACCGTGCGGACGCGACGGTTGCTCAAGTGATCTATATCATCAATTTCGGCCTTCCCGTTGGTCAGGCGAACCAGGTATTTGATTATGGAAATAATATCTTCCTTGCTCAGCACTTTAGTGTCCAGGCTGATGTCCAGGCCGAGTTTGCGGTTGATCTTATAGCGGCCGACTTCTCCCAGGTCATAACGCTTATCGGAGAAGAACAACTTCTCGATAATCCCGCGGGCGGTTTCATCGTCGGGGGCATCGGAACCCCGCAACTGACGATAGATATGCTGAACGGCTTCCAATTCAGAATTGGAGGTGTCCTTGTTCAGGGTATTATAGATAATGGAATAATCACCGCTGACTTCCTCTTTCTGAAGGAAAATGGTGGAAATGCCCATTTCCAGAATCATGGCCACGTTCTCCTCATCCAGGACATTATCCCGGTCCAGGACAACTTCATTCCTTTCAATGGTCACCACCTCTCCGGTGTCTTCGTCCACAAAATCTTCGGTCCAGCTTCTCAGCACCCGGGCAGCCAGACAACGACCTATATGGTTTTTCAGCGTGGCCTTGTCCACCTGCACTTCATCGGCCATGCCGAAAAGATCCAGAATATCCTTGTCTGTTTCATAGCCTATGGCCCGCAAAAGGGTGGTCACCGGGAATTTCTTCTTCCGGTCGATATAGGCATACATCACGTTGTTGATATCGGTAGCAAATTCCATCCAGGCCCCCTTGAAAGGAATCACCCGCGCACTGTATATCTTAGTTCCATTGGGGTGAACGCTTTGCCCGAAAAATACACCGGGAGAACGATGAAGCTGGGAGACTACCACCCTCTCTGCCCCGTTGATCACAAAGGTTCCCCGGGGGGTCATATAGGGGATATTCCCGAGAAACACATCCTGAACTATGGTCTCAAAATCTTCATGTTCTTCGTCGTTACAGCTCAGCCTAAGCTTGGCCTTCAGGGGTACCGAATAGGTTAACCCCCTTTCCATACATTCGTCTATGGTATAGCGGGGAGGATCGATAAAATAATCCAGGAATTCCAGAACAAAAATATTCCGGGTGTCCGTGATCGGAAAATTCTCCTTAAAGACCCGAAACAAGCCTTCGATATTCCGCCGGTCCGGCGTAGTCTCGAGCTGGAAGAAGTCTTTAAAGGATTGTAACTGGATGCCCAGCAGGTCCGGGGTTTCGGCTACATCGTGGATTTTCCCAAAATTTATCCGACCCGTGGCTGTCCTTTCGCGATTTTTTGCCATAATAAGTGAATCCTCCGTTTTATAAAAAAAAATCCCTGCTCCAAAAGAAGGTCTCTTTTAGATCAGGTTTTCTGCTTACTTAATTTGTATCCGTCAATATGATTTTGTGCACAGCTAGCTCCCGGCAAAGGGATGGCAAATATACGACAGGAAAGTGGAAAGAGCAAAAAATATTCCAAACTCTTCCACAAGCCACAAAAATCCGAAAAAAAACCGGAAAAAAGCCGGATTAATCCCTCCGATCCTTCCCTTGTTCTCCGCATCCCATGCCCCAGTCCGGGATCAGATCCCTCCGCCACAATAAAACCCCTTTCTATTCCGTTCCCCCAATGGAATCACTGGAAAACCTGTGTGCATGTCCTATCGTTGTCCCATCCGACCCCGGGTCCGGGTTTCGCCCTGGATTACCATAGCCCTGATCGGGCTCTACTTGATTCTGGCCTTTCTGGCATACTGATCAGGGGAGCAACCCATTGCCGATCCCTTAATTCTTCCTCTTTTGCCTTTAGGGCCTTTTTCCCCTTCCCGGCGGGGTCATGGACTCTTCCAGAATCTGATTGATCTCCCAGACCTTGTTACGGGCCTGCTGCGCTGCCGCCGCATCCCCGCGGATCGAGTGGATCTGAGCCAGTATTTCATAGAAATCCGGACGTCGGTCATCCAGAAGGCAAGCTTGATTCACGGCCTCTATAGCCTGCTGCCCCTGCCCTACGGAAGCCAGGCAAATGGCATAGTTGATCCATGCCTGTTCATCGGTGGGATCCATATCCAGGTATTGCGCGTAATGCGCCGCTGCCGCCCCGTACTGGCTGGAATCAAAGGCGGCCTTTGCCTGAATCCCTGCCTGGGTGGAATTCTCCATAATGGCGGCTAAAGGCACCCCGTCCACGTCTATAGTATGAATCGTATTGGGGGGAGGCCAAATTCTCTGCTGCATTTGCACGGCGGGAAGATAACGCGGATTGGACACATAATAGTCCCATTCCAGATGATGCCGGTTGGCATAGCGGCCGTAGCGATACTCAATCCAAGCGGTGTCCGGCAGAAAATACTTGTCAAAGCCCATCATATTAGATAGAAGTATGATTTTTCTGTCGGGCAAGGGCTCCACATTCTCCCGGATCCAGTCGGCGGCCTGCTTCCCCGTATTCTGATAATAATCCAAGTCATATTGACCATATGCCCCTTTGACTCCTCCCTGTAAGGCATTAAAATACACATACTGATTGGGATGGCTGCGAATGGTCCAGAAAATCTCGGGCAGCAAGGCCAGGACGGCCAGGGCCCAGGCCAAATAGGGAGCCCTCCCTTGGGGAAGGCGATCCAGGATCAGGTCCACGGCCAAAGAGGCCATGATCACCCAGAAAGGATAAAGGAAGAACACATGTCTCCAGCTGTCGTATACGCTGGAGTTCTTATAAATCATATAGAACAGGGGGAAGAAGGCGGCAAAAACCACAAAGAGGGTCATGTCCCAACCGTATCGACGGGCAGCAGGCATCCAAAGGACAAAAAATCCCAGTATGCCCAAAATCACGATCAGCGGGTTCGTGATTACCATCCACTTAAACTCATAATACCACGGCATGGCATAGTTCATCCTATAGGCTCCCTCGAACAATACCCGGATCTGGGTTTCCCGGTTGGTCATCTCCGAAAGGGACTGCAAAGGGTTAGCTATGGGGGAAGCCAGGCCCCAGGGCCATGCCAGAAGTCCTATGATATAGCCCAGTACCAGAGAAAGCACCAGAGCCCAGGAGAGCTTTTTGGTCCAGATATAGGACTGATCCCCGATATCAGCCCTCCATTCCTTATTCAGCAAATAGCGGAGAACCAGGAAAACTCCTACATAACCCCCGAAAAGCAGTCCCCCTGCGGACCGCACCCCAAAAGCGATGCCAAAGCCCAGGGTTACCCATAGCGCCGCCCTCCAAAGCCTGCGGGTCTTGACTTCCTGCACTAAGGCCAGCAGACCGTAAATGCCCATGATGAATCCGGTGGCAAAGGGAATATCCTTGGGATTATTCATGCTTTCTCCGAAAATCCGCGGAGAGAAAACCATGAAGAGCAGGGCCAACAAACCTATGGACCAGCGCCCACTTATTCGGCGAGCCAACAGGCCGGTGAAAATCATCATCACCGCCCCCATGAGGGCATTGACAAAATGCCTGAGCGTCAAATGAGGGATGGCTGGAAACCACTGGTGCAAAATCTCGGTGCCAAAATCAAACAGGCCTCCATAGAACTGCTGTCCCAGGTACTGGAGGCTCATATCGTCATAATTCAGAGCCCGGGGATCCCCGTGGACAAAATAGTTCCAGATATGGCGACCGTATTCCAGCTGAAGCCATTCATCCCCGGTTTGCCCGTAGTCCGGACTCAGTGAGCCCATAACGGCAATCACCACTACCGAAAGAATATAGAACAGAGTTCGGAAATATCCGGGCTCCGTCCAGGACCCATAATGCCGGGATGCAGGATTCATATCTGAAGTTTGTCCAATCCGCAAAAATACAGGCTTAGCGCACAAATCCAAACCGACTACCCGAAAGTCCCGGAGCCCCCGGATTCCAAAAACGGGACCCAGCCGGTACCCGGCAAGGTCCCGTAAGGACTGAGTTATCTTGGACTCCTCCTCATGGGAGGAAATAAGCGATCTATAAGGGCAAATACTTATTCGGAAGCTGGGGTTTCGGCCTGACCTTCTTCGGGATTCTCCCCGGCCTCTGCCTGCTGCTCTTCCGGAGCCTGGGCATTCTCTACCCCTGCGGCGTTCTCGGATTCCGCAGCAGCTGCCTCGGCTTCTGCCTGGGCTTTAGCCGCTGCCAACTCAGCTTCCTTGGCCGCAATTTTCTCTTCCACTAGTCGAACCGATTCTCCTTCGTCCGCCTGACGCTTCTCCGCCTTGGCCTTCCGATGGGACTCCTCCCTCTTGGCTACCAGCAACTCATGCTCGGCATTCCATGCCTCGAACTTCTCATGGGCGGTCTTTTCATCAAAGAGACCCAGGGCCACTCCCCGCATAAGATGTTTCAGATAGAGCACTCCCTTGAAAGAAAGGATCCGCTTGCAGGTATTGGTGGGCTGAGCGCCATTCTGCAGCCAGTACAAAGCCCGATCCCGATTCAACCGAATGGTAGCCGGAACAGTCAAAGGGTTGTAGGTGCCCAACTTCTCGATGAACTTCCCATCCCGGGGAGAGGCGCTGTTGGCCACTACAATAAAATAAAAGGGACGCTTTTTCGACCCATGTCTCTGAAGACGAATTTTAACCGCCATAAATAATAGACATTATTTGCGTGAACAATAGATAATTTAAGGGAGGCAAATTTAGCTAAAATTATCAGGGGGAAAAAGAATCCCCCAAAAAATTTCCCTACCGCCTGGCTTATGGTCTGCCCATGGGCATTTTCATCCCAGGCATCATGCCTTTCATTTTCCCCATCTGCCCCATCATCTGCCGCATTTGGTCAAATTGCTTCATAAAGGCATTGACTTCGGAGATATCCCTTCCGGATCCCCGGGCTATGCGGCGGCGGCGGGAACTGTCGATCTTGTCGGGATTCGAACGCTCATAGGGAGTCATGGAATTGATCATGGACTCTATCCCCTTGAAAGCGTCATCGGAAATATCCAGGTCCTTAATCGCCTTCCCCACCCCGGGGATCATGGCCAACAGGTCCTTAATATTGCCCATTTTCTTTATTTGGGCCAGTTGGGTCTTGAAATCCTCAAAATCGAACTTATTTGCCCGGATCTTCTTTTCCAGTTTCCGGGTCTGGGCTTCATCGAACTGAGCCTGCGCGCGTTCCACCAGGGAGGTGATATCCCCCATACCCAGGATCCGCTGGGCCATGCGGTCAGGATAAAAAACGTCCAGGGTGTCCATTTTCTCCCCCCTGCTCACAAATTTGATGGGCTTATCCACCGTATAGCGGATCGAGAGGGCAGCCCCTCCTCGGGTATCCCCGTCCAGTTTGGTAAGTACCACTCCGGTGAAGTCCAGCAGCTCGTTGAAAGCCGCGGCTGTGTTCACGGCGTCCTGTCCGGTCATGGAGTCCACGACGAAGAGGATTTCCTGGGGCTGAAGCGCGGACTTCAGGCTGGCTACCTCCTGCATCATGGTCTCGTCAATGGCCAGACGGCCGGCAGTATCGACAATCACTACCTTATTTCCCTGGGTCCGGGCCTGATTTACGGCATTGCGGGCTATGGAAACCACATCCTTGGATTCCGGTTCGGAATACACAGGCACCTGGATCTGTTCCCCCAATACTTTCAGCTGGTCAATAGCAGCCGGACGGTAGACGTCTGCGGCTACCAAAAGAGGCTTTAATTTCTTGTTTTTTTGCAGATAATGGGCCAGTTTGCCGCTGAATGTGGTCTTCCCGGAACCCTGGAGACCGGCAATCAGAATGATGCTGGGCTGACCATTCAGCTGCAATTCCGACTCCTTGCCTCCCATAAGCTCCGCCAGCTCATCGCGGACGATTTTGACCATCAGCTGACCGGGGGACACGGCGGTCAGCACCTCGGAGCCCAAGGCTTTTTTCTTCACCTTATCGGTGAACTCCTTGGCAATTTTATAATGCACATCGGCTTCGACCAGGGCGCGGCGTATCTCCTTGATGGTCTCGGCCACGTTGATCTCATTGATCCTTCCCTCTCCTTTCAGCTGCTTAAAGGCGGATTCCAGGCGTTCACTTAAATTCTCAAACATAGATTATGGATTCACAAAAAATACCCGACACAAAGATAAAAGAATACCTGCATTTCCGGGGGTGCCCCCCATTTAGGAGATAATCCCGGTATAAATTCTTAGCCCCGCTCCTGCCCAATGCCAATCAGAAGACCTGAATGCAGAAGGTGCCGTCATTCCGGAGATTGGCGACACCTACCTGGGGTTCCCTGATCAGGAATCAATTCTTAGATATGTTGTTGGATCTTCTTCTCAAACACCGATTTGGGAGCCGCTCCAATCTGCTTGTCCACCACCTGGCCATTCTTAATGAAAAGCACGGCGGGGATGGAAGTAATCCCATAGTTCACGGACAGCTGAGGATTCTGGTCCACGTTCACCTTGCCCACATTCACTTTACCCTCATATTCCTTGGCCAGGGCTTCAATAGTGGGGCCCAGGGCCAGACAGGGCGCACACCATTCGGCCCAAAAATCAATGACGGAAAGGCGGTCGCTCTGCAGTACTTCCTGCTCAAAATTGCTATCTGTGTATTCTGTAGCCATAAAAAATAATTTCGGTTAAAAGGGGTTTGAATGTCAAAGGTAAGGGCATTCCCCGAATTAAATAATAGAGGCGACAAATAGGCATATAACCGCCGGGTCAGGCCGATGCTTCTATGTGGAAATGCCACTCCCGGGACTCCAGGTAGGCGATCAGCTCATCGTTGACCGTGATTCTGCGCCCGGGGAGGGTGGTGAGCAGAACCTGCTCTTGGGTCTCCACGTCCCTCACGATCCAGCGCATCTCGGTCTCCCCCCGGTGCTTTCTCAGGTTCTCCTCCATAAAATCCAGGAAATCGGCATCGATATCGGAGAGGGGAATGGTAACGGAAAGGCGACGGCTGAGTTTGGCCTTGACTTCATCCAGCAGAAAAATGCGCTGAACGTCCAGTTCCAGCTGATCAGGGCGGAACCGATGGGGTTGGTAACTTCCCTGAACCACTATCTTCAGCCCATCCTCAATATAGTCCTTGAACTGCAGATAAGCTTTCTCCCAGAACATGATCTCCAGGTTTCCGGTATAGTCATTGAGGACAATCTTTCCGAATTTAGACCCCTTTTTGGAAATCCGGTGCACCGCATCGGTGACATAGCCGGCCATGCGAATTGTCCTTCCCACCATGGACTGGGTATCGGCCTGGACATTGGCCAGTTCCTTAAAACCGTAGTGACCTATTTCAAAACGGTAACTGTCCAGGGGATGGGCGCTGAGATAAATGCCGATCACTTCCTTTTCCTTTTCCAGCAGCTCCGGTAGGGGCCAGGGCTCCCTATCGGGGATCTCCGGGGGTTTGATGGCCGGCATTTCCATATCGCCGAACAGGCTGTTTTCGGTCTCCATGGCACTCGCCCTGGCCTGCTGGCCGAAACGGACCAGGCGGTCGAAACCGGTCTGGGGATCAGAGGGACTGTGATGAAAATACTGAGCCCGGTGCAATTGAGGAAAGCTGTCCAGAGCGCCGGCGCAGACCAGGCTTTCCAGGGATTTTTTGTTCACTATCCTGGAATCAATGCGGGTAAAAAAATCATAGACGTCCTGATAGATCCCCTTTTCCTCCCTTTCGAGGATAATATGCTCCACGGCGGCCTCTCCCACTCCTTTAATCGCATTAAGTCCAAATCGGATCACTCCCTCCTTGTTCACCGAAAATCCTTTCTGGCTTTCGTTCACATCGGGGCCGAGTACTTGCAGTCCCATGCGCTGGCATTCCTCCATATAGAACTTAACCTTTTCTATATTGGATTGGTTATTCAGCACAGCCGCCATGTATTCGGCCGGGTAATGGGCTTTGAGATAGGCGGTCTGATAGGCCACCAAAGCATAGCAGGTGGAATGGGACTTATTGAAAGCATATTGAGCAAAAGCTTCCCAGTCGGACCAGATCTTCTCGATCTTGTCCAGGGGATGGCCCTTGGACCGAGCCCCTTCGACGAACTGGTCCTTCATCCGGTCCAGCACATCCTTCTGCTTCTTTCCCATGGCCTTGCGCAGCACATCCGCATCCCCCTTGCTAAACCCTCCGATTTTCTGGGACAGAAGCATGACCTGCTCCTGGTAAACGGTGATCCCATAGGTATCTTTCAGGTATTCCTCCATTTCCGGGAGGTCGTAGCTGATCTCCTCCTTGCCGTGCTTTCGATTGATGAAATTGGGAATATACTCCATAGGACCCGGCCGGTATAGGGCATTCATGGCAATCAGGTCATCGAACTTATCGGGCTTCAATTCCCTTAGGTGGGTTTGCATACCCGAACTTTCGAACTGAAAGGTCCCGTTGGTATCCCCGGATTGATACAAGGCAAAAGTCAGGGGATCGTCTAGGGGAATCTGGTCGATATCAATATCCCGCCCATGATTCATCCGGATCAGCTCCAGGGCATCCTTGATAATAGTCAGGGTCTTTAATCCGAGAAAGTCCATCTTGATCACCCCGGCCTGTTCAATCACATTGCCTTCGAACTGGGTGATCAGCAGGGGAATGTCCTTTACCGTACATACGGGAATCAGCTCACTGAGATCCCGGGGGGCAATAATGATTCCGGCGGCATGGATACCGGTATTGCGCACCGATCCTTCCAGCTTTTCGGCACTTTGCAATACTTCGGCCCGGACATCATGACCCATATATATTTCCCGGAGTTCCGCCACCTGCTGCAATTCTTCCTCCCGAAGACCTTCTTTGGCCTCCAGACTGGAATCTTCCCCATTCAGGGGGGCATGAAGCAATCGCTTGAGCTGTATACCCGGACGCTCGGGCACCAGCTTGGCCAGGCCATTGGCCTCGGGAAGGGGCAGGTCAAGCACCCGGGCCACATCCTTTATACTCATCTTAGCTGCCATGGTGCCATAGGTGACGATATGGGCCACCTGATTCTGGCCGTATTTCTTCACCACATAATCAATGACTTTTTCTCTGCCCCGGTCATCAAAATCGGTATCAATATCGGGCATGCTTTTACGCTCAGGATTAAGAAAGCGCTCAAAAAGCAATTGATACTTGATGGGGTCTATATTGGTAATGCCAATGCAGTAGGCCACTACCGAACCCGCGGCCGATCCCCTGCCGGGACCCACAAAGACCCCTAGTTGCCTGCCGGCCGCAATGAAATCGGAAACAATCAGAAAATACCCGGCAAAGCCCATGGTCTTAATGGTATGGAGCTCAAAGCGAATCCGCTCCTCAATCTCCGGGGTCAGATGATCATAACGCCTGCGGGCCCCAGTCCAGGTCAGATGCTCCAGATAAAGGTCCTGATCGTTGCCAAACTCAGGAGGGACCACAAAATGGGGAAGCAGAATTTCCCTTTCCAGCTTCAGAGGCTGCACTTTTTCCACGATCCGCTGGGTATTCTCAATGGCTTCAGGAAGATCATGGAACACCCGGCGCATTTCCTCGGTGGTCTTGAAGTAGAACTGATCGTTGGGAAAGGCAAATCGACCGCCCCGGACCCGGGTCTCCTCGTCCATTCCATCCTTCATAGGCGGGGTGGACAGCTTTTCACCGGTGTTAATGCAAAGGAGAATATCATGGGCCGTATAGTCCTGCTGATCCACGTAATGGGAATCGTTGGAGGCAATGATGGGCACCTGGTACTTGCGGGCAAAGCGGATCAGCACCTGATTCACTTTTTCCTGTTCTTCCATGTCGTGGCGCTGGAACTCCACGTAAAAGTCTTCCTGAAAGCAGTCCAGCCACCAGCGGAATTTTTCTTCGGCCACGGCCTCGCCATCCCGGAGAATGGCCTGGGGGATTTCAGCCCCCAGGCAGCAGGTGGTGGCAATCAGTCCATCCGAATAGCGCTCCACCAGTTCTTTATCAATGCGGGGATACTTTCCGTACAATCCTTCCATATAGCCCAGGGAACAGAGTTTGACCAGGTTCCGGTACCCCTGTTCGTTCTTGGCCAAAAAAAGCTGATGATAACGCCGGTCCCGCTGATCCTTGGAAAACTGACGTTTATGACGGTCTTCGACCAGATAGAACTCACAGCCGACAATGGGCTTGACCACAGGCTCCCTGATCTCCCGGCCTTCTTCGTCCAAGCCCACGGTCCGGGTCTTCTTCCAAGCCCGGGCGACAAACTCAAAAACTCCCAGCATATTCCCATGGTCGGTAATGGCCACGGCCGGCATTTCGTCGGCCATGGCCTTTTCGAACAGCCGGGGGATGTTCGATGCCCCATCCAGAAGAGAAAACTGAGTATGATTATGTAAATGAGAAAATTTCATATTCTATTTCTGTCCGTTCCCGCATTTCCATGAAAATCAGGGAGCTCAGAGCTTAGCCTCCCTGCCCGGGGGGGGCGGGCAACTGGCTGATTATCCATAATTTCCGCACTGAACAAAAAAAAAGGAGAAAGCCCAATGGGTAAAATCAGGAAAAAATCATCGCCCACAGGATCCACGCTCCCCATGGAAATCCAACCCAAAATTTTTCGAAAACTACAATAATTCGCGGCCATCCCAAAATACCCTGATCCGCCTCCCACCCTCCCCCTTCGGGGAATCCCCGGCAATTCAGGCTTAGGCAGAACCCAAAAAAATAATCTAGATTTGATCCAGACATTCCCCTTTGGCCTTGAACGGAATACCCAGACTTTCGCTGATTCTCCTTATTTTCCTGGCGTCCTTCATCTTTATTCCCGCCTGCCGCAAAACCCTGCCCCTTCCCCAAGGACTTGAGAAAATCGATTCCCCATCCGAAATCCGATGGAACAAAATATTCTTCCTGGACGAAAGCCACGGATTCATCATCGGAGGTCAGCGCTTCGACCAGGCGGCCATGATGATCACCCGAGACGGAGGGAAGAACTGGGCATTCCAATCCTTTCCAGAGATTGGCAAAGGACTATATGGCATTCAAGGCCGGGGCGATCAGGTATGGATATGCGGATTCGATGGGCATCTGATTTTCAGCGAGGACAGAGGGTATTCCTGGACCCTATTTCAATCCCCGAGTTGGCTTCCCTTTCAGGATATCAGCGCCGGGCCGGACTCGGGATGGATCCTGGTCAGCGGAATCAGTTTCCGCGATGGCAACTTGATTTATCTGGACCGGGATAGGCAGCAAATCCGCCGAGACAGCTTTGGCGTGGAATGGCGGCGGATTCAATTGGAAGAATCCGGCAGGGGATACCTGGCCGGATACGGAGCCCTGATGATCAGCCGCGACCATGGGCGGAACTGGTCCTATACCTCCCTGAAAAACGATGATTTTCGGGACATCCACCTGGGAGAGCATACGGTTTGGGTTTGCGGCTACACGGGAAGGGTTTACTCCTCTGTGGACAAGGGGGAAACCTGGTCGACCGGGAAAGGAGACCCCCAGATTTTGCCCCAGCGCCTGCTCTGTCTCTGGTTCGCCGACGACGAAAGAGGATGGGTTGCCGGAGAAGAAGGGCACTGGGCCCGGACCCGGAACGGAGGACGGAGCTGGGAACGCCTGGAACCTTTTACCCAGAATGCCATCCGGGATATGGTCCTCAGCCCCCGGGGCGGCCTTATCCTGGTCGGTGACGGGGGGACTATATACCGGATGCCTTTGGACCCCTAA
>CAYPQN010000039.1:0-18801 GCA_964412885.1 uncultured Chitinophagaceae bacterium | reverse complement strand
AAGAGAAAGCTGGAAAATTAACAACTTTGTCCGTGGAGTGCTCAACATGGGTTAACTCAGGGTTCATCCTTTCTTTACCTTGGCTTTACATGGCCCCGATAATTTTGCCTTCAAATCCTGTAAAAATGAAAAAGACAAAAAGACCACTGCTATTTCTGGCCATACCCCTGATGGCCATGAGTCTGTTCTCCTGCAAGCCGGAAGAGAAGAAAAACTCCGAAGATCAGCCCGGACCCCAAAAAGAGGAAAACCTGATCACCGGGACCATCGATTCCGAAATACTGCTCACCGCAGACAGAATATGGACCCTGAAAGGTTATGTATATGTGACCTCTTCGGGAGTCCTCCGCGTGGAACCCGGCACGATTGTGAAATCCGATATAGTGGAAAAAGGTGCCATAATCGTGGAACCTGGAGGGAAGCTCTGGGCCGAGGGTACTGCGGAAAAGCCCATCGTGTTCACCTCCGGGTTGCCCAAAGGCCAGAGAAGGCCAGGGGACTGGGGGGGAATCATCTTATTGGGCAAGGCCCCGACCAACCGGACTACCCCCCCGACCATGGAGGGCGGAGTCAACCGCAGCTATGGAGGAAATGATCCTCAGGATAATTCCGGAGCATTGACCTATGTGCGCATAGAATTTGCCGGAATAGCCGCATCTCCGGGTTCGGAAATCAACGGTCTGACCCTGGGCGGCGTAGGGAGCGGAACCCGGATTGAAAACGTCATGGTCTCCTATGGAAACGATGATGGGTTTGAATTCTTTGGCGGCACGGTCAATGCCAAGAACCTCATCGCTTTTGCCTGCCTGGACGACGATTTTGACTTCGACTTCGGTTACCGAGGCACCATAGATAGAGCCATATCCTTCAAACACCCTATGTACTCCGATGCCGGCGATGCCTCCAACGGCATTGAATCGGATAACGACGGGTCCGGCACGGATGCCCAACCCAAAACCCGACCCGTGTTGAAGCATTTTACCCTGATAGGACCGAATAAGGAATCCAATCTCACCCATAACCTGGCGAATCGCTGGCGCCGGGCCTCGGAGTTTTCCCTGGAGAACTCCATCCTGATGGGCTTCCCCAACGGAGGCTTTTCCCTAGAATCGGCTTCCACAGCCGAATCCTTTAAGAATGGGAGCTCTGTGCTGAAAAACAACCTGATTCATGGATTTCAGGGTAAGGCATTTGTCGCCGGAAGCGGATCCACCATGACGGCCCAGGAAATCGAAGCATTAGCCCTACAGCATGGAAATTATATACTGCAGGATATATCCGATTCCGGCCTGATGAATCCCTTTGATCTGGAAAACCCCGATTTCTCCCCCAAACCAGGCTCCCTGGAGGCAGAAAAAGGTATAGGGGCCATCACGGATCAGGACTGGACCAAAGGCTGGACCAATTGGATCCCCAATGAAACCGACTACGAATAAGCCTGACTTCTTTTCCCGTCCTATGGCATACAGCAAGGCTCGCGCCTTGCTGTTCTGATTTCGGCATACATTGAGAGCTATTCCCCGGGGACTGGCCCCCAGAGCAGCAGGTTCCCGGAGCCAGGAAAAGGAATGGGGGAAAGGATTATACTCTTCTCCTTAAGCGAAACCCAAACTCCCAGGTCAGCCGGTTATACCCGGCTTAAAGTTCATGTTCCCCGGGGAAGAAGCCGCATCCAGTCCCCCTTTTTCAGGTCCGGGCCGAAAGTCAGGATTCCCGGCCGAACCGGTTCTGTTTCCCCGGGGACTTTGTATGGAAAAAGGCCGCCAGTTTCCGAATCTTGGCGACCTCTCCCGGGCCTTTACCCGGTACTTCTACTCCCCTATGGGAAAGCGACTTATAATGTACAAGCCCCGCTGGACAGGGATTCGCATTCTTTCTTTGCCTCTTTCTTGCTGGTGGTTTCCACTATATAGGTTTTCCCCGGAGGGCACTCACAGTGGTATACCTTGGTACAGGAATTCAGGGAAAATGCCGCCATCACGGCGACCAGAATAAAAAATGGCTTATTCATGATAAAATAAATTGGTTTCCTAAAAATAAGTCTTTCCCCCTACTATTCAAAATTTGTATAATTATTTAGAATTCCAGGAAGACATGAATTATTCCACAATATAATATAAAAGATAAGAACGATATCTAATCTGCGGGGACTCAGTCAGATAAATGATTCTACTCCCGTAAAGCCTTAGACTTCACAAAAAACAGACCAGCTGCGGGACTTGGAATGCCGGAACCTGAATACTTGGTCTGCCGAGACGGAAATCCTGGCTTTGCCGTGTCCCACCTTATACATGGCCAGGACGGGGGAGACTCCCCCGTCCTGGCTTGATCCTGGATTTCCAATCGACTAGGCTTCCCGCTAAAAATGATAGCTAAATCCCAGGGAAAATCCCGTACCAAGCCGGTATTCCTGGATGATGCGGTCCTTTCCCTCCTCCATCAGTTCATGACCTTTCTGCAGGCTGTTCCGCTGATTGGCATTCCAGTAGAGGATGTGGGGCTGATTGAAAAGGTCCGATATCGTGAGCTTGAGCTCTGCCTTCCCCTGAGCAATCTGCCGTCTGAGCTGAAAGTCCAGCAGATCTCTTCCCTGCTCCCAGGTGGCCGGAATGGTGTGATTGCCGACGATGACCATCCGATGTCCTATTCGATGGTAAAGGAATCCCGTCCCCCATCCTTTTTCAGGATCTTCATAACTTAAGGACAGGTTAATCAGGTAAGGAGACTGCCCTTCCATGGGTCGGGTAGCGGATTCCCCATTCCCGAATGGGAGACTGACCCGAGATACCACATAGGTCAGGTTAGCCCCCAGATACAGGTTCTTCAACCATGGGGAAGGGGCGACAAAATCCAGATTCTTGCGCAAATCCACCTCCCAACCTATGGACTCTGCCCGCGGAGCATTCTGATAGCCAAAGACAAATAGGTCAAGGTTGGACTGATCATCCATAACCTTTTCTATGGGATCCTGGAAACGCTTATAGAACATACCGGCCATCCAGATCTCCCCCGGGCTGAAGTAATACTCATAACGGAAGTCCAGGTTGATAATCCGGCTCCTTTTCAGGGCCGGGTTTCCGTTCACCGTCCATAGATTCTCCAGGTCCAGAAAGGTAAAAGGGGCGATCTCCCGGAATTCAGGACGGTTTATGGTTCGGGATCCCGAAAGCCTCCACTGGGATTTTTCCCCGGATTCATAAGAGAGGTTGGCCGAGGGAAGCCAGTCCAAAAACAAATCTTCTTGATGGATATCCTTTCCCGTCAGGTCCTGGGAGATCAGCCTTTGACGGTAGGACTCCCCGCGAAGGCCCAGATTCAGGGACCATTTATCCGAAAGGGCCCAGTCCGACATCAGATAGGCCGACTGCGAAAGGGCAGAGGCCTGATAGGCATCGGTGGGGTTGGTGATTTCCTCCAGCCCGAATCCCTCTGGCCCCAGATTGTCCGCTTCGAAAATCCGGTCCACCGGTAGGCTGACCATCCCGTCGGCAAAAGCAGCACCGCTGAATCCATATTGAAAGATCCGGGCTCCAAAGCGTCGGCTGCGGTGCTGAATGGAATAGCCTATTTTCCAGGAAATCCTGGCCGAATCCCCTCCGGCCGCCAGTGCGGTCTGGGCCCCGAAACTATGGTCCTTCTGTCCGGAGAAAAACCTTCGGCTGTTCCTATCCACAATCTGGAAAGGAATCTCCCTTTGGTACTGCGGTCGATCCTGATCATCAAAGTTCAGGTTACGGCTATAGAATACCGTTCGCAGATCATCCTGCCGGGCACGAAGCTGCATATAACTTAGGTTCCAGGACCAGTCCACCCTCTTCCAGGGAATGGCATGACGCCCCTCCATTTGAGACTGAACCACCTGCCTTTCCCAGGGTACGGCCGAAAAGGACATGATTTCCTGGTTATTGCTGGTGGTAAATCCATGGCGCTCATAGAATGTCTCCTGAAAGTTCTTGTAATAGAAGTTCTTAAAGGAAAACCGGTGGCCGGGCTGCACATAGGTGATATTGGCCATGGCCGAGGCCTGAGACTGCATTCGGGTGGTATAATCTTCATAAAAGCTACCTACCCGTTCGGTTTCATAGCGCGCCCGGACAAACCGGGGAATCACCACCGTGGACTGACCGAGATTAGCCCCGGTCACCCAGCCCAGCTCCCCTCCGTTCTTCCATCGCTTGACCCGACCCAGGGAATGCTGAATCTGCCCATTCGGATGGACCCGTCCTTTTTGGGGGATATATGGGTTTTCCAGCTCCCGGGCGGCTTTCCATTGGGCTTCCCCGGGGGAGGAGCGATAATCCATATACCCGGAACCGAAAGATGCGGGAAGCGCCCGAGTCTTCCCAGGAAAGCCCAGAACGGCCCCAGCTGGCCTAGGACTGAATCGGGTCTGCGCTCCCCAGCTCTGGCTGTGCTGAGATAAGCTGATCCCCAGGGAATGAAAAGAAGTGGAGGGAATGTCCCGGGTGAAAACCCGGACCAGACCGCCGGCAAAATCCCCGGGCAGATCTGCCCGGGCGGTCTTGGAAACCAATACCTGATCTATGAGATGGGAAGGGATCAGCTCAAAGGAAAATGATTTGCGGTCCGGCTCCGTGTTGGCCATCAGCGATTCATTGACCAGCGCCAGATTATAGCGTTCCGACAATCCCCGGACTACCACGTACTGGTTATCCCTAATGCTGGCCCCGCTCACGCGCTTCAGCACTTCTGCCGTATTCCTGTCCCCGGATTTTTGGATCTGTTCGGAGGAAATCCCGCTGGAAACCGAAGTCTCTTGCCTTTGCTGAAGGTAGAGGGCCGCAATGCTTTCCCTTCTGCGCGAAGCGGTGATCACCACTTCTTCCAGCCCATGTGATTTTTTATTGGGTAGAGCCAGATCCAGATACTGCTGCTGGCCTTCTTTCAATTCCATGGAAGGCAGCTCCAGCGTTTCATAACCAAAATAGCGAAGCTCCAGGGAATAAACCCCCGCGGGAAGTCGCAGTTCAAAAAACCCCTGGTCATTGGTCATGGTTCCCCAGGAGGTTCCCTTTGCGGAAACCGTGGCGCCCACAACGGCTTCCTGATTTTGGGGATCAATCACCTTGCCTTGGATCAGCGCCAGGGGCTGAGCCTGGAGCTGAAGGACACCAAAACTAAACCAGAAGATTATCCAGTATTTCATCATTCACCTATTTTGGGGCAAAGCTGAAACAAGGATTTAACCCCCAGTTTATGATAAGGTTAAGAAAAAAGCACCTTCAGGTTAAGGGAAGGTTAAGGCCTGCGGCGCTGCCGGGCAAAGGAGGTGTCGGGGATATGCCCTAGTTTTGCCCCATGGATACCCGTCAGCGCTTCCAGCGATTTCTCGCCCAGACTTCTCCGGACCCCGTCGGCCTGGACATCCGTTACGCCGAGGGAAGCTATATCTACGATCAGGACGGGAAAGCCTATCTGGATATGATCGGAGGAATAAGCGTTGCCCAAACCGGCCACCGACACCCCAAAGTCCTTGAGGCCATCCGGGAACAAACGGAGCGCTACCTGCATCTTATGGTCTACGGGGAAATCGTCCAGTCCCCACAGATAGACTACGCCGAGGCTCTGGTATCCACTCTTCCTCCCGGATTGGATTCGGTATACTTTACCAATTCAGGGTCCGAGGCCGTGGAAGGGGGAATCAAGCTTGCCCGCCGCATTACGGGACGGCCGGATCTTATTGCCTGCCATAACAGTTATCATGGCTCAACTCTGGGTTCCCTGAGCCTGATCGGAGATGAATATTGGCGCCGGGCCTTCCGGCCCCTGTTGCCCGGAGTCCACCATTATGCCTATAACGACTATTCCTGGCTGAATCAGATCAACGACCAGACGGCCGCCGTCATCCTGGAAACCATACAGGCCGAAGCCGGAGTCCGGGAACCGGATCCCCACTGGCTGGAAGCGGTGGCGGAAACTTGCCGCTCCCGCGGAGCCCTTCTCCTTCTGGACGAAATCCAAGTCGGTCTGGGCAGAACGGGGAAACGCTGGGCCTTTGAACACTACGGACTGGTTCCCGATATTCTCCTATTGGGCAAAGCCCTGGGAGGGGGACTCCCCCTTGCCGCCTTCATCAGCTCCAGGGAAAACATGGCCAGCCTGACCCATTCTCCTGTCCTGGGACATATGACCACCTTTGGCGGCCATCCCCTTAGCTGCGCGGCAGGACTGGCCGCTTTCCGGGTCCTGGACAACGAAGGGCTGATTGCACAAGCAGAGGAAAAAGGAACAGCCTTTGCCGAAGCCCTGGGATCTCATCCCGCCTGCCATCCGCTGCGCCGCAAAGGGCTTTTCATGGCCATTCCTTTCAAAGACCGGGAGCGCGTGATCCCTATGCTGAAACTTTGTCTGGACAGAGGGGTTTTTGCCGATTGGTTCCTCTTTGCTCCCGACTGCGTGCGCATCGTCCCCCCATTGACCATCAGCAGGGAAGAAATTCTTCAGGGAGCCGCAATTCTCCGCAAGGCCATAGAGGATGTCCATATGGCCTGATCCTTCATGGATTGGGAGAAAAACACAGTAGATTTGTCCAAAATTCCCGAATACCCTCATGAAATTAACCATAATCGGGACCGGATACGTTGGCCTCGTATCCGGAACCTGCTTCGCTGAAATGGGCCACGATGTGGTATGTGTGGACATTGATGAGCTAAAGATCCAAAAACTCAATGCGGGACAGGTGCCCATTTATGAGCCGGAACTGGATATCCTTCTGGAAAGAAATCTCAAACAGAAACGGATTCGCTTTACCACGGACCTCTCCGATGGAATCCAAAACGCCGAGGTGATTTTTCTGGCCTTGCCCACGCCATCGGGATCAGATGGGTCGGCAGACCTTCAGTATGTCCTCCAAGTGGCCCAAGACCTGTCCCGAAAGATTCGCCAGTATACCGTGATCGTGAATAAGAGTACGGTTCCGGTGGGCACTTCGGAGAAACTGTACGCCGTGCTGGCCAAATCGCTGGATCCCTCCCTTTTTGATGTGGTCTCCAACCCCGAATTCCTCAGAGAAGGAGTAGCCGTCAGCGATTTCCTTCGTCCCGACAGAGTAGTAATCGGCTGCGCATCGCAGAAGGCCCAAAAGATTATGGATGAATTGTATCAGCCTTTCGTGCGCCAGGGGAACCCCATATATTTTATGGATCTGCGCTCCGCGGAAATGACCAAATATGCAGCCAATGCCTACCTGGCCATGCGCATATCCTATATGAATGAAATGGCCAATCTCTGCGAAAAGCTGGGGGCTAACGTGGATATGGTCCGAATAGGCATGGGCTCGGATTCCCGGATCGGGAAGCGATTCCTGTTCCCCGGGGTAGGCTACGGCGGCAGTTGCTTTCCCAAGGACGTGAAGGCCCTGGCCCGCAAGGCCCGCGAATACGAATACCCCTTCCGCATTCTCCAGGCGGTCATGGAAGTCAATGAAGAACAGAAGAAAGTCCTGAGCCGGAAGGTGAAATCCTATTTTGGTCCCTCCCTTCAAGGCCGGCGATTCGGGATCTGGGGGCTAGCCTTCAAACCGGAGACCGATGATATCCGGGAAGCCCCTTCCCTGATCATAATCGAAGAGCTGCTCGAGGCGGGGGCGGAGATCACCGCCTTCGATCCCGAAGCCATGGACAATGTCCGGGCCCAGCTCGGGGACCGGATCCGGTATGGGGCCGATCCCTATCAGGTGGTGGAGGGCGCCGATGCCTTGATCATTGTCACCGAATGGGGGGCTTTCCGAAATCCGGATTTTGAGCGGATCCGCCAATCCCTGAACCAACCCGTTATTTTTGACGGCCGCAATTTGTTTATCCCAGAAAGAATGGAGGAGCTGGGATTCTATTATGAAAGCATTGGACGAAGAACCGCCCATGCCGACCGGAAACCGACCCCAAGGGCCGCATCCTCCCTAAAGGGCAATTCCCAAAACGGATAAACATCCCGAAACCCGCCCATAATAAAATGAAAAAGAAACGTATACTCATCACGGGAGCCGCCGGATTTCTGGGCTCCCATCTTTGCGATCGATTCATCCATGAAGGCTTTGAGGTGATTGCCATGGACAATCTGATCACCGGAAGTCTGAAAAATCTGGATCACCTGTTTCCCCTTCCGGATTTCCATTTCTACCACCACGACGTGTCCAAGTTCGTGCATGTGCCGGGGCCTCTGGATTATATTCTCCATTTTGCCTCCCCGGCCAGCCCCATCGACTACCTCAAAATGCCGATTCAGACTTTAAAGGTGAGTTCTCTGGGGACGCATAACCTCCTGGGCCTGGCCCGGGTGAAGTCCGCCCGCATACTCGTCGCCTCCACCTCGGAAGTCTACGGGGATCCTTTGGTACATCCCCAGCCGGAAACCTACTGGGGAAACGTAAACCCCGTCGGTCCCCGGGGAGTCTATGACGAAGCCAAAAGGTTTATGGAGAGCATGACCATGGCCTATCATCATTTCCATAATCTCGACACCCGCATAGTGCGCATATTCAACACCTACGGCCCCCGGATGCGGCTTCATGACGGCCGGGCACTGCCCAGCTTCATGACCCAGGCCCTAAGCGGCAAGGATATTACCGTATACGGAGATGGAACCCAGACCCGTTCTTTTTGCTATGTGGACGATCTGATCGAAGGAATCTACCGTCTCCTGCTCTCGGACTACCGGCTTCCGGTAAACATTGGCAATCCCGACGAAATCAGCCTGATTCAGTTTGCCCGGGAAATCCTTGAAATCACCGGCTCCCGCTCCAAGATCCGATTTGAGCCCCTGCCTCAGGACGATCCGAAGCAGCGAAAACCGGATATTTCCAAGGCAGAGGAAATCCTGCAATGGAAACCCCGGACCCAGCGCCGCGAAGGCCTGATGAAAACCCTGGACTATTTCCGGGCCAGACTGAACCGGCCAGACTGATAGTCCCGATAATCCTGACCTCTAAAGGGATTCCACCAGGGCATTCTCCAGCTCCAGGAGGCGGACTTCGCTTACCTTAAGCCTATAGCTAGTCTCAAAAAGGCGGATCAGGGCATCGACAAAACTGGCTTCTGCTTCCCGGGATTCCAGGCTGGTGCCCATACCCAGGGTAAACCGGGCTTTCTCTATCTGTAGGTGTTCCTGAGCCCATTCGATACTCTGGCTTTCCAACTCATAGGCTTCATAGGCCTCCTGATATTGCTGCCAGGCCACGCGATAATCCCGGGCCAGTTCCGTGGAGTGCTGATTATAGAGAATTTCGGCACGCAGGGACTCCAGGGAGGCCAGCTTGACCTGCCTGCGCACGGCCCCCCCGTTAAACAAAGGCATGGAAAGCCGCAGACCAGCCTGAGGTCCGGACTGCTGATTGAAGACCAGAAACCCGGAGGCGGATCGCTGAAGCAGGTGGGCATAGCCTCCCCATAGATCCAGGCGGGGCAAATGGCCACTGCGGGCCATTTTCTCCTGAAGGGCACTCATATCCTTCTGTTTGCGGTAGCTGGCCAGACTGAGGTTTTCGGCTTCCAGCACCGAAGGTTTCATTTGCTGCCTTCTGGGCTGGACCTTCAAGCTGTCCTCCACCTCAAAGGCCGTATAAGGATCCCTGCCCATAAGGCTATTCAGTTCAGCCCGGGCCTGGGTCAACCGGGACACCTGTCTTAAGGAGTCCGAGACCCGGGCATTATAGTCCACCCGGGCCCTCAGATAATCCACCCGGGCCGCCGTTCCGGTTTCGTATTTCCTCTGGGACAGCTCCATTCTCGCCCGGGCCAGAGCAATACCCGTATCCACGGCAATCTGGCTTTTCTGCGCCAGGATCACCCCGGCATAGGCTTCGATCACCCGGGCCACTACAGACTGGACCTCCGACCTGTAGCGAAGCTCAGCCCATTGCTCCTGCTCATTCAGCCAGCGCTTCCTAAGGAACATCTGTCCCCCATCAAAAAGGGTCCAGGAAAGATTAATGGCGGCCGCATATCCAAAAGAACCGGCCCGGTTCACTTCCTGCTTCCTTCCATCCACAAACTCCTGGCGGGAGTTCCTTTGAGCGCCGTCCAGATCCCCATCCAGACTCAACCGGGGAAGCATGCCCGCCTCTCCCGGGCTATTCCGCACCTGGGAAGCCTTCTGATCCACCTCCACAACCTGAAGGTCAAAATTATGGTTCAGCGCCCATTGGATGGCATCGGCCAAGCGGAGCTTCTCCTGTGCGTGCAGGGGGAAAACGGCCAGGCAGAGCAGCCCCATAAGGATTCGTTTCTTCATATTCATTCATCCAGTTTATCTATGGTAGAGCTCACCGGGGGCTTTCTCCGGGAAAGGAAAGTATACATTACAGGCAAAATCAGCAGGGAAAGAATCAGCGAAAACAGTACCCCTCCCACGATGACAATGCCCAAAGGCATGCGGCTGGTAGAGGCGGCACCCAGGGACAAGGCCAAAGGAAGCGCTCCGAAAATCATGGCAAAACTGGTCATCAGAATGGGCCGCAGCCTCAGTGTGGCCGCCTCAATCACGGCCTCTATTCTTTCCTTGCCCCGGTCCCGGATCTGATTGGCGTATTCGACAATCAGAATCCCGTTTTTGGTGACCAGGCCGATGAGCATAATCATCCCTATCTGGGAAAAAATGTTCAGCGTTTGGCCGAAAAGGCCCAGGGATATGACCGCTCCGGTCATGGCCAGGGGCACGGTGAGCATGATGATCAATGGATCCACAAAACTCTCAAACTGGGCGGCCAGGATAAGATAGATCAACACCAGGGCCAGAAGAAAGGCAAACAGGGTGTTGGAAGAGCTGTCCTGGTAATCCTTGGAGGCCCCGGCCAGAGCCGTGGAAAACCCTTCGTCCATAACCCCTGATTCGCGCAGAGACTGAAATATCCGGTCCATTTCCTCGATTCCGTCGCCTATGGTATTGCCCGGGCTCAATCCCGAGGAAATGGTGGCCGACTTATATCGGTTGTAGTGATAGATTTGAGAGGGGGATGTAGTCTCCTCCAGCTCAATGAAATTATCAATGGACAAAAGCTCTCCGTCCCGGGAACGCACATGAATATTCTTTAGGTCTCCGGGATCTTCCCGGAAGTCCCGGTCCACCTGACCCAGAATCTGATACTGCTTTCCGTTTCGGGTAAAATATCCCATGCGGATATTGCTGAAGGCCATCTGCAGACTTCGGGAAATGTCCGCCACGGAAACCCCGGCGGCAGAAGCCTTGGCCCGGTCCACCGTCACGGAGAGCTCTGGTTTGTTGAATTTCAGGTCCACATCCGCTCCCTGAAAGACCGGGCTTTTGTATACTTCCTCCATGAACCGGGGCAGGGCCTCAGCCAGGGCATCGAAGTTCACATGCTGAATCACATATACGATGGGATAGGCGCTTCCGCCTCTTTGCACGGATATGGTCTGTTCCTCGATGGCAAACCCCCTGCCGAAATTAAATTCCCTCAGATTCCGGTTTACCATGCCCACAATCTCCGACTGCGCCCTTTCCCTTTCCCCGGGGTCCTGAAGCTTCACGTTGACGAATCCAGAGTTTACGGCTCCGGCGCCCATGAATCCCGGAGCGGTTACCGATAGGATCACGTTGGATTCCGGAATGGAGTCCATAAGCATGTCCACCACCTCGGTCATGTACTGATCCATGGCATCAAAGGAAGTCCCTTCCGGGCCGGAGGTCAAAATGCGGAATCGGCTTCTGTCCTCCAGCGGGGCCAGCTCGCTTTGCAATCGGGATCCAATGAGAAAAATCAGCCCCGTACAGATCAGAATAGCGGTGACCGCCAACCATTTACGGCCCATAAGCCATTCCAGGCTTCGCCTGTAACCGGATTCCATGCCCACAAAAAACGGTTCGGTTTTCCGATAAAAAGCGGAAGGCTTATGGTTTTTCCGGGTCATAATCACGTTCAGCACCGGGGTAAGGGAAAGGGAGACAAAAGCGGAAATCAGCACAGCACCGGCCACTACCACTCCAAACTCCCGGAATAACCTCCCGGTAAAGCCCTCCATGAACACCACGGGCAAAAAGACCACGGCCAGGGTAATCGAAGTGGAAATGACGGCAAAATAAATCTCCTCGCTTCCTTCCCGGGCCGCTCGGTGCTTGTCCATCCCTTTCTCGATCCTCTTATATATATTTTCTGTCACTACAATTCCATCATCCACCACCAGCCCCGTGGCCAGCACCATGCCTAGCAATGTGAGGATATTGATGGTGAAATCCAGCGCATACATGATAAAAAAGGCGCCAATCAGGCAGACCGGAATATCGATCAAAGGGCGGAGGGCAATCAGCCAATCCCGGAAAAAAAGGTAAATGATCAGAATCACCAGACAAAGGGAGATCAGGATGGTTTCCTCCACCTCTAAAATGGACTGCTTGATGAAGGTCGTGGTGTCCATGGCAATATCCAGCCGGAAATCCGGAGGCAATTCCTTTTTGATCTGCTCAAAGCGTCGATAAAACTCATCGGCTATAGCCACATAGTTGGATCCCGGCTGGGGGTTTATGGCCAGGGCGATCATGGGCACATTCCTGTCCTTGAGTATGGTCTCTTCATTCTCCGGCCCTAAAACGGCCTCTCCGATATCCCGCAACTTTATGTCCGTACCCTGTACATGCTTGACAATGAGCTCATTGAAATCCTCTTCGGTGAACAACCTTCCGAAAGTGCGCACGGAAAGCTCCGTGTAGTCCCCGGCCAGCTTGCCGGAAGGAAGCTCCACGTTCTGGCTGGCCAGCGCCGCTTCCACATCCGGGAAACTCACCCCATATCCTGCCATGCGCACTGGATCCAGCCAAAGCCGCATGGCAAAACGCTTTTCTCCCCAAATACGGATCTCCGACACCCCGGGTATGGTCTGCAACTTTTCGATCAACACGTTCTCCGCGTATTCGGTCAACTCCAGCTGATTGCGCTGATCACTCTGCACCGTCATGGAAATGATGGTCTGGGTATTGGCATCCGATTTGGAGACCACCGGCGGGGAGTCCAAATCCTCGGGCAAGTTGCGGATAGCCCTGGACACCTTATCCCTCACATCATTGGCCGCCGCCTCCAAGTCCACGCCCAGATCAAATTCCACGGTAATGCTGCTCTGCCCCTGAGCACTGGTCGATGAAATCGTCTGGATTCCCGCAATTCCGTTGATTGACTTTTCCAGGGGCTCGGTAATCTGCGATTCGATAATGTCGGGGCTGGCCCCGGCATAAGTGGTCCTCACGTTGATTATGGGTGGATCGATCGAAGGATAATCCCTTACCCCCAAGGACTGAAATCCAATAATACCAAAGAGAACGATGAATATATTCAGCACAAAAGCCAGTACCGGGCGGCGAAGGGATATGGATGGGAGGCTCATAAAGCTAAAAGGCATCAAAGATAAAGACTAATGCCCTGATTTGGGGATTGGGGAACCGCAAATCTAGGACAAAGCCTCAGCGATACCCTTAAGTTTCGCCTATAGGTGGATGGTTAAAACTGATACAGTTTTCCGGATTCGGGATCTGTCCAAGCCTATCCCTTCCCTTTTCCCAAAAAGGATAATCCGCCGCAAATTCACACCGGCAGCGCATTGTGGGCAGTCTCACCCCGGGGATTTTATCGGAAGTCTTCTTGCGGATGGTGATCTTCCTCCCAAAACTAATCTGCCGCGCCCGCTCCCTGGTCCGATCTTTTTGGATTGTTGCTTTGAACGGAAGGGTTTACCTTTGAATAGTAACCAAAAAAAAAATTAGATATGGCACATGAACTTCCTGCACTACCCTATTCTCCCGACGCCTTAGAGCCGCATATAGATGCCCAAACCATGGAAATCCACCATGGGAAACACCATAAAGCTTATGTGGATAACCTGAATAAGGCGCTGGAAGGAACGGACGGAGCAGGTAAATCCCTGGAGGAACTGATGGCGGGTATTTCCGCTTATTCATCGGCCGTGCGCAACAATGGAGGAGGGCATTATAATCACCGCTTGTTCTGGTCCATCCTGAGCCCTAATCCTTCAGCCCCCTCAGCCGCCTTGGAAGCCGAGATCAAGGAAAGCTTCGGATCCCTGGAGGGGCTGAAAGAAAAAATGAACGCCGCCGGAGCCAGCCGATTCGGCAGTGGCTGGGCCTGGCTGATCCGTCAGAACGGGAAACTAGTGGTTTGTTCCACGCCCAATCAGGACAACCCGCTGATGGATATAGCCGAAGAAAAAGGTCATCCTCTCATCGGCATTGACGTTTGGGAACATGCCTATTACCTTAAATACCAGAATCGCCGCCCTGATTACCTGAAGGCCATCTGGAATCTGATCGACTGGGCGGCCGTGGAAAAACGCGATCAAAAGAATCCCTGATCCAGGTAAATCCATCCTTTTCGGCAGACCCCGTTTCGGGGTCTGCTTCTGTTATTATTTAGCCTGCCGGTCCAGGTCCGCCAACATGGCCCGAGCCTGATCATGAGCCGGATTTCGGTTGAGCAATCGCCGGAGGTGAAGGCGACTTTTCTCCGGTTGATGAAGGCGGTAATGGCAAACGGCCAGGTTAATCAGGGTCTGCTCATGATCCGGATCCAGTTGCCGGGCCTTTTCCAGGCTTTTCAGGGCTTTGTCCAGGTTTCCCTGCTGCATGAATAGAAATCCCAGATTGGCATGGGCTATCTGAGTCCTAGGCTGCTGATCCAATATGCCTTCAAATACCCGGGCTGCCTCTTCCCACTCCTCCAGCACCATCAAACAGGTACCGTATTTGGATTGAAAATCCAGGGCACGGGGCAGCAATCGCACCGCCTGCCCATACCATTGCCTTGCCCGGTCATAATCTCCGAGCAGATAGTGGGACTCACCGATCCGGTAGGCGGTCCAGGCATCCTTTCCCTGTTCGGGAACCAGGGAACGGGCATATTCCACCACCTGATCATGGCGCTGGCGCAGAAAGGCCAGGCGGATCAGGTTTTTCCCTTGAAATCTTTCCCAATCCAGGGACTGCTGGGGCAATAGATAAGCCGCTGCCGAATCCAGAAGAGCATAGTCCTGGGCATTGTATCGCTCAAAAAACTCCATGTAGGCCCGGGCCTGGAGTATGGGATCCACCGGCCCCGGATTGACTGAGCGAAGCCCCAGAAAGGCCGTTATCCTCTCCTGGTTGCTGTCCGCCAGCGGTTGCCTCCGGATGTAATGGTCGGTTATGGCCACATGAGGAATATCGATGCTCCCGTTCTGCGGCATATGGCAGGAATAGCAATGGTCGCCGACCCTATTCCTTCTGTCCAGGGATTCGGTGCATTCCCCCCAGGACCCCGATCCCGAATGGCAGTCCCGGCAAGCGGCATTGAAGGTTTCGGCAGGGGTCAGCCGGACGCTGACATGAGGATTATGGCAGCTGATGCAACTCATGGATTTCGACTGGATAAAACAGGCACTCATCTGCAGCCTCTCCACATGGGAAGCCATGATCATCTTGTCTTCAGCTCCCTCATATTGGGGCATGAATACCTGCATGACTTCGGACAGAGACATACCCGGCCGAAAATCAAAAAAGGTTTTCCCCTCCCGGAGCACGGCAATTCCCTGAAGATGGCATCTCTGGCAAAGGCTGTTCTGAAGATCTATGGAAAGCCTTCGGGGATTGACAATAGAATAATCGGGACCCTGGGAAGTATCGATGGGCAATCCGGCCAGCCGTTCCCGGACATGGATTTCCCCGGGTCCGTGGCAGCGCTCGCAGTCAATGCCTTCCTTTACCGAAACGAATCGGTTCAGGCTTCCCGGATCGAAATCCGGAAAGCCGTTGTGGCAGCTCATGCATTCCAGCTCTATGATCCGGGAGAATCGGGTGTTCATTCCTTTCTCGAAACCGGGGGCCAGATCCCATTGTCCTTTCTGGGTGTAATAGGTAATGGGGGCCTGATAGAAATAGCCTCCCTGCGAAAAGAGATGGGAGTTGGTGTGCTGGCCGGAGCCTATGATATAATCGATTCGCTGAATCAGCTTGTGCACCGTATCCGCCCCCTCCAGACGATACTCCAGAATATATAAGGAGTCCGATTCCCAGAAAGGCTTATAATAAAAGTCCAGATCGGCATCATAAACCACCGTATGTTCGCTGAACCGGGCCGAGGACTTGGCCAAGGTGGCATGATCAAAAGACAGGCCCATACCCGTATGCTTATAGGTATCGTGGATATCCCCATGGCAGCTGCGACAGGTTTCCATACCCACATATTTTACCGTCGTATCATAGACATTCCTCCAGGCCTCCCCTTCCCGGGATTCGGGGGAAGAAGAGGTGCAGTAGAATCCAGGCCAGGCCAGCATGCCGAACACCAAGACCAATATGCCCCATCTCAGCCTTCCGGCCCTGCCTGCTGCCTGATTCGTCTTCATACCGGTTTATTCGAACACTGCCAGAGTATAGCTGGACTTCCCCTTCTGAAACAGCAGGAACTGTTGATTCACCAGGTCCCCGGCACTCAGCCGGTATCCCGGATCGACGACCTTTTCCTTATTCAGCCTCAGTCCCCCCTGTTGAATCAGCTTGCGGACTTCGCCTTTGGAAGCAAAAACCTGGTGGCGGACCAGGAATTCGATCAGCTCCACCGGTTCTTCCAGTTCCGAAATCCGGGCATCCACCCGGGGCACACCTTCCATCAGTTCCAGAAATTTTTCCTTGGGTATGGACTGTAGAGCTTCCAGAGTACCTTTGCCGAACAGGATGTCCGTAGCCTTTTGGGCAAGAGAAAGTTCATCCTGCCCATGGACCAGCAAAGTCATTTCCTCGGCAAGGGCCTTTTGCAGCTCCCGCAAATGGGGCGCCTGTTTATGGGAGGAAATCATCTGCCGGATTTCCTCCATCGATTTCAGGGAGAACAAAGGGAAAAAAGACTCGGCATCCTGATCGGTCAACTGAATCCAGTACTGGTAAAAACGATAGGGAGAAGTAAGGCGGGCATCCAGCCAAATCGTACCTACTTCGGTCTTTCCGAATTTCCCCCCATCCGATCGGGTGAGCAGCGGAGTGGTAAAGGCCTGGGCCGCTCCTCCCGTTTTCCGGCGGATCAGCTCCACCCCGGTGAGCATGTTGCCCCATTGGTCCGCCCCGCCCATCTGCAGCCTCACCCCTTCCTGGGTGTACAGATACCAGAAATCGTAGGCCTGGATGAGCTGATAACTGAACTCCGTAAAAGATATGCCGGTTTCCAACCTCTTCTGCACCGATTCCTTGGCCATCATATAATTCACGGAAATATGCTTACCCACGTCGCGGATGAAGGAAATAAAGTCCAGACCTCGGAACCAGTCCATATTATTTCTCATCTGGGCTGCCCCCTGGCCGGAATCAAAATCCAGAAAACGGGACAACTGAAGGCGGACAGCCTGCAGATTGGTTTCCAGCCGATCGGAATCCAGCAGATTGCGCTCCTGGGATTTGCCCGAAGGATCCCCGATCATGCCCGTGGCCCCGCCCAGAAGTATAAAAGGACGATGGCCTTGTTGCTGAAACCGCTTCAAAAGGATGATTTGCACCAGACTGCCTATATGCAGGCTTTCGGCCGTGGGGTCAAAACCAATATAAGCGGAACAGGTACCCTGATCCAGCAATTCCTTGACTCCGGGGGTACTATTCTCAATGAGTCCTCTGGACTCCAAATCCGCGATCCATGCCATGGGCTATAAAGAGTAAAAAACCGATAATATATAAACCAAAACCCTGCCCCCTTCCCGGGAATGGGCAGGCTGAATTCCAGAAGCAAATATAGGTTCAAAAAAATTTAGAACCGCCTCAAATCAAGGCCAATCAAGGTTTTATAGATTTTCCCCCAGCTCTGTATTTTGTTTTTCAGAAATTGTTTCTATCTTTCGGTATTACTTCTTTACATAAACTTTAGGCAATTGAAACGCATAATACTCGTCCTGGCCCTTTTGGCCCCCGCCGGCCTGATGGCACAGCCCCACCACGAGCTGGGATTATCCGCCGGCATTGCGAATTACTATGGTGACCTACAGGACAAAGTACTGACGGACGTAGGCAGCAAGCCTATGGGAGGAATTTCCTACAAATATTTTTTCAATCCCCATGTGGGCATTCGGTTGGGAGCGGCCTATACCCATTTAACCGCAGCCGACAGCCTTTCGGCTTCTGCAGTAAAACAGGCCCGGAACCTCCGCTTTGCCACAAATCTGTTTGAATTTCACGGAGGTCTGGAACTGAACCTCCTTCCCATCGAGGCAGATAATGTGCACATCACCCCCTATGTATTTGGTGGCGTAGCCATATTCTCCTATAATCCCTATGCCGACCTGAACGGCGGAAAAGTACATCTACGTCCCCTGGGCACCGAAGGTCAGGGTATCCCCAATTACCCTGACCGCAACGAGTACAGTCTCGTGAATGTGGCTTTTCCCATTGGGGGCGGGCTGAAATTCTTTGTGGGCCGTACGCTGATGATCAGCACGGAACTGGGTTTCCGGTACACGAATACCGACTACCTGGATGATGTGAGCAAATCCTATGTGAACATGGATACCCTCTATGCCTACAAGGGTCAGCAGGCCGTGCAAATGTCCTACCGGGGAGACGAGCGTCACGGATGGGACGGAAACTATCCCAATTACAAATTCCAGAGAGGGGACAGCCAATCCAATGACTGGTATTGGTTCGGAAATATCACCGTAGCCGTCTACCTCAAAGCCTTCGGAAATTTCAAGGAATACTGGCAAACCAATTGTCCGGCATTCTTCCGCCGATAGTCCCCAGATCGCGGATCCCAACCCAAAAGAGGCTGTCTCAAAAGGGCAGCCTCTTATTATGTGGAAATGTGGAAATAAA
>CAYPQN010000038.1:0-19560 GCA_964412885.1 uncultured Chitinophagaceae bacterium | reverse complement strand
ACCAAGGAAAACCCCAGGGAAAACATCATTCTCCTTACCTTTGTACAAACCACCATCGGAAATTATGGCAGGAACAGGTCAAAAAATCATGGACGAATCCAGGCAGGGGGAAACCTACGCTCCTTTTGCGGATGACCCCAACATATATTCCAAAAAGTTTTACATAGAAAGCTATGGCTGTCAAATGAATTTCTCAGACTCGGAGATCGTAGCCTCGATTCTGCAAAAAGAAGGGTTTGGGGCCACTCGGGATTATGAGGAAGCCCAGCTGATCCTGCTGAACACATGCTCGATCCGGGAAAAAGCCGAACAGACCGTGCGGAACCGACTCCAGACTTTCCGCAGGCAGAAGGCACAGAAGCCGGGACTGCTGATTGGCGTGCTGGGGTGCATGGCCGAACGACTGAAAGCCAAATTCCTCGAAGAGGAAAAGCTGGTAGATCTAGTGGTGGGACCGGATGCCTACCGCAGCCTGCCGGGACTGATTCAGGAAGCCGAAGGGGGTCAGAAATCCGTGAATGTCCTGCTCAGCCGGGAAGAAACCTATGCCGACATTGCCCCAGTCCGCCTGGACAGCAACGGGGTGACGGCTTTTGTGTCCATAATGCGGGGATGCAATAACATGTGCACCTTCTGTGTGGTCCCCTTCACCCGGGGCCGGGAAAGAAGCCGGGATCCGGAGTCCATTGTCCGGGAATGCCGCCAGCTATTTGAACAGGGATTCCGGGAAGTTACCCTACTGGGCCAGAACGTGGATTCCTACGCCTACACCGAGGAAGGACCCCGGGGATCCCGGCAGGTGCTTTTTGCGGACCTGTTGGAAAAAGTGGCCCAGATTTCCGAAAAACTCCGGGTGCGTTTCAGCACCTCCCATCCCAAAGACATCACCGATGAGGTGCTGTTCGCCATGGCCCGCCATCCGAACATTTGCCGATACATTCACCTGCCGGTCCAAAGCGGAAACACGGAAGTCCTGCAGAGAATGAACCGGACATACACCAGGGAATGGTATCTGGCTAAGGTGAGGCGGATCCGGGAAATCCTACCCGACTGCGGACTGAGCACCGATATCATCAGCGGGTTCTGCTCCGAATCCCCCCAGGCCCATGAAGATACACTCAGCCTAATGGACGAATGCCGATTCGATATGGCCTATATGTTCTCCTATAGTGAACGCCCCGGCACCCTGGCAGCCAGAAGGTATATGGACGATATCCCCGAATCCGTGAAGAAGCAAAGGCTGACGGAAATCATCGACAGGCAAAGGCAGCACAGTGAGCAATCCTACGCCGCCGATATAGGAAAAGTATTTGAAGTGCTGATTGAGGGCACGAGCAAGAGAAGCCAGGACCACTGGGCCGGCCGCAACTCCCAGAATAAAATGCTGGTATTCCCCAAAGACGGGATGGAGGCCAGGCCGGGCGATTATGTCCAGGTCCGGGTGCTCGAGTCCACCGGGGCCACCCTGCTGGGCGAAGCCCTGATTCCGGAAACCCTAGCCCGATAAAACCTGGCCCATGGAAACACAAAGCATAAAGAACAGATTTGGGATTATCGGGAATGCGCCGGCATTGAACCATGCGCTGAAAACAGCCATACAGGTGGCCGCCACAGACCTGACGGTGCTGATCATGGGAGAAAGCGGAGTGGGAAAGGAAGCCTTTTCCAATATAATCCACAGTCTCTCGGCCCGTAAACACAATCCTTTCATAGCGGTGAACTGCGGAGCCATTCCCGAAGGCACCATCGACTCTGAATTATTCGGCCATGAAAAAGGGGCATTCACCGGAGCCGTGGATAGCCGCAAGGGCTATTTCGAGACCGTGAACGGTGGTACCATTTTCCTCGATGAAATCGGCGAAATGCCCCTGGGAACCCAGGCCCGACTGCTTAGAGTCCTCGAAACCGGTGAGTTCATCCGGGTTGGCTCCTCCAAGGTACAGAAAACCGATGTGCGGGTAATCGCCGCCACTAACCGGGACTTACTGGATTTCACCAGGGACAATAAATTCCGGGTGGACCTCTATTACCGGTTGTCCACCGTGCCCATTAGAGTGCCTGCCCTAAGGGAAAGAGTGGAAGACATCTCGCTGCTCTTCCGAAAGTTTGCCTCGGATTTTGCAGAGAAATACAAGTCCGCCGCCGTCCAACTGGACGAAGGAGCCCGAAAAAAAATAGAATCCTATTCCTGGCCTGGAAACATCCGGGAACTGAAAAATCTGGCCGAACAGGTCTCAGTCCTGTCTTCGGAGAAATGGATCACCGCAGAGGCTATGGATGGATTCCTGCCCGCGGACCGGTCCAAAAGCTTAGCCCTGATGCCCCGCCATTCCCTGCCCCATGGACCGCATTCGGGTTCGGCCTATGATTCGACCACGGAGAGAGATATTCTCTATAAGCTGTTCTTCGAGCTGAAAAAAGACATTAGTGAAATCAAGCAGCTGATCTATGAATTGATTCCGGGAGGTGCCGCCCGCTTTGGCCCACCCGGGGCCCAGCCCGAAAACCTGCTTCCTTCCTACAGTCCCGGAACCGGAGACCACCATTCCGGGGGATCGGGAAACTATGGGGCACACCCCCCCCTTCTGCTTCAGCCCAAAGAAAGTCTTGATGAACACGAAGAAGTGGAAGAATCCCTACAGCTGGCCGAAAGGGAAAAGGAATTCATCCAAAAGGCCTTGATCCGGCACAAGGGCCGTCGCAGGGATGCGGCCAACGAATTGGGCATTTCCGAAAGAACCTTATACAGAAAGATCAAAGAATATGGTATCCGGGATTAGACCATTCACCCGGGGACTGCTTTCCCTAGTCCTGATTTCCCTTTCTCTGGCCTCCTGCGGCGTATACAGCTTTACCGGGGCCAGCATCGAAGGGAAAACGCTTTATATGGAAGTGTTCGAGAACCATGCCCGCAACGTGGTCCCCTCCCTGGCCCCTACGCTGACCACCAAGATCCGTTCCCGGATTCTCACCCAGACCGGCCTTACCCCGGTGAATACAGAAGAGGCCGACTACATTGTCCGGGGGAAGATCACCGGATATGAACTGAGTGTCACGGGAATTGAGAACACCCAGTCGGCCTCCACCAACCGGCTCACCATCACCATTGAAGTGGATTTTGAGAACAAACTTAATGAAGCGGATAACTTTGTACAGAGTTTTTCTCAGATCGCCGATTTTCCGGCCTCCCAGACCCTGCAAAGTCAGGAAGCCGCCCTGATGGAAAAGATCGGCAATCAACTGGCCGACGACTTATTCAACAAAGCTTTTGTAAATTGGTAACCCATTTTCGTTTCTATTCAGCCCTAGCCTTATGACATTGAGTTCCACCCAGATCACCCTCTCGCTACGGGACCCCCGGACTCTGCAGAGTTTACCCGCCGATGCCCTGAAGGGACTGGTAGAGGCCTATCCTTATTTCCTTTGTGCCCGCTTTCTGGAAACCGGCTGGCACCAGGGGAAAACAGACCCGGCAGAAAATCGTCGCATCCTGGACCTCTACGGGGGAAACTGGATACAGAGGCAGCGGTTCCTGGACAGAATTCAAGCCTGCAGGGACGGAGCCTTGATGCCCGAATCGGCGGGCAACGGAAACTCCTTGTCTCCGAAGACTTCGCCAGCCCCGGTGGCCGAAAAAGAAAGCCTTTCGGATCTCCCCACCGATCCTCCCTCCCCCGCTCCATCTCCTTTCACCGAAGCCAGGGACCAGGAAGAAAAAAGGGAAGCCAAGGGGCTGGAAGCCTCCCCCGGGAAAGGGGAAACCGGGGAAGGAAAAGAAAAAGAAATGAAAGATGCGGTGCCCATCCCCAGCGGTTCCGAACAGGATTATTTTCTGCATCAGAATATTGAAGTCCCCAGCGACCTGGAAGCATGGAAATCCCCCAAGGCCAAAGCGGATCCGGATTCACCGCAAAGAGGAGGCGAAAAATCGCTCATGGTCATGATGAGCTTTTCCCAATGGCTACAGCATATTCAGGCGAAGAACCGGCGGGCAGAGGCCGAAGAAGCCGGGAAAAGAGCTTTGAGGGCCCAGTGGCAGAAAGAAAAACTCATGGCTGCCCTGGAAGAGGAAAACGAGGAAATCCCCGAGAATGTATTCGAAATGGCCATGAGTTCGATCCGATCCGAAGGAAGCCTGATCAGCGAAGCCCTGGCCGATATTCTGTACCGCCAGGGGAAGGCGGAAAAAGCCATAGATATGTATAAGAAATTAAGTTTGCGCAATCCTGAGAAAAGTAGTTATTTTGCGCAGAAGATAGATAACATACGCAAAGCGTCCGAAATATGATCATTTTCTTCACCATATTGATTATTCTGGCCAGTATTATCCTGGGATTTTTCATCTTAGTCCAGAATCCCAAAGGGGGTGGTCTTGCCGGTGCCTTCGGCAGCCTGGGAACCCAGGTCATGGGGGTAAAGCAATCCACGGACGTTATGGAAAAGGGTACCTGGTACACCATTATTCTTATTGCGGCCCTAGCCATATTATCCGTGGCTTTTTATGATCATCCCACCGCCCAGCAGGGAGTACCTTTGCCGCCGGCCAGCAGCTCGGCTCCGGTGAATCCTTAGTCTCCAATCTTATTTCTCTATAGAAAACCGGACTTCGGCTTGCCCGAATCGGGAAAGCCGAAGTCGTCGGCTATTTGCAGGACGCAAATGGGCAGACCTCCCTTCGATGAACCTGTTCCTGAATCCCGATAAGATCGATGGACAATCGCCCCCTCACCCCGATCCGAAACCTGCGCCCACCACCGTTAAAACCCATAAAATCAGGGAAAGCCAGATCCAGGCCCAGGCCGGATTCCACACGGCCGGACGCAAAGCATAGCGCTTATTCCTTGCAGGAAAAACGAAACAATACCTATATTTAGGCTCCCCTCTTCAGTTTGCGCTGGCATGAGAAAAAATAGAAAAAAGAAGAAGACCTCCGGAAAAAGGATTCGGTCCTGGTGGCGACTCTTCTTTCTCCTGGGCCTGGGCTTGGCGGTCTATGTGCTGGTCAAAACCTTCGGTCCAAACACGGGAACATTTACCCAGGGCGAATACCTGCATATCCGAACCGGGGCCGTATATGCCGAGGTCAGGGAGCAACTCCTTCAGGGGCAGTTCATCAAAGACGAAAGAAGCTTCGACCTGCTGGCCAAAAGAGCCGGATATCCTCAAAAAGTCCGGGCGGGGCGCTACCATATTCAACCGGGGATGAGCAATTACGAAATCATCCGGCTTCTCGGATCGGGAATGCAGACCCCGGTGCGGATGGTCATCCCTAAACTCCGCACCAAAGAGCAGCTGATCGAAAAACTTTCTTCCGAACTGGAAGCCGATCCCAAAGCGTTGAGGCAGCAATTCTCGGATCCGGTCTACCTGGCCCAGTTCGGGCTGGATACCCATAGCGTTCTGGCTGCCGTAATCCCGGACACCTATGAGTTTTTCTGGAACAGCTCTGCCGACCAGGCCTTCCGCCGCTTGGCCAAGCACTACAAACAATACTGGGATTCCAGCCGGGTAGCCAAAGCCCAGGCTCTGGGCCTAAGGCCCAGGGAGCTGGTCACCCTGGCCTCCATCGTCGAAGAAGAAACCAACAAAGACGAGGAAAAGGGGAAAATCGCCAGCGTTTACCTCAACCGGCTTCGGCTGGGCATGCGTCTTCAGGCCGACCCCACCGTGCGCTTCGCCTGGGGGGATTTCCTTATCCGCCGAGTCAATCAAAAACACCTGGACCTGGCCTCCCCCTACAATACCTATTTAGTCCGGGGCCTGCCCCCCGGACCGATTTGCACCCCTTCTAAAAAAACGCTGGAGGCGGTTCTCCATGCCCCCGAAACCGATTATTTCTATTTCTGCGCCCGGGAAGATTTCAGTGGATACCATCGCTTTGCCCGAACCTACAAAGAGCACCAGAAGAACGCCCGTCTCTACCAAAAAGCCCTGAATCAAAGAGGAATTAAATAGGCAGATCCTTTTTTCTGGAAAATTGAAAAAAAAGTATAATTCGGACAATCCCTCCAATCATTAGCAGCGTATTCCCAGGAGCTCATGGAGAAAACCTCCCCATTTACCCCCAGGACAGCCCACCCTGAATTCCCCAGGGACGAATTTCAAAAATCCCCTATTTGCACGTACCTTTGCGCCATTCATTCAATCATAATCTTCTGAAATATGAGCAAAATCAAAGTGGCCATCAATGGATTCGGCCGGATTGGCCGCCTGGCATTTCGTCAGATCTATAACCTGGAAGGCATGGAAGTCGTTGCCGTCAATGATCTGACCAAACCCTCTGTACTCGCCCACCTGTTAAAATACGACAGTGCCCAGGGGCGCTTCGGAGCCCAGGTCACCGCCGATGAGAATTCCATTTCGGTGGACGGCAAAAAAGTAACTATTTATGCTCAGAAGGACCCGGCTCAGATTCCCTGGGCTAACCACGAGGTGGACGTTGTGCTGGAATGTACAGGATTCTTCACCGACCGAGGAAAAGCCGAAGCCCATATACAGGCCGGGGCCAAGCGAGTGGTGATTTCCGCTCCGGCGACCGGCGACTTGAAAACCATTGTCTACAATGTAAACCACCATATTCTGGACGGAAGCGAAACCATTATCAGCTGCGCTTCCTGTACCACCAACTGCCTGGCCCCTATGGCACAGACTCTGGATGAGCAGTTCGGTATCGTTTCCGGGCTGATGACCACCATCCACGCCTATACCAATGACCAGAATACCTTGGACGGGCCCCACCCCAAAGGCGATCTTCGCCGGGCCCGTGCCGCAGCGGCCAATATAGTTCCCAACTCCACCGGAGCTGCCAAAGCCATAGGGCTGGTACTTCCCAGCCTGCAAGGAAAACTGGACGGCAGCGCCCAGAGAGTACCCACCGTGACGGGATCCCTTACTGAGCTGGTGACCATTCTCAAGAAAAAGACCAGCGTGGCCGAGGTGAATGCCGCCATGAAAGCCGCGGCCAACGAAAGCTTTGGCTATACCGAAGACGAGCTGGTATCCACGGATATCATCGGCATCGAATATGGTTCCCTTTTCGACGCCACTCAAACCCGGGTAATGGAAGCCGGAGATCAGCAGCTGGTCAAAACCGTAAGCTGGTACGATAATGAAATGAGCTATGTGTCCCAGTTGGTGCGCACCGTGAAGCATTTCGGGCAACTTATGAAAGCCTAAGCCGAAATCCCTGGGACTAAAATCGAAAAGGACAGGGTTCTCGAGAATCCTGTCCTATTTATTTCCTGCCGGAAGCAACTGCCCCTAATTCCCGGCGATTCCACGGCTCCGGGAACGCAGAAAAAGCATAAGCACGGCCGAGGTAATCAGTCCCATAATCAGACTGTTGAAAAACGAAATCAGCGCAAACCATACTATGCTGAACATCAATTCCGGAACATTACCGGAAGGGGTCTGTTCCCACATTTGGTTTTTCAGGTTGTCCAGAAGTCCCGGAGACACCAGGGAGAAAAATATCCAGGTGGCCAACAGGCTGAAAAGGCCCACAAACAAGGAGAGGTAAAAGCCTGAGCTCAATCCCTGTCCATAGCTCATAATTCCCCCATAATCCCGGTGTTTCTTCTCCCGAAGCCCCATCCACACCATCGCTATGGCCGGGAGGGCAAACAAGTTGTTCCACAGAGTGTAGTTGTCCAGTTCTTCTCCGTGGAATCCCATAAGTTTTCCCAGGAGAAACCAGAGCGTTTGCACCAAAATGAATATTAGGGCCCATTTCCATTCTGTTTTCCTATTCATGGTCTATTCAATTTAAGGGTTAATAAAACAAATTCGGGGATTCCATTCTCTAGGCTTTCCTCCCTCAGGGGAAACTATTCTCCCTGCTCTCCATAACGCTCCTTCAGTTTCTTAATAGTGGAACGAATCATTTCGGCCAGGACATCAGGGTGTATATCCTCCCATTTTTTTACGTATATGCAGGCCTTGCCCATTTTGTATTTACCAAGTCTTTCCAGTAATGGCTTCTGATCCTCCCCTCCTGAATACACATAAAAGCTGAAGGCAGCTTTCCGGGGGGAAAACCCCACTAAAGGCCAATCGCCTTCCTGGCGGCTCCTCTCGGACTTGTAGTGGTATTGGCCGAATCCTATGATGGAAGTTCCCCAAAGCCGGGGCTCATAGCCGCTGACCTCTTCCATGAACCGGAGAATGGTCAGGCTGTCCTCCCTCTTCTTCCCGGGTCCGGTATTTCTTTCGATGTATTCCCATACGTCTTCGTCGGTACGTTTCGTTTTCAGCTCTGCCATTTTTCCTATCCATTTAAGGGTTTCGCATTGGTTTTAATTCTCGACTATGGGGCCCTACCGGAGGATCGTTTCCTAATCCAAAAATCGGGACGCCATAGCCGGATCCCTTCCCTGGAGCTCTTGGCTCCCTGAATCTCGATTTCCCCATATGGGATAACTCTGGAATGTCTATTTCCCCATCCATTGCATTTGTCTTGGTCTCCCCGTGGGGACCAGGAATTCCAGCCAAAGAATGGGGAATTCCCTCCCATTTTATTCCGCCCAGACTAGGAAAACCCAGAGGCTGTGCCCGCAGGGAGACCCCGGCCAGGACCAGAAAACAAAGAGCAGGCCAAAAGACCAGGCCCAAAGGGGCATATCCAATCGACTTATCAGGAACCATTCTGGATCAAATGTATATTCAATTATTCATAATCCAAGCAAATCTGCTTCCCTGTTCCCTCCCATCCCCTTGGACCAGCCAAGCCCTTTTCCCTATATTTGCTCCGAAATCCCTCCATTCTTAATCCCTATTAAATAAGACTTACCCTTGATGAATCAGTTCCAGGATTTTTCTTTCGAAGGCAGGACCGCCTTGGTTCGGGTGGATTACAATGTCCCCTTTCAAAACGGCCAGATCAGCGACGACACCCGTATTCGGGCCACCTTGCCCACTTTGCAGCATATACTGGACACCGGCGGGGCCGCAGTGCTGGTCAGCCATCGGGGCCGCCCCCTCAAAGCCATGGCCAAAGACTCCAAGCTCAAAGCATCGGACTTCAGCCTGGAGCCGGTGGCCCGCCACCTGGCCCAGCTGCTGGGAAAGCCAGTGGATTTTGCAGGCCAAGGGGTTGGTGAAGAAACAATGGACAGAGCCCGGGCCATGAAGGCCGGGGATTTGCTTCTGGTCGAAAATCTCCGCCTCCATCCCGAGGAAGAGAAAGGAGACCGCGCTTTTGCCGAAAAACTCGCCCAGCTGGGTCAAGTTTTTGTTCACGATGCCTTCGGCACGGCCCACCGTTCTCATGCATCCACCGCCGTGGTCGCTGAATTCTTCCCTCCGGACCAACGCCTTTTCGGTGCCTTAATGGAATCCGAGATTCTGGCCGCCGAAAAAGTGCTGGACAAAGGGGAAAGCCCTTTTGTAGCCATAATCGGGGGAGCCAAGGTCTCCGATAAAATCCTGATAATCGAAAATCTTCTGGGCCGGGCCAAGGATATATTGATCGGAGGAGGCATGGCCTATACCTTCTTCAAGGCTCTGGGCGGAAACATAGGCCGGTCCCTTTGCGAGGAAGACCGCCTCGAAACGGCCCGCAATCTTCTGAACAAAGCCAAGGCCAAAGGGGTGCAGATCCATCTGCCTTCCGACAGCATTATCGCCAATGAATTCTCCTCAGATGCCGAAACCTCCTCTGCCCTGAATACAGAGATCCCCGAGGGCTGGATGGGATTGGATATAGGCCAGCAGGCCAGGGAACATTTCACGGAAGTAATTCTCAAGGCCAAAACCATTCTCTGGAACGGCCCCATGGGTGTCTTTGAAATGGAAAAGTTCCAGCAGGGCACCCGCCAGGTAGCCGAAGCCGTGGCCCAGGCCACCGGACAGGGGGCCTATTCCTTGGTGGGCGGGGGCGACAGCGTAGCCGCCGTCAACCTGTTTTCCCTTCAGGACCAGGTAAGCCATGTATCCACCGGAGGAGGTGCCTTGCTGGAATATTTTGAAGGAAAAGTATTACCGGGCATTGCCGCCATCCGGGACCATTAAAGAAAAAGATAAAAATCCTTCATCAGGTCCCGGAATTCCGGGCTGTAGCCCTCCCCCTTCCCCAGGTAAACCGACAGGTTCATCCTTTGGACAGGGGAGGAAAGGAAACTGCTATCCCCTGATCGCCATAAACCCACCACCCGATATGGGGGGCGGGAAGGATAGGCCCGGATCCTGAGTTCGGATTCGAGAATCAGTCCCAGTCTCCGCAGTTCCCCGGACCAAAGCCCCTCCCGGTCAGCCGGATATTGTATGGACAGTCTACCCTCCGGGGCCAGTAGTCGACCTATGGACTCCAACCACTGCCTTTGCCCGGAACGGCTCAGATGACGGGCTCTTTCCCTGGGCGCGCTATGGGCCGGCAGGCTGTCCACATAAAACGGAGGATTGGTGCAAATCAGCTCATAACCATAGTGGGGAAAAAAATGGGCATGGTCTCCCTGAATGGGTACCAACCTTCGGGCCCAGGGCGAGGCCATCAGATTTTCGGCCCCCTGCCGGGCATCTTCCTCGGATATTTCCAAGGCATCGATATGCAGTTGTGGGCCTCTTTGGGCCAGGAACAAGGCCAGCAGTCCAGATCCTGAGCCCATATCAAGTGCCCGCTGGGCTCCCGCAGGAATAGGCGTCCAGGCCCCCTGAATGCAGGCATCGGTGCTCACCTTCATAGCCACCCTGTCCTGGTGGATGCGAAACTGTTTGAACTGAAAATAGGATTGGGCCACGACAGAAAGAATGTGAATGGGCAAAAATTCCGGGGCAAACACTTCAGCGCCTGTTCTCGGGCCAGGGCATCCGGGCCATGGGCTGGACATCGGCCCCCAGAAACACCCCTTTCTGATACAGATAATGGGCGGCGATAGCGATCATGGCGGCATTGTCCGTACAGTACTCCCAGGAGGGAACAAACACCCTCCACCCCCATTCCGCCGCGGCTTTCTCCATAGCCCTTCTCAGCCCCCGATTGGCCGATACCCCACCGGCTATGGCCACATCGCGGATCCCCGTCTGACGGGAGGCCAGCACCAGCTTTTCCATTAGCGCGGACACAAGATTCGCCTGGATGGAAGCGCAGATATGGTCCCGCTCTTCTTCCAGAAATCGGGGATTGTTCTTGATCCCGGCTTCCAGAAACAGCCGGAAGGCCGTCTTCACCCCCGAAAAGCTGAACTGCAACCCCTCCATTTTTGCCTGAGGAAATACATAGCGTCCGGGATCTCCATTCTCCGCGTAGCGATCCAGCCAGGGGCCACCGGGATAGGGCAGTCCCATCATTTTGGCGATTTTGTCGAAGGCTTCGCCTACGGCATCATCCTGGGTTTCGCCCAGGACTTCCATATCCAGGTAATCATGAACCCGGACAATCTGAGTATGCCCTCCAGACACGGTTAGACAAAGAAAAGGGAAGCCGGGATGAGGTGCCTCGATAAAATGGGAGAGCACATGGGCCTGCATATGATGGACCCCAATGAGCGGAAGCTGGCGGGGAAGGGCAAATGCCTTGGCAAAACTGGCTCCCACCATCAGCGAACCGATTAACCCCGGCCCCTGAGTAAAGGCGATCGCATCCACCTGGCCCGGACTTTTGCCGGCATCGGCCAGGGCGGCATCCACCACGGGCACAATATGCTGCAGATGGGCCCGGGAGGCCCATTCTGGCACTACCCCTCCATAGCGGGCATGGATTTCCTGAGTGGCCAGGTGATGGGAAATCAGTCTTCCTCCCTGGATCACGGCCGCGGCCGTTTCATCGCAGGAAGTCTCCAAAGCCAGGATACAGGCGGATTCCGGGGGTACCATGGCGCAAAATTGAACATAATTCCCCACAATACCATATTCGCCTATCCGGAGGCAGTCAAAAAATATTTGGCGATGAAAAGTTCAATACATAGATTTGTGATGCATAGACATCAAAGGCATGAAAAACACGGAATTGATAAAAGGAACCCTATCGACGATCCTCCTTCAGCTGCTCAGCGAGAAGGACCGGCTCTATGGGTATGAAATCAGTCAGTTGGTGCGACAGCGCAGCGGAGAAAAAATCCTGATCAAAGAAGGCTCGCTCTACCCTGCCCTCCACAAGCTGGAGCAGCAAGGATTGCTGCAGTCGGAAACCGAATACGCCGGAAACCGCCCCCGTCGCTATTACCGGCTCACAGACCCGGGGCGTCAGGAGGCCAGGGCTTCCCTGGCCGAACTGCGGGACTTTCTGAATACCTTGGAAAAACTCATTCAACCATTCCCTCTGGAATATGGGCCGGATTGATAATCAGCAAATAGATTGGATCCGCTCCCGCCTCGAAGCCAAAGGCCTCGGAAATTACCCTTGGACAGAGGAGATCATCGATCACTTCTGCGGCTATATCGAGGCGCGGATGAGTCCGAACCTGAATTTAGACCAGGCCTATGCCTTGGCCCGCCAAGCCATAGCTCCTTTGGGTCCTGCCGATATTGAAACCGAATTCCTAAACCAAATAAAACAGCAGAAAATGAAAAACACCCTGATTTTCTTCGGATTTCTGGCTGCAGCCTTCGTATCCCTGGGCCTGATGTTCAAAACCCTTCATTGGCCCGGCCCGCAGATCATTCTGGTCCTGGGCTATGCCTGGGTTCTGATCAGTTGTCTGCTGGCCGCCCTATTCCTTTCTCGTCATGCCCGGGGACAGTCCCGCTCGTTCTGGATTCGCTCCCGCTCTGCCCTGATCGCCCTTCCGCTGATCTGCCTTGGATTTGCTTTCCAGTACTTCCGGATCCCGGGGGCCAATATTCTGCTGGGCATAGGGATGATCATGCTGAACTTTGTTTTCTTCCCCGGCTTTTTCTACCACCTGTACCGGCAGCAGTGGGAAGCCCGCTAGGGCTCCATCATTCCCGGGAGGAAGGAGGGAGATCCCCATCCATGGGTTCCTCCTCCCCTTCCTCCTTGGCCTCGTCCTGGGGACGCTGGGCATTCCATTCCAGAATGAAGTTATTTCTGCCGCTGCCCACCAGCAGGAGAATGTACTGCTGCTGCACCAGTTCCAGGATGGCCAGAAAGGAGAAAATGGCATGGATCCTGTTCTCCATCTGCGAGAAAAGGGTCTCAAAGCTCCATCTGCCCTGTTTGCGGAGCTCTTCGATCAAAAAAGCTTTCTGCCCTTCCAGGGAATAGTGGTATTTCATGACCACATGCTGGGGCTTTTCCGTTCTCTGCCTGAACTTCTTCATGGCCCTGTCAAAGGCCTGCATCAACTTATATAGAGTCACCGTCTGAACCTCCGTCCCTTCCGAATAGGTCTCGGAAAGCCAGTCCATCTCAGAGCGGATATTTCCTCTTTTGCTTTCCAGAAGTCTTTCGGCTTCCATTAAGGCCATTTGCTCGGAAACTTCCTTGAAGCGTCGGTATTCCAGTAACTTATCCACCAGCTCCTGGCGGGGGTCCAGCTCATTGCCCTGCTCATCCAGCTCCTTGCGCGGCAGCAGCATTCGGGACTTGATCCGCATCAGGGTGGAGACAAAGAGAATGAACTCAGAGGCCAGTTCTATGTTCAGCTGCTCCAGCGCATGGATATAATCCAGAAACTCCTGGGTGATCTGGTGGATGGGTATGTTATAAATATCCAGCTCATCGCGCTCTATGAAAAAAAGCAGCAGATCGAAAGGCCCCTCAAACTGGGGAAGCTTGATTTGATATGAACTGGACATAGGCAGTCTAATGCCGGCAATTTACCGATAAATCCAAACAGAACCCTCAGAAAAGGATCTACTGTCCTACTAGAAGCGGAACAGCAGGCCGAGACTGAACTGTTGGCGCAGCTGGATCCAGCCCAGCCCCTGACCAGGCTCCTCCTTGGCTATGGATGTGCCGGTTTCATCGAGATAATGGGATTCGTAGGGGATATCATTGTCATACAGAGCGGTGGCCCCCAGGCTGACGGAAATATAATCCGTGGCCTTCCAGGTGATCAGGTTATCCCATAGCAGGTCAATATTACCCGGATTGTCCTTTTTGACCACTTTACCGGTAGAATCAGTCTGGTCCTTGGCCAAATAATTGGAATACAGGTCTATACGGGTCTGATAACCCAGGCGCTCGGTGATGTCCACCTTGTATCTACCCGAAAAATAGGCCCCCAATTCCATTCTCGCCGTCTCATTATACGGAATGCCGAAGGCACCCTGTGGCGTGCGGCTGGTGAAATAGCGGTCGGCCACGGTCAACCGGGCCGCCAGAGGCGATAGAAAAAGCTGAAGATTGTTCCCCTCCCGGTATTCCATACCGGCGGCAAGGATGAAATAGCCTGGGGAGAAGAACTGGGAGGTATGGAATGTATCCCAGTCCGGCACCGAATAATCAAATCCCTTGGTCAGCTGGGACTTGAAATTCAACAGGCCGGTCAAAAAGAAATTGCGGGCCGTATCGATGCGGTATCCGTATTTGGAAGTAAATTCAATGCGGTCATCCAGTTTAGTGGGCACAAAATGGTTGGAATAGGCATAGAAAAGCCCGTAGTTCATGTCCAGATTGTTGCTCCAGACATGGCGACGGTTGAAGCGGACCAGGAAAGCATTGGCGATTCCGGTAACGGTGATGGAGGCCAATTCTCCACCGGCGGGCCAATTGTGCAGAAATCCCTGATTGAAACCGATATTCACCATTCCCCCTTTGAACCAGGCCACCGTGTCCTTGTTCTCCGTAGCCAGCGAATTCTTCAGGGTATCCACCCCCTGCCCAATGGCGAACTGGGCCATGGAGATCTGGGAAAATCCAATCAATAAAATACAAATGGCAAACTTTCTCATAATTATACGAATTTACATTAGGAATAAGCCCTCTCCCAAAAGGGACGGGAGGCCCTTTCGGGCGATTATTTGGGTTTGTAATTTGATTTCTGCAAGAAGACCTGGGCTGCCACATCGGTTTCGAGAAGCTCCACTAGGCTCAAATCCGGATGCTGGTCCATATAAGCCTTTACGATCCGATACCCCAGCCAGGAGCCGATATTGCCCGGACTTTCTGCCGGCATTCCGGTAGAGGTCTGTCCCTCGCTGACATAACGGATGATCTTTTGCCAGTTCGTCTCATAAAGCAATTCCTGCTGGACGAAAAAATGGTAGATCATAGCCTCATGGGACTGGCACCATTTCAGCTGCTCGGCGCTATATCCCAGCCGCTTTTCCAAAGGCCATTCCCGAAGCACTTTCTCCAGAAAATATTGTTCTTTGCCCTTTTGGATCATCATCTCCAGCAAGGTTTTCCCCTCCTGGACAAAGGGATAATCCTTTTGATACAGGGTGCGCATCACGGCCACGGGGATATAATCAGGGCGGAGCTGATGGCGCATATAAGCCGGTATGCCTACCGAAGAATAAAAGGGGTACTGAGGGCCCAGGAACATATCCAGGCCAATGGCCAGCTCATCATAATAGGTAAAAGCTCCCCAGTTGTTCAATCCGGTGACCAGGTAATAAATCTTGGGCACCGGCTGATCCGGGAAATAGGCCAGCCACCGCCGCAGGGGCATGGCGAGTTCTTTCTCTATGGATTCCACTTCGGGGAAATGCACCGCCACCGAATCCAATACGCCCCGGTAATCCTTATGGGTGAGAAACACCCGAAGTCCCTGCTCCATAGCCGGATTCTCCTTGCGGTAATCCCCCCCAATCCCGAACCCCATGAGGGTATCGAGATAGAAATCCAGAAAATGCCCGTAGCGCTCCTTGAGACCTATCAGGCCGGAGGTCAGATCGTTGGTATCCAGTCCATGGAAATCACGGTCCAGACGATGAGACTCCAGGTTCAGTTCCACCGGAAGGGGACCCATGCCCCGATCATCCTCGGGACCACAGGAAAACAGCCCCCAAAAAACCAGGGAGATTAATCCCTTTCCCAACAGGGAATTCCTCAGTATCTTGCGGGCTATCGCCATGATCATCAATAATTGGATTTAATTTTACCCCGGCAAAATTAGCAAGTCAAAATCAAATCCAAACTTTCGATCCAAATTATGTCTTTTATGCACATGGACTTCCGTTTCTCGCCAATGCTTCTGATGGCGGTTATAGCCATTAGCCTCTCCTTTTCCTCTGCCCGGGCGCAAACCTATACCTATGAGCCGCCCATGGATTCCCCGGAAGACCGGCTCAGCCCCTGGGAATTTGGATTCTTCATCGCCCCCCAGATGGGCTGGATGCAGCCCACATCCAACAAATCCAAGGATAAGAGCTTTGAAGTGGACCGACGAGGCGGCCATCTGGGCTTTGCCTGGGGAATTATGCTGGATTACCGTTTCGGCGAAAATGTCGGGCTGAGCAGCGGCCTGGAAATCTCCCAGTCCGGGGGTGGGGTGGAAGCCAAAAGAGTACCGGGTACGGCCCAAGGCGGGGGCCCCTATGTCCGGGACGCCCGCTTTGATTACCGGCTTCAGTATCTGCATCTTCCCCTGGCCCTTAAGCTTCGCTCCGATCCCTTTCGAAAAGGGCTCCGCGTTTTCGGGGAAATGGGCTTGGGCCTGGGATTCAATCTGTCCAAGAAGGCGGACTATGAAGTCCTGTCCATTCATCCCTCCCAACAGGAAATAGTCTCCACGGGCAGAAGAGAAAAACTCAGCGGAGGGACCACCATTACCCCTATTTTGCTGTCCATGCAAATCGGTGCGGGAGTTGAATTGCCCGTGTCCTCCACCTTCATCCTGCATACCGGCCTTTATTTTGTCAATGGATTCACTCCAGACCTGACCAATCCCAGAAAATACTCCCTGGACTACTTAGGTGATTTCGATGACGGGAAAATCCGCATGAACCGTATGGCGCTGAGAATTGGCCTGAAATTTTAATCTTTTCCCGGACGAAGCCAAAGATTCTACTCCTGTCCGGTATAATTCGGGCAGGCAGGGCCAAAAAACCTAATATAGGGCATGATTCATCTGTTTCTGGCACAGCAAAACTATACGATTGGCCATTTTGAGTCCAACACCCGAAAAATGGTGGAGGCCATCCGTAAGGCAAAGGATAAGAATGCCGACTTGATCCTCTTCCCGGAATTGGCTCTGGGCGGTTACCCACCTCAGGACTTCCTGGGTTTCCCCGAATTTCTAGAACGGTCCATGGCTTGCCTCGATATCCTGGCCGAAGAAGCCCGGGGACTGGCTATTATCGTCGGCGGTCCGGCAGAGAATCCTTTGGCCAAAGGCAAAGCCCTGCATAATGCGGCCTATTTCCTGGAAGAGGGAAAAATCAAGGCCCGGATTTATAAGTCCCTGCTCCCAGATTACGACGTCTTTGATGAATACCGGCATTTCGAGCCGGGGTCAGCCCAGGAAATAGTGCCTTTCAAAGGGTACAAGCTCGGGATCACCATATGCGAAGACATTTGGGACAGGGGAAGCCGATCTCTATACTCCCGGTCCCCAGTACGGAACCTGAAGGAAAAAGGCGCGGACCTGCTGATTAATCTCAGTGCCTCCCCGTTTGACTACCTCCAGGGCGAAAGAAGAAGACAGGTGCTCCAGGACCAGGCACGTACCCACGGTCTGGATATCGTTTATGTGAACACCGTAGGGGCCCAGACCGAACTGATCTTTGATGGGGGATCGCAGATCTTTTCCTCCCAGGGACATGCCTTGCTCAGCATGCCCCGTTTTGAGGAATCCTTACAATCATTTGTCTGGGAGCCTTCTGCCCCCAGGTGGCCCTTGACCGAGGAAGAATCCGAATGGGAATTTCCCGCCTCCAGGCTGGACCCTGAAAAAGGCATCCCGGAAATCCACCAGGCCCTGATTCTAGGCATAAGGGATTACTTTTCCAAATTGGGATTCACCCGGGCCTTGGTCGCCAGTTCCGGGGGTATAGACAGCGCCTTGACCCAAACCCTGGCCACCGAAGCCCTGGGCCCGCAGCAGGTGGTGGCCCTATCCCTTCCCTCACCCTATTCTTCCGCCTCTTCCGTAGAGGATGCCCGCGAACTTTCCTCCCGCCTGGGCAATCCTTTTGAAGTCCTAAGTATCGATTCCTTGTTCCAGGAGTTCCTAAAAACCCTGGAACCTGTTTTCGGTCAGTTGCCCCAGGACATTACCGAGGAAAACCTTCAGTCCCGGATCCGAGGAACCCTAGCCATGGCCATGGCGAATAAAATGGGTTATATCCTGCTGAACACCTCAAACAAATCTGAATTGGCCACGGGATACGGCACTCTTTACGGGGATATGGCCGGCGGCCTGAGTGTCATTGGAGATCTGTATAAGGTCCAGGTCTATGCCCTTGCCCGGTATATGAATCTTCGCGCTCCCCGCATACCCGAGTCCATTATTCAGAAACCCCCTTCCGCGGAACTTCGACCCGGCCAATTAGATCTGGACAGTTTACCCGACTATGGCATCCTGGACCCTCTGCTCTATCAGTTCATCGAAGGGCAAAAAGGGCCCAGGGATCTTTCAGATCAGGGATTTGATCCGGAAATGGGGGAACGAGTCCTGGGAATGGTACATCGCAGCGAATACAAGCGCCACCAATTCTGTCCCATTCTCCGGATTTCCCCCAGGGCTTTCGGAAAAGGAAGGCAGGTTCCCATCGTAAGCCGACTACCCTGGTAAATACTTCCTCCCGTCGGAGAAAATAGGTCGATACCCAAGGGATTTTGCTATCCTTTATTGCGGAATTTCCCGGAATTCCCCCATGGGAAGCCATGCGGGCCAGGGTCAACCCCGAAAACGGGTTCGGGGATTGCCCCTCTCTGATCTCTCTTTTGCCCTCTACAGCCTATGCTCGCCTGCTCCTGAATCATCGGTTAAGCGGAAAGCATTCCCCTGAGAATTCCCCCCCATTCCCCCTGATCCACATGAAGTCGGGATTAGGGGCCGATCCCGCCCTTGCGGGTCCTCCCCTCCCCGGATCACTGCGGAAGGAGGGTTCAGGGGAATGCCGCAGGATTCTTTTCTTTCTCCGGTTCCAATCTCACCTCCCTTGGCTTCTCCTTCCCTTTCCACGACTAAATGGATCTCATGACTGCGGCACCCAGATAGGTGAAAGCAAAACCCAGAAGAATACTGAGTGTCAGATAGAGGAAAAAATATCCAAATTCCCGACTATTGATCAGGCTAATGTTTTCATAGGAAAACGCCGAAAAGGTGGTGAATCCGCCACAAAATCCCGGGACAGGAAACAATCGCCATTCGGCGCTAAGAAAATGCTCTCGTTCCGAAAGGGCATAAAATATGCCCATTAAAAAGCATCCCACCGCATTTACGGCCAGCGGCCCAAGGGAATCGGGGAAGGAAGGAATCTGCGGATAGCTTGTTGGGCATAATGGCGGGAAATACCGCCAAGAAAACTACCCATACCCATGATGAAAATGATTCTGCTCATAATTCAGGTGGACAAATTTAATTGGGACATGAGGGAAGTCTCAGAAGAAAGGGGAAAATTCCATGGCCTTCCCTATTCCGGAAACTCCCTGGAGCGCAAAGGGGAATCCCGATCCGGATTCCCCCTTTGCCAGGAAAAAACTCAAAAAAATTGGACCTATCTCACCAGGGTAACTTCTCCCTGGAAGGTTTCCACAAATCCATCCGGATA
>CAYPQN010000037.1:0-20844 GCA_964412885.1 uncultured Chitinophagaceae bacterium | reverse complement strand
AATCTAGAACCTCGAAGTGAACTAAAGAATATGTACTTGCTCGGAGGCTTACTTTATACTGAAGGAATATGAGTACTTAGAATACCATCATATTGATGATTTCACACAGAGCCACCCATAATCTTGTCATTATAATCATCCACAATATTGTTAGGCAGGCTTTTCAGGTAAATCTGGGTTGTCTTGAGACTTGAATGCCCAAGCATGCTGCTAATGGCATTTATAGGTACATCTTTCATCATGGCTTGGGTTGCAAATGAATGACGGCTTACATAGCTGGTCAGGTTTTGTTCAATCCCGAATTCTGTAGCTATTTCTTTTAGCTTCCTGTTGTAACGCTTGCGTGAAAACTTAATGTCTTTATCTATCGCTATTGCCGTGTCCCGTTTGATGATCGGAAATACATATGGCGATTCAGGATCGAGCGATAAGCAATAGGCCAATATCTTATCAAGGGCAGGAGTTATCTTTATATCCTATAGCTTGCTCGCCTTTCTGCGGCGGAATTTAATCCTGCCATCTGTGATATGCTCTTTTTCCAGATAAGCCATGTCCGTATAATTCATACCGTACATCATATAACTGACTACAAAATAGTTACGGGCTTGGAACCACTTATTCGCTTGCTCCAATTCCAAAAGAATAATGCGTTGAAGCATATCCCATTCCAAGGCTCGCTTTTCTGTCGGTACAGTTTTGATTTTGTATTGCTCAAAAGGGTACTTGTCTTTTTCAACCAGTCCGGCTTTGATTGCCTTGTTATACATGGAGCGGATCGTGCGCATATACACGGCTAATCCGTTTGGAATATTACCCTTACTATAATGGTCGGTTTCAAAACTTGTCAAAAAACGATACGTAATATCCTCAAACCTTAAATCTTTTCCTTTGGTAAAGTGCGAAGCACACTCAAAACGCCTCTAGTGGATTCAGCCGTACCAATCCGCTTTGCTTTTTTAAGCTCTTCAACAAAAATAATAATCTATGCACAAGTGGCGTAGATTAAACGGGTTATTATCCGCATGGTATTCAGTACTGCCTTAAAATAGATTTATCTAAGGACTCTTTTACAACTTCTGCAATCAGTTGAATGAAATCACTTTGGAATTAATTTTTAAGGGGCATCAAATCGGTATATTTCCAGGTCAAGAATATCCAGCGAAAGCCTGGATCCGGGATTCCAGATCTGCACATAAATCGAATCAAAATCCTTTTGGGGAATCCGAGTATCAAATCGGTAATCCACAGTCTGCCCCGGCTCCACAAACCGCTGAAGGCGGACCATATTCTCCTTTATGGCTTGTCCCTTCTGGCTGAAGCCAATGATCAACTGAATCATTTTCCAGCTTTCCCATTCCCTGTCTCCAGACCAAAGGCTCATTCTCGCCCGGATCCAATCCCCTTTATTGTCCAAACGGTTCTCTAGGGTCCAATTTTTTCACCCAGTCCTCCTGAATCGGGACGACTATTTTCCGGGATGCTGGATTCGGACAATCCACCACCGGCTCCCCTTCCGGATCCATTCCCAAAGCATGCAATTTTCGAAGATCCTTTGGCTTTCCGGTAAAGTATTCCTCGGTGTCCTTGAAAATAGCCGTATACTCCGGGACATGGGACCTTCCGACCACGGCCCAGTAATAGGCCGAGGTCATTCCCGAGGGATCATAGAGCCCCTGACCGGCATGTGCATTATAGGTAAACCAGATGTTGACATAAGCGAACAGGGCCATAAGTACATAACTGATCCCCTTTATCCAGGCAGAAGTACTTTTTAGCCATTCCCACCAACTGCCTATGATCATAAAAGCCATGGCATAGCTTTGTACCATGGCCCTTCCCCCCATTCCCCCATACCACCAGATATCCCAGGCTGACACCACATAATAATTCAGAAGAAAGAACCCCAGTAACGCCACCCGGTTCTCCCCTCTCTTTGCGTGAATGAGCATGGCCCAGAAAACGAAAAACATTAAGGGCGTATATACCAGCCATCCGCTCCGGTAACTGAAAGTATAGAGATAAAAATGCGGGCTCAGCCAGGAGAATCCTTTATCATCATAGCTGTATACCAGGGGCTCTCCCGTAACATAAAGCCAATAGGCCACCTGTATGGAACCTATCAGCAGGACCAGGACAAAAGCCAGCAATAAATGGGATATATGCCTTCTCAAAAATTGAAATCGCTGGCGGAATGCGGCAAGGGAAACCTGGCCCATTCCCCAGAACAAGGGAATGACGGCCACCAGGATTTCCGAGGGACGGATCAGAATACATAGGCCACTGATTATCCCCATGGCGGCGGCATAACCATAACTTGGGTTCCGGTAATACTGGTCCGAGGCCAGCATGAGGCCCACAAAAAAGCTGAACAGCCAACTATGGGTGAGCGTGACGTCTATGCCTGTGTAGTTGAGAAAATTGGTCCCGAATACAAGCAGAATCAAGAGCCATGCCGCAGTAGAATCCGAAAAATACCGTCGCAGCAGTTTCCGGTAGTACCATAATCCCACCAATACACCCAGTATACTCCAGAACTGGATGATCACCTGGTAGGGAAGGGAGAATCCATCAGCCGGAAAGCCCAGGGGTTCTGCCAGGACATGGGCCAAGGCAAAGGCAGGCAAATACACCAGGGCCAGGCCCGAACTGTAGGTGAATACCGGATTTCCGGACTTCTCATGGACAAAAGGCTTGTGATTTGGAATAAACCTGTATTTGTCCATGATGCTGTCGACAAAGCGCTGCTTCTTCAGATCCTTGTAGATGAAGGCGGCCGGCAAATACCCGTAGTAGGTGAAGGCATCGTAGCCGAAGCTGGATTCCCCGGCCTGATTCTCCCACTTAGGATAAAACAAGGTAGCGGCATAGAGTATGATAACAGCTCCCGCCAAGAAGGCCAGTAGAGAACGCATGCAGGATTTTGGTTTCGGTTTCCAGTTCCCTTTGTCTTTGATTTTCAGAAATCCATCTGTATGCAATATATATATTCCGGGGTTCGGGTCAGGATAATCCGACTTACCCATTTCTCCCAAGAATGACCTCAGGGGGAAAGGGACATTCCCCTCTTGCGAATCCGCCAAAAAGAAACCATGCCCCGATCATGGGGCATGGCAATAGTTTTCATTCCGGGAGCAGGTCCTAAATAACTATTCCCCGTCCGGCTGATGAAACGGGTAGCGGTAATCGGTTACCGGAACATGGGTCTCTTTAATGGTCCTGGGGCTGAGCCAGCGATACAGGTTCAGGGCAGAACCCGCCTTATCGTTGGTTCCCGAAGCCCGGGCCCCTCCAAATGGCTGTTGCCCCACTACGGCTCCGGTGGGTTTGTCGTTTATGTAGAAATTCCCGGCCGCATTCACCATTTGGGAAGTCATGTACTCAATGGCCTGGCGATCCCGGGCAAAAATGGCCCCGGTCAGGGCATATCCTGAAGTACTGTCCACCTTGGGTAGGATCTGTTTCCACTCCTCTTCCGGATACACATAAATGGTCAGGATGGGACCGAACAGTTCTTCGCACATGGTGACATAATTCGGGTCGGTCGCTTCAATCACCGTCGGTTCAATGAACCATCCAGAACTGTTGTTATAATTTCCGCCGGCGATGATTCTGGCCAATCCTTCGCTCGCCTCCACCTGATCCAGATACCCGGCCAGGCGATTGAAAGACTTCTCATCGATAACGGCATTGATAAAGTTCTCAAAATCATCCACCGGCCCCATTTTCAGGGTTTTCATCTCTTCTATCAATCCGGACTTGATTTCACCGGCCAGGTTGGAAGGAATATAGGCCCTGCTGGCCGCCGAACACTTCTGACCCTGGTATTCAAAAGCCCCTCGGATCAGATTGGCCACCACGGTGCGGGGTTCGGCGCTGGGATGCACCAGCACAAAGTCCTTTCCTCCGGTTTCCCCCACAATCCGGGGATAGGATTTATAGCGGGTAATGTTCTGACCTATGGTCTTCCACATGTTCTGGAAAACCGAGGTGGAACCAGTGAAATGCACCCCGGCAAAATCTTCGTGCTGGAAGCAAATATCACCGACCAAGGGACCGGGAGGATAGATCAGATTGATGACCCCGTCGGGAAGCCCGGCTTCCTGGAGGATTTCCATGAATACGGAAGCGCTGTATACCTGCGTATTGGCGGGCTTCCATACCAGCACGTTTCCGCACATGGCTGGAGCTGTAGGCAGGTTACCCCCTATGGCCGTGAAATTAAATGGGGTAACGGCCAGCACAAACCCCTCCAGGGGACGGTATTCCATTCGATTGTGCATGCCCTCGGGGGAAATGGGCTGCTGTTTGTAGATTTCTGTGAGATAGTGCACATTGAAGCGCAAAAAATCGATCAGTTCGCAGGCACTATCGATCTCGGCCTGATAGGCATTCTTGCTCTGTCCCAGCATGGTGGCCGCATTCATTCGGTATCGGTACTTGCCGGCCAGCAGGTCCGCCGCCTTGAGAAATATCGCCGCTCGATGCTCCCAAGCCATATTGGCCCAAGCCACCCTGGCGTCCAGGGCCGCCTGAATCGCCTGATGCACATGGGATTCGTCGGCCTGATGGAAATGCCCCAGGAGGTGATCGGTTTCATGGGGAGGGCGGATTTCCACTTTCTGTCCTGACCGGACTTCCTTGCCCTGAATGTACATGGGAATATCCCTTTGCATGGATTTTAATTCCTGGAGGGCCTTTTTCAGCTCCTCCCTGTCGCGGCTGCCCGGCGCATAGGACCGAACTGGTTCGTTCTTAGGCAGCCCGTAATGAAAGTACGCGTTATGCATAATAATGAATTGGATTTTGATGGATTTGATATGGAATTATATCCCTATATGCAGAAGCCGGGGAATCGCCGGGATTCGTCCAGGCCCTGACCCTCAGGGTATGGAATGCAGTGAAACAGAAATAATATATAAAGGTCATGGATAGATTCCTTGGAGACCCAAACGGCAATGGGATTACCGGAATTTTCAGGGTTGCGCCTCAAATCTACTAAACCTTTTGCGAATATTCCGAACCACCCCTGGGTCAGGGCAATCAGGAGGCCTCCCGGGTAAGGGTGCGGAATACCTCCTCCAGGCTACGGGCCTCGGAGCTGATCTCCTGAATCGCTATATGCTCATTCAGGGCCCGTTTCATGATTTCCTGTTTCAGCGGACCGGCCCGGTGAGTTTGGATCCGGTATCCCAAGGCGCCCCGACTCTCCAGTCCGGAAATCCCCTCAAAGGTCTGGAACCATTCTCGAGGTACGGGAACTTCAAAACTTACCTGCAGGATATCCTGGGCCTGGTCCTCAGGCCTGAGTTCATCCAGAGGGGCATCGGCCACCAGCTTTCCCCGGTTGATAATAATCACCCGGGAACACATGGCCTGAACTTCCTGCATGATATGGGTCGAAAGCAGTACGGTCTTTTCCTTTCCAATCCGCTGGATCAGCTCGCGGATTTCGACGATCTGATTTGGGTCCAGTCCGGTGGTGGGCTCATCCATGATCAATACCTGGGGATCATGGATCATGGACTGGGCTATACCCACCCGCTGCCGGTAACCCTTGGAAAGGGCGCCAATCTTTTTATGTGCTTCCCTTTCCAGACCTGTAAGATCGATCATCTCCTCAATCCTTTTCGTCTTGGCTTTACCCAGCTTATGTATCCGGGCCGTAAACTCCAGGAATTCGCGGACATACATATCCAGGTAAAGCGGATTGGATTCCGGAAGATATCCCAGACGGCGACGCACTTCCATGGGCTCGGCTTCGACCGAATAGCCGCAAAGAAAGGCCTGCCCTTCGCTGGCCGGAATATATGTACTTAGGATTTTCATGGTCGTGGATTTTCCCGCCCCATTGGGACCAAGAAAACCTACGATTTCCCCTTTCTCCAGTTCAAAGGAAATCCCGTCGACTGCCTTTTGACTGCCGTACCATTTGGTTAAGTTTTGGACGCGGATGGACATGGGACAAATCTAAGAATTTTCCGATCAGCTCCCCAGCTTCAGCTCTGAGGTTCGGGGGCCAGAGGGAAAAAAAATGCCGGGAAAATCCCGGCTTGTCCCCCATCATCTGGGCAATGGCTTATTCCTTGCCTCCCGCAAAAGTGCAGGTGCTAATATTTTCGCCCTCCAGGGCTTCCATATAGAGCAATAGATTGCGCCCTTCATTCAGGGAAAGAGTCACATCCGTGAAATATTCCGATTTAAAGGAAATCAGCTTGTTCCCTTCCACCATCCCTTCCACCACCTGATCGGAGGCATAGTGATGAATCTTGATCATATTTGGCGACTCCAGAAGCGTTATGGACACAGAATCGATTACCGGAGGGGCCATATTGCACTGGGTGTTCCCGTAATATCTGCCCAGAAATGCCGTGGCGGCTTCAATTTCGCATTCCGCCCCTTCAAATCCGGCAGGACATTGGCAAAACCCGTTGGTGCATACCCCATCGTTCATGCAGCGCAACTCCAGACAACTGTCTTTCTCACAGGAAGAATAGACCACGACAAATGAAAGCGCCACAAAGCAGCTGATCGTCCAAAATATAGATTTCCAAGGCCTCATGAATGTTCAGAATTTAGTCTCTAAAATACAAAAAATACTTTCTTAGCCTAGTGGATTTTATTTTTTTTCCCCGGATCGGAAAGCATTCCACCCTTGGGCTTTGAGCTCATAGCGGCTGCCGCTGCGGGTTTGCAGATTAACCCCTTTTTCCGCCTCCTCCACTTCCCCGATCAGGGTTAGCTGGGGATGGGACTCAATGGCTTCCCGGTACTCAGGAGCCAAAGTGAACAGAAGCTCATAGTCCTCTCCCCCATGGAGGGCTGCCGTCAGGGCAGGAACCCCAAAGACCTCGGCCATTTCCCTGGTCTCGGGATGCAGAGGAATGTCCTCCTCCCAGATTGTGGCCCCCACCCCGCTCTGATGGCAGATATGCCGCAGATCCGAGCTCAGCCCGTCCGAAATATCCATCATAGCCCCTGGCATTATCTGCTCCATCTTCAACCAGTCCACTATGTCCTGGCGGGCCTCCGGCTTCAGGAACCGGCCCAACACGTGTTTGCGCTCCTCGAGATCCGGTTTGATCTCGGGGTTTTCCAGAATAATCTTCTTCTCTCTTTCCAGGAGCTGCAGCCCAAAATAGGCCGCGCCCAAATCCCCGCTGACCACAATGAGGTCCCCCGGCCGGGCCCCTGCCCGGGTCACGAAATGCCCCGGATCCACCTCCCCGACGGCAGTCACCGAAAGGACAAGCCCTTTTAGGCTGGTGCTGGTATCTCCTCCCACCAAATCTACCCCATAGATTTCGCAGGCGGCATGAACCCCGGCATAGAGTTCCTCCAGGGCTTCAACGGAAAACCGATTGGATACGCCCAGGTTAAAGAGAATCTGCGTGGGCTGAGCCATCATGGCAAATATATCGGAAAGATTGACCACCACGGCTTTATAGCCCAGATGGCGTAGGGGTACATACAATAGATCAAAGTGCACCCCTTCCAGGAGCAGATCGGAACTAATCACCGTCTGCCGGCCAAAGGGATCCACCACGGCCCCGTCATCCCCGACGCCCAAAACGGTACCTGCCTGGCGATGTTCTATGGCGGCCGTCAGGCGGTCAATCAGCCCAAACTCCCCCAGCTCGGCTATTTCCCGGCGGGGTTTGGGCTCCTTATTTTGCTCTTCTAGGTCCATGTTTACCCTGGGTTTATTGATTTGGTTCCGGATTAATTATTCTCGAATATACTTACCGATATGCTGCCTCAGGGCCTCATGGATCTTCCCGTTCGTGGCCAGGGTCTGCCGGTGATCCGCCTTGCCAGGCCTTCCCTGAAAATCGCTGACTCTTCCTCCGGCTTCCTCGACCATAAGATAACCGGCGGCTATGTCCCAGGGCTGAAGGCTGTACTCCCAGAATCCATCAAAATGCCCGCTGGCCACATAACACAGATCCAGGGCTGCCGATCCCAGCCGGCGTACGGGAATTCCCTCCATGACCAGACTGGAAAACACCTCCATGGGACCATTCCCCTGGTCTGCCGGCCACTGATAGGGGAATCCCGTTACCAGAAAAGCAGTGCTTAGGTCCCTTTGATCGGAAACCTGAAGTTTTTTGCCGTTTTTCCAGGCTCCCTTTCCCTTCTGCGCAAAAAAAAGCTCGCCGAGGATCGGATTATAGACCAGACCCAGGGTGATTATGCCTTCTTTCTCCCAGCCTATACTCAGACAGCAGAAGGGAATTCCATGGGCGAAATTCGTCGTCCCGTCGATAGGATCAATAATCCAGCGACAGGAGGAGTTTTCCCCCAGGTTTCCGCTTTCCTCGGTCAAAATGGCCTGTTCGGGAAACCGTTCCCGGATCCCGTCGACGATGATGCGCTCACAGGCCCAATCCACTTCCGTGACCAGATTGTTTCGGCCTTCCTTGTTTTCCACGGAAAAGGCACCCTGAAACCGGGATTTCATATAGGCACCAGCTTCCCTAGCCAGGGAATGCATCCATTCCTTCACCTCCTCCTCCATCATATCTTAATCTCTTTGCCCATATAGTAATCCACCACTTTCAGCTTGAAAATGAGATCGTATTTCGCACTGGCCAACTGAGAGGCCGCCTGATACTGAGTGGTGCGGGTGGTCAGGTATTCGACCGTATTCGTCAGCCCCACTTCATAGCGCCTCTGGGCAAATTCCAGCGCCCTTTGGGCGGCATCCGCCGCCCTCTTGGCGGCCTGGTAGCGGGAAATGGCGTTGCGGGCATCGCTGTATGCCTTATACACATTCTGCTTCAGATTCAGCACGGCCTGAGCTCTTTGGAGTTCCTCGTTAGCCAGTTGGATCTTGGCCTGACGCAGGGCCTGCTGGGCCTGCCACCCGTTGAAAAGGGGAATGTTCAGCTGAAGGGCAATGGTCTGACGGAAATTATCCTCAAACTGCAGGCGCAGCGGTCGGTTCGCATAGCGGATTTCCGTACCGGGCTGCAGCACCGGCCTCATGCTGTCGCTCCCCTGAACAAAATAAGGGGTAGGCAACCACTGACCCGTGGGCTCTATCCCTTGGATATCCTGGACAGTGGAGGAATAATTGGTTCCCAGTTGGGCCGATAAGGAGAGGGTGGGCCATAAGCGGGAACGGGAAGCCTCCAGGCCTTTTCGGGCAGCCATCATCCGATAATGGCTTGCCTGAACCGATCCCATATGCCGGCTTGCTTCCGCAAACACCTGTTCGGGACTAAGGGCCAGAAGACTAAGCTGGTCGTCTAGGCTTACTTCCGATACTTCCAGAGCATAAGGAGTACCGAAGTCCAGGTTAAGTAAGGCTTTGATGTCGAGGATTGCGTTCTCATACTCCATAATCGCCCCGATCAGGTTGGCCGAATCGCTGGCCAGCTGGGATTCCATCTGAGCCACATCCAGCTCGGGAACCCGACCGGCACGGGAAAACTGGCGGGTCTGATCCAGCTGGGCCACCGAGAGGTTGACTTGTTCCTGACTCACCCTAACCTGCTCCCTGGCCAGCAGGGCCCGCAGGTAACCGGCCGCCACGTTCAGGCTGACATCATCGCGGGCCTGATCCAAATCAGCCTCCGATGCCTGTTGCTGCCATTGGCTTTCCGCAATCTGATGGCGCTTCTGAAACCAGCCGAACAGAATCACCTCCGCCGTTCCACTAAGGCTAAGAAAATTATAGCTTACCCCTTCTACGAACATGTTGGTAGTGGGATCCACCGATCGTCCCCGGGATGTCCCATAGTTCGAATGCAGGTTCACGGAAGGGAGTTGGGAAAGCTTCGCCTGCTGAAGACGCAGGGCCGCCAGGCGTTCATTGAGTACCGACTGTTGAATGGTGATATTGTGTTTCTGCGCAAACAGTATAGACTGCCTGAGGGTCCATACGGAATCCACCTGGGCCTTCCCGAATAAGGGAAGGTAAAGAAAAACGAAGAATAACAGGGTATGCGGACGAAGGAGCATAAAGGAAAAATTCATCAAATATACACGCAAATTACCGGAATTTCCCTCGAAAGCCCCAGGGATAGGACCGCAATGGTTCGAAGTTCTGCCCTATGCTGCCCTGGGGTCAGAGCTCGGGGTTCCGACCACCTCTGCGGCCTGATCGCCTGATCATTTTTTCCTAATTTTAATCCCCTAAGTCGTATACCCTGTCCTGATCCCAGGCAGAAAACCTGATCAAAGATCCCCCATGGAAGAAATCATTGCGCAAATCAAGAATTTGGAAACCCTGGCCAGAAGCCCCGACTTCCGGTCCATAGACCGGGATCTGCTTTTGGAGCGGATCCGGGATCTCTACGACCGGGTACTCGCCCTTCACCCGAAAGCGTCCTCCGTACCCAGTAACTCCGGGCGGGAAGAATTGCCCGAGATGGGCGCTCAGGAACATTCCGAATTGCCTACCGGGCTGAGCCCCCGGCCAGCCCAGGTTTATGAGCCGGGGGCTGCGGCCCTGGCCCATCCCGAATCCACCCCTGGCGGAACCCGGGATATCCGCCGGCTGATCTCCCTCAACGAGCAATTCGGGTTTGTCCAGGACCTGTTCGACGGGGACAGCCAGCAATACCACCAGGTCCTGGAACGGATCAATGCCATGGAAACCTATGAACTGGCCGTCGCCTGGCTGGAAGAGCAGATTCATGATCCCATGCAGTGGAAAGACCAGGACCCCCAGGTGGAGGCATTTTACCGCATGGTGCACACCCTGTTTTCCCCTGAATCCTCGAAATAAAATCCCCATGAAAGGAATATCCCCTTCCGTACTCCAATTCAACGCCAAGCAAGGCAACGATCAGACCCTGTGCCAGACATTGGCCGAAGAAATCCAAACCCATCTTCCCGATGCCGAAAACAAAGTCTGGCATGGGCATCCGGTATGGTTCCTGGACGGAAATCCCATTGTGGGCTATAGCAAGGAAAAAAAGGCTGGAGGCTCATGTTCTGGAGCGGTGCGGATTTCGATGATCCCCGGCTGGCGCACCGGGGAAAAAAATTCAAGGATGCCTCCATCTATTTTCCATCCCTCAATGAGGTGGACAAAGAAGCCCTGGCCGATTGGCTGAAAAAATCCAGGGAAATCCAATGGGATTACAAGAATTTGGCCAAAAGGAAAGGCCAGTTGCTGAAAATAGATAGAAATTCCGGTCCGCAATAAGTCCCGGCTCCGATTCCGCAATTGGCTTATTTTGCCTGTGGAGAAAGGAAAGAGGATATATCCCGCATGATCCGGGCCGTTGCCCCCGACTGGGCCCGCACATAATCGGCAGCCCGAAGTCCCGCCTTCTCCAGGATCCCCGAGTGGGTATCCCCCTCTTTCAGAATGGCCGCCAGGTCCTGGGGCTTTTCCACCACCCAACTGCCTCCGCATTCCACCAGCTCCCGGGGCTCCCGATACTGGGCGTAGCAAGGACCATGGGCCAGAGGAATGGCCCAAACGGCGGCTTCCAGGACATTGTGCACCCCTTTTCTCCCCCATCCCCCACCGATATACGCCAGCCTGGCCCCGGAATAGACCCGGGACAGGTAACCCAGGGCATCCAGAATGAACACCTGAGCCCGGGCCATCTGCTGCGGATCGGGTGAGGAAGAAAAAAACACAGATCCCGGGAACCGGGTGGCGAGGCGCTGAAGGCGATCAGAATCCCATTGGTGAGGTGCCAGGATCATCTTCCAATCTTCCCCCAGCAGGGGCAAGAGCTGTTCAAGAAAGGCCTCGTCCCGGGGCCAGGTACTCCCGGCCACCAGCACTCGGGGATGATCCAGAAATTCATTTAGGGGCCAGGGCAGTTCCGGCTTCTGCCTCGAATAAGCCAGAACCCGGTCAAAACGGGTATCTCCGACCACCACGACCTGATCGATGCCGATACGGGCCAGAAGATCCCGGGAGCCCTGGTCCTGCACATAAATCCTGTGAAAGCCCTGGAGCATGGAACGGAAGAATCCCCCATAGAATCGAAAAAATGCCTGCCGAGGCCGGAAATAGGCCGAGACCAGGATCAAGGGAATACCTCTTTGGCGCATTTCCTGGATATAATAATGCCAGAATTCGTATTTGACGAATATGGCCAGAGAGGGGCGAAGCCGATCCAAAAATCGACGGGCAGCCCCGGGATAATCCAAAGGAAGATAATAGAGGTAATCGGCCAGAGATTGGGCTTTGGCCTGATCCCATCCCGAGGGGGAGAAAAGGGTCAGCACCAGGGCATAATCCGGATATTCCTTTCGGATCGCCTCCAGGAGCGGTATGGCCTGCTCGTATTCGCCCAGGGAGGCCGCATGAATCCAAATCCGGGCTCTGGGTTCTGTGGCCATGTCTGCCTCCAGATTGCCCATTATCCCCCGGCGGCCATGCCAAAAGCGGCCCGGCTTTCCTCCCCTCAGGGCCAGCAGCCGGATGGCGGCCCCATAAACGTAAAGGGAAACCGTATAGAGCAGCACTCCCATGCACTATTCAAAAAAGATTTCCTCGGCTTTCTTTCGGAAAATGGGTATATACCATCCCCCCCGGATTCCCCAAAGCAGATCCATCCGGCTTTCGGTTCCGGGCCGGCGGACATCATAGATGAAATCCCGCCTGCCCTGGGTAAATCCCGCCGTCAGGTTCAAGCCTATGTGAAAGTTGACCAGTCCGTTGGGCGAAAAATGATTGTAGCCCAGATACTGCTCCAGGGCCAGCCCGTTGGCCAGGCGGTCATATCCCTTTCTTTCCTCCTTTCCCAGGGAAAGGATTTTCTCATCACGGTCGAAGAAATGAATTTTGTGCTGAATGAAGCTCAGACTGGTCATGATCAGCCAGCCCCGGTCTCTATTGGCAGCATGTCGGAAGGGCAGGATTTTTCCTATTTGCATTCCGGCCACATAGCCCCTTTCGAAAATCTTTATGTTCGTCCGCTCCCCATCCTGGCCGATAAAAAGTTTATCCTTGTCCCGAATGTTGATGAGCAGGGAATCCTCCCGGATTATCCCTCCGGAGAGGAAATCCATCTTGGGTCCGATCAACCAATTGCTTTCGGTTTTATACAACACCGCCGGGCCCACTCGGTAACTGGGGCCGAAACGATCTTTCATATCTCCTCCGGGAATATCCAGATTACCATGGACCGAAAACACCCATCCCTTGCGGGGAGGAATCCGCTCTGTGCCGAATAAATCATCCTGGGCCCGGGCTGGGATCAGGGCAACCGTGCCCAGGAGAAGGAGAAAACCAAAAGGAAGGCTAAGCTTTGTCATGACCGCATTCTTGGGTTGGTGAAGGTAGGAAAATTTCGGATTTGCCTGTTGCCCGGGGACGGGGGCCCTTGGCAGAATCCCCGACAATACCTAGGTTTGCTCTCCTGAAATTCACCCCCCTATGCGCAGAATCCAAATGGTTGACCTCAAGCGTCAATACCAGAAAATTAAACCCGGGATTGACCAGGCCCTGTCCCGGGTAATCGAAACTACGGCCTTTATACAGGGTGAAGAAGTCCGCCTTTTCGCCCGGGAATTAGGCGATTATCTGGGGGGGGTGGAAGTGATTCCCTGCGGCAACGGCACCGACGCCCTGCAGATCGCCCTCATGTCCCTGGGCCTGAAACCCGGAGACGAGGTGCTTTCGCCCTCCTTTACCTATATCGCTACCGTGGAGGTCATCGCCCTGCTTGGGCTCCAGCCCGTTTTTGTAGACGTGGATCCAGATTATTTTACCATGGACCCCGAATCTCTGAAAAGTCGGATCAGTCCCAAGACTAAGGCCATAATCCCCGTCCATCTATACGGACAGTCCGCCCCTATGGAAGAAATTCTAAGTATCGCCGCAGAACATGGGCTGGCTGTGGTGGAGGACAATGCCCAGGCCCTGGGTGGGTCCTATCGATTCTCCGATGGCCGGGTGGCCAAGACGGGGACCATGGGAAATATCGGCTGCACTTCCTTTTTCCCCTCCAAGAATCTGGGGGCTTATGGAGACGGAGGCGCCCTGTTTACCCGGGATACGGACAAAGCCCGGCAGTTGAACATGATCGCCAACCACGGGCAAAGGCAGCGGTATCACCATGAAATTATCGGCTGCAACTCCCGCCTGGACAGTATGCAGGCCGCCATTCTCCGCGTAAAGCTTCCGCATCTGGACGAGTACAGTCAGGCCCGAAAAAAAGCTGCGGCCTATTACGATCAGGCCCTGGCGGGAATTGCGGGGCTGCAATGCCCCCGGGTGGCTCCCTATGCCGATCATGTTTATCATCAGTATACCCTCAAGCTGGAAGGTTATGACCGGGACAAGGTTCAAGCCAATCTGGCGGAAAAAGGGATTCCCACCATGATTTATTATCCCATTGCCTGCCACCGGCAACCCATGCTGGAAGAAATCCAAAATAGTCCGGCCCAGGTTCCCGTCACCGAAATCCTGAGCCGGCAGGTGATATCCCTGCCCATGCACACCGAACTGGACGAAGAGGAACTGGAATGGATTTGCCGGAATCTCCGCCAGGCCCTGGACCAAAATAAAATTTAATTATGGCTATGTTGTGCACCTCTACCCCCTTCGAGGGGCTCTATGTATTCGAACCGCGACTCTTCCCCGATGAGCGAGGCTATTTCTTTGAAAGTTTCCAGCAGCAGCGCTTTGAGGAGATGACCGGCATCCAGCGCCCTTTTGTGCAGGATAATCAGGCCTGGTCCCGCAGCCGGGTCATCCGGGGCTTGCATTTTCAGCGGCCTCCCCGGGCTCAGGCCAAGCTGATCCGGGCCCTGAGCGGTACCATTTGGGATCTGGCTTTGGACCTCAGAAAGGACCAGCCGACCTACGGACAATGGTATGGGATTGAACTCAGCGCAGAAAACAAAAAACAGTTCTATATCCCGGCGGGTTTTGCCCATGGATATGCCGTTCTCTCCGAAGAAGCAGAGGTACTGTATAAATGCGATGAATACTATGACCCTTCCTGCGAGGCGGGTGTCCGCTTTGACGATCCCGATATCGCCGTGGACTGGAAGCTGGATCCCGGCGAGGCCCGGGTATCGGATAAGGACTTGAGGCTCCCGGGATGGAAAGAGTTTGAGGCCTTGGGTAACCTGTTCTGATCCTAATTATCCAAAAAAATTTTTGGGGACAGGGGCCCGGACCACTTCCCTTTAGATTTAGGTCCTGAAATATCTCCTCGACAAAAAAAAACCCAATAGACGAATCATGAAAATCCGTCCATTGGGGTAAGGACTCGGCAGCTTGTCCCTATTTGTCGCCGTCTTCTGCCTTCTTCATTTTGTCTTTGAGCGCGGCCAGCGCATCCAAATCTCCCAAAGTGGGCTTCTCCACTTTGGATTGAATGGTTTTGACGGCTTTTTTGGTCTTTTCCACTTCGGCGGCAGCTTCTTTCTTCTGCATTTCCTTTTCATCGGCCTGCACCTGTTCCCAGATGCGGCTGTGGGATACCAGAATCCGCTTGTCGTTGCGGTCAAATTCGATGATCTGAAAAGCAATGACCTCATCGGCTTCCACGGTGCTTCCATCTTCCTTGCGCAAATGCCTGGCAGGAGCAAAGGCCTCCAGCCCGTACTGAAGCTGAATGGTGGCGCCCTTTTCCTCCCGGCGGATCACATTGCCTTCGTGCACTGAACCAATGGGGAATACGCTTTCAAAGGTATTCCAGGGATCTTCTTCCAGTTGCTTGTGGCCCAAAGAAAGCTTGCGGGCCTCCTTGTCAATGCTCAGAATCACCACTTCGATCTCTTCGCCGGGCTTGGTGAATTCGCTGGGATGATTATAGCGTTTGATCCAGCTCAGATCCGAAATATGAATCATGCCTCCTATGCCGGACTCCAGCTCTACAAAGACTCCGTAAGGGGTGATGTTCTTCACCACGCCTTTATGCCGGCTGTCCAGGGGGAATTTGTTTTCGATGGTCTCCCAGGGATCTTCGGTGAGCTGCTTGATGGAAAGGCTCATCTTCCTTTCTTCCTTATCCATGGTTACGACCATGGCTTCGTATTCATCGCCCATGCGGAAGAACTCCTTGGCATTTATGGGCTGAGAGGACCAGGTAATCTCGGAAACGTGCACCAGGCCTTCGACCCCGGGCATGATTTCCAGGAAAGCCCCATAGTCTTCTATATTCACTACTTTTCCTTTTACCTTGGCGCCTTCGACCACGTCTTCGGTCAGGCTCTCCCAGGGATGGGGGCTGAGCTGCTTGAGTCCCAGGCTGATTCTCTTCTTTTCGTCGTCGAAATCCAGCACTACCACATTCAGCTTCTGACCGTTCTCCAGCACTTCGCTGGGGTGGGTCACCCGGCCCCAGCTGATATCGGTAATATATAGCAGGCCGTCCACTCCGCCCAGGTCGATGAAGGCACCGAAATCGGTGACATTCTTCACCGTACCTTCCAGAACCTGACCTTTTTCCAGTTGGGAAATAATCACGGAACGCTGCTGTTCAATATCGCTTTCAATCAGCGCCTTATGCGACACCACGGCGTTGCGGATGGCTTCATTGATTTTCACCACCTTGAAATCCATGGTCTTGCCGACGTACTGATCGTAGTCGGTCACCGGCTTCACATCTATCTGGGATCCGGGAAGGAAGGTTTCCAAACCGTAGACATCGGCGATCAGCCCTCCCTTGGTCTTGGAGGTGATGGTACCGGTCACCAATTCTCCGGTCTTGTAATATTCCACGATTTTCTGCCAAGCGCGGGTGGCACGGGCCATTTTGCGGCTCAGGTGCAGATGGCCATGGCGATCTTCCTTTTCCACCACCATGACTTCCACCTCATCACCGGGCTTCAGATCAGGCATATCCCGGAACTCGTTCAGGGATATCAGCCCGTCAGACTTGAATCCGATGTTGATAATGGCATCGGTGTCCGTCAGGCCCACCACAACGCCCTGAAGAAGTTCAGATTCTTCAATGGGCTTGAAGGTGGTGTCGTAAATGGACTCCAGTTCCTTGCGCTTTTCTTCGGAATAAGCGGCTACATTTCTTTTGTCTACGCTCCAATCGAAGTCGTCGTGCGCAGAGGGGTTTTGGTTAACAATTTGATTCTCTTCCAAATTTTTGGTCCTCCTTTTTGTGTAAATTTTGGCTGGCAAAGTTAAGGGCTTTCCCCGAAATTCCCCAGAACCTTTCTATTTTTTTTAAAATGATTCTCTTCAGGAAAAAAAGGCAGGAGGCCACCAACCTTTGTCCCGAGGGGGTATTCCGCATATAATCCCTTAATTTTGGGCTTATGTCCCCCCAGGTTCGGGCATTCCGCCTTAAATTATATACCTTAATCTATCCCCTGTTGCGGCAGGGGGCATCCCCCTCAAAGAAAATCATGAAAACACATCCCCATCCCCCCTTGCCTCCAGAACCCCTTTATTCCCTGTCCCTCCCCCTTCCAGGAGGGGAAGACCTTCCCTTTTCCGGATGGAAAGGAAAAAAAATCCTGATGGTGAATACGGCATCCGAATGTGGGTACACGCCCCAGTATGCCGAACTGGAACAGCTTCAGAATCTCTATGGGGACAAGGTCCAGGTATTGGGCTTCCCCTCTGCGGACTTCGGCGGACAGGAACCCGGTGATGATTCCCAGATAGCTGCCTTTTGCCAGACCCAATACGGCATATCCTTTCCCTTGGCCAAAAAATCCTCGGTTAAAATCGGGCCAGCTCAAAATCCGGTTTTTGCCTGGTTGACCCAATCCGAAAAGAATGGATGGCTGGACCAGGAGCCGGAATGGAACTTCTCCAAGTTTCTGGTGGACGAGGAAGGGCGCCTGCTGGGGTATTTCGGTTCGGCCATTTCTCCTTTGGATCCCCGGATCACCACCCAGATCCAGGACAAAAAATCCTAAGCTCTGGGGTTTTGGGGCGAAGGTATGCGGGAAAGGGCATTAGCGCTACACCCAAAGGCCGACCCGGAACCCCCGGGCAGCATAATAGGATTCCGCTCCGTTATGATAAATAAAGGTGCGGCCAAATCTATGATCCCCGAAAAGGGCTCCCCCTCTATCTCGGAGTTCCTGGGGGGTCCGTATCCAACTGGAAGTCTTCTGGTCCAGCGGACCTCTTTCTTGCAATTTCAGGTAAGTGCTTTCATCGATCAACTCCACTCCCGCTTCGCGGGCCCAGCCCATGGCACTTCCGGCCGGTTTGTGCGCTTTGCGGGATTCCCAGGCCTGCGGATCATAGCATAGACTCCGACGGCCGGCCGGGGACTCCGCAGAGAAATCCACAAAGTACAGGGCTCCGGTTTCCTTGTTCTCCTCCAGCACATCAGGTTCCCCCCCGCTGGATTCCATTTTCTCCAGGGATTCCAGGGCCTGGGGATGGGTTTTCAGTCGGGCCAGGACTCTGTCCCATGTAATCCCCGGATGGCGATGCGGGTTTTCTTCGAAACGCCGGGCCAGAATATCCAGAATATCCCCCTTGAGCGGGAGGCTTTTCTTTTCTTTTTTTGCCATATGCACCCTAAATGAATAAGTACTGCTGGAGACCCCAAAACTAAAGATTTTCTGACGGCAAGTGGCCGAAGAGAAAACAAATCTTTCGCGGCATGCCATGGGTAATCGGCCCTCGTCCAAAGCAAAAGGAATGCTCCGCGATTATTAATCCGCTTTGATTTGTATTAATTTTGCCCAAAAAAATAGAGACATGACCATGGAGAGAGTCTATTTGGATAATGCCGCCACCACCCCTTTGGATCCTGAAGTACTGGATACCATGATGCCCTATCTGACGGGGAAATTCGGCAACCCCTCCTCCATTTATTCCTATGGGAGAGAAACCCGTATGGCCATTGAGTCCGCCCGAAAAACCGTAGCCCGACTCCTGGACTGCCTGCCTGCAGAAATCTTTTTCACCTCGGGAGGCACGGAAAGTACCAACACCGCCATACAGGCAGCCGTCCAATCCCTGGGATGTCGTCGGATCATCAGTTCCCCCATTGAACACCATGCCACCCTGCATACGGTGGAAAGCCTATGCCAAAAAGACGAAATGGAGCTGGTACTCCTGGACCTGGATGAAAAAGGCCATGTCCGCCTGGATCAGCTCGAAGCCTTGCTGGAAGAAGGATCCCAACCGACTCTGGTCACGCTAATGCATGCCAACAATGAAATCGGCAACCTGCTCAAAGTCAAGGCCGTGGGAGAAGCCTGCCGCCGGCATGGGGCCTATTTTCATTGCGATATGGTACAGACTATCGGGCACTATCCCATTCAGCTCCATAAACTGCCCGTGGATTTTGCCAGCGCCGCGGCGCACAAGTTTCACGGGCCCAAAGGCGTGGGTATGCTTTATGTACGCCAGGAAATCGATTTCCAGCCCTTTATGCACGGGGGCGCCCAGGAAAGGAACCGTCGCCCCGGCACGGAAAACACTTATGGAATCGTCGGGTTTGCCAAAGCCCTGGAACTGGCTATGGACCGCTATGAGCAGGATCACCGACATATTCAGGGGCTGAAGGATTACTTGATCGAAAGGATAGAAAAGGAGTTCGATGAGTACCGGCTGAACGGCGATGTGAAAGGATCCAGCCTCTATACCGTACTCAACGCCTCTTTCCCCCGCTCCGATCGTTCCGAAATGCTGCTCATGAACCTGGACATGGCCGGGATCTGCCTTAGCGGGGGAAGTGCCTGCAGCAGCGGGGTGGAGTCCGTGAGTCACGTCATGCAATGCCTTTACCACGGCGAATCCGGGAAATGGATTCCGGTGCGCTTTTCCTTTTCCCGGCACAATACCCGGGAAGAAATCGACTATGCCCTATCAAAGATCCGCGAATTTCTCTAATCAGCAGCCCAAGGAAAGAAAAGATCCAAAAACCGGAATCAGGCGCCTGGTACCGACGAAAGGAAAAAAGGGGAAAAACGCCCATCCTTTACGCTGCCGCCCATAGGGCCGGATCCCCGGTACATCTGCCTTCCCGAAATCTCTAGGGCAGGGCGTAGCGCTCCGGATTGGCCCAATAGGCCTCTTTGCAGGTTTCGGCACAGAACCATACCGTATCGGTTCCCGAAACGGTAAAATCTGTCCAGGACTCATCGCGGACCATTTCGCAAACCGGATCGACATCAGAATAGGCCAGCGACTCCGGGGAAAGGCTTTCCGCCCCGGCCGGATCATGGGAGGCATCTTCCTGCCCCGACTGACAGGAGGCCAGTGTCCCAAGGCTCAGGGCCAGCAAAAAAATCATTCTTTTCATAGACATGCCAGGTTTTGGATTAAAGCAAATATAGGCTAATCCCCCGGGCAGGGCAAATGCCGCACCCCTAAGGGGATCCAGGATCTTCGATCCGGCAAAACTGACTAAGGTTCTCCGTCGCGTAACGGGCCAGCAGCCCAATGGTCCTGGCATCGATCTGTGAAAAACGGCTGTCCCATTCCCTGGTCTGAGGAAACCGGCCGTATAGGCCGGTAAAATAGCCCAGCCCCCCGTCCTTTTCCAGCTCGTCGCGATGGCGCAGATACCAGATCAGGACCTGGTCCAGCAGAGCACCCATTTCCGAAATGCCCAGGGCAGGCATCTGTTCGGCCAACAGGGCAATCAAAGGCACATAGCCGTTCTGTATGCATTGAATAAACCCTCCGGGCAAGACCTGACCCCGAACATATTCATAGGCCAAAAAAACCGCCTGGCCGGGATGGATGCGGTTCAGAAACTGAAAATCCCCCTGACGATACAACTCCTCGACCAAGGGCTGGGTAAGCAGTTCATAGAGCTCCCTACCCGTCGGGTCCTTGCCCGCCTCTTTGATCCTCCCGGGGTCCATCCGGGGCAAATACTCCCCCATGAGTCAAAATTAGGGGATTTACTCCTGTTTTGCCTCTCCCTTAATTCCGCAATGAAAAAGATGTTTAAAACAGGAACCCGCTCCACATAATAG
>CAYPQN010000036.1:0-20956 GCA_964412885.1 uncultured Chitinophagaceae bacterium | reverse complement strand
AAAACTATACCCCATCTTCGAAAGCCAAAATATGTACTTGCTCGGAGGCTTACGACTAAAGCGATTTTCTGTGCAAATCCTGTGCAAATAAGAAAGGTTTCAGTCTTGAAGCGCTGAAACCCTTGTCTGTCTTGTGGTCCCACTCGGGCTTGAACCAAGGACCCCCTGATTTGAGTCAGGGAAACGAGAATCAATCGTTGAAAAGGGACATGGTTTTGGACAGTCCGGCAAATGCAAAGCTCTCGATAATCTCCATGCCCCGGCCCATCCGTTCCTCGATGACCCGGCGCTCTTCTGCAGACCATTTCCCCAGCACAAACTCCACCTGGCGACCGCGGGGAAAATCTTTTCCGATGCCTAGACGCAATCGGGGGTAGCGGTCCGTTCCCAGGACTTCTTCTATGTTCTTCAATCCATTGTGTCCTGCGGAGGACCCCCCAGGTCTCAGCCTGAATTTGCCCAGGTCCAGGGCTAGGTCATCGACCAGGATCAGGGTGTTCTCCAAGGGGACTCGGGTCTGGTCCATCCAGTACTTCACAGCTTTGCCGCTGAGGTTCATATAGGTGGAGGGTTTTAAAAGGAGGAATTGCCTGTTCTTTATCCGGCCCTCGGCAACCCAGCCCAGACGGTCCGTGCGAAAATCGGCGTGGATCTTGCCGGCAAAAGCAGTGGCGAGATCAAAGCCCAGGTTATGCCTGCTCCCTTCATATTCTGCCCCTGGGTTTCCCAGTCCGACAATCAGAAATCTCATAGTTGGAGTCTATATGGCCGAAATCGGTCAAAGATAAATCAAACTTTCCTTCGAAGCAGGGAATGCAGCTCCGGCAGGTGCCCCGGTCGCTTTTAGGTTTTAAGATTTTTTTGGCCTTATCCCATCGCTTTTTCCTTTTGGACTGTCTTATAAAACCAAAGGGGGGAACATGAGATTTTCCATTTCAGGGAATTCTGGAAGTGGACCGGCCCGAAAAACAAAGAATATGCCAAGACAGGACCCAATCACCACAGAAAGTATTTCCGCTCCCAAAAAATGGCCGAAGCCCGGATGAAGACGGAGGATTAAGGAGGGGAAAATTTTCCCTCTGGATAAGAAAACCTAGTCAATTTGTATTATTTTAGATCCTGGATTCCTCGAACCCCCTTAAATCCACCGGGAGTAGAGGTTCGGGAATAAGAAAACCACTTACTATGCGTATCAGACTACCCTTATTTACCCTGGTTTTTTGTTTGCATGCAGCCACCATGGCCATGGGACAAACCTTTTATGACATCAATCATCTGACGGGGACCCAAAATATCAACCCGCCGAATATGGATGTGACGGTAACTCCGATCAATGGGCCTATTTCCACCTCTCCTTATTGTAATGCCGGTCCCTATTTTATTGGGGTAGTGGACGGATACAGTGGATACGAGTTTTCCTTCAGCCCCCGGCCTGCCTCGCATTTTCGTCTGCAGTTCACCGACCTGCATGCGGAGGATACGGTGCAGATTTCCGTGAATGGCAGCCCTTACGTCATTCGGCCCGGGGATTTGAGCAATTTTGCAGCCTGTCCCAACCCAAATAACTCCAATATTACCGCCGATGGCTACCTGACGGGATCCTCCTCTTCCAATGGGGCTGTGGAGCTACTCATCGATGTGGCTGTCGGGGTGACCAGTGTGGAGATAATCTGTCTAAATCATTCCATCGGGGCGAACGGGGTGGTGTTTTCCGCGGCCTTTGCCGATGATATCTGCGCTCAGACCCTCGATATCTCCGTGGAAGACGATCAGCCTTGCCAAGGCATTGAACTGGTTTTGGAGGCCACTGATTTTCCCAATACAACTTTTGTCTGGACAGGGCCATCGGGTTTTTCCGCCACGGGTAGCGTGGCCAGGCGCTATCCCACCACGGTTGCCCATGCCGGGGATTATTCGGTGATTGCCACCCGGGATCAGGACGGGATTACCTGTACATATGTGGATACTATTTATATCAACGTGCGTCTGGTGCCCAATGCCCCACTGATTACCATTAATAATTCGCCTCAGTGTCAGGGGGATACGGTGAAGTTGGTAGGGGTGACCAACATTGGTGCCGGGGGATATTACATGTGGTATGGACCTAGGTCCGGAGGTCCCATTGACGACACCTTTTATGTGCCCCATTTCAGCCCCTCGGATACCGGCACCTATGCGGTGTATGCCGTGGCAGCGGATGGCTGTATAACCGATACTACCTATACGAAAGTGTCCATCCATCCCGTGGCCACCGCCATGTGGGAGTCCACCCTTAAAATGGACTGTGAAACCGATACCCTGTTCCTGACCAATCTGTCCACCGGAGCCGGATCCGGGGAATGGGATATGGATGACGGCACGCCGCCGATCGACATGGACTCGAGTTTTTATGTATTTTATAATCAGGGGGTCCATCAGGTGAAACTCAAAGTCTGGAACACCGCCGGTGCCTGTCCCGACTCCTTGATCCGGGAAGTGAATGCCGAACATCCGCTGAATGCACGATTCACGGTGGACCGAGATACCGTCTGTCAGGGCGAAAAGATCCGCTTTATTAATCAAAGCGATACTTCCTATCCGGGTACCACCCTCCATTATGTATGGAATTTCGGAAATGGAGAGGACTCGGTGGTGGGCTATTCCACGGAATATACCTATCCCTATACCGGTGTTTGGGATGCTTCCCTTATGCTTCAGGACTTCCTGGGATGCCGGGACACCTTCATTAAGAAGATTTACGTGGATTCCACGGGAGGGATATACTTTGCTTCGGTTTCGGATTCGATTCTCTGTGTGGGCGACATGGTCTTCTTCGAAGGGGATTATTCCGAAGTGGGGAATATAAACCTGAGATGGGACTTTGGGGACGGGCACTTTGCCGTGGATACGCCGAGGATAGGCTATTCTTATGATCGTCCCGGGGAGTTCACGGCAGTGTTTACCTCGATCAATAGAATCTGCCCGGATACCACGGCCACACAGAAAATCTATGTATTCGATCACCCCAAGATTGATCTGGGAGGGGACACGGTGATCTGTCCCCAAGGAGAGCCCCTGGTATTGCGGGATCATATCAATGCGGGCAATCCCCAGGCCACCTGGAAATGGAATACGCTCACGGCCGATACTACCCCGGAAATCATCGTTCGCCATCATGGGGTTTACGCCGCCACGGTTACCATTAACGGATGCTCGACTACAGACAGCGTGCTGGTGGCCAAGAACTGTTACATGGATATTCCCAATGCCTTTAATCCGGTGGCGGGGGATTATTTCCTGCCTCGCCAGATCCTCTCCAAAGGGGTCCGCGAATTCTACATGGAGATCTATAACCGCTGGGGACAGAAAGTATTTGAAACCCAGGAAATTAATGGCAGAGGATGGGATGGAAAGCTGAACGAGGAAATCCAACCGGTCGGCGTTTATGTCTATCAGATCCGGGTGCGCTTTGAGAACGGCACCACGGAAAGATATCAGGGCAATGTGACCCTGGTACGCTAGCAGAGATTCCTTAGGCCAGGATTTTGAAGTCTCCCCGCTGGGGAGACTTTTTTTCGTTGTATATGGGGGTTGGGGCCATGCCCTAATCCAATCCTGGGATGGCGGCCCGGAATCCCTGGGTAATGGAGGTATGGACAATCGGTTTGGTGGAAAGTTTCATGAGGCCGCAGGAATTACCCCCATCAGCCCTCTTTATGGGCCAGCAGGTAACGCATGTAGTCCCGGGCCCCATCTTCCAATTCGGTAAACACAAAATCAAAGCCGGCCTGTCTCAGCTTTTCCGTTCGAGCCTGGGTGAAATACTGATACCTATCTCTGATCTCCAGGGGCGTATCTATGTACTGTATTTGGCGCGGAATCCCCAGGGCATCGAACACGGCTTTGGCCAGGTCGTTGAAGCTTCGCCCCTTGCCCGTGCCCCCGTTGTAAATTCCGCTTTCCGGCTGGGTCTCCATGATCCATAGCAGCAGCCGGGCGATATCTTTCACATAAATAAAGTCTCGGATCTGCTCTCCGTCGGCAAAATTCGGATGATGAGAGCGGAAAAGCCGCAGGGAGCCGGTGGACTGAATCTGATGAAAGGCATGAAAAAGTACCGAGGCCATTCTGCCCTTATGGGATTCTCCGGGCCCATAGACATTGAAGAATTTGATGCCCGCCCAGAAAGGAGGGCTTTTCGCCTGGTCTCGGGCCCAAAGATCAAAATCCTGCTTGGACTGGCCATAGGGGTTCAGGGGGCGAAGCGAGTCCAGGTTCCCCTGATCGGAATAACCCTGAGCCCCATCCCCATAGGTTGCGGCCGAAGAGGCATAGATCAGAGGTATTTGCTCTTTGGTGCAATGATTCCATACCCGCTGAGAATAGGAGAGGTTCCACTTTTCGTGCACCTGAGGATCCATTTCCATCGTATCGGTACGGGCGCCGAGGTGAAAAAAGGCTCTGGCCTTAGGAAAGGGTCGATCCCAGAATAGGTCCCGGGACAGCAGGTCCCGAAATTCTATTCCTTTCCAATTGGATTCTTTGTCCTGGCGGCTGAAGTCATCAATGCCAATCAGGTGCTCAAAGCCCTGGTCCTGGAGGAAGCGGCAAAAATAACTGCCTATGAATCCGGCCGCTCCGGTGACAATGATGGGGTCTTCCCGCTTTACCATGAGGCTGTTCGAAGAGGAATAAGGAAGTTAGTGGTCGCTGTGGACTTCGGTGGTGGCCGCCTCATGCCCTTCGTCTTCGCTGACCACTTTCACGAAATTGACCAGGGAAATGAACAAGGCAATCAGGATAATGGAAAACCAGAGGGCCGATTGGGAATATGAATTCGGCCGGGTGTCCATAGGGGTGGTTTCGGAATGATCATGGGTTACATGTGCCATATCGAATGCTATAGATTAATGATTTGGGATTGGCTTGGGCCCAAAGATAGAAATTTATCGTTCATTTTTTTTCTTTAGCCTCTGATCCTTAAGCGGGGCGGGCCATCACCTGTCCGCATTTGCGGCAAGTTCTTTTGGCCTCGTCCTTATAGAATTCCTCCATAACCAAGGGCAGCTGCTTGACGATGTCGGTGAGCTGGAAATAGGTCTCGTGGAGTTTCTCCTCGCAGTTCTCGCAGAACCAGAGAAAACCGTCCACCTCATTGCCCTGCCTCTGCTTTTCGATCACCAGCCCAATGGAGCCTTCCCCTCTTTGGGGGGAGTGGGGAACTTTGGCGGGCAAAAGGAACATTTCTCCTGCCTTGATGGGAATGTCCACGATTTTTCCATCTTCGACGATGCGGACATTAATTTCCCCTTCCAGCTGATAGAACAACTCTTCGGATTCGTTGTAGTGGAAGTCCTTCCTTTGGTTTGGTCCCCCGACGACCATGACGATAAAATCACCGGCCTGATGATAGACTTTCTGATTGCCTACAGGGGGTTTGAGCAGGTGCCGATTTTCCTCTATCCATTGGTTCAGGTTCAGGGGTCGTTGAATGGCCATTTGAATGGGTTTTATGTTTTTAATACTTCAATATACGCATTTTTACCGTTTCAATCCGGGTGTCGCTGACCCGGATGATGTCGAAGGCATAGTCCTCGATAATCATATGCTCGCTCTGCTTAGGTATGGTTTCATGATGGGCAATTATATAGCCCGACAAGGTTTCCTGTCCGTCTGTGGGAAAGCCAAAACCGTATTTGTCATTCAGGTAATCCAGTTCGAGTCTTCCCGAGAACAGAAACTCCTGATCGGAAATCTGTTTTTCCAGGCGATCTGAGACTTCGCTTTCTTCATGGATCTGCCCAAAGATTTCCTCCAGTATGTCCTCCATGGTCACTATTCCGGCAGTCCCCCCGTATTCGTCGATCACCCAGGCAATGCTTTTTCTCTCCTTGGTGAACTGATTCAGCATATCCAGGGCGCTCATGGTCTCGGGAACCACCGGGATTTCATGGAGGATGTCCTCTATGCGCCCGGGTTGGCGGTGCAGGTCCAGATGGTGGATATAGCCCACAATCTGGTCTATCGAATCCTGGTAGACGGTCATTTTAGACTGTCTGGATCTGACCAGTTTTTCTCTGGCGGATTCTATGGACTCCCCAACGGAAATGGCCAGGACCTCGTTTCGCGGGGTCATGCATTTGCGGAGCTTGACATTGACTAAATAGAGGGCGTTTTCGAAGAGCTCGGCATTGATCTCCTCGGTCAGGGACTGCTGTCCGCGAAGCGTATGGCGGATATAGTGTTCCAAGTCCATTCGGACGAATATAGGCTGCTGCTCCCGAATACGGACATTGAACAGATATTTGAGGATAAATCGGGAAACAGACATCAAGGCCCTGGCCAAGGGATACAGCAACGGATAGAGCAGGTACTGGGGGGCGGCGAAAGCCGCCAGTATCTGGGCCGCTCTACGGCGCAGAATCACCTTGGGTATGAGTTCGGCAAAAACCAGCACGATCAGCGAAGCCAGGAAGGTCAGGACGATGAACCGGATAAATGTCAGATGGAGAAGTTCTTCTCCCGTACCCCAAAGGGGACGGGAAATCTCCATGACCAGTACCCCGTAAATGATCAGGGCCATATGGACCCCGACCAGATTGGTGGCCAGGAATTTGGAGGGCGCTTCGAGGAATCGCCCCAGCACCCGACCCGAGAACGTGCCCTGTTTGCGACGGATTTCAATGGGCAGCTTCCCCACGGAATGGAAGGCGATCACCGAAACCGTGAAAAATCCGATGAAAAGCAGACAGACAAAAAGATAAACCAGGACCATGGGGTTCATGTTCAAAGATAGAGATTATCCCTTATTGTCCCCAGGGGAATCTACGGCTCAGGAAACGGGCGCGGGGAGGGAAGGGCTGCCCAGGAACCGATGGATTAGGGTTTTGAGCTCTTCGACGGCCGCCTCCAGGTCATCGTTAACGATGGTGGAGTCAAATCGGGGCGCAAAGCCCAGCTCAAATGCCGCCTTGTTCAGCCTTTCTTCCAAGCTCTCCGGGGTTTCCGTCCTTCTTTGAATCAGCCTCTGCCGTAGGATATCCATGGACGGTGCCTGGATGAACAGGCTGAGGCAGCGGTCGGGGAAGGATTCCTGAATAGCCAGGGCTCCTTTGACATCAATATCCACCAGGGGGATTTTCTTCTCTTTCCAAATTCTCTGGAGCTCGGATTTCAGAGTACCGTAGTATTTTCCGGTATAGACCATTTCCCATTCCACAAAAGCCCCGTCTCCGACCAGTTGTTCAAATTCCTCCCGGGTGTAGAAATAGTAATCCTGGCCATGAACTTCCTGGGGTCTGGGCGAGCGGGTACAGGCCGAAACCGAAAAAGCCAGCCTGGGGCATTCGGCCAGTAACCGATGCACCAAGGTTGTTTTCCCGGACCCCGAAGGGGCCGTGATCACTATGATTTTGGCGGCTTCGTCCATGAATTGCTGCGAAATAACAAAATTAAATGGAAACGGGTAGACCAGGTGGCCCTCCTCCACTCACCAAAAGAAATCGCCCCGGGGGATAAGCCCCGAAGCGATGATTCTCCTGAGGGGAATGGTCCCCCCTCTCTATTCTTTCGTATTTTCCTTAATCGCAATAGGCTTCGAAAGCCGCTTGCAAATTCTGGGATATCATTTCTGCCGTCCGTCCTTCGATCATATGCCTTTCCACCATATGCACTACCTGCCCGTCTTTGATCAGGGCAATGGAAGGGGAGGAAGGGGGATAGGGCATGAGGTAGGTCCGGGCCTGCTTTACGGCATCAATATCATAACCCGCAAAGCTGGTCCAGAGATGCTGAGGCTTTTTGCTGGAGTTCTGCACAGCGTGCAGCACGCCAGGCCGGGCGGTGCCGGCCGAACATCCGCAAACGGAGTTGATGACCAGCAAACCGGTACCCGGTTTGCTTAGGGCCTCATCCACCGCTTCTGGTGTTTGTAGGTCTTCAAAGCCGTGCTGGGTCAGTTCGGCCTTCATCGGATTCACAATTTCAGAAGGATACATATTGAGATTGATTTAGGATGTATTCAATGGAAAACAAAGTTAGGGAATATCCCCCTTCCTGCCCATAGTTAATCTCAATCTCCCTATGGAAGGAAGCATTCCCGAATGGGGAATTGCCGGGGTTTTCGTACTATTGTCTGCTACGCCTGCCCCGGGTCAACTGATAGGGGGGAAACCAGGTTCAAAACCTTGTCCACAATCTTTTGCTCATGGAATGGAAGACTGTTTTTCAGTTTGCAAACGCAGACTATCTAAACCAACACTTTAGGTCTCGTCCCGGCGAAACGCGATGGGGACAGACCATTCAGTATCCGCGGGGATCCGATCCCTGGGAGTCCTTAAAGAATTCCTCCGCCCGTTTCGTGGTTTTGGGTATTCCCGAAGATATAGGGGTCCGGGCCAATCTGGGTCAGCCCGGAGCGGCCAGCCTCTGGAGGCCCACTTTGGAGGCCCTGCTAAACCGGCAGGCCCATAGAGGTTTCAGAGGGGGTAATCTGTTCTTGCTGGGGGAGGTGGATACCCGGGACTGGATGCAGGCCGCCGAAGGCCAGGGAATCCAAAAACTTCGAGAGCTTGTCGCCGAAATGGATACTCCGGTCTCGGCCCTGATCGAGGATATAGTCCGTTTGGGGAAAATCCCCCTAGTGGTCGGGGGTGGGCATAATCAAGCTTATGGATTGCTCAAGGGGAGCAGCCTGGGCAAGGGCCATCCGGTTCATGTCCTGAATCTGGATGCCCATGCGGATTTCCGCGCCATGGAAGGGCGACACAGTGGCAATGGATTTCGCTATGCCCGGGCTCAGGGATATTTGGACAGATATGCCGTTCTGGGACTGGCCCGGGACTATAATGCTGAATTCATGGTCGAGGAACTGTCCTCAGATCCCCGATCCTTTATCTGCTTTTATGAGGATATATTCCTCCAGGGGGCGGACCGCTTCGCTCAGGAGCTGGAATCCGCCTTGAATTTCCTGGGTAGAGCCGAGGCGGGCATTGAACTGGATATGGATGCCCTGGACGGGGTGCCGTCCAGCGCCATGAGCTGGGGTGGATTTTCTGTGCGGGAATCCAGGATTTATCTGCGGCGTGCTGCCCAGGGTCTCAAACCCCTATATTTCCATTTGACTGAAGGGGCCGTGATCATGGAAGGGAGGGAAAAAGAGCCTATGGTGGCGAAATTGGCCGCTCAGCTACTTGCGGATTTTCTGGAATCGGCGCAAATCTCCCTGAATTGAATGGCTAGGGGGCCATTCTGTGGAACTGACCCGGGAACCGGACATGCATACCCTCCATCAAAGCCTCGAACCGGTATTCCAGGAGATGGGCAGAAAAGTCCTCGGGCCAGAGGCTGGACGAATCGGCGCCCAGAATTTCCCTTCGGCCGGTATTCAGGTAATGGTCCAGCAGGCCTTTCCACTGATCGGCGGAAAGAGGGAAGGGACCAAGCTGGCCCAGGCTGATACCGGCATAGTAGTCTGCCTGGATTTCCTGGAGCCCCTCCGGGTACTGAGGGAGGGATTTTTTTGGAAATCCCTGAAGGAATTGGTCTTCTCCCCTGTCGATTTGTTCTTGTATATGGTGACCAAATTGGTGGGCGATCATATAGGAGAGGACGGCTCGGATCTTGGTGGAATCCAGGCCGGATTCGAGACGGAAGGTGAAGTCCTGATCCAAATATAGGCGGCTCTCCAGAGGGCAATACCAGGGTCCCCTCGCAGAAAGCCGGGATCCGCAAGCATTTTCCAGAGGAGGTGCATAGATCCTTAGTGGAGAGATTTGGGCAAGAGGGGGGACCTGGCGCATTTCCCAGAACTTCCGAAGGGAATCAAAGGTCAGGCCCAGCGGATCCAGCACCGGGTCCCCGCTATGGGGCCCGGCTTCTTCCCGGGTATTATTTCCCGACTCCCTTTCCGGGCCAAAGGAACGGAATATCCAAACCCCAAGGGCCGTCAGGATAAGGAAAACCAAAGGGATGAAAATTCGCTTCGGGAGGATTCGGGGATTCATGAATATAAAGGTTTTCGGAGGAAATAATTCTATAGTTTAGGATTTGTGTCGGATGCTGTCCAAAAATCGGTTGTATTGGAGGCTCTGGTTGTCCAGGGTGAATTTTTTGGGCCAGTTCAGCCTAGGGGGGGATACCTGGCCCCGGGCAATGGAAAGAATCAGGCTGGACAGGTTTGCTTCCTCATAGAAAAGCGATTGCCGCCGCAAGTCCTCATGGACGGCAAAGTCGCTATGCATGAGCATGGGCTTTCGAAAACCATAGGCGAGATTGAAGGCCCCGCTTATCTGCCGGTGGAGATAAGGGGAGGGTCCCTGGGGACCCCTTGCCGGCGTTAGGGGCATGATCCAGTCGCTGGCCTGGATGCTGGCATGGAGCAGATCATCGGGCACGAATTCATCCCAGAGGCGGAATAGGGAAGCGCAGCCCAGGGATTCTGCTTCCCGCAAAAACCGGTCCCGGTCCCCGTATGCATGATTGCTCTGGCCTAGAATCAGGAAGCGGAGATTGGATAGCTCAGGCTGGGGAATGGGGGAGAGAGCGCGGAGAAGAAGCCCATAATCGCGGCGGCTGAATTCCAGCCTTCCGGGAATGGCGATCCAGATTTCTTCGGCGGGTTTTTCGATTTTTCTTTTGGTCGCGGGAAAATAGATTGGATAATAGGATTCAAAATGAAGGTAAGGAAACCGTCTGCAGGCCGGGTGGTCCAGCAAGTAATCATGGAGTACAAAATAGTGACGGACTTTTCGGCTGATTAATCTTTGGCTGCCCAGGACCCGGAGTTTCCCCATGTCGTGAAGCGTGCCGGCAAAGCCGAATCGACTGGGGAAGGGTAGAAGGCAGAGCTTATGGGCCAGATCGCTCTGAGCCGTATTCAGCACTACTTCCTCCACGCCTTTATGGACGAGGAGGGTTCTTAGGTTCCATAATGTCTTCCAGGTCTCGATCCGGTTTTTCCGATCCCAGGAAAAAAAATGGATCTCCAGGTCTTGCCCCCATGGGGCCACCAACGGCCTCAATTCTTCGCTGAGGATGATCAGAGGCTCCCTTCCCCCCTGACGCATAAGCCGCACCTGGGAATACAGGCATTCCCCATGGGAGCCGCCAATTTCGATCAGTGCCGTTTTGGGACGGGGGAGATTCATGGAGGCGAATATAAGAAACTCCAGGGGGGTGAAAATGGCCATGCCGGCCCCGGCCAGTACCTGGCTCCATTCTTGTTTTTTCGGGGAAACCATTAAATTTAGCCCCTGCCTGTTTCGATCAGTCCGGGCAGGCATTAATCCTTTGAAAATTGAATAAAAGCTTTGTAGGGAAACTTTGGGGAGGTCCTTGGTGGGGATGGCTTCTGTTCTGTCAGTTCTTTCCCCTGGGACTTTGGGCCCAATGGGATGAGGAGGGCGGCCAGATCATTTCCCAGAATGGTTATCTGCGCTTCATTTCGGTAGGGGGTGGTCTCAGTTACCATATGCAGCTGGACAGGGCCGTGAGCGGTATCCGCTACGAAGGGTTGGGTCTGGCTGCTAACCTCTCCCATATAAAGGAGAATGACCGGTTGTATATGGAATGGGAAGGCCATGGCCGGTTTTCCCGCCAGGGTTATACCGGGGATCCTTTGCTGCCGGCAAGCCTCCGCAATACCCGGGTCTCCCTGGATTACCGGGCCTTGGGCTGTCTGAATCCCGAAACGGAAAGGAGAAGAACCAAAACTTACCTTGGGGGGCTGTTTGCCGGGGTCTTCGATCGCAGCCATTACCCTCATTTGGCCGAATCCGCCCTAGGCCAGTCCTATGCCTTAAGCCTGGGAGGAACCATTCTTTTCCGAAAGGAAATCGAAGTCTATGAACATACCGCTTTCCTGTCCCTGGATTTTTCCTTTCCTATTTTCAGCATGGTCAGCCGAACCGAATACCTGAACCGGAATCAAAGCCTGGATACCGATTATAGTCCCCTGGGAGCATTTCTGGACAGAACCAAGGCGGGGTTGTGGGGACGGTATATTCGATTGAATACCCGGGTAATTTATACCTATGTGCTGGAGAACGGCAATAGGGTCGGGCTGAGCTATCAATGGGATTTTTCCAGGCTGCGCCGCGACCAGGAGCAATTTAATGGAATCCATCAGTTGGGATTCCATGTTCAATTCAACTATTAATGCCTAGGAATTGATGAGAATTTTATTCGGTTTCCTTTTGTGGATCACCTTAAGTGCCTGTGAACGGGTGTTGATTCCACCTTCCTCTGAATCCGGATACCCCCAGTGTTTCCGGGAACTGTGGACAGCCCTGGACGAAGGCTATGCCCATCTGGACGGGAATCCCATATTGTGGGATTCCGTTTATTCCCGGCTCTCCCTATCCGTAAAAGAGGGCATGGCCAGGGAATCCTTTTATACGGTCTGCCAAAGGCTCATTGATACATTGGAAGACCCGGAAATACTTCTGGAGACCGGTTCCTCAGAGTACCGTTATCACCGGTTCCTCGGCAGTCCGCGGAACTTCGACGAAAACCTGCTGGAAGCTCAGTACTGGAAGAACATGATTAAAACCGGTCCCCTATACCATACGATTCTGGATTCCGTGGGGTATATCTATTATCCCAGTTTTGAGGTGATTCCCTCGGAGGCGGAACTCGATGAAGTTATCCGGCATTTTGAGTCGAAGGGTGCGCTGAGAGGAACGATTATGGATATCCGGGGCAATCAAATGGGCCGTCCAGATCGGATCTTTCCTTTGGTCAGCCGTATCCGGGTTTCGGACAGCTTAAGCGACAAATCCACCTACCTGTTTACCACAGCCTATAAAAAAGGGCCTGATCACGATGATTTCACCCCTTATCAGGACAGCTGGGTGGAAATGAACCCCAATCCCTTTTGGGGACGGTTCATTCTGTTGACCAACCGGGGAACTCGGGGAGCAGCGCACTTTTTTGCCGGGGCCGCGCAGGCTATCCATACGGTCACGCTGGTGGGGGATACTACAGGGGGTGGGGGCAGCTTTTTGGGTAGCCGGGAACTTCCCAACGGATGGCGGATACATTTTCCGGCTTCCCGGTCCAAGAAAGCTGATGGCAGTCCCATGCAGAAAGGAGTCATTCCCCAGGTAAGGGTGGACCAGACCGAAGCAGACAGAATGGCCGGAAGGGACGCGATTCTGGAAGCTGCTCTGGCCGAACTCAAAAAATAATCCCTTCCGGCCAGAGAATGGCATAGGCCTAGGGATATAATTCCTCCACCTTTATTCCGGGATCTAGAAGGGAACTGAATCGTCGTCATCGCCGGGGCCCGGGGGCGAGGTCGTGTCCTCGTCATCAAAAGGGAAATCATTGGCTTTAGAGGGCAGGGTTTGGTATCCCTTGGGCAGATAAAGCTGGCTGGAAGGCCCTCCTTGGGGAAATCCCTCCTGTCCCGGTCCCTTTCCTGAAGGTCCCATAGGCCTTCCCCCTCCCTGGTCAAAACGATGACCTCCGCCGGGGAATGGCGGCATATCGCCACCGAATCCTCCGAATCCGCCTTCGTCCGGCAAATCCACAAATTTCTGGTATTCCTTGATGAACCGAACTTTCACCGTATCGGTGCTCCCGTTTCGGTGCTTGGCAATATGAATATGGGTTTCCCCTTCCATGGGCTGGCCCATTTCGTCGTTATGAATCCCATAATATTCGGGACGATAGAGGAACATGACCATATCCGCATCCTGTTCAATGGCTCCGGATTCCCTTAGGTCGCTTAGCTGGGGCACCTTGGATTCTTTGCGGGATTCCACGGAACGGTTGAGCTGGGATAGGGCTATGATGGGGATTTCCAGTTCTTTGGCCAGGGCTTTCAGGTCCCGGGATATCTTGGATATTTCCTGTTCCCGGTTTCCTCCCTGATTCACGGAGCCCTGCATGAGCTGGAGGTAATCAATGATAATCAGCTTGATATCGTGCTTTTGCTTGAGGCGCCGGGCCTTGGCCCTTAATTCGAAAATATTCAGCGCCGCCTGATCATCCAAGTATAGGGGTGCCGAGGCCAGTTTAGTCATCCTCTTGGTCATCTGCACAAACTCATGCTGTTCCATCCTTCCCTTGGTGATGGAATCCATGGTGACCTCAGTGACGGCGGCCAGCAACCTTTTCACCAGCTGGCCAGCTCCCATTTCCAGGGAGAAGAAGGCCACGGGATAGGGATCCGGGTGATGGAGGGCGGCATTGAGGGCCAGGTTGAGACAGAAGGCTGTCTTTCCCACCGCCGGCCTGGCAGCCAAGATGATCAAATCTGTTTTCTGCCATCCCGAAGTCAGCCGGTCCAGGGCCAGGTAACCGGAGGGAACCCCGGTGAGATCAGATTTCCGGTGGGTAGCCTCTTCGATTTCCTGAACCGTTTTGATCAGAACCTCATGGAGGCTTTTGTAGTTCTTTCTCAGGTGTTTGTCCGTGATCTCGTAAAGGGAGGATTCGGCTTTATCCAGCAAGTCGAATACATCGGTGCTGTCTTCATAGGCTTCATTGATTACCTGGCCGGAAATACGGATCAGCTCTCTTTGGATGAACTTTTCCATGACGATCCGGGCATGCGCTTCGACGTGGGCACTGGTGACTACGCTCATGGTCAGCCGGGTCAGATAATAGGCCCCGCCAATCAGATCCAATTCATTGGATCGGCGCAATTCGTCTGTGACGGTCAGCAGGTCCACGGGCATGCCCTTGTCGAAAAGACGGCGTATGGCCCCGTAAATTTTCTGATGGGCATCCACGTAAAAACATTCCTCGCTCTGGATTATCTCCAGCACTTCGGCCATCTTTTCCTTTTCGAGCATGATGGCGCCCAGAACGGCTTCTTCCAATTCCGGAGCCTGGGGGGGCAGCTTCCCATAGATTAGCGAAGACATTTCCGTCTTCCGATTCCTTGTGGGGGTAAAGTCTTTTTTTATCTGTATGGCCATCTCTATGTCTTCCTTGCGGTCTGTTGGTTGTTGATCGATCCTGGTCCGGAACACCCGGCTCCGGAGGTAAAAAGAGTTTCAGGTTCGGGTAGTTCCCGCTCCCCGGGAGACTGGGACCCTGAAATGCATTGGCGAATATATACCGGGAAATCTTGAGAATCCGGATTAGTTTTCTCCATTTGCTTCACAGGAAATAAAGGGGTTTATCCACCGAAATGGTCGCTAAGGGGAGCGGTTTCCCCAGGTTTTCCCCCGAGGATTTCCCTTATCCACCTCTTGTGCACAAAGGTAAGTGGAAAAATCCTCCCCGGGGGAATTCTTTGGCCAAAGGGGTCATTTTATGGAGCCCATTCCTCGAGGATCAATTATCTTTACCCCATCCGAAAAGCTTAGAATACCTTATATATGATCATATCCTATCAATGGTTGTGTTCCTATTTGCCCCGGCCACTGCCCGTGGAGGAAATCAGTGCCCACCTCACATCCATAGGTCTGGAAGTGGAGGGGATCGAGAAAGTGGAGACTGTCAAAGGAAGCCTGGAAGGGCTGATCGTGGCCAAAGTGCTGGAAGTCCGGCCCCATCCCCAGGCCGACCGCCTTCGATGCGCCCTGGTGGATACAGGTTCAGGAGAACCGGTGCCCGTGGTCTGCGGGGCACCGAACCTGGAGTTGAGTCAGAAAGTGGTTTTTGCCCCGGTGGGTACCCGGGTATACCCGGTGAACGGGGAACCCCTGGATATCCGAAAAGCCCGAATTCGCGGGGAAGTCAGTGAAGGGATGATCTGCGCAGAAGACGAAATAGGATGGGGGGATAGCCATGAAGGGATTATGGTCCTGGATCCGCAGGCTCCCGTAGGACAGCCTTTGGCCGATTATTTTCAGCTGCCAGAACCTGATTATGCCCTGAGCATTGGCCTGACGCCCAATCGATCCGATGCCTACAGCCATCTAGGGGTGGCCCGGGATCTCTGTGCCTATTTGCAGATTCATCGGGGAGAAGAATGGAAGCTGGTAGAGCCCGCTTTACCAGTGGTGTTTCCCCAAAGTGAAGAGGGATGGTCCGTATCCCTGGAATCCGAAAGGGACTGCCCCCGCTATGCAGGGCTCTATTTTGCCGAAATTCCCTGGGGCCCCTCCCCTGCCTGGCTGGTGCAAAGGCTGAAGGCCGTGGGAGTCCGCTCGGTGAACCTTTTGGTGGACATTACCCAGTTTGTCATGCACGAAACCGGTCAGCCCCTTCATGCTTTTGATGCGGAAAGGATAGTGGGTAGGGCGATTGAGGTCCGCCGTGCCCGGAAAGGAGAACCTTTTGAGTCTCTGGACGGCAGGAGCCTATCTCTGAACCCGGAAGATCTGGTCATAGCCGATAGCCAGGGAGTCCTCTGTCTGGCCGGTGTCATGGGCGGCAGGGAAAGCGGAGTCAGCGAGAATACCCGAAGTCTATTGTTGGAATCGGCCCTGTTCCATCCATCCCTGGTCAGGAGAACTTCCCAGAGATACGGAATGCGCACGGATGCCGCCCTTCATTTTGAGAAAGGACTGGATCCCAAACGAGTTTACTATGCGCTGGCCAGAGCGGCCTCCCTTATGGCCGAATGCACGGGGGCCCGTCCCACGGGCTATATTTTCGCGGACAAACACCCTTCGCTTTCGCGAAAGCTAGTCCTATCCCTAGATTATCTGAATCGGATTTCCGGAATGAATTTCCCAAGGGAAAGGGTGGTGGCCATACTCTCTGCCCTGGGCTTTGAAGAGACTTCCGGCCCCAGGCACATGGAGGCCGGCGAAATGGAGTGGATGATCCCATCCCACAAATCCGATATCCATATGCAGGCCGATCTGGTCGAAGAGGTGCTTCGGATGGAAGGATTGGATCAGGTGCCCATATCCGGGAAAATGCAGTTTCCTGTAATCCTGGAATCGGCAGGGAAGCGGGATAAAGAGGAAGAGATGGCCCAGAGGCTCTCCCATATGGGCTTCCATGAGATTCTGACAAATTCCATCAGCCCTTCGGACTGGTATCCGGAACCTCCGGCACCAGTGCGGCTGATGAACAGCATAAGCCGCGGGCTCAATGTGCTGCGGCCAACCCTTATGGAGTCAGGTCTGGAGGCCATTGCCTATAATTTGAACCGCAAACAGTCCAATCTATGTTTTTTTGAACTGGCTAAGGTATACGGCCAGACTGGGGAAGGAAAATACGAGGAAGGGCGCAGATTGGGTATATGGGTGACCGGTCTGTACTGGCCCAGGGGCTGGGCCAATTCTGCGGTTCCCGCCGACGGGTTTCTGATCAAATCGGCACTGAAGGCCATTTGGGAATTATTTCCGGGGATCTCGCTAAAGGAGCAGTCTGTTGAAGGGAGAGGCGATGAATTCGAGTATCTGTGGAAGCGCGATAGGCTGGCCTTTATCCGGCCCGTACCCGGGGATCGCAGGTCTCTGTTTGACCTTGAGGTGCCGGTTTGGTATGGAGAAGTCGATCTGGATTTGCTGGATCGGCTCCCTCGAAGGTCCCTGCGGTATAAGGAATTGCCCCGGTACCCCATGGTACAAAGAGATTTGTCCGTTATCCTGGACTATGGCCGCCGTTTTGAAGAGGTGGAAGCCTTTATCCGAAAACAGAAGCCCGAATATTTGGTTTACTATGCCCTGACGGATCTGTTCCAGGGCGAAAAGTTGGGTAAAGGGCGCCAATCCATGACCGTTCGCTTCCAATTCCAGAGTGAGGAGAGAACCCTCAAAGACCAGGAAGTGGATAGCATCATGCAATCGCTTATCCAGGGTTTTCGCGACCAGCTGAATGCCGAAATCAGAGAGTCATGAGAGAGGATATTGCCCGATTGGAGGATAGTGTAGGCAGGTTGCTCAAGCGCTATGCCGAGGCCAGGGCGGAGGCTGAAAAACTGCGCGGTAAACTGGCCGAACAGCAAGAAAGGGAAGAGGGAATCCGCAAGGAGTTGGAATATTGGAAATGGGAGGCTCAGGGAAAAGCCCTGGGGGAGGCCCTGGAAGACCAGGGGGCAAGGAAAGCACTGCGTATTCAACTGGATCAGCTGATTGCAGAAATTGATAAAGTATTGGCCAAAATACATGAATAGGATTAGGAAAACCTGGGGGGTATTCTGGATTTCCCTGATCGCCCTGTCCTGTGCACAGGAGAGACCGCCCTGCCTGGTGCCTCAGGATGTATGGGTGAGGGTGGGCTGCTATCGATGGGATCAGAATGCAGAGGGCAGGGGGGAACAGGACAGTTTTCTCCTCCATCCCTTATACGGATATGTGGATTCGGGGGCAGTGTTCCTGTTGGAGCCCAGAACCAGCAAGTTTTCCTTATTGCTTTCCCCCCATGAGGATCAGACTGCGGTCTGGCTGCTTGGGGATTCCTCCCGGATTGGGGATCCTTTCCACAGGGACACAATCGAATTCCACTACCAGAGAAGGCTGCATTTTATTTCCAACGCCTGCGGGTATACCTACTATTACCAATTGACCGGAGTGGATTACACCCGCCACCAGCTGGACTCAGTGCGCATCATGGAGGATCAGGTCACCGATAATGTCAATTTGGAGCATGTTAAGATTTATTTTTAGTGGTCTGGTCTTTTTATTGCCGGGCAGCGTTCTGGCCCAGCAAAACCTCAATAGGGAAAGCCCGGCTCTCGAAGAGTATAGAGAGGAACCCCCGGACAGTCTTCGGGAATCTCCGCCCGTCCCCCGCTGGCATCAGCTGCGTGCCGAAATGGATATAATTTCCCCTATACTGGCGAAGAGGACCGAATACCCGCAGATGCCGGAAAAGACCCATTGGAGTTTTTCTATGGACTATTTCTGGCGCCATGAGCTTTATGCGGTTTTGGAAGCAGGGTGGGGTTCTGCTCAAGTGAGATTCGATAACCTCCAGTACGATAGCCGAAGTCAGTTCCTGCGTCTGGGCTTCCAGAAGGGATTGTTTGCCCGTAGCGGGGATCAGGACTGGGATCTGGGATTTCTGGGGCTGAGGTATGGATTGGCCCAGGCTTCTTTATCCGAAGCCTGGTTCCGTACAGATCATTATTTCTGGGGCCCTCGGTTTGGAACTCAGGAACCCCGAACCGTATGGCTGCACTGGGTGGAACTGACCGCAGGCATGAGGATGCGCTTATGGAAGGGAGTGTCCTGCGGGTGGAACATGCGTATGAAACTCCTGGCCAATGGAAATCAGGTATCCGAACTTCCCCCGGCATTTGTGGCGGGATATGGAGGGGCAGACCGGAACTCCGCTTTTGAAATGAATTTTTACCTGGGGTATGCGCTGTCCTGGTCCCGAAATGCCCGCACCAAGGAAGAGAATTGATCGGAATTCACGGGCATCATGGGCTCTGAGGAACAGGGACCCAAGGTGTTGTTTGTATATCGGTTACAAGGCAGGAAGTTCCGGATAGGAAGCTGGGGGAAAAGGGCCGTCCTGATTCAGAAAATCTTTTTCGATGGGGTAGGCGATGAGGGAAGATCCGGAAATCTTTGTCTTTGCCAGCAAGGCAACCTCCTCTTCCTCCAGGTCAGGGTCCAGCCACCGGTCCGCCTTTTCCCTGGAAAGAATAGTGGGCATGCGATAGCGCGAATTATGAATCTTCCTCATGAGCTCATTGGCTTCTGTGGTAACTATGCTCAATGTATCCTCGGTTTCTCCGGTTTCCTGATCTGTCCAGCTCTGATAAATACCGGCTATAAAGAAGAAGACCTGATTTCCTGGCTCTGAGGACTCCCCTGGGGGGCTTATGAAATAGGGGTATTTCTTGGCTGTTTTCAAGGGCGCCCCTGTCCGTTTATTCTTCCCGAATACCTGCCTCCATTCGAAAAAGCCGGTGGCAGGAATCAGGCATCTGCTTTGCAGGGCTGCCTCCCGGAACATTTTTCCGGGCTCCAACAAGGACTCCGACCGGGCGTTCAAAGTCAGATACTGAACCCATTTTCCGGAGGACGGATGCCGGTATCCCATGCGGAACCTATCTGCCTGTTCCCGGTTCTTCCAATAGATGGGTATGAATCCCCATTCCATTTCCCGGACGGCAAACCCCTGTTGTCCCGGGGCATGGACCAAAGTCAGCAGTTTAGGGTATTCAAAGCCCACCAAAACGGGCCGGCTCAGGGCGGGATGCGGCGGGAGGGGTTTGGGGTTTCCCATTACCTGAATTAACTGGGAGTCGGAGACTCTTTGACTAAGGTAATAGCACATGGATGGATCAGGTGTTTGGCCGAAAAAATTATCCTCAGCCGGATCATACGGCTAGGGAAATCTACAAAGAATTCCCGGCATCAAAGTCCGGAGTCTTCCGGGGATGTCAGGGCAGGTAGGTCGGTCTCTATAAATGGCCTTTGGTTCTCCCAATGCTCCGGAAGCATGAGCGCGGTTCCTAAATGGTTCTCGGGCTCGTCCACGGATAATCCAGGGCCTTCGGTGGCCAATTCCAATAGGACGCCTCCAGGCGCCCGGAAGTAAGCCGATTAATAGTACTTTTTATGGATAATATTCGTCACATACCTTCGGAAAATGGCCACGTGATTCGCTATACTCCGTCCGAATCGACCTTTGGATATATTGATCAGAATCTGAGAGTCCTCCAGGGCCTCTATATAGAATGGGGAAGCTTCCTGGGTGAAAAAGCTATATAAATCCGAAATCCACCACCCCTCGGAGGCAAACTGCAAAATATGCTCGCCACCTCGATCATCCAGGGAATAGGAGCGCAGCATTCCTTTTTCCACAAAGGCCTGGTATCGACAGGGATAACCCTCTTGCAGGAGGTACTGGCGACGCTTGAGAATTCGCGGCTTGAATATGGTTCGGCAAATATTGCACTGGGCATCATCGAGCACAATGATTTCGCGTACTTTCTTTTCCAGCAGGCTGAACATGATCGTGCAATGTAAAATCATTTCCCTGGTTTTCGGATCTTCCGGTGGCATATGGAAAGGGAGAGGTCTGTTAATATCACTACAGAACAGGAACTATCTTAATTTCCCTGTCTGGCCCTTTGCCGCAGCCACGGGAAGCTCGGTATATACAT
>CAYPQN010000035.1:0-23250 GCA_964412885.1 uncultured Chitinophagaceae bacterium | reverse complement strand
TTCATAAGTTTTTGGATTCAGGGCCAAAAATACACTCTCCCCTTCAGGAATCTAGCCCATGCCGACACCCCCTTGGCGGTCCATCCGAAATATGCCGGCATTCGCCGCAGGCATAAGTACCGCAAAAAGGAGATCTGAAAGGGGAAAGGGAATACCAGATCAGGGGATAAATAAAGCCCCAACGGCGAAAACTCAGGATTCCACCGTCGCCTGAATTCCCCTGTCCAGCAGGGCTTCGGCCATGGGCTTCAGCTTTCGGACTTCCCCCTTCTTTACCGGATATTTTCCCTTGAAATGGATGAACAAAGCACATTGTTCTGCCTGTTCCGGGCTTTGGTGGCAGACCATGATCAGCGATTCGATCACATGATCGAAAGTGTTTACCTCGTCATTCCAAACGATAAGCGCAGCCCCATGGTCGGAGATCACCTCCTGGGATTCGTCCAGGACTTCCTGTTCTGATAAATACGATAAATCACGCATACCTTAGGTTTTCCTATTAAAGAGAAAACAAGCATTCAAATATAGGAATTATTTCCCGGCTTGCGCTGTGTCGCCGCGGGTATGAGGGCGGACTGGGGGGATAATCCCCATTATGATTATCTTTGTCCCGATTGAAATTGTCTCCATCATGAGTGAAATGCCCCCTTGCCCTCAGTGTAAGTCCCCCTATACCTATGCCATGGACCCCCTGTTGGCCTGTCCCGAATGCGGCCATGAATGGAACCCCGAAGAAACCCCGGTAAATGAAGACGTTCTGGAAGTCCGGGATGCCCATGGAAATCTTCTTCAGGACGGGGATACGGTCATTACCATTAAGAACCTCCCGGTGAAAGGGGCTTCCCAAAGCCTGAAAGCCGGCACTAAAGTCAAAAACATCCGCCTGGTGGACGGAGACCACAATATCGATTGCCGGATTGAAGGATTTGGCGCCATGGCCCTGAAATCAGAGTTCGTGAAAAAGGCTTGATTTCCCCCTATTGCCTGGTTCCTCCACCGCTGCCCGGTTCCCGACCCAGGCAAGGTCATCCTATTTTTCCCCTTCTGCTGGGAAATTCCCTGAGACTGCCCTAAATTGGGACTATGTCCATCCTTGCCCTTTCCCCGCCTTCCCCTGATCCGGACATTCTCCATGCCTTTATGTCCGAGGATCACCGCCAAATCGAAATCCTGCTGAACCAGGCCACCCGGGGGCAGAAGGAGGTGAATCTGGATTTCTATTCCGAGTTCCGCATCCGCCTGCTCACCCACATCAAAAGGGAAGAAAAACTGCTTTTCCCTGCTGCCCAAAAGGCCCACGGAGGCTATCCCCTTCCCCTGCAGACCAAATTAAAGCGGGATCATGGAGCCATAACCGCCCTGCTGGTCTGTCCTCCGAATGACCGGCTGATCTTCGTGCTTCGCCATGTACTGGACGAACACGACCGGCTGGAGGAATCCCCTGGGGGAATGTACCAGGCCTGCGAAGCCCTCACGGAGGGGCAAAGGGAAAAAATCCTCCTGAATCTCCGGGCAGTCTCCCCCGTGCCGGTCCTTCCCTTCAATCCGGCCCCCTATGCCCTGGAGGTGGCCAAAAGAGCTTTGGTTCGGGCAGGCTATGACTATGACCAAATCCTTGGTCTCCCGGAATCCTCCTAGTATCCCGACTTGTCCAGGGGAATGGCCCGGCTCCAACGGGACGAAGACAGCCTTAGCTGAAGGACTCTGGGACCACCCTCTTCTTCAAGCCGAATCAGCAGTTCTTCCCTTGGGCCCATGCCGAACTCCGGCAAAGGGATTACCCACCACAGAATCTGCCCCCTGTCCAGCTTTCGCGGCGGATTATTACCCAGGGGCAGGACTTCCCTTCCCGGCAGGAGGTTTCTTTTCCCCTTGGTCCGGGTCTGGACCCAAAAGGCCAGGGGCCTGAATTTCAGATTTCTATAGCTGCGGTTCCGAATCCAACCCTTAATATAATACGTGTCCCCATGGACATATACTCCGCGTAGCTGCAGATCCACCAAACCCATCCCATCCCGGATGAAGTAGGAGGAGGGCCCCCTTTTTTCCAGCCTCTGCAGGTCCCGTGCCCTTTGCTCTTCGCTCAAGCCCTGATCGGCATAGGGAAATACCTGTTCCGCAGATTCCATTACCCAGTTCAGCACCGATGGATCAGATTCATAGGACACCAGAAAAGAATAAAATCCCCCCTCTTCTGTAATCACCGTCAATGTCGTCGACTCCATATGGGACATGGCGGCTTTAACCGACAGGATCTGACCATTTCCCGGAAGTATCCGGGCCATCAGGTGAGCGTGCCCCAGGTCTATGGATTGAATCTTTCCCGGAAAAATTATATGGGTGGTTTTGGATTCACTTGCCGTGATTTCCCTGGGGGAAATTTCCTTTAAGGGCTGGACATAGGGCTGAGCCCAAGCGGACAGTCCCCAGGTCCATAACCAAAGCAGTAACCCCAGGTTTCGGATGAAGGGACCCACCCAAACCCTCAGGGGACCGCATTTATATAGGATTTCGGTTTTCATGGGGAGGGATGAGGCACGAGATAAACCCGGTAGCGGGCCGGAACATGAACCCGCATCGGCCGGCCCGGAGGATTCCGGAGACTGGACAAGGCACTTTCCCCTTGGAGAATCATGTCTGTCCACTTTCTTTTCAGCGGCCAAATGGAGCCCAGACGGCCCGGATCAGGGAGCCTTCCCCTCTTATCCGGCACATAGAATCCCTTTTGGCCGTCCTGATCATACAAATCCAGACGAACCGTCTTGATTTGATCCCCGAACCTAAGGGAATGGATGGTCAGTTCCAGCCGGTCTCCGGAGGCCCTTGCCCGGCCGAATACCCGAATCCCTTCCGGCAGCGGCACTCCATCGACCACCAGAGGCACCCGCAATCGAATTCCCACCCAGGAGCCGGGTTCAATTCGAGAATCCTCATAGACTTCGGCCGGAAAGCTCTCCTTGTCCAGCCCGGGCCCGGACTGCTCTTTGCCGACACTTAACCCGTAAAAACCGGATACCTCTTCCCTGGTCTGCCCGACCTCTCCAGGATGAGAAGCGGCTTCCACCCTGGCCCAGGTCCAGGGGACCGAGGGTGTATCCCCTGCTCCATGCGGAGGATAATGCAGTTCATGAAGCCGCTCGATGGTTTTCTCCAGCCTTTCCCATCGAGGCGGATCCGAGGAAATTTCCCGCTCAGGGGTCGGGGAAGGCAGGGATGGAAAATAATTTTCATCCGGATTCAACCCCCCTGAGCTCCCCGCTACCCTATAAGGTGGGCTCCAAGGCGGCGCCTCGGGATAGGCCATTTCCCATGAAGAGGGCGGAGGCAAACCCTGGGCATCCCCCATATCGGGTTCGGTAGGGGGGTAATCATAGGGTTCCGGGGGAGTTCGGGCTTCCTGAGGGGAGATCACCGACAGGGTGTTCCAGGCCGTATCCTGGAGCCATGGCGAAGGGAATCGGGGATTGAAGGCTGACCCCCTACCCTCCTTTTCGGGGGAGGAGCAAGCCATGGCGGCGCTCAGGCCAAGGGCCAAAAAGGTCCGTATTCTAATCCATCCCCGCCCCGGGGCTGTCGTCCCATGGATCCCTTTGCCCCAGGAGCCGGTCCTTAAATTCTCCGATTCGATCAGATTGTGCATAGACTATATTTTTCTTTGATTATCCTTGTACCCTTCCTTTGTCCTTCGCATCCAGGTCCTTGTTTTCCACCACCCTCCAGTTTACCAGCCTGATTCCATGGGGATTCTGCCGGGATCTGCCTGATCTTCGCCACTCGCCCTGGGTAATCAGCGTGCGGAAGCGGGATCCGGAAAGCCGAAGAATCTCCAGCCTCCCATAGAATCGGAATCCGGGTGGATCCATTTCCACGACCAGACTGTCCAGGTGCAACCTCTGCCTTATTCTCAGGCGGACGAGTACCCGATAGTAGTCCTCTTCGAGAAGATTGTTGTACTCCCTGATCACGGATTCGTCTCCCCAGTGCAGGGCCTGATGAATCTGCGCCTCGATGCGTTCGGCATCCGGTTCCAGGTCGAAGAACAACTGGTGGAATCGGAGAATATGGTCTTCGGCCTCCAACCGGTAATCCCGGGAGTCCGGCTGGCGCCAGGCCAGGGCGGCCTGCCCCTGCGGTCCCAGCACATAAACCCATTTTCCCTGGTTTCGGATAATCCAGCACCCTCCCAGAATGCCCAGGCAGATGATAAGGGCAAAAAATCCCCCGAAGATCATGGTTTGCCTTCGCATCTCCTCGAAAGCCCTGTCCACCTCCCGGAACCTCCGCTCAAACAGATAGGGAGCCGAGGAGAGCTGCTCTTCTTCCTTGCCTATCCCCTTTTGGTTATCCATCTGTCCGCCGTTCTGCTAATGAATTGATTCCATGGCCCATGCAGCCATCCTCCCGATCCCCAGGTGATGATATAGCCGCTGAGGGTAGGCACAAAAAAATAGCTCACTATACCCATGATCAGAAAAACCATATATCCCATATCCTCCGGCGAGAATAAAGTCGCCTGCCCCGATTTCCATGCCTCCATATCCCTGAGAATCATCTGCTCCTGAATCCGGGACAGCATAGTCCCCAGGATCTGCGATACCGGCAGCCAAAGCGTCACATGGACATAACGCCCTATCCATGCGGACACCGAATGCCCCATTCCGTCAAAGCAGGCAAAAGCCAGGACCAATGGGCCAAAAAGAGAAAGAACAATCAGATAAAAGCTCCGCAGCAGATCAATGCATAGGGAGGCCGCAAAATACATACCCTTCAGGGCCTCGCCCATGGCGGCCCGGGCGGCCAGGCGCAGCCCCCAGGACACCCTCTCCATCTGCATTTGCATACCCGTTTTTAAGGATTCCCACCATCCGGGGCCCGGCAGGGGGGATGGGGGTTCCGGGATCGGAAAGGGTGAGTTCCCGTCCTCGTCCCCGTATAGGGGAAAATCCCGGCTCTCCTTGCGAATCCGGTCCCAGTCCCGCTGAAGCCTTTCGACCCGCTCGCGGGACTGAAATTCCATTTCCCCTGTGATTCGGGTAAGGGGGTTCAGCAGACCATTCATCAAGTCCAGGACCTGAGGATAGATCATGATGCAGAAACCCAGCACGAAAGGCCGCCATAAACCCATCCAATCCAGCGGTTCAGCCCGGGCCAGGGAAATCCAGACCCGGTGTCCCACAAACCATAGGGCAGCGAATCCGGCCAATAGGCGCGCATAGTTCATCAACGGATCACAGAGGGGCATAACCTGATCATAGAGGCCATCGAGAATTTGCCGAAAGCCCAGGTACCCCGGGGGAGATTCCTGGGCCCGCGCAGACAGACCCAGACATAGGGCCGCAGCAGTCATTCCCGTTCCCCCTGGCCACCCACCAGGCCAAGGCCTTTTAGGGATTCTCCCTTTTTTAATCTTGATTTCGGCTATCATAGAAAAATCGATATGCATCCGGGATTTCTTCCTCCTTACGCCGCATGTGCTGCCTCCAAATTTGATGCTCCCGGAACCGCCGATATTCGGAGTCCAGGGCCTTCACCCTTTCGGCCCAAAGCAGCAGTTCGGTCCAGCGACGGACAGGGTCCATCCGCAGGGCTCCCGGGCGCAGCAGCAGATTCCCCCATTCCTTTTCCCTGTCCAGGGCTTCCTTCATTTTTCCTTTCCAGGCTTCCTGCCTCAGTCTCTCTGCCCGGGAAAGTCCCGGGTGATTCGGGTGGGAACGGAGCTGGTCTTGGAGGAAGAGAATTCTTTGGCCCATGGTCTGCATCAAGGGGTTAGCGGCCCAGGACGGATCCACCTGGAATTCTTCCCATTCCTCCCTTTCCCTTATCCGGCGTTCTTCCCGGAACAGGGCGATTATGCGCTCATAACTGGTTTCCAGGTCCCTATAGCCGGCTTGCATTCCCATAAGCTCCGCCTCCATACCCTTCAACAGCTGGATATTCCGCTGAAGCCGCTCCCATTCATCGATCTGGGCATAAAGCCCCCAAATAGGACAAGCCAAAAGGAAAAGCATAACCCTTATTCCCTTCATGGTCGACCTCCTTTCCGCAGATAGCGGTTTTCCTGGAATCGAAGCTCCTGTTCAAACTCCATTTCGAAACGCGGAAAGGCAGCTTTCCAGTAAATTACAGCATGCAGGAGTTCGGGATCGGATCCCCTCTCCAGACAGAGTCTATGCCATCGGGACCATAGTTGCTCCCATTCCCGGTATTCTATTTCCCAGTCCCGAGATCCGGTCCCGAGGCAAGGCCATGGACCTGCCTCGGGATTTAGGGCCAGCTGATCGGCAGATCGGATCTTGCCTTGTTCGGTCCAGAACAGAAGCAGGGAGTCTGGGAATCTGCCCCTCCCCTCCATTTCGGTGTCCGGAAACCGCCTTTGTTGTTCTGCCCATCGGGAATAGGATATCCGCAAGGAGTCATAATCGGCCATCATGGCCCGGTGCCTGGCCATACTGCTCATGGAGGCAGATCCCCAAAGGGCGGACTGCCCCAGGGACGGGGAAGGAGAAGCCCATGCCAAGATGATCGTGACCATTATCCATATCCCTTTCATAGCCCGGGATCCTTTTGAAATGAATAATCGGTACCATTACTCCTGTAGCGGCCTCCTCTGTACTTTTCTGCCCCATAGGTCTCTTGATGGCGGAGGGCTGCATGGCGGATTTCCATTTCCAGGACCATAAAGTCCCGGTATAATCCATCTAGCTGCTGATGAAGACCATGGATTCCTCGGATTCTTTGCTCATCTGTCCACTTGCCTCCGACTTGGCCTTCGACCCACCGGAATCTCATGACCGCCTCCGCTTGGCGAGCGCTGAGATCGGCAAGGCGAGACTGGATAGCCTGACGCTGCCCGGGGCGGAGCCTGGGCTCGCCCTGAGCCCAGGCCTGAATCTGCCTGTGCTTCTGCCCCAGGGCTTCCAGACGCAGCACCAGCGACTTAAAATAGAGGGTATTTCGAAGGGATGCCCTGAGCTGGTACTGTTCTTCCCGTTTCCGTCTTTCCATGGCCATATAGGCTTCCCTTTCCTCGGCGACCAGGGCCAGCTTCTCCCTGTGCAGGGAGATTTCCCGGCTTCTTTGGGTCCATTGAGCCCTGAGCACCTGCTGTTGCTGCTCTTCGATTTCCCCATTCAGCTGGCGGATGGCCTGGATGCTCCATTCCCGGATCAGGTCTAGGACTAAAAGTTGGGCCCAGGAGGTGCGGCTGCAGCCCAGCAAGGTCAACAAAATGGTCAGGCGCAATAAGAACTGCTTTTTCATAATCGATTCGTTTTATCTGTTTGGATATTCGAAGCAGATGGACGGGGAGTTTCCCCCTTTCCCGGGATCCTGGATTTCCTGTCGGCCACCAAACGATCAATGGCCATGGTCAGGGAACCATAACGGCCTTCATATTCCTGAACCAGGAGCTTTTCCTTTTCCTCCGTGGTATATAGAAAGTATTCGGCCAAAGACACTTCCACCCGGAAAACCCTTGACCATTCGGTACCCAGGGCGATAAAAACTTCCTTATAGGGGTGGCCCGGCTTCAGGTTCCGGTTCAGGGAAAGGATCTGGGTACGGTCCCAATCAGACAAACCCAGGAGGCGGGCTATAGGATCAAAATCGTTGACATATTTGGACTGATCCAAGATGATCTTGCAGTCGCTGTTTTGGATTATGGCCTGGTGCAGGACCTCAGAATGGATCAGATCGTCGATTTCCTGGGTGACCACCACGGCTTCCCCATAATATTTCCTCACCGTCTTGAACAGATAAAGCATATAGTCGGCCATGCCTTGGCGGGCAATCGCCTTCCAGGCTTCTTCTATGAGCATGATCTTCCTTTCGCCTTTTCGGGTTCTTAACCGATTCAGGAACAAATCCATGATGACCAGAGTGACCAGGCTGAACAGCACCGGATGGTCTTTTATCCGGTCCAGCTCGAAGACCAAAAAGCGATGGGAAAAACCCTGCTGCGCCTCCGGAGCATTGAGCAGATAATCCCATTCCCCACCTTTATAATAGGGCCGGAGAACGAAGAGGAAATTTTGGGCGTCAAATTCTTTTTCCCGAATGGCTGACGGGGAGGCCGAAGGCGAAAACCTTTGTTCCACGTATTCATAGAATCGGTTAAAATCTGGCCGGATAGCCTTTTGGGACAGGGAACCATAAAACCCCGAAATCAGTTCGGAGAGGGCCACATATTCGGATCGGTGCAGCTCGCCCTGGTCCTTTTTCCATAAACAGACCAGGAGGTTCTTTAGACTCTCCCTTTTCTCGGCATCGGGAAAGGGCTGATCTCCCAGATCGAATGGGTTGAATCCTATGGGATGGAGGGGATCATAGGTGAAATAATACCCGCCCAGATAGCGACACAGACCCTGGTAGCTATGCCCTACATCGATGAGGACAATATGGCTCCCCTGATCATAGTATGCCCGAAGCATATGGTTGGTGAAAAACGATTTTCCCGAACCGCTGGGCCCTAAAATGAACTTGTTGCGGTTTCTAATCCAGCCTCTTTCCATGGGGATATCGCTGAGATCCAGAGATATGGGCCTCCCGGATAGCCTTTCGGCCAGACGGATTCCCAGTACAGGGGTTTGCCGGGGACTGCCGCCCTCCCGGTTGAACAGGCAAAGAGCGGATTCGGCGGTCAGATCCCGGATATCCTCCTGGCAGAGACTGCCCCCATTTCCGGGAAGTCCGGCCCAGAACAACCGGCTCGCCGCCATCGCCTCTTCCCGAACGGCCATACCCATCCGATGAAAAGCCGCATGGATTTGCGGCAGATCCTGTTCCCATGTCCCGGGACTGCCCCAGGCCAGAATATGGAAATGCGCCTGAGCGGGAAGTTGTTGATGTTGCTGACTGTCTTTGATAAATTCTTCACAGGCATCCCGGGCCATGCCATAAAGCGATGAATAGCCGGAAAGGGCCTGAAACCTCCTTGCCCTTGCCTCATATTTCCTCAGGATCTTTTGGGGGGAAACCAGAAAAAGATATTGATTGTAGATATGATTTACCGAAAGCAAGGCTCCCAGCGGGGAGGAAAAACCCAAAGGGAAGGGATGATTACCGATACGGTAAGGACCATAGTCGCGGAAAGGCCTGAGCACCGCCGGCCATTGGCCAAGTTCCGGAAAACAGAAAAAGGCTACGGGCTGCTCCCCCAGCCGGGGCGCCGGCTTCCATCGCCAGTCCCGACGGATCCGGGCCTCTCCCTCTGCCCTAAGACTGATATAACGCTCCAGAAGACCCGCCTTCTCGGGACTGCTCCAAATGTCCCTGGACTCCAAAGCCCTGAATTCCAAACCGGCCTGCTCTTCCATCCAGTGCCGGAACTGCTGGCATTGGCTCCAGAAGGGCGACGCCTCCATGGGGTAAGACCGGGGAAGCGATCGAGGCCTTCCCCATTCCCGCCACAAGGGACGGGGCTTCTGAGAAGAACCGAGACGGGTGAAAAAGACATAGGTGGAATGCTCCATATATGGCCGGCCATGAAAATGTCGCTGATTGTGGTGATCCAAAAAATCCTCTACCCTGAAATCCCCCTCTTCCCTTCGGCGGACATACCAGTCCTGCTGATGGATCAAAGTGGGCGCATCGAAGAGGCGAACCCCTCGTATCCAGGCTTGATGCAGACGGATATAATCGTCTTCGCCCAGACTGAATACCGGGGGCAATATCATTTGGAAACAAGCGGTCAGGTCCCCATCCCGATTCAGGATCAGGGAATCCTGTCCACCCAAAAGAGGCCAGTAGGCGTCCATAGACGGAAATTCCTTTGCTCTGCTCATAATTCAGGCCGGTTTTTATAGGCCGGACGGGGTCGGCTAATCCTTTCCCTTGGCGCTGGAGTATAAAAAAGGACTTCCATGGAAGCCGCTCTTAGGGCGGCAGGATATCGGAGGCGAAACCCATGATGGATCCACCCCCATGGACCGTATCTTTGGGATAGGGCCCTAATCTTTTGGGCTCCCCGAAAGGCCGCCAGGCCCAGAGAAGTCGAAACAAGGGAAAAGGGGAAACCCATTCTATCCAATGTCCAGAACAGGCAGACCAGACTGAGCCAATAAAAGATCAGCAGCAGCAGAAAAGGGATGCTGAGGCCTTTGAATTCCAAGACCCTGTCCCTTTCTCTGTATATCCGGTATCTATTCTCCATGATTCTTCTGTTCCAGGCATTTTCAGAAGGATTCCCCCTTGGGTTCCCTATATATGGGTTTCATTACAATCCGAAAAAGGATCGGATAACGGACACCACCACGACGAGGAAAACACAGCTCCCCAGCCAGGCGGCGGCTACCCGGGCCGTATCCGGATCTCCGGAATTCCATTTTTGGATCGAGTAGGCTCCAAAACCCAATGAAAAGGAGCCCCTCACAGAACCGGACTTAAGCGTCTCCGCTTATCCGGCTCTTCTTATTCTGTCCATTCCGTTTCGTACTTCCCCAGGATTCCCTGTCGGGCCAGATCTCTGTAGGCCCTTCGGGTGGATCTACGGAAAACCTCCTCCAGGTTCAGGCTTCCCATGAGCAAATGGGCCTTTTTCCGGGACAGGGGAGCCTGCCCGCGGTATTTTGCCCTCACCCATTGGAGGATTTTCCTTTGGATCGCCTCCTGGATTTTCGTCCAGCTACCGGGTACCCTCCGCGCGTATTGACTTTGCCAATAGGCGATTCGGGGTCCCAGTACCTGAAAAAGACTCTCTGCATCCAGGGCCAGCCAGCGACGATAAGGCCAGTGGCGTATATCCGCTATCTTCTGAGACAGCACTCTGGGCTGCAACTCGGGCTTCCAGCGCCCCCCAGATTCATTTCCCTGCCTTCTTGCGCCAAAGTCTTTCACGAAACTCAGGCGATAGTCGCCCAGATCCAGAGAATGTACAGGAGCCGGCCATTCCATGATCCGCATTTCCAGGGGATTCGGGCAGGGCAACCCCTGAGCGTTCAACAGACTGCCCAACCTGGATTCCAACTTCCAGGCCTCGGAAAGCTTGTCCACTATGGACCAGGCATGGGTGCCGGACCAGATCATGGGTACCTGGAGCTTCCCCTTCCCTTTTCCCTTCCCTCGTCTAAAGGCTCCATGGGCCATTCCCTGAACCAGAGCAGGGGGCGGTCCCCATTCCCGGGACCTCCAGCGGTCCCAGGTACCCTGGGCCCAGGGAGGATGACCGCTTGGCCTCTCTGCCTGGTTTTGGGCCCATCTCTCTGCATTCAGGGAGATCAGCCACCCGGACTGCCCAAGCCGACAGAGAAATGCGGGAAGATCTCCCTCCAACCGCCCGGAAAGGGGCAGCCCCAAGGCCTTTAGCCAGTAGCATTGAATGAAGGCCTCTTCAAACTCCTCTTTTTCCCAATCGGAAAACCTTAGTGGGGAGATGGGGACGGAAGGGAAATAGGCTCCTGAAACCAGGCGACGGATCAGCAGGCGGAGCCGCTGCCTTCTTTGCCTACGATAACCCTCCCACCATTCAGGGGGATGATCCCTTCCGGGCAATTCCAGCATCAATTGCCGATATACCCTTTCCTCCTGGGGTAAACGATCGTTCTTTGACATTACAGGTAACATGGAATCTTCCTTATTAAGTTGTTCTATGATCCTGAAGAATAAGCCCGCCCCTTCGCTCCGGTCCCATTACGAACCTTCTTCACTACTACGAGCGGGTCTGCCCCCAAACGGCCTTGGAAAAAGCCATTGGGTTCCCAGGTTCCCCGCCACCGCCTGCAGATCCCTGAGGTCATCTCTATACCGGATGCCGCCAGAGCACAACACAGGTTTCGTCTACTGGCTTATCCCAGGCTCGGTTTAGCAGCCTGGTTCTGACATCAAGGGGTCTTTCGATACCTCTGCGATGATTCCTCTCGTCCTCATGAATCCGCTTACCTGCCCAAAGGCTTTTGGCGTATCGCTTCCCCGCCCAGGACTTATCCGGGACGGGTATACGCTGGTTTGGAACCCGGTCCTGCTCCCGGGTTCCGGTGGGTCGGCCACCATCGGCGGCGGAGCTTAGCCTGGCACACTAAACCTTGACCGAGCCAATCAGGCCCAACAGGGCCCCTACGGCATACAGCAGATCCGTTCCGGATTCAAAGTATTGACGGACCAACTGGTTGGCTTCCTGTATGCCGGCTCTACCATCCTGTGCCCGGGCTCCCCTGGCCACGGCCATCCAGATCAGAAGGCTAAGGCCAATGCCCGGAATGATTCTTCTTTTCATTCATTTTGATTTATAGGGTGAACAATAAGCGCATTCCTGGATTCCCAGCGCTCTTTTTCCATGAGTCGCCGGAACTTGTCCCAAACCTCCTCCAGCCGGCTCAGGGGAAAACTTCGTCCCGAAATCCGCTGGCCCTCCGTTTGCATATAGTAGTTTAAGGCGCGGAGGAAATCCGGGTTCTCCAACCAAGTATAGTTGGAAAGCCGACGGCCGATGGCCTCTAGAAGTTCCTGATCCGAGCAGGACTTGCCCTTGCTCATCAGTAACCCATGAATCAGCGAATCGGCCGTATCCAGGAGGATGGGGTCCACCTGAGCTTTGATCAGCGAGGGAGGAAGCTTAGCCAAATCGCGATCATCGGAGGTTGGGGCAGAGCTGCGATACATTCTCCAGAGCAAAAAATAACTCAGGGCCAAAAAGATGATCAAGGTCAGCCCATGGGTATATACGGTATCGTTCATCATGACCGACGGTTTGTGATAAAAAATGGAGGTCAAATATCCCCTGGGTTTCCGCTTCCATTTGGGTATAAAGAGGTAGTAGATTGTTAAATACCCCAAGTCCCCCATAAAAGGAGGGGGCGGCTGAAGACATCGGCCGAAATGGGGGGACGAAAAGATCAGGGGATCGCCGAATTGCCCAAATCCGGCCCATGGAGACGGGCAGAATCGAAAATGGCGGTTAGGCATGGAATGGATTTTCCCTAGTATGTGCCCCCCGGAATCAAAGGACTATTCACTGATCTATGCATAATGCATGGGGAAATGCTAATCTTCTTCCCTGCTCCTTCTAAAGCCCCGGGGAGGGCGAACGATCAGATGCTGACATTCAGGGGTCTCCTCGATCCTTTCCATTTCCCGTTCCACCCACAGGAGAATCTCTTCTTTGATTCTCCGGTAACAGCTATCGACATCTTCCTGGCGGGCCTCGGAGTTGACCGGTTCAGGGAAGGCGGAGAATTCTTCCCGGCGCCGGCGCCGGATAGAATTGCGAATCCGGCAATGAAAGACTTTGTGCTCCAGAATCTGGTCGGGATTATCCGAAACCAGGCCCACGAATTCACCGCTGGAAAGCTGAGAAAGGGTCGATACCGGGATCGCCGTATCCAGTTGTCTGGACCGGTTCCAGCTTAGCCCGGATTCATGAAGGCTTTGGCTTTCCCTTTGCTGAAAAATCCGGCCTATACGCTCAGAGACCGCCCGGGCTGTTTCCCCGCTGACCTGACCACAGAGCAGATTGCCGCTGATCTGAAGAATAACCTGAGCCTGCTCCCTACCATAATCCCGGATAAGTTGACTCATGTCCTGGGCTGCCAGACAGGTAGCGACCCTGTTGCTCCGGGCCGTAGCCATGAGCGCATCCAGTCCATGTACATAGACGGTAGGCAGTTCATCGATAATCAGGGCAGAAGGGAGTTTATCCTTCTGATTGACCAGCTTGACCAGGCGTCCGATTAGCAGAGAATGAACGGCCCCATAGATTTGGGCCTTGGGAGGATGATTGCCCAGACAAACAATCTTGGGATCCAAGGGGTTATTGATATCCATGCGGAAGTCATCCCCACTGAGCAGATAATAGAGGGAAGGCGAGTGCAAGCGGGAAAGGGCAATCCGCAATGAAGCCACCTGACCCTCCAGCTGATCCACGGCCCCGGCCTCAAAAGCCTGAACAAAGGGATTGACTAGTGGCTGCAGGTCAGTCTGGCAACGCAATAGAGTGAAAAGGCGGGCGTAGGGCTGTTGGATCAATTCCAGCAGATGCGGCAAAGTGCAATACCGTCCCTTGGCCTGGGTTCTCAGGTACCAAATGGTTGCCGTAAGCAATTGAATGGAGGATTCGACAAAGAAATCCCCCTGCTTGCGGATCCAGACCCGGTTCAATCCCAGAACTAAAGTCCGAGCCGATTCGGCCGCATCGCTGATTTCCCATAAGGAGTCGGGATCCAGGGGGTTGCAGCGATGACTGGTAGAAAGGTCCTCGAAATGCAGCTGATAGAAAGATGGAGGACGCAAATAGGAGGATTGATATTTCTTCCAGTAATAGTGGGCAACCCGGCTAAGGTCATCGTATTTGAAGTCATAGATGAACAAGGTAAAGCCTTTGCGGATATGCTGCCGGATCATCTCCCGGATCAGAAAATAAGATTTTCCCGACCCCGGGGTTCCGAGAATCAGAATTCCCCGAAATGGATTGATGAGGTTGATCCAGCTGGAGCGATGCTTGCCTCTCAGCCGGTAGCGGGCTGGAAAATGCAGAGAATAGGGATTACTGCGCTTCTTTTCGTCCTGCGGAAAGCTCTGCTGATCACGATTGAATAGGTCGTCGACTTCGGATAATGCCGGAGCCATGCGGCTTGCCCTCCATCCACCGGTAAGCACCAGAATATAGCCTCCTGTCCGGACAAGGCTGGCCCATTCCGGTATCCATCGATTCCAGGGTGCATAGTAGAAAAGGACTCCTAAAAAGATAAGGCCTTTCCAAACCCAGGGATTGCCTCCCGGGTTTTTTCGACCCGGCTGACCCCAGACGGAAACCAGCCCCAGGATCAGCGCCAGATGAATCCAAAATGCCGGAGCCCCTTCCTCTGTACGAAACCGCTCCAAAATCTGAATTATCCAGAATCCCTGCTCTCTTAACCCCTGAGGAATCCAGGAATCCATCTCCCCCTCCAGATATGACCAGGCAAGCAATACTCCAAAACCCAGGCTGCGGGTCCAGTCCATAATCCGGTTCAGATCCCGGCGGGATTCCGTGGCGCTCATAACTTTGACCTCCCTTTGCTTATCCGATAATAGGGGGATTCCACCTCCCGGGGGATATCGATTCGGGACTTTGGGCCGGGGAAGAGTGGCTTCTTCAGCACCAGTCCCTCTCTAGCCAAAGCCATTTCTCTCTGTCTGCCTACGGATGGCAGCCGGTAACGCTTTTCCTCAGGCCATGGTCCAAGGCGGGAGGCCAGGGACTCGTATTGCCAGCAAGGAGGCAGGCTGCCGGGGGCCAATACCCGGCGATGGATCATATCCACAAAATAGAGCCTGGGCTCGGTCTCTTCTTCCCTCTTCCCCCAGCTGGTCTGAATCCCGCGGCTCTCCATTTCTTGCCGGAATATTTCCCAATCGGCAGGCATTCCCCCCAGGAAATCCTCTGGATCAGACCTCAGCCTTCTGGGTGGAGGTTCGGGATTTGCCCTATGAATGGCCATGATTTCTTCGAGGCGGGGTATGGTCGGTCGCTGGGGAAGGCGGGAAGCCGAAACCGCCAAACCAATCTGCCTATCCTTATGGTCCACGAATCCATAGACCAATCCCCCCCGTTGATGCATGAGCGTACCCGGCCGGCCATAAAAAGCTTTCACCCGGTATACGCCCAGCAGGGCATTCCACTCGGCAGGTGTCTCATAATGGAAACGATTCAGGGTTTGGTCCAGGATCCGGGAAAGAGCATGGCATGTCTCCTCCTGACCATAGCGAACCTTTCGCAGGACACCCTTCTGTTCGAACTGCCTGGTTTCCCCCACAGAGCGAAGCTGGTATTTTTCTTCCAAAGCCCCCACCACCTCGCCCACCAAGCCCTGTTTGATCCTCAGATACAATGGGATCCGATTCCCCCGGGCATCCAAGGGGGTACTGACCAGGTGGAGGTGCTCCCGGTGCATATCTTCATGCGCATAAACCAGATAAGGCTGGGCACCCAGACCCATTCCTTCCATGAAGCCCCGGCTGATTTCCTTCAATCGGTAGTCATGGATTGACTCCCCTTGGGCGAAACCCAGAAAAATATGCAGTCCCTTGATCCGGGCCCGGTAATTTTTCATTGCCCTCCACTCCAGGAGGCGCTTCTTCTCCCATGGGGCAAGGTCCCAAGAACCCACTGGATAATTTTCCGCGCCCAGGTACCGGGCCATCCCTTTTTCCACTTTTTTCTCATTATAGGTTACGGCCTTTCCTGGGCAGGCAATGAACCGTATTGTCGCAACCATTCTCTTCCCATTTTATGTATGATTTCCTCCATCCTCCGTTGATTTTCTATCACCGGCTCCAGCCGATGGCGGAGCCATTCGCCGGGGTCCTCTCTCGGCTCCTGGGCCCCCATCCAGGAATTCCTCCATTCCCTTATGGCCTCCAGGGCAGTCCTCCATTCCCGCTTTATGGCCACCATCTCTTCGAGGAGCTGATCCCAGGAGGCGTTCATATAGAAATAATTTACCTTTCTGCGGAGCAACTTTTCCCGGATATAGGCGGCCCGGCTACCGTAATCCGGGGACCAACCTTTGAATATTTTCTCCATTTCCTCTTCACTAAAGAAGATTCGGATGCTCTGCCTTCTGGCTGGGTTCCGCTTTTCCCCTGTAGTTTTCCTGTCCTTTTTCATGATTTCCGGATATGATGAGATTCTCTTTTCCCTTATTCCCCTTCCAGCTGCCTTTTCAGGGCCTGACTAAGCCGATCCAGAAACCGAGCCGATTGTTTGCGGTATTTCATGTTCTGGAAACATCGATAGAAGTTGCCCAGAGGCATTTGGAAAAGGAGTTCAAAATGCGTCATCAGCTGACGGAGGCCCTGCTTCCCATGGTTGATACTACCGGTTAGGTGCAGGGCATAGACCAGCTCGATCAGGGCAGATTTAGTATCTGTCCAGTGCAGGGGAATCGAAGAAAAATTCGTGTCGGACTCCTGAACTTTCTGGACTTCCGCCAAACGAATCGCGGCCAGACAGTCCTCCAGATAATCATAGACCATTTCCAGGGAATAGTATCGGGCCAAGGGTTCCGTCCCCGGAGCACTCCACCGATAATCCAGATCAATCCGAAACCAAGGGGAGAAAATGTCCGGCTTACCGCTGCGAGTAAAGAGTACAGCGTCCAAGCTGCTTTCCTGGGTCTCCATGTAGCGGTGAATGTACCGGAGCTTCTCCAGTTCATCGGCTACCCTCTGCCGCTGGCTTCGATAGTACGCCTCCGTGGTCTCCATCCCCTGAACCGGCTTTTCCGTCTCCAGGCGATATACCTCCTGGAAATAAAAAAACTTTTTGTGCATCGCAGGGAAGATCTCTTTGAAGAACTGAATCTCCCTTTCCTCATCTGCGAAGACATAATTTATTAGGCGCTGCTGGACCCGGGTAAGGGAGTCCAGACAGAACTGCAGACCCGTCCTGGCCATGCTGGCTTCGGTTTTCCCACTTCGTTCCAGAAGAAGAAGGTTCCGTTCCAACTTGGCCTGTTCCATCTGAAATTCGAAAATCATGGTAAATGGATTTTGAACCCGAAACGGGAATCGTCATCGGCAACTCCGATCCGGGAAATCTAAATCTAAGGAGGTTTACGCATATGGAAAGTTGGCCATATTTTCAAATCAAGCATTTTGGGCCCAAAAACCGCTTTTTTCGTTACTTGGAGTAGAAAGGGATTCTGTTCGTGTAAAATCTTTTTTTGACCCGTTTTTGCATTCTCTGATTTCAGGCCATTTTCCTCGATTAAGTCGAGCCATTCATCCCCAGAGATGGGCTAATCCTGGACGACAGAACAACCTGTCCCGGACCGGATTCCCATGCCTGGAAAGGGAAACTCTTCGGGGCCCAGTCCGCCGGCAAACCTCCCTGAATTTAACATTCTGATATCAAGGGGAAGTATTATCTTTGATAAGTGCACAAGTTCATGCCATATCATTTTATGCGAGCGGGGTCCGCGAAATCTTTCCGGAATCACGGCCTGTGGTCCGGAGAAGAAAGGCATGGCTTCTTTAAAAAGCTCTACTTTGTCTCAAGCCACAAGGTCTTTAATAAGATAACCCCGGCCTGCTTAGATTCCATGAATTAAGGTCCGGGGGCTGGATTTCCCTGTTCTGGTTCTACCATATCGATTTCCCTGATTCTTTACGGTGAGTTCTTGCGGTTTATTTTCCTATCTGGTATCGGGGGTCTCTAACCAAAAGAAGGGGATATAATCGGCAAACCCATCAGAGAGAATCATAAGGCCCGCCCCAAAGGCAACCTCAAGTAGCTAAAAAAACCAATATTCAAATAAGAGATCCCAGTTCAAGGACTGGAAACCCATAACGACCAATTAATCCACTAAAATGAAGAAATCATGAAAGAAGTAGAACTGAACCCGGTTTGGATATGCGAGGAAGACTACCAGCAGCTGAAAGCCTATCTGGGAACCTCTCCCAGTTCCCAGGAAATGTCCCTTTCCCACGAACTGCAGAGGGCGAAAATTGTCCCCAGGGAAAAGCTGCCTTCCCATACCGTAACGCTGAACTCAAAGGTCTCCATTCTGGACCTGGGGTCCGATAAAATCATGGAATTCAAAATCGTCATGCCTGCCCATGCCGATATAAAGCAAAATAAGGTTTCCATTCTCACCCCCATGGGGGCAGCCTTGATCGGATTCCGAAAAGGTGACGAAGTGAAATGGAAGGTACCCAGCGGAGTCAAGAGATTCCGTATACTCGACGTGATGGAGTAGAAGGGCGACCGTCACCAAAATCTTCTGTTGAGGAAAGGGAGGGTTTGGGGCCCTCCCTTTCCATTTATCCTTTCAGATTGCCCTCCTTAGAACAGCCACTTTCCCGGCAAAACTCAATCGCCACCAAAAACTCCCCACGACCTGCTCCTCGGCAATCAAATTCCCAATTTCCTTCATGGGTCAGAAACGGCCCCACCGGGAATGAACCCCCAAAAACCCTCAGACACTGCAACAAAAACCCATTACTCATAGGCCTATATCAATCGCTTTTGCATCTATCAAAATTATCGCCTGTATATTCATTCCCCTCGATTAACTCACACTGATGCCCCCAAAAGAGAAATAAAAAGATTGGGATCAAAAAAACATCGAAATTTTTCACATAGGTAAATCTAAGCCATTATGCAATCGATGAGTAACTTTAACTCAACGTCGGTCCCCATGAAAAATTCAAGGAATACGAATTCGGCCCATGCTCATTTCCACATTCGAAAACCTGGTTTCCCCAAAGCTCCCTCGAACTCCTCCTTTTATCATTCGACTCTATAGCTTTCAGGTTCCGCATTATACTCCTCCAGTCCACCAGGTCCTATTGGGCATAAGGTAGGATAGGAGAGGACAGGATATAGGTTAAATCAATACTTCAGAACATCCTCCTAAATGCCTTATTTACAATCCTTTGAGACGTCTAAATACACTGTCTCTTTAAGGTATGCAGCAAAGGAGAACCGGGATCTATTCCGGTAAGAGCACCTCGGACAGCTGAGGCCATCTTTACCTCTCCCAGACCCCTTCTTCATGCCTCCCGTCCCGGGGAAAATTGGGAAATCATGTATGCGGGCAGCCATTGCCTAATGGCCACCTCAGATCTCCTTCCGCTCGGATTAGCCTGAGCCCTCCGTTTATTGGCACTTCCTGGAATTCGGAAAGACCAGTCTTTCGAAAGGGATCGAAAGAAAAATCAAAGCTAGAAAAGATATTCGAAAATCCGGCATTTCTGCATGGACTCATTTGGAGGGCCTTTATATTCTGCATTCTGCCCTCGGCCCCATCCGTCCTTTGAGGACAGGGCGGCCGAAAATCAAATATGCAAACCCCCTATTTCTCCATGAAGAGACGATATTAAACTCTGATTAATTCCGTGGCCCAAGATACATTCCCCAGGCACCAGGTTATTCTTCCCACCCGTTTCTTGTCCTCTCCCTCTCTCCCTTATACTGAGATCCCGCATGGATACGGCTCCCAAAAATAGCCCACAAAGCGGGGGTATGTCATGATTAATTTTTAGCTATTATTGTGCCAGGTCTATATTCGTTTTCCAGACCGGATTCTGAATTTAAACTGTAGATAATAGACAATACGTGCTCTTCAATAGTCCCGAATATCTACTCTTCCTTCCGCTGGTATTCATACTCTACTGGTTTGTTTTCCCCAAAAACCACCGGCATCAGAATCTGCTGATTCTGGTGGCCAGTTATGTGTTTTATGGATGGTGGAGCTGGGAGTTCACGGGACTGCTTTTGCTCAGTACCCTGCTGGACTATAGTTATGGATTTGGAGTGGCGGCTACAGACAGACGAAAATCCAAGGTATTTCTGGGTTTAAGTGTGATCACCAACCTGGGCATTCTCGGATTCTTCAAATATTATAACTTCTTTGCTATTCAGGTTCAGGAAGGCTTGGAACTGCTGGGGCTCCATGCCCATCCCGTGTTGCTTGAGATAGTCCTTCCCATCGGCATCTCCTTTTACACTTTCCATGGTATGTCCTATGTGTTTGATATTTACCGGGGTAAGCAAAAGCCGGTGAAAAACCTGGTGGACTACGGGGTATTTGTCAGTTTCTTTCCCTTGCTGGTGGCCGGCCCCATCGAAAGGGCCACCCACCTGCTTCCTCAAATACAAAAGAGCCGAAGTTTCCGGTATATCCAGGCCGTGGAAGGCGCCCGGATGATTGTATGGGGGATGTTCAAGAAAGTGGTAATCGCGGATTCCCTGGCCCCGATGGTGGATGCGGTGTTCGAGAATCCTGCTGACCACAGCGGCACCACGCTCATCCTGGGAGCCATCGCCTTCAGCATCCAGATCTATGGAGACTTTTCCGGGTATTCGGATATCGCCATAGGTACGGCCAAACTCCTCGGCTTCGAATTGCTCAGCAATTTTAAGTTCCCGTATTTTTCCAGGGACCTGGCGGAATTCTGGAGGCGTTGGCATATTTCCCTTTCCAGTTGGTTCAGAGATTACCTATACATTCCCTTAGGGGGATCCCGGGAAGGAAAATTAAAGTCGGTCCGAAACACTTTCCTCATTTTCCTGGTAAGTGGATTCTGGCACGGGGCCAACTGGACTTTTCTTGCCTGGGGATTTCTCCATGCCTTGGGTTTTTTGCCCCTGCTGCTGGCAGGTAAGAACCGGTCCCATGTGCAGGAAATTGTGGCGGCCAACAAGGCGCTTCCCCGTCCCAAGGAGTTCTTCCAGATGCTGATTACCTTTAGCTTTGTTTGTTTTGCCTGGATATTCTTCCGGGCCGAAACCATGGACGCCGCCATGAACTATATCGTCCAGATAGGAAAGAGCATCGTCCATAATCCTGAGCAATTCCTTCGTACTCCGGAGTATGTGCATGTCCTTCTCTATATACTCCCCCTGTTATGCGCAGACTGGTATCTGAGAAAAGACGAAAGAGCGCTTAGGGTTCCTCAGAACCCCTGGGTTAGGTTCGCTCTTTATTTAGCCCTGCTGCAAATGATTTTCACGAAATTTCATACGGAAACGAGCTTCATATACTTTCAGTTCTGATGAAGGCCTTCTTAAAACATATCGCATTTATTGTCTTGGTCTTCTGGCTCATTCGCCTTTCCTCCTATGCCCTGGTGGGGTTCTCCACCTATTATACTCCCTGGTTGGAGAAAAGGAGTTTCGGGCATCAGGATGCCTGGGGGCACAGTTATGAACGAATGCAGGATTTCAGGCAGTGGGCCACCCGGAAAACGGACAAGAGGAGGGGAATCATCTTGGGTAGTTCCACGGCATACCGGAATATACATACCGAAACGCTGAGCAAAGGCACCCAGGTGGATTGGTTTAACCTGGGATCCAGCAGCCAGACTCCGGAAATAGGGTATATCCTTCTCGAAATGGCCGCCCAGAAGACAAGCCTATCCTATCTGCTCCTGGACATATACATCGAGGTGCTGGATAACAGCCCGGAGGAAGCGGCCACGGATTTCGTGAACAATACGGCCCTCTCCTTCCGGGAAAAACTTCGGTTTTTCCTTCTTTCGCCCAATCCAAGATTATTTGATAGACTGGCCTACAGAACGGTAAAACAATGGGTGCCCCACCGAATCATCCGGGTTCACTCTCCTTCCAATGGGATCTATCTTCCCAATGGCAGCTCCTATTCTCCCCTGCCATCGGAAGGATGGGCTGCCATGACCATCCAGGAGGGAGTGCAGACATTTATTCCTAACCCTAAGATCGATAAGATCCTTGCATTTTGCCGGAAGAATCAAATATCTGTCATTTTCAATATCAGTCCCGTTCTGGGAAAGATTACAGCCAATAAAACCAAATATGATCCCGTGATTCTAAATGATGAATTCAATAATCAGTTCCGACTATTCTATGACGATCACCATATGCACGGCGAAGGAGCCATTCAGTATTCGGAATCCTTGGCGGTGAAAATGGTCAATCTAACGGGCTTGAAGGATCCCCATTCCGCTCCAGCTAAGTAAGTAAATCGGTACACCATAGTATGTAGTCCCCTCCGGGAAAAGAAAAATGGACTTGTGCTAACTTTCATAATTACTTTTGCCCATTCGAAAGACATATTTCTTAGATATTGATTATCAAAAAGTTAATCACAACAAAAAGCATAAGCCCTGTTCACCATGTCCGTTTCTGTTCAAAAATCCAGCCAACTGAAGGCCATAGCCATACTTATGATGCTTTGTCTTCACCTATTCAATCGGGATTATGAGGGACTTTTTCGTCCTCTATTGTTTATGGGTAAGGTACCGCTCTCCTATTATATTTCACTTTTTTCGGATGCCTGTGTGCCTATTTTTGCTTTTGTCAGCGGATATGGATTATACTATAAATATCGATCTAACAAACTCACCCTCTCAACAATCAATCTGCATAGGCTTAAAAAACTTTATTTGAACTACTGGATTGTCTTGCTACTCTTTGGGGTGGGTATGGGACTGCTTTTGAATCTTCCGGGGGTACCCGGAAATTTCATCATTTTTCTGGGCAACTTTTCTGGCCTATTTACGACATATAACGGAGCTTGGTGGTTCTTTACGACTTATGTTTTTTTGTACTCACCTGCGAATTTTGGTTTAGACGACTTGAGTCTCGAAGATCTCCTGGAATCTATTTTGGACTACTCCTGGTCTTTTATGTAGTCGCATTCTATTTTAGAATTTACCGCTCTCACATCTTTTCCATTCCCACTTTGCACTGGCTACATACTGAACTCTCCCTTTATTTCTGCACCCTATTTCAGTTCATGCTAGGAGCCTTTGCTCTCGAATATAAGTGGAACACCTGGGTTAGTAATAAATGGA
>CAYPQN010000034.1:0-23495 GCA_964412885.1 uncultured Chitinophagaceae bacterium | reverse complement strand
ATCTAGAACCTCGAAGTGAACTAAAGAATATGTACTTGCTCGGAGGCTTACCTTCATGGGAATTTAAGTAATATCCATGCTCCAGACCTGATTTGACGATTTGATTGCTAATCCGCGTAACAAGTAGGGAAGGCATGAGTGCCACCTGTAGGGTTCAGGTTAGGTTTTTCGGATAAAGCGCTTCAAGGTCCATCTTAACATGATCGGCCACCTAATTAATGGGTCATCCAATTCCAAAAGGATATCGCCATCTAACCGGAATTACTACCAAGTAAATCGGAACTTATTAGCTCATAACCAAAGAATATTCTGGAATAAAATGATAATTTCGCGACTAGCTCGATTCCGTGACTAATTTCCCACACTTTGCCTTTCGACTCTCCCAATGGCTGGTGCTTGGTTTTATCCTCGGCGCCTTCCTGGACCGGGCTATTCCAGAGGGAATGTTCTTCGATGGAGTGACCTATGCCTCTATATCCCGCAATTTGGCTGAAGGAAAAGGAAGTCTCTGGAATCTGCATTTTCGGGGAGATGGGGCCTTTGTGGAACATCCTCCCCTGCACATGGGAATCCAGGCCTTGTTCTTCAAAGTCCTGGGGGATAAACCCTATACGGAATCTATATTCTGTTTATTCATTCTTTTGTTCAGCCTTTGGGCCATTGTCCGTCTCTGGCAAACGATTCCCGAACCGGCCCTGCGCCAAGGATGGGCCCTTCCCCTGTGGTGCTGGAGTATCATTCCCACCGTAATATGGAGTTACCCAAATAATCTGCTTGATGCCACCATGGCCCTTTTTGACATGGCCTCCGTTCTCTTTATTATCAAAGCCATGTCCACCTCACGCAGGGGATCAGGGGTATGGTATACTCTACTGGCCGGAATTTCATTATTTGCCGCCACCCTGACCAAGGGCCCCGTCGGGCTTTTTCCCCTGGCCACCCCTATACTTTATGCCCTACTTCTCCATTGGGAGAAGCGTAGAAAAGCCACTCTGGTCAGTCTAGGCATGACTTTAATACTCTTGGTCGCCTATGGAGGACTTTGTATTTGGCCTGAAGCCAGGACCCGACTCGGTGAGTACATGGAAGTTCAAGTCCTTATGGCTCTAGGCGGCAAAAGAGAGAAAGTGGACAGTTTCTTCGGCCGTTGGGACCTGATTCGGGAATTGCTAGTGCAACTTTCCCCTGCCCTGGTATGCGGCCTAATCCTTGTCCTCTGGGGTCGCTGGAAAACATGGAAACTGCGTCCCTTTCCCGTAGTCCGGGCCTATGGCTGGTTCTTTCTTTGGATCGGACTTTCCGCATCCTTGCCCATGTTGGCCAGCATTAAGCAACGTTCATTTTATCTTTTGCCTGCTTTTCCCTTTTTCGGGCTAGCTATTGGCGCCTTTGTATTTCCCTATGTCCACTATGGTTTTTCCCGAATTTCACTGTCTGTAAAGGCCCGCAGGGGAATTACCTTTCTGTGTCTGATCGCTGCAATAGGCCTTGCGGCCTATCTGAGCAGCCAAATGGGAGATATTGGCCGGGATGAATCCCTGATTACAGAGATCCTCGAAATCCCGGACTGGGTACCGGTGGATCAGAAAATCGGTATTTGCCAGTCCATGGAAAGCGATTACAGCTTTCTGTCTTATGCACAGAGGTATATAGGTTTGGAAACCCGATCGGACTATCATCGGGCGGAATATATCCTGCTGGATAAATCAAGGTGTCAGGGTTCCTTTGCATCCTGCCTGAGCAAACTAGGATTCCGGGAAGTGCCCACCACACTTCCCTCCTACCGCCTATACCAAAGACAAAGTTTGACTCTACCCCCAGGAAGCGCAGCCCGGCAGGAAGTTGACCGGGACAGTCTTCAGGGCTCGGAGAATTCCGCGTTACCGCTGAGAAGATAAATTACGGCCATGCGGATGGCCACTCCGTTTTCCACTTGATCCAAGATGATGGAGTTCGGGCTATCGGCAACTTCTGAATGAATTTCCACTCCCCGGTTCATGGGGCCGGGGTGCATAATAATCAGCTCCTTTTCCTTTTGGAGGCTATCGATCAGTTTTCGATTCAGCCCAAAGTACAGGGCATATTCTCTCAAACTGGAGAATAAGGGCTTGGACTGTCTTTCCAACTGAATCCTCAGCACATTGACCACCTCCGCCCATTCCAGGGCATGGCGCAAGTCATAGCTCACCTTGACCCCAAGGGAGGAGATATGGCGCGGAATCAGTGTGGGAGGACCGCAAACAAGCACCTCCGCCCCCAGCTTCTGCAGACAGAGTATATTGCTCAGGGCTACACGAGAATGCGCAATATCCCCCAGAATGGCTACCCGGCGCCCTTTCACCGTCCCTAACCTTTCCCGGATCGAATAGGTATCCAAAAGGGCTTGGGTGGGATGTTCGTTCACCCCATCCCCGGCATTGATTATTCGCGCATCGATATGCTGAGAAAGAAACCAGGGAGCTCCGGATACCGAATGCCGGAGCACCACCATGTCGACTTTCATCGCCAGTATATTGTTCACCGTATCGATCAGCGTTTCTCCTTTAGCCAGCGAAGACCCGGAAGCCGAAAAGTTCACCACATCCGCGCTGAGCCGCTTTTCGGCCAATTCAAAGGATATACGAGTCCGGGTGGAGTTTTCAAAGAAGATATTGGCAATGGTCGTGTCCCGGAGACTGGGCACTTTCTTCACCGGTCTTTGCAGCACTTGCTTGAAATTGTCGGCGGTATGAAATACCGACTCAATATCTGAGGCCGTCAGATCTTTTATTCCCAATAAGTGCTTTACCGACAATGACATATATAATCTGTAATTCCTTTAATCCAAAAGGATCACTTCATCCTTCCCTTCAGTTTGCTCCCAGTTCACCCTGACCTTCTGACTCATAACCGTATCGACGGCCAGCCCGGTATAATCGGGCTGAATGGGAAGTTCCCGGCTGAACCGGCGATCGATGAGCACCATCAACTCCACGGCCTCCGGGCGACCGAAATCCAACAAGGCGTCCATAGCAGAGCGGATCGTTCTTCCCGTATGCAGCACATCATCGATCAAAATCACCCTTTTTCCGGAAACTCCAAAGTCCATATCGGTGGCGGAAGGCACCAGCACCCCACCTTCATGAATATCGTCCCGGTAAAAGGTGATATCCAGCTTTCCATAATTAATCGATGGATACTGTGTCCAGGACCGAATATAATCCACAATCCGGTCGGAAAGCCATACTCCTCTGGGCTGAATGCCGATTATGGCGGAATTAGCCCAGGACGGATGGTTCTCCATCAGCTGGTGGGCCAACCGCTGCAGGGTAATCTGAATCCGCTTATGATCGAGAAGGGTTTTCAATTCCGACAAATTTAGTCCAAAAAGCAGAATAGCGAAGCAAGATTTCCCGGACAATCCAATTCCTAGGCAGCAGGTCTCCTAATGTCTACGGGATTCCCGGCTAGTCGATACTGTCCTATCCCCACTGTTCCAGCTGACTGAAGAAAAAGGCGGATTCCAGGGCAGCATTTTCATCACTGTCTGAACCATGAATGGCGTTCTCTCCCAGGGACCGGGCATATTTTTTCCGGATCGTGCCTTCGGCGGCATCGGCCGGATTGGTGGCGCCGATTAGTTCCCGGAACGAAATCACCGCATTTTCTTTCTCCAGAATCGCCGCCACAATGGGTCCGCTGCTCATGAACTCGGTGAGCTCCGCATAGAAGGGACGGTCCTTGTGCACTGCATAGAATTTTTCGGCCTGAACCCGGGCCAAACGGGTAAGTTTCATGGCCACGATCCGGAATCCCGAATCCTGTATCATCTGAAGAATACCGGGAAGATGTCCGTCCTGCATGGCATCCGGTTTCACCATGGTAAATGTGCGATGGGTCATGGATTGGCTGTTCATATGGAATCTGCTGATTAATTTTGGCCCCAAAGGTACAGGAAATTCCGCCGAATTAGAGAATTTACCTACTCCGTATCCTCCCATTCCGCATCCCGAAAATTTCCCCGATTATGGCCTCTATCCGAAGGCCCTATTCCGCCCCGGACAAAGCCTTATGCTCTTTCCCGGAATCCATGAATTCATTCTCTTATAATATTGCTAGTTTTGTGCCCTTCCCCACAGATGAATTTAGTCAAAGTCATGCACCAGATACAAGACCTCTTTCCCCTCCTGACCTTTCCTCGAAAGGTATGGATTACCACTCATTACCGGCCGGACGGGGATGCGGTGGGCAGCCTTTTGGCCCTGAAGCATTATCTGGAGTCCCTGGGACATCGGGTAAGCGGAGTCCTTCCCTCCTCCCTTCCGGGATTTCTGGAATGGCTTCCAGGGGTCGACCGATTGGAAAACTATGAAGCAGGTCCCCGTACAGCCCTGCAGACCCTTGGAGAGGCAGATTTTATATTTGGACTGGATTTCAATCATTTTTCCCGTACCCGCTATTTGGAAGAAGCCATTGAAAAAGCCCCCGGGATAAAGGTCATGATTGACCATCATCTTTATCCCGGTCCTGGCTGGGACTACGGGATCAGCATCCCCCAAAAGAGCAGTACCGCCGAAATGGTCTATGATTTCATTCTTTTGCATGGCGGCCAGGAATTAATCACCCCGGAGATCGCAGCCTGCCTATATACCGGTGTGATGACCGATACCGGCTCCTTCAGGTTTGAACTGGCCTCAGCATCCGTCCATGAAATGATCGCTGACCTCAAGAAAAGAGGGCTCGAACACAGTCCCATCCATGAGAAGGTCTATGACAGCTGGTCCCTGAACCGGCTTCGGTTTCTGGGGCATGTCCTTCTGAACAAAATGGAGATATTTCCTTCCTTCCAATCCGGACTGATAGCGCTTCCCCGCCAGGAAATGAAGGCTTTTGACATTCAGCCCGGGGATCTGGAAGGCCTGGTCAATTATCCCCTCAGCATAGAAGGCATCCGGTTTTCCACCCTGATTACCGAAAAGGGGGACGAGGTGCGCCTTTCCTTTAGAAGTAAGGGCAGCTTCAATGTGAACCAATTTGCGCGCCGGCATTTTGAGGGCGGCGGGCATTTCCACGCCGCCGGTGGACGGTCTTCCCTGGGATTCGATCAAACGATTTCCCGATTTAAGGAAATTTTATCCGATATTCACCCCCGCTAACAACAAAAACATGATCAGAAACAGTGTTTATTTTAGTCTATTTGCTGCCCTGCTGGGGCTTTATTCCTGCCAGTCTTCCTCCTTTAACACCACGGAAGGCGGTCTGGAATATCAAATCGTCCGCGACCAAAAGGAAGGGAATAGCCCCCAGGAAGGGGATTATGTGAAACTGCATCTGGAAATCCGTTATCAGGACAGCCGGATGGATACCCTGATTTTCAGCTCCAGGGAAATGAACAACCAAGAACCCCTGGAATTCCCTATCATGCCGTCCTTGTTCAAAGGGGACTGGACAGAAGGAATGAAGCTGCTTACTCCCGGAGATAGCGCCATATTCCGGGTTTCCGTGGACTCCATGCGCCAGTCCGGTCAGGGTATGCTCCCGGAATTCATGGCCGCGGGAGAGAAAATCACCTATCGCATTGCTCTGGTGGACGTGAAAACTGCCCAGGAAATGGAAGAGGAGCAGGCAGAACTGGCCCGGACCCAGATGGAGAAAGAAGATGCCCTCCTTCAGGAATACTTTCAAAAGCAGGGAATTCAGCCGGAGAAAACCGCCTCAGGCCTTTATTTTATGATCACCAAACCCGGTACAGGGCCTCAGATCCGCGCCGGCCAGCAGGTGACCGTGAACTATACCGGAACCAATCTGGAAGGCATCCCCTTTGATTCCAATGTGGATCCCCAGTTCAGCCATGTGGAACCCTTTCGGTTCACCGCAGGCCGGGATATGATCGAAGGATGGAACGAAGGCATTCTCCTATTGAATAAAGGAGCCAAGGCCAGGTTTTTCATCCCCTCTCCCCTAGCCTACGGACCCAACCCCCCGGCGCCGGGAATCGAAGCCAATTCTCCTTTGGTATTTGAGCTGGAAGTAATGGATGTCACCGACTAATGGTGGTCCCGGTTTCTTCACACTCAGTAACAAACTATCCAAAAACCTGAAAATCAACCTTTTATATGCGCAAACCTCCATTATTTTTCACCCTCGGACTGGCCAGCATTCTCGGTGCCGGCCAAGGCGTTCTGGCCCAGGAAAAGGGATTTCAATCCACAGCCTCCGGGCTGGAGTACCGCTTCTTGGTAGATGAGCCGGGAGACCGGAAACCGGGGATGGGGGACATGATTGAAGTGCATATCCACGCCAGCGTGGATACCACCGTTATCTTCGACAGCCGAAGCCTGAACAACAATGAGCCGGTCATGTTTCCCTATGCCCCTCCCCAGTATCCTGGAGATCTGAGCGAAGGCATTGAATTGATGACACCTGGCGACCAGGCAGAGTTTCTCTTGTCGGTGGATTCCATGGTATCGGCCGGTGTGCCCAAACAACCTTGGATGACTCTGGGCATTGGCCAGAAAGTCATGTACAAGGTGGATATGGTCTCGGTCAAGAATATGGAGGTCATGCAAAAGGAGCAGAAGGCCACAGATGACCAAATTCTCCAGGATTACTTCTCCAAGGAGAAAATCCAGCCGATAAAGACCGAATCCGGTCTATATTATACCCTGGATTCCGAATCCCAGGGGCCCAAGCCTCAATCCGGCGCCAAGGTAACTGTGAACTATACGGGCAAATTCCTGGATGGCACCAAATTCGACTCGAATGTGGATCCTCAGTTTCAGCATGTGCAGCCTTTTATATTCTCCTTAGGCCAGGGCATGGTGATCAAAGGCTGGGATGAAGGCATTGGCTATTTCTCCAAGGGCCAGAAAGGCGTGCTTTATGTACCCTCCCATCTGGCCTACGGTCCCAATGGACAAGGTCCCATCAAACCAAATTCCATATTAATATTCGAGGTGGAGCTGGTGGACTTTGAATAGTATCTGGAATTATTCTTTTCCCACCCCCTCCGTAGCCGTAAAACAAATTGGCGGACCCTTTGGCGTCCGCCAATTTTGGCTTTGGCCAATATGGCCATTTCCCAAGATGTTGGGGGCCATTCCGAATGCGCCGTGATTTTCATAGGTTTGCAATGCCATGACCATCACGAAGCGAAAGGAAACCCCTTTGATGAAGCAACACAGGGAGATCAAATCCAAATACCCTGACGCTATCCTTCTTTTCCGGGTCGGCGATTTCTATGAGACTTTCGGAGAGGATGCCAAGACGGCAGCCTCCGTGCTGGGAATCACCCTGACCAAGAGGTCCAACGGAGCCGCGGCGAGCGTCGAGCTGGCGGGATTTCCCCATCACTCCCTGAATAATTACCTTCACAAACTGGTTCGAGCCGGGCACCGGGTTGCCGTCTGCGATCAACTCGAAGATCCCAAAACCGCCAAAGGTATTGTCAAAAGGGGGGTGACGGACCTGGTCACTCCGGGATTGACCACCTCCGAAAACTTATTGAATCATAAGGCCAATAATTACCTGGCGGCTTTCTATCAGCAGGATCATCAGGCTGGTTTATCCTTTGTGGACATTTCCACCGGGGCCTTTTACAGTGCCCAGGGGGGCTTGGAGTATATCGATAAGTTGATTCAAAGCTTTCAGCCTGCCGAAATCATCCTCTCCAAAGCGCAGCAAAAGGATTTTGCCGCGGCCATGGATACCCAGGCCTATATCTATGCCCTGGAAGACTGGATATTTCAGCATCGCTATGCCCGCGAAACCCTGGAATCCCATTACCAAACCTTGTCGCTGAAGGGGTTTGGATTGGAAGATGCTCCTCTGGCCTCTATCACTGCCGCGGCGGTATTGCATTATCTCAAGGAGACCCAGCATGCCCATCTGGGCCATCTGAACACCATTGAGCGCTTACGTCCCCGGGATTATCTGTGGATGGACCGGTTCACCATCCGGAATCTCGAACTTCTGCCCCACCGGGACGAATCCCGGAAGACCCACTCCCTGCTGGAGGCCCTGGATCAGACTCAAACCCCCATGGGAGGGAGGTTGCTTCGCCACTGGATCCTGTTTCCCCTGACCGAAATGGAATCCATCCAAAGGCGCTTGGACTTGGTCCAATGGTTCTATGAGCACCCCCATCACGCCGATCGCCTGAGAGAATGCCTGCAGTCCCTGGGGGATCTGGAAAGGCTGGCAGCAAAGGTATCCCTTCAAAGGGTGAACCCCCGGGAGGTGGTTCAACTGGGTCAGTCCCTGGCCCAGGCCGCGCAGCTACGGGATATTCTCCAAGAAGACCTGGAATTTTCTCCCCTGAAATCCCTGGTCTCTTCCCTGAAGCCTATGGATGATCTGATTGATTCCATAAGGCAGACCCTGAAACCGGATGCGCCGGCTCAGACCCTGAAAGGAGGATTTATAGCCGATGGGGTGAATCCGGAGCTCGACGAACTCCGGGCCCTGGCCCATGGAGGGAAGCAATATCTGCTTGCCATACAGCAGAAGGAGGCCGAAAGAACCCATATTCACTCTCTGAAAATTTCCTACAACAACGTTTATGGTTACTACCTGGAAGTGACCCATGCCCATAGAGACAAGGTACCTTCTGAATGGATCCGAAAACAAACCCTAACCCATGCGGAAAGATATATCACCCCGGAACTCAAGGAATATGAGGAGAAGATTCTCGGGGCCGAAGAAAGGATAGTCCAACTGGAAATTGAGTTGTTCCAGGACTTTGTGGCCTCCTTGGCCCCAAGGATGAACGAACTGAAACACAATGCCGGAATCATCGCCCAAATCGATATATACTGCTGTTTTGCCCGAAATGCCGAAGACTATCGCTATGTAAGGCCCCGCCTAGTCCCGGACAGCCGCATGATGATCAAGGGGGGACGACACCCTGTCATCGAACAGGTACTGCCTCCCGGACAGGAATATGTGGACAATGACCTGGAGCTGAATAAATACGACCAACAGATTATCCTGCTTTCCGGCCCCAATATGAGCGGGAAATCAGCACTCCTGCGCCAGACTGCCCTCATTACCCTCATGGCCCATATGGGAAGCTTTGTGCCGGCCCAGTCCGCCGAAATAGGAATCACCGACAAAATTTTCACACGGGTCGGAGCCTCGGACAATCTCAGTGAAGGGGAAAGCACTTTTATGGTCGAGATGAATGAAACGGCTAGCATAATGAACGGGATCACGGACCATAGTCTGGTCATCCTCGATGAAATTGGCCGAGGGACCAGCACCTTTGACGGGATTTCGCTAGCCTGGGCCATTGTAGACTATCTTTCCCGTCATCCTCATAAACCCATTACGCTATTTGCGACCCATTATCACGAGCTCAACGAAATGGAAGAGGAGTACTTTGGGGTGCGAAACTATCATATCAGCCATCGGGAAGCCGATAAAAAAGTCATATTCCTCCGAAAGCTGAAACCGGGTGGTAGTCGCCACAGCTTTGGCATACAGGTGGCCCGCATGGCCGGAATGCCCGAATCTCTGCTTACCAAGGCCGAATCCCTGCTTTCCCGCCTCGAATCCCTGGACCACGGAAGGGGCATGACCTCCATTCAGGAGCCCAAGGCCGTTCAGCTTCAGATTTTTGAAACCCCCGACCCCCGGGAATCTGCTCTAAGGGAACTGGATGCCTGTATCCGGGAACTGGATATTGACCACCTGACCCCAATGCAGGCCCTACTAAAGATTAGTGAAATCAAGGAAAAATGGAGCCTAAGTGCTCCCGGTTCCCCTTCCGCATAATTCCGGCTCCGCCCCCAGCCCTTCTGAATTTGGTATATTTGATCAAATTGATTCCCATGAGTCTGCACAGGCCAATGGCAGGCCGCTATCCGGCACTTCGGCTGGGTTCATTTCTTTTTCCCTGCATATGGCTGTTGCTCGGTTGCCTGCGGACGGATAAAATCCGTCACCAGAGCCTGGAATGGATGCAGGAGAACGGCCCTTGGGATGCGGTGATCATTCCGGGAATCCCTTTTCAGGGAGGAGATTGGGATTCGGTAATGAAAGCCCGGGTGCTCTGGTCTTGGGTTATCTACCGCAATGGTTGGGCACGCCATATCATCTACTCTGGGGGGGCCGTCCACACCCCTTTTGTCGAATCCCGGGTCATGGCCTTATACGGCGCGGCCCTGGGCATTCCCGAAGAGAATATATTCTGCGAGACCCGGGCGGAACACAGCGTGGAGAACGTGTATTACAGCTATGAGCTGGCCCGCAAACAGGGTTGGCGCTCCCTATGCCTGGGCACCGATCCCTTTCAGTCCCGAATGTTGATGGCCTTCACCCGAAAGCGGCTTTCCACGCCCATTCAGCATCTGCCCATCGATTATGATTCGATCCGGGCCTATCATCACCTGAATCCGCAAATTGATCCTACCTCCGCCTATCAGGGGGAATTTCGACCCCTGCACCAAAGACAGGGATTCCGGCGGCGCTGGAGGGGAACCTTGGGCACAGACCTAGTCTGGCCCGCGGAAAAAAAGCTCCCTCCCCTGGAAGGTCTCTAGAGGGGAATCCGGGAACGGAACAAAATATCTGCCCGGACCAGGTATACCATCCCCCATCTCTCCCGTCGCTCAGCAAAAAAGTTGTTCTTGTAAATATTCGCTAATTTTGCGGTCAAAATCATAGCCGTACTCTTTAATAATTTATCCACAAAATCATGAGTGATCTGTTTGCCAAATTTGAGAAAAGGCTCGGCCCCATAGGGGATTACGCGGAGAAAGCGCCCGGGTATTTTGCCTTCCCCAAGCTGGAGGGAGAAATCGGAAACCGCATGAAATTCCAGGGGCGTGAATGCATAATTTGGAGCCTAAACAATTATCTGGGACTGGCCAATCACCCCGAGGTGCGCCAGGCCGACAATGAAGCGGCGGCCCAATTCGGCCTGGCCTCGCCCATGGGAGCCCGGATGATGAGCGGAAACTCGGACAATCATGAGAAACTCGAATCTCAGCTGGCGGAATTCGTAGGCAAGGAAGACGCCATGCTGCTTAACTACGGGTATCAGGGCATGGTCTCGGCCATTGACAGCCTAGTCAGCCGCCATGATGTGATTGTTTACGATGCCGAATCCCATGCCTGCATCATCGATGGCATGAGGCTTCACCCGGGACATCGTTATGTTTTCAAGCACAATGACGTGGAAGACTGCCGCAAACAGCTGCTAAGGGCCACGGAAATGACGAAACAGACCGGTGGGGGGATCCTCCTGATTACCGAAGGGGTGTTCGGCATGTCCGGAAATCAAGGCCGTATCGCCGAAATCATCGCCCTCAAATCTGAGTTTTCCTTCCGACTTTTCGTGGACGATGCCCATGGGTTCGGCACTATGGGAAAGACAGGAGCCGGCATTGGGGAAGAGCAATCCTGTATGGACGGCATTGACATATATTTTTCCACCTTCGCCAAGTCCATGGCCAGCATTGGGGCATTCTTGGCAGCAGACCGGAAATTATTGACCTATCTGCGCTATAACATGCGTTCCCAGGTGTTTGCCAAATCCTTGCCCATGGCCATTGTCCTGGGCAATATCAAAAGGCTGGAACTGCTCAGAACCCGGCCGGAACTCAAAGAAAAGCTCTGGGAAAACGTACATATGCTCCAGTCGGGACTGAAGGAAAGGGGATTTGATATAGGCACCACCAACACGCCGGTCACCCCCGTGCATATGAAAGGAGGGCTATTCGATGCCACTCAGCTCATTTTTGACATGAGGGAGAACTACAACATATTCTGCTCGGTCGTGGTCTATCCCGTGATCCCCAAAGGGCAGATTATCCTGCGGCTCATACCTACAGCCGCCCATACCCAGGAAGACATAGAACTGACTCTGGCAGCCTTTTCCGCTCTAAGGGAAAAGCTGGACAAAAAGCTCTATCCCCAGGAGATGCCCCAAATGTCCACGGGAGCCAAAGAAACCCTGGCCTAAGTCCGGAAGGTGATTTGATCCCTATATTCAGGGGCGCTGCCTGAGGAATTGCCCATGGGGTCCGGGCATCGCCCCTGAAACTTATCTATTGAACGCCGAAGAATCATGAAGGTATTTATTGCGGGCGCCTCCGGGCTGATCGGAGGAAACTGTCACCATTACTTCAGTCAGGAAGGATGGGATGTACGCGGGAGCCATTTCAGCTATCCTCTGTCGCACACGGTCTTCTTCAATACCCTAAATGGGGAAGATCCCCGGAACTTTGACCTGGAGGCATTCGATCCTGACTATATTGTCCACTGCGGGGCGCTGACCCATGTGGATTACTGCGAACAGCATCCCGAGGAAAGCTATGAAAAGACGGTGATCAGCACCCGGAACCTGGTGGACTGGGCCAGAGAGAGACAAAAGGGATTTGTTTATTTGTCCACCGACTATGTTTTCGACGGCCGCCGGGGTCCTTACCGGGAAGAAGACAATCCCCGACCCATCAGTGTTTATGGCGCCCATAAGCTGGAGTCGGAACAGTATATTGCCACGCATGTCCCCGAGGCCCTGATCCTGCGGGTGACCAATGTGTACGGGAACGAAGTCCGGGGAAAAAACTTTGTGGCCCGCATAGTATCCCAATGCCGGGAAGGGAAAAAACTGCATCTACGCCTGCCCTATGATCAATATGCTTCCCCCACCAATGCCTGGGATATAGCCCGGGCCATGTTCCTTTTGATCCGGGACAGAAGGAAAGGCCTTTTCCACATCGGGGGCACGGACTATATGAACCGGGTAGAGCTGGCCCTCCGCGTATTAAAGGCATTCCCCCATGCCGAATATGAGCTCGTTCCCGTATCCACGGCCGAATTGGCACAACCGGCCAAAAGGCCCCTTCTTGGCGGATTCCTGCACAAGAAATTCAGCGACCTTTATCCTCAGTTCCTGTTCCATAGTCTGGATGATTATCTGAAGGAAAACAGTCCCCTAGCTTAGAATAGGAACAAAAGCTCATGAATTTCCCACCACGACTTTCCATTCCCTGAGTTCCCAGGATACGATCAGACCATTCTCGACATAGGGGTCCATGCGGACAAAACGCTCCACTTCGGACTCGTCAGGACAACGAAAAACCAGAACGGCCCTATCGGCCGGATGCAGGGCACCGGCCATAATCAGCAGACCCTTTTTTCTGAACTCTTCGGCGAGCCGAAGATGTGCCTCCCGGAATTCCGCCCTTCTTTCGACATAATCCTCTACGAGGAAATACGTCAGCAAGTAGTATTTCATAGGGGAGTCCGTTTCTTCAAGAATGCCCGGCGCTTTCCGATTCGTCGCTTCCCCAACCGGGAGGTCAGGTGCAGACCGAAGGCTTGCGCATTCTATGCCTCCATGATGCCGCGAAGCAGCACAATCGAAAAGGAAGCGAGGAGAAAGGCAAACAGGAGAGGCTCCTGATCCATCATGTTGTCTGCCTTGGACAGGATACAGACTATACCCAAAATCAGGCAAAGAATCGAGACTAAGGGTAGGTATCTTTTCACCACTTTTTCTTTAATCCGGCATGGAAATACCAGACAAATATAGGTAAATGCCCTTATTATCCCCGGGACCGTTCCCATCGGGTATGGGGGAGGAGTTCAAAGGCCGACTTGACTATGAACCCGGATTTTCCGACCGTGAGATCAGAAAATCCCGGAGCACCCGGCAGTGATTGTGGACCCGATCCCGGGCAGCGTAGACCAGGGTAATGGTTTGGGCATTTCCCCACCGGATTAAAAACTCCTCCAAACAGGGGTTGTCTTCCAGTTCGCCCAAATATTTTTTCCTAAAACTCACCCAGCGCCGGGGATCATGGCCAAACCATCGGCGGAGTTCCGTACTGGGGGCCAGATCCCTGGCCCAATAATCCAGGCAGGCAACCCTATTGGTCAAGCCCCGGGGCCAGAGCCTATCGACCAGGATTCGGCATCCATCCCGGGGATCGGCCCCGGCATAGACGGATTTCATCAACCATTGGTTTGTCATTATCCAAATCTTTCGATGAACAGTTCTTGGCAAATTCCCAAAGCTCAAAAATAAAAGACTTTCTTGTCCTTTATTGAATTTATCTCTACTTTTGTTCCTGGTGATTAGGTAGATAGAAATCATTCCATACTCCGTTCATTCCCTAATTCCCGCATAAAAAAATCAAAAGAAGATGATGCCAGACCTTCTAAAAAAAATCGAAGAAAAATACCAGGCCCTGGGAGAAAACCCGGCGAAACACCTCCAGGGATTTGTATATGCCAAACCCATAAATTACTGGGATTATATACAGGTGGACACCCTATTATCCCTGCAGAGAACCAGAACCGATTTCAAAGACGAAGAAATATTCGTGATCTACCACCAGGTCACCGAGCTCGTGCTTAAAATGATTACCCACGAACTCAAACAACTGGTATTTGAAAACCTGGACACAGAGGTTTGGGTGGACAAGCTCGGTCGGCTCCAGAGATACACTTCCCTGCTCATCAATTCCTTCGATGTGATGAAATACGGAATGAATTATGAAGACTACAATCAGTTTCGGCTCAGTTTGGCTCCGGCCAGCGGATTCCAGTCCGCCCAGTTTCGGTTCATCGAGTTGTATTGCACCCGGCTGGACAATCTACTGACCCTGAGGGAAGGGTCAATCCCCTCCCCTGATCCGAAAACCGTGGAGGAGAAATTCGAATACCTTTACTGGAAGGAAGCCGGCATCGACCGCACAAAGAACACCAAGACCCTCACCCTTCGTCAGTTTGAGGAGAAATACCAACCTGCCCTGATCCGGCTTGCTCTGGAAGTCCGCGGAATTACCCTGGAGGAAAAGGTCCTGAACAGGGACTCCGTTCCCGGCGAGCTGGCCAATGCCCTTCGGGACTTCGATTATATGTACAATGTGGCCTGGCCCCGGGTTCACCTTCAGACCGCCCAACATTATCTGGACCAGAGAGGGGAAACCAAGGCAGCCACCGGGGGCAGTGCCTGGAAGAGATACCTGCATCCTCGGTTCCAGAGAAGAATTTTCTTCCCCCATCTGTGGACCGAAGAAGAAAAAGCCCATTGGGGCAAAGAGACAGAGCCTGCCGAAGCCCAGGCCGAATAGTTTTCCGGGGGGAAAGACCTCCTTTCCCCCTCCATCTAAAAATCCCTTTGACATGGAATGGAATTCCCAAACGACCATTGGTCAGATCGTGGCCCGAAACAGCCGGGCTGCCGCCGTATTCAGCAAGTATAAAATTGATTTCTGTTGTCAGGGCCATCGCCGCCTGGAGGAAGCCAGTCAGCAGGCCGGAGTGGACCCCAAAGTGCTGATCCAGCAAATCAATAACCTCCCCGAAGAAGGCATTGCCCCCCTGGACCTCCAAGGCTGGCCTATTGACCTAATCGCCGACTATGTCGAGAAAAAGCACCATCGATTTGTACGCACTGAAGGTCCCGTCCTGGCCGGACTTATTCAAAAAATACATCGGGTACATGGGGCAAAACATCCGGAACTGGAAGAAGTGGAAGCCCTATTCCTGGACTGCCTAAAGGAAATGCAATCCCATATGGACAAAGAGGAAAGAATCCTCTTTCCCTACATCCGACAGCTGGCCCAATCCCAGGAAAATGGAAGCCCTCTCCCCTCCCCTCCCTTCGGTCAGGTCCTCCATCCCATTACCCAGATGATGGCCGAACACGATGGGGAAGGAGAAAGGTTTCGGAGATTAGCCGAAATCACCAAGGATTACCAAGTGCCGTCTGATGGGTGCATGACCTATCTGTTGGCCATGAAGGGACTCAAACAGTTCCAAGAGGACCTGCACTGGCATATCCATACGGAGAACAACATTCTGTTCCCTCAGGCCATGGAATGGGAAAACAGGCTAATATCCGAGTCGCAGGGTAAATAAAAAAATGTTAAAAACGCTGAACCTTCCCTTTTTTTAGACTCAGGCCTTATTTTTGCGACTTTGGTTTTTTATGGATTTTTCGTCCATGAAACGAATAGTTCCTCATAAAATAGGCCTGGGTTTTTCCCTCTCTGTTCTTCTCTTGCTGGGCAGCTGTGCCACGCCACCCCACTGGCAGGCCTGGATGAGGAACATGGATACCCCTCCCTCGGGGCCAAGGGTCAATTCCGTGACTGTCCGGGAAAAGGACAGTCTGATGGAAGAATCACCCCTTCGTATCCGCGCCTTCAAATCCGATCCCTCAAAGGAAAAATTCACCACGGTCCGGATCAATTACCTCCAATACAAATACGCGGAAAAGTTGGATCTCAGGCCTCTGGAAATCCGCAATCTTGCCCTTTATGGGTTCATCGACTACTGGTACGGGGTTAGATACAAATATGGCGGAGAGGATGAGGAAGGAATCGACTGCTCGGCCTTCGTCCAAAGGTTGTATTCTCAGGTATTTTGCACGGATCTGCTGCGCACTGCCATTCAACAGTTCCGCCATTGCCGCCTGGAGATGAATCCCGATTCCCTGAAAGAAGGTGACCTGGTCTTTTTCCGGACTAAAGGGCGCCGGATCAGCCATGTGGGCATTTACCTGCGCAACGGGTATTTCGTCCACGCTTCCTATTCTCAGGGAGTCACCATTTCCAGTCTCCGAAGCCGCTACTGGAGCCGGATATTTGCCGGCGCCGGTCAAATCATGGACCCCAATGCCTAGTCTCCCTTCCTGGTAGACAGAATCTCCACCAGCACCTCCCCAGTGGATCCATTGGGTGGGCTAAGCCCCAGTATTGCCGAAAGACTGGGGGCAATATCGACCATGGAAACCTTTCTCCAGGACCTCCCCTGGGGTATTCGGTGCCCATACCAGATCAGAGGTATGTGCGTATCATAGGGATTCCAGCTTCCATGCGTGGTCCCGGTCTGGTAGCTGCTCCCGTACCATCCCGGGAGGTTGACCAGATAGTAATCGCCTCCGCGGGAGGGATGATAGCCCTGGGCAATCATTTCGGCAATCGACCCAGGGATCCGGAAATTAGGGAATGGTTTGCGCAGGGGCCACCAGCCGAGAATTCCTTGTTTCCGGGATAAAAATGTCTCCACCAAGGCGTCCAGGGAATCGGGATTTATGCCGGACTCTCTTATTTTCTCCTGGTGAAAATAAATTTGATCGTTCATCCAGGCCTGCACCAAGGAGTCCAGTCCCCATTTCTCCCGGATTTGTCTGTTGAGCTCATTTTTCCATTCTCCTTCAGGAAATATTCCAGCCGGCACTCCCTGGTCACGGAGATACCTCGGGTTGGAGGCCGCCCCATGATCCGCCGTCAGAAACAGCAAATAGCGGTCCCGGCCTAAAAATGTGTCCAGGTAGGCGAGAAATTCCTCCAGAGAGCGGTCCAGCCTAAGGTACATATCCTCCACTTCCCGGGACTCCGGACCAAATAGGTGGCCGGCATAATCCGTGGACGAAAAACTCAGGGCCAGCATATCCACTCCCGAACTCCTTCCCAGCTGAAGGTCCGAAATACAGGCTTTTGCCGCCTCAAACACCAGGTCGTTTCCCGAAGGCATATAGCGAAGCAGGGAATAATCTTTTTTCCCTTGGGGCAGGCGGTGAGGAAATCCCTTCTCTGCCCATCCGTTCAGATTACCCTCATAAGGGTTGACGTCCTCCAGGGGACTGAGGTAAGTCGATTCCGGATGCAAGAGCTCCCAGTCCTGATAAAGTTGGTCGGCAAAGTTTTTCGCATTCAGGGATTTCACCCAGTTCGGAAGCTCTGAACCATAATAACTGCTGGATACCCAGGTTCCTGATTTGTCGTCCAGCCATATCGCCCCATCACCCCGGTGCCCTGCTGGAAGGACGGCACCCCGGTCCTTTAAGCTGATTCCATAAACCCGGTTCTTCGGATCCCGGGCTTTGAGCTCATCGCCTACGGTGGTGGTACGCAGGCGGTGCGGACTCATCCGACCGGACCGGGGGGAAACCCCCGGCTCCCCCAATGTCCGGAAATTCGGATCTTCCACACAGTACACCCGCTCCCCTTGGGAGCGTTCCATCCAATCATTGGCCACAATGCCATGAATGCTGGGAGGAGTTCCGGTGTAAATGGTGGCATGCCCTGCGGCCGTATAGGTAGGAACATAGGGAATAAAGGTCTGATCATACCGAAATCCCTGGTCCATCAATCTGCGGAATCCTCCTTCCCCGAACCGCGAACAAAAGCGTTCCAGGTAGTCCCATCGCATCTGATCCACGACCAATCCGATGACCAGGGTCGGACCGGAACTTCCGGCCTCCCGTCCAAAAGCGGGATGCAGACCCATCAGAATAAGGCAGAGTAAAACCAATATCGTATTCCTCATAACTTTTGCTGAATTGAGATTCTCCATTATAGTTCCATTCCGCTCATCTGAAGCCGGTGTAGGCTCCGATAGAGGCCATCGGGCAACTGGATCAATTCCTGGTGATTGCCCATTTCCCGGATTCGCCCATGTTCCATGACGATGATTTTATCCGCGTGGCGGATCGTGGACAGGCGGTGGGCAATCACGAACGATGTCCGGCCCTCCATGAGATGATTCAGGGCTTCCTGAACCTGGAGCTCAGACTCCGAATCCAGGGAACTGGTGGCCTCATCCAGAATCAGTATGGCCGGGTCGCGAAGAATGGCCCGGGCAATGGCAATACGCTGCCTCTGGCCACCGGAAAGCTTGACCCCTCGATCTCCTACCAGCGTTTTATAATTCTGCGGGAAGCTCTGAATAAAGGCATGGGCATTGGCCTTCCGGGCTGCCTCCTCTACTTCTTCCCTGGAGGCCCCGGGCTTACCGTAGGCAATATTTTCTTCAATGCTTCCTCCAAAGAGCAGGACATCCTGAGGCACCAGTGCCATCTGTGATCGCCACTGATTCAGGGGGACTTCCCGGGCTGAGCGGCCATCCAAAATCAGTTCCCCGGACTGGGGAGTATAAAACCGAAGCAGCAAGGAAACCAGGGTGCTTTTTCCCGCCCCACTGGGACCCACAATGGCGATCTGCTCTCCGGGTTCGGCCACCAGGCTCAGATCCCTGATCACGGGGATCTCCGGTCTGTGGGGGTAGGCAAAGTTCAGCCTGTCCAGCACCACCCTGCCTGAAAACCGGGGCAACTGGCGGGATTCAGAAGGCGGGCTAAAGCTGAGGTCCTCGGTTTCCTCCCGCAGCAACTCCCGCACTCTTTGGGTGGCGCCAATGGTTTTTTGCAAATGCGAGAACATATCGGCAAATCCGGCCATGGTCCCTCCCACAAAGGCCGTATACACCACGAAAGCCGTGAGATCCCCGAAAGAAATCTGTCCGGCCTGCATCAACTGAGCGCCGTACCAAACCACCAGGACTATGGCACCGAAAACTCCGAATAAGAGAATGGAAATAAATATGCCCTTGAATCGACCGTTTCGGATCAGAAGACGCACCACTTCCTTCATGCTGCGGCGGTATCGGTTCATTTCAAACCATTCATTAGCAAAGGCTTTTACCCCGGCGATACCCTGTAAAGTTTCCTCGACTATGGTGCCGGTATCGGCCAGCTGATCCTGGGCCTGGCGGGAATAGCTTCGGATTTTCTTTCCGAATCGGGCTGCCAAAAGGATGATTACCGGCACCACAGAAAGCATGAGCAAAGCCAGTTTGGACGACAAATAGAATATCAGGCCCAGCCCCACAATCAGGGTTAGCATGCCCCGGATTAGTTCGGCGAGGATTACGGTAAGGGCATCCTGGATCTGGGATACGTCCGCCGTCATTCTGCTGGTCAGCTCTCCCACCCTTCTCTGAGAGAAAAAACCCATGGGCATTCGGATCAGTTTTCCATAAATATCCTGACGTAGATTGGCCAGGGCATTCTCCCCCACCGTCGTGAATAGCAGGATCCGCATAAAGGAAAAGATCGTCTGCAATGCGAGTACACCCACCAGGATTAAGGCCACCTGTCGGGAACTGAACCTTGAGGGGGACTGAGGGCTGGCCATGGCGCTGTCGATCATTTCCTTGAGCAAATAGGGAAAAGAAAGAGTGGTCAAGGAAGAAAGCACGATGAATGCCAGTCCGGCCACAAACATCACTCTATAGGGCTTGAGATATCGGAATATGAAAAGTCCTTCCTTGAGGTTGGGCAGGTTGGGGCGGATGTGCTGGTCTATGTTCTCCGCTGTTCTGATTCGGTTTCTGGACATAATTTAGGGGAGCAATATCTGGGAGATTCGGCCCAAAGTTAGGATTCCCGGCGCTCTTCCCCTGCCAGGATATTTTCCCATCATGGACGAAGGGGATTTTTTCGGGTTCCAGTCCGCCATCGGCGGCCCCAGAATCCGCCAAGGGGTTTCCTGGCTGCAAGACTTCCATTAGCTTTGCCGGCAGATCAGATCAGGGATTATCCCCTTTGCCATGAGCCATACCATTTTACCCCAACTACACCGTTTTTTTGAGGAATATGCCTTAAACATTTACAGGCAGCAAGTCAAACATTTGCTGGCCATGTACGCCGTTCCCTGTATTTTCATGGATGAGGACCAAACCCGGATTATCTCCTCGGTGGCCTTATTGGAAGGGCAGCTGAGCCAAAGCCTGATCCAGTTCCGTAAGGCCGGAATCCACCAGACCCGTCCCAGCCTTTGGACAGCCCGAAGAACCACACCCCGGGGCGTTTTGGTCCAGGTGAAGTGGGATTACCTCAGCGAAGACGGTCTGCCGGCCTTTCAGAGCGAATATCAGTATTTACTGCGCCAAAATTCCGCTGGGAACTGGCGGATTGAACTGGTCATGGCCATGGAGGAAAAACAGGCCTTCCGTCAGTGGTGGCAAGAAAGAGAGGAAGGTTTCCTGTCCCGAGACAGGAAATCACTTACTTAAAGGCATTGATTCCCGTAATATCCATTCCCGTGATCAGCAGATGGATATCATGGGTGCCCTCATAGGTCACCACAGATTCCATGTTCATCATATGCCTCATAATGGGAAACGAATCCGTAATCCCCATACCCCCCAGAATCTGGCGGGCTTCCCGGGCCACTCTTAGGGCGAGTTCGCAGCTGTTGCGCTTGGCCATGGATATCTGAGCCGGAGTCGCTCTGCCCTGATCGCGCAAAACACCCAGCCTCCAGTTCAGCAACTGCGCCTTGGTGATCTCCGTGATCATCTCCGCCAGTTTCTTCTGAGTCAATTGAAAAGCGGCAATGGGCTTTCCGAACTGATGTCTCTGCCCGGCATAGCGCAGGGCGGTGTCATAGCAGTCCATGGCCACCCCAAGGGCTCCCCAGGCTATACCAAACCGCGCGGAAGACAGGCAGCTCAGAGGGCCTTTCAGGCCCTTTACTCCGGGCAGAATATTCTCTTTGGGCACCTTGACCTGATCGAAGACCAGCTCCCCGGTGGCCGATGCTCTTAAAGACCACTTCCCTGAAGTGGTGGGGGTGGAAAAACCTTCCATTCCCCTTTCCAGAATCAACCCATGGATCTGATCCTCCTCATCCTTGGCCCATACCACGGCGATCTGGGCGAAGGGCGCATTGGAAATCCACATCTTGGACCCGTTGAGGACCACGTGGTCACCTTGGTCCGTGAACCGGGACTGCATACTTGCCGGATCCGACCCATGATCGGGCTCGGTCAGCCCGAAGCAGCCCATCCACTCTCCGGTGGCCAGCCGGGGCAGGAACTTCCTCTTCTGCTCCTCAGAACCGTATTGGTAAATGGGGAACATGACCAGGGATCCCTGAACCGAAGCCGTAGACCGGATTCCGGAATCGCCCCTCTCCAACTCCTGCATCATGATTCCATAGGTAGTATAGTCCATTCCCGCCCCGCCATAGGCTTCCGGGATAAAAGGGCCGAAACAGCCCATTTCCCCAAGGCGCGCAATCAAATGGGCTGGAAATTCTGCCTTTTGGGCAGCTTCTTCAATAATGGGCGAGATTTCCTTTTTGACAAATTCCCGGACGGAAGCGCGTACCAGTTTCTGTTCTTCGGTGAGCAATTCATCCAACTGATAATAATCGGGATGCTGATAAAGGTCTTTATGCATGAAATGTTAAAATTGAAGGGGGAACCGAGGGCAAATCTAGTAAATTTGCCCCTTGTTTAATAACTTTGTGTCCTGTCAAAACGTCCGATTTTCGGCCCTGTTCTTTCCATTATCCCCAAAATTAGGTCTAAAACTATGAAAAACAACTCATTATCTCCAAAGATTCGCTAAATCCGGGCCTAATCAATTCTATCCATACGCATATAGTTTTCTCCTCAAATTATGGAACGCAATTTGATGTATATCCGGCAGCAGCCCTAAGGATTCCTACAAACGTATTTCGGCTTCCTGGCGTCTAACAAGTATATATTCTTTCGTTACCGTTTTACCTTCTAAACCCCCCATCCCTATGAGGCAACTCAAAATTGCAACCCAAATCACCAACCGCGATTCCCAGGCCGTAGAAAAGTATCTGCAGGAGATCAGCAAGATTTCCATGATTACTCCGGAGGAAGAAACCACCCTGGCCCAGAAGATCCATATGGGCGACCAATGGGCCCTGGAAAAACTGGTGAAGGCCAACCTGCGTTTTGTGGTCTCCGTGGCCAAACAATATCAGCATCAAGGACTTTCCCTCAGCGATCTCATCAATGAAGGCAACCTGGGACTGATCAAGGCTGCCCAGCGATTCGATGAAACCAAGGGATTTAAGTTTATATCGTATGCCGTATGGTGGATCCGTCAGTCCATACTCCAGGCCCTGGCCGAACAGGGCCGATTGGTAAGACTGCCCCAGAATAAGATCGGCACTTATAATAAAGCCAATAAAGCTTTTATCGCTTTCGAACAGGAATACGAGAGAGAACCCTCTACCGAAGAATTGGCCGAAATCCTGGATATGAGCGAAACAGAGGTGACCAATATATTTACTTCCAATACCCGCCATACCTCCCTGGATGCCCCCGTGCATGAGGCCGAGGACGTAGCCATGGGAGATTTGCTCGAAGGCAGTGCCGATACCGATGAAGACGTAATGAAGGATTCCCTTCGCCACGAAATCCGCCGTATCCTCAAATCCCTGAGCACCCGCGAGGCAGAGATCCTGGCCGCTTATTTTGGTCTGGAAGGCGATCATGGTCCCACGATCGAAGAAATCGGAGACAAGTATGACCTAACCAAGGAAAGGATTCGGCAGATCAAGGAAAGGGCCATCAAGAGACTTCAGAAAGCCCGGTACAGCAATGCCCTGAAAGTTTATTTGGGCTAGGCTCACCGAGACTTAGGTTCATCCTATTGACCTTTCAGAATACGAATAGGCTCCGAGGCTGCCCCGATTGTCTGGGGCAGCCTCGGGTGTTTGAGGCAAGTCCGCATCTCCTCAAGCAGAAGCATCCACTGAAAACGGAACCCTGCAAGCTTTTGGCAAAGGATCCGATGGGGGCCCAAAATCGATTTGTGCCTGAATAATCCCGGTATGGCTGTTCCCTGGGAATAGAATGATTCTGCCGGATATACATCAGGAAGTGGTACACCAATCCGGGGGGCAATTTTGCTTATCCACAAGCGGAATTTTTCATTGTCCGGAAAC
>CAYPQN010000033.1:0-23810 GCA_964412885.1 uncultured Chitinophagaceae bacterium | reverse complement strand
GACAGGTATACACACTTTCCAGGCGTGCCTCTTCAACCACTCGAGCACCTCTCCTTGAAGGGGGCAAATTTAGGAAACTTCCCGATTAAATACTAAATAATTTTTCGGCATTCCTGCTGGTCACTTCCGCCACTTCTTCCAAGGGCAGTCCTTTGATTTCTGCCAACCTTTGGGCAACTAAGGGTAAATAGTGACTATAATTCTTTTTCCCACGGTGAGGATGGGGAGCCAGATAGGGCGCATCCGTTTCCAGCACAATCATGTTCAGGTCCAGACGTTCGACTACGGAAACCAAATGGGCATTCTTAAACGTAAGGACCCCTCCGATTCCCAGCATAAAACCCATGTCTATGATCTCTGCGGCCTCCTCTGCAGTTCCCGGGAAACAATGAAACACTCCCTTTACCCTGCCCTTTCCCTTCTGGCGAAGGATTTCTATACACCGGGATATGGACGACCGACTATGAATGACCAAGGGGAGATTGAATTCCAGTGCCCATTCTATTTGCTGAACGAAAGCGATCTCCTGTTCTGCATCCCATGTCCGGTCCCAATGGAAATCGAGTCCCACTTCACCAATGGCGGCAAAAGGCCGGATTCTTAGCCACCGGTACACTAATTCCAGCTCTTTTTGGTAGTCTTCCCTCACGTAGCAGGGGTGGAGCCCCATCATGGGCAGGCAATGGAGTGGATGCTGATCGGCTAGTTTCAGCATCGGAGCTATGGTCTCCGAATTACAATTGGGCATGTACATTTTCCGGACTCTGGCCTCCAAGGCCCGTTCAATCAACCCCTCCTCTTCACTTAGTCCGGAGTCATACAAGTGAGTATGTGTATCAATAAACATTTTCTTGTGGCAATCTATAAAATTTCCAACCGAGCCGGGTAAAATACTCCAGTATATGCGGCAAGGCGATATGTAGCCTATCCCATGCCTTCTCACTGTCATGAAATACCACAATGGAACCTGGCCTTGCCTTTGTTCGGACTCGCAGAGCACATTCCTCGCCGGAAATATTCCGGTCAAAATCGCCACTAAGCACATCCCAGATCACCAGGCGGTAGCCTTTTTCCACCAGTCCTTTTGCTTGAGAAAGTCTGATCCTGCCATAAGGCGGGCGGAAGTAGCTTCCTGGAATGGCTTCTGCAGCCAGGTCGACTTCCTTGAGATACTCCGCCGTCCGGGTATTCCAACCGTTCACATGATTTTCAGTATGATTTCCCAAGCAATGGCCTTCGGCCACAATCCTGCGAACCAATTCAGGCCAGGATTTGGCGTTCCGGCCAATACAGAAGAAACTGGCCTTGGCATCATATTGCTTGAGCTGATCCAATACCCATGGAGTAATCTTCGGATGGGGTCCGTCGTCAAAACTCAGATAAATCCCCGGGGAGGGCCTAAGAATCCGGAACAGCCCTCCCGGAAACAACCATTCTCCCCACCAGGGCATGCGCACCAGATAGCCCATAGGGCAAACCAATAAAATATTCCCGAATTCCCCTCAAATTTTTTCCAAATAGATAATTTCCATCCATCCTCTCCTCCCGTCGGGCAGGGTTAGCTCCACCCAGCTTCCCCTTTGTTGGTTCCAGATCACCGTGGTCCCTTCCGGAACCAGAGACTGGGGCTTTCCAGGCTCCGGAGAAGCCTGGAGCGAGGCATGGGAAGTCATGACCACCCCCCTGCCGCTATCCTGTCTTTTGGCGGCAGAAAAGAAACCCAGCACCATCATCACTAACCATAGGGCGGCCATTCCCCCCAATCCCCTTTTGGGAATACGGGGCCCGATTCCCAGGATAGGCCCGAGCATGGCCAGCAAGAGCAGAATGTACAGCCCCAGGGCCGATACAGCCCAAAGCGTAGCCATATCCTGGCGGATAATCCTTTCCCACCAGCGAACGAAAAATATGGGCTTCCATTCCGCTATCCGGTTCGACACCCTGGATTTGGCCAGCAGTAGGTTTTCGCGGATCTGCGCATCTCCCGGAGCAAGAAACAAAGCCTTTTCAAAATGCAGTACAGAGGGTCCCACCCGGTTCAACCGAAAGTATGTATTCCCCAGGTTGTAATGTAAGTCCGCAGATTCTCCCGCCATTTCCCCATAGCGGAGAAAATGCACCAAGGCGGAGTCGTATTCCTTCATGGCATAAAAAGAATCCGCCTTATTCCAAAAGTTGGCGGCGATTCCCCGAGCCTGAAGAAAGGAGGAAGACCACAGAAAGCCTATCCAAAGAATAAACCCAATTTTGCGCCACTTCATCTTTTATGCTTTGATCTTTTCTTCCAGTTCACTGATCATGTCCACCGCCTGGTCATAGGTTCCCGCATGGGCCTCCCTGCCAGGATTAGGAGCATAAAGCGCTGCCTGGCAATCATCCAGAAGGGCATGGAGCTTCTGCATGGATTCTTCGGGACAATGGCGACTTCTCAGCTCCGCATCTGCCGCCTCTCTGGACAGGGAAGAAAGGGCAATGCCTAGCTTATCACTCAGATACAGCCATAAGGCTTTGGATATCTCCTGATAAAATCCCTGATGGTCCTGGGATTCCATCTTCTTCCTGGCCAACCTGAGGCGCTTTGCGGCAATGCGGTTAGCCCGACGGCGGCGAAGGGCCCGGGGATCCTTCTCCCATTCCTCTTCCCTTCTCTTCCAAAGGAAAAATCCAAGGAATCCCGCAAAGGGAAAGGCATAGAGGCTCCAATATCCAGCCCGGAAAAAGAGCGGCGGGGCCGGTTCCCTCTTGGACGACGGTATTTGGGAACGGAGGGGATGCAGATCGGCAATCAGTCCCTGGCCGGAAACCAAATCTCCAAAGCCTTGACCTGGGCTGACTTCCAGTTCAAAGGGGCGAGTCTCCAGAGTCACAAACTCCTTTTTCTTCGGATCGAAATAAGTAAAGGCCAAGGGCTCAACCCGAAACTTCCCCGGACTCAGGGCACCGATGGCATAACGAATCTGCTTTTCTCCGCGAATGGTGGTGGAGCGACCCGTAATCGAATCCAGAACCAGGGGCTCATAGCCGACAAGTCCTGAGGGAAGGATTAGTCGGGGGGCGTCGAATAATTTAAGATTGCCCGTGCCCTTAATGGTAAGGGTCAACACGGCCTGGTCATCCGTGGTGATCTGGTTGCGGTCCAGACTCATTTCCATGGCAAACTGACCTACTGCCCCACGGAAGTCATCCCCCGCCGCGGAATCCGGAAGAGGCAGTACTTCGATTTTTACAGGTTTGCTTTTCAGCTTGACTGGGATATCCCGGAAAACCTGAGTGGTGAACAAATCGCTGCGGAAGAATGGATCGTCGATCATCAGAGAACCAAACAAGGAGTTGCGGTCCATCCAGTCGGCCAAGGGATGGCGATGTTTGACCTCCTTCATTACCCGTGCCACTCCTTCCGCCTCGGCTTCATCGAGGATAAGTTCTCCGGTCTGTTGGGGAAATAGGGCCGATTTTTTGAGCAGAAAAACCTGGTATGGCTTTCCATGGATAACTTCTTCGCTGGGCTTAATATTCCCCTGAGGGAGCTCAAAATCCTGGGTCCAGAATCCATTCAGGCTGGGCAATTTGGAGATATTCACCTTCATGGGGATCCGGCTGTAAAGCTTGTAACTGGCCGTAACCTGCTCGCCAATATGCACCTTCTGCTTGTCTACGACCACGCGGATGAACAGGTCCCGGTCTATATCCACCTGTCTTTCCACTTCATCGGCGATTTCCTGCCGCTGCTGCCTTCGGGCCTCTTCATATGCCTCCCTCTGCCTCTGACGCCTTCTGGCCAGATCCTGATCCGAGGGCTGCTGGCGGGAGGGTTGCTGGTACCTGCCTGGAATCACCGTGATTTCGACAGGATTGGATCGATAGGTATTCCCTTCCCTGTCCTTGGCCACGGCCTCTGGCACCTTCAGCTTACCCAGCCTTCGGGGGCTGAGAATAAAAGTCAGCGATATCCGGGAACTCTGGGAAACTTTTCCGTTGAGGATCTGGGTCCCCATACTGGAGGACTGATATGGTCCTCCGATAATCTCAAAATCCTGATCCAGACCCTGGGGGAGAATGGACTGAACCTGACGGGCGTTCTGCAAGACATAGCTGACCTGCAACTGGTCCTGCCTGCCTATTTTCTCCGCACTGACCTCCGTCTGAAAAACAACCTCCTCCTGGGCCAGCACCATTCCGCCCCATCCCAGGAGCAAAATCAGCATCAGTAAACGACGATACATGCCTGTTTTCCTCCTCATATATAGTCCATTACAAAATTATACCTAACCCAAAGTACAAAAGGAATCCAGGGGTTAAAACTTGGTTAAATCCCCTATTCCTTTGCCGGCTCCCCGGTCTGGAAAAACACCTAATCCAGATCCCCCTGAATAGGCCGCATCACGATCTGGTCCACATTGGCTCTGGGGGACAGCGCCCAGGAAGCATAAATCATATCGGCCACATCCTCGGCTTCCATCATGCGCTGCGGATCCACTCCCGATCCTTCCCAGGACCGAGAACAGGTGGCACCTGGGCAGATGGCAGTGACCCGGATTCCATATGGCCTAAGCTCCATGCGCAGGTTGTCCGTGAACCCCAGCAAGGCATATTTAGAAATGCTGTAGGCTCCTCCGGAAGGATAGGCCTGCAGACTGGCTACAGAACAAAGATTGATGATATGTCCCTCTCCCTGCTCCCGCAGACGGGGGAAAAGCAGACGACATAATGCGTAGGGAGCGATCAGGTTCAGCTGAAGCGTCTTTTCCAGGTGACCTTCCGGCTCTTCCATCAACTTTCCGGGAATAAAGAGGCCGGCATTATTTATCAACAGGTCAATCCTGGGGAAATGATCCATGGCCATGCGGGCAAAGGCCAGCCTTTGCTCCGCCTTCTCCATATCGGCCGCCAGGATGCGGATTTCAGAATCCGGGAAACGTACCGTCCATTCCCGGGCCAGCCCTTCCAAAGCGGTCCCGTCCCGGGCGCAAAGCGCCAGGGAAAATCCTTTACTCAATAGTTTTTCGGCAGTGGCCTTCCCTATTCCATGGGTGGCGCCGGTAATCATGGCAACAGGCATGCCCGAAAATACAGATTTCCCCCAACCCAGGGAAACCTACCGAATTCAGAGGCCGGATCCACTTCTCACCCGATCGATCCCCTGGCCCACCCATATTCCCATCCGGGCTAATTTTTTTTACCTTTGCGCCGACCCAATCCCTGATTATCCATCCAATATCCAATAATATGAAATATCGCATAGAAAAAGACACCATGGGCGAGGTTCAGGTACCTGAGAAGGCCTATTTCGGAGCACAGACTCAGCGTTCCCGGGAAAACTTCCGGATCGCCACAGACACGAATCGCATGCCCATGGAAGTCATTCATGGGTTTGCCTACTTGAAAAAAGCCGCTGCCATTACCAACGCCAAACTCGGGGTCCTCGACCCGGAAAAAGCCAAACGCATCGGCCAGGTCTGCGACGAGATCCTGGAAGGGAAATGGGATGCCGAGTTCCCCTTAGTGGTATGGCAGACGGGATCAGGCACCCAATCCAATATGAACGTCAATGAAGTCATTGCTTACAGAGCCCATGTGCTCAGCGGGGGGGCACTCACCGACGAGAAGAAAATCATTCACCCCAACGATGATGTAAACAAATCTCAGTCCTCCAACGACACCTTTCCCACGGCCATGCATATCGCCGCATATAAAATGCTTGTGGAAGTCACCATCCCGGGGATTACCCGCCTCAGGGACACCCTCCGGACAAAGGCCGAAGCCTATATGGATGTGGTGAAAATCGGCCGCACCCACCTGATGGATGCCACCCCCCTAACTCTGGGTCAGGAACTCAGCGGCTATGTTTCCCAATTAGACCATGGACTCCGGGCCTTGAACAACACCCTGGATCACCTCAGTGAGCTGGCTTTGGGAGGAACGGCTGTAGGTACTGGCATTAACACCCCCGAAGGCTACGATGTCCAGGTGGCCGAAGAAATTGCCCGGCTTACCGGCTTACCCTTCCGCACTGCTGAAAATAAATTCGAGAGCCTGGCCGCCCATGATGCCCTCGTCGAATCCCATGGGGCCCTGAAGACGATTGCCGTCAGCCTGATGAAAATAGCCAATGATATCCGCCTGCTCGCCTCCGGCCCACGCAGCGGAATTGGCGAGATCCGCATCCCGGAAAACGAACCCGGCTCTTCGATTATGCCCGGAAAAGTGAACCCCACCCAGTGCGAAGCCCTGACCATGATTGCCGCCCAGGTTTTGGGCAACGATGTGGCCATAAACGTGGGGGGGGCCAACGGACATTTTGAACTGAACGTGTTCAAGCCCATGATGATCTATAATTTCCTCCATTCCGCCCGGTTGATCGGAGAAGGCTGCGATTCCTTCAACGACCACTGTGCTCAGGGACTGGAACCCATAGAGCAAAACATTCAGGCGCATCTGAACAATTCCCTCATGCTGGTGACCGCTCTGAATCCCAAAATCGGATACTATAAAGCCGCCGAGATTGCCCAGACCGCCCACCGGGAAGGCAAGACCTTAAAGGAGGCAGCGCTGGCTCTGGGCTACCTCACCGAAGAGGAATTTGACCAATGGGTGGATCCCCGCACCATGATCGGGAAGGTCCCGGCCGCCAAATAAACGGGAAACAAACCGGATGCAGTCTGATCGCCGAAGCCGTGGCTTCGGCGATCGGCTTTTTTTCTCAGGGACGGATGGCGCGGATCATGCGGGGATGCCCACTGGCGTCCGCCTTTATTTCCACGGCCTGATATCCCAGGCCGATCAACAAATCCCTGACCCCTTCGGCTCCATCCCGGTGAGTTTCCAAATAGAGGCGCCCCCCGGCGTGCAAGGAAGCCAACCCCCTTGTCCCCAGCCAGCCATAGAAAAGAAGAGGATCCGCATCGGGAACAAAAAGGGCCAGGGAGGGTTCATGGTCCCGGACCTCGGGCTGAAGCTGGTTCTTTTCGCTTTCGGGAATATAGGGTGGATTGGAAACCAGCAGATCAGTGGGAGGCAACTCTTCGTTCAGATCCCCGATATCCAAACACCGGAAATCCATTTCGACGCCCAACTGCCGGGCATTCCATCGGGCCAGTTCCAGAGCAGACAGGGAAATATCCGCCCCAAAAACCCGGTATTGGGGCCTGGCCTTTTTTATAGAAATAGGTATGCATCCGGATCCGGTCCCCAGGTCCCATAGACTCAGCGCTTCTTTAGGCTCGGATTCCAGAATCCAATCTACCAACTCTTCGGTTTCCCGGCGGGGAATCAGAACGGATTCGTCCACCCGGAACTTATGCGTACAGAAAACTTGGTAGCCCATCACATAATGGAAAGGGCGTCCCTTGCGAAGCTGACGGATCCAGTCCCGCAGCTGTGCCCATTGGACCTCATCAAGAGGAGGACTGCCCAGGGTCCGATATCGGCCCAGGCTCATACCGGTCAGATCTTCGAGCATCCATCGGCCCATAGCCCGGGATTCCTCGACACCAAATTGGGGCTCCAGCATATCCATGATCCAGGTCCAGGCCTGAAGGGAAGGGGACATGGCCCAAAGATCGTGGATTTCCTGATTCCGTCCCCTATCTTTGATTCATGAGCGAAGCCTTGTTTATGCGCAGATGCATGGATTTGGCCTCCCTGGGCAAGGGATGGAGTCAGTCCAACCCCATGGTGGGTGCCCTTTTGGTCCACCAGGGAGAGATCATCGGAGCCGGAGGACACCGCCGCCTGGGCGGAGAGCATGCCGAAGTGCATTGCCTGAATCAGGTGGCCGAGGAGAACCGTTCCCGCATACCGCAAAGCACGCTTTATGTAAACCTGGAGCCCTGTGCCCATTTTGGAAGGACGCCCCCTTGTGCCGACCGGATCATCGAAGAAGGAATAGGCCGGGTGGTGGTATCCAACCTGGACCCATTCGAGAAAGTGAACGGATCAGGGCTGGAAAAGCTCCGCCGGGCAGGGGTGGAAGTGAAACTCGGACCGGGCAAAGAATGGGGGCTATGGCTGAACCGACGCTTTTTCTGCCTCCACGAGCAAAAAAGACCCTATATTATTCTCAAATGGGCGGCTTCCGACCAAGGCTACCTGGCCCCACCCGGAGGAAGAAGATATGGGCTGAGTTCTGCCCCGGCCCAATGGCTGAACCATAAGTGGCGCACGGAGGAAGGAGCCATTCTTGTGGGATCCCGGACAGCCAGGCTGGATAACCCGCAGCTGACGCCCCGGCTCTACCCCGGGAATTCCCCATTACGGATTTGCCTGGCCCCCCGCGGGGGATTGGACCCCGATCTTCACCTGCTTCGGGACGGGAATCCCAGCTGGATCTTTCAGTCCGGGACTTCCCGAACCGAGGGGGCCTTGCGGTTCATTGACATCCCTCCCCGTACGGAACCCATCCCTTTTGTGCTGTCCTACCTTCATCAAGAGCTGATTCCATCCCTTTTGGTGGAAGGGGGGGGCCGGACCTTGGAATCCTTTTTCGACCTGGGGCTTTGGGATGAGACCCGCATAATCCAGTCCCCCAACCCTCTGTCCGAGGGAGTCCCCGCCCCCCGGGTGCGGCATGGGGAAAAAATCATGGACCTTCCTCTGGGGCCGGATCGGCTTCTGGTCTTCCTGAATAAGAACAGCCCTTACCGCTATGCGGAGGGCATGGAATTATAAGTGATGCCGCCATGATCGATCTAATGGCCACCCTGGGCCTCAATCTGGTCTTATTCCTCCTCTTCAAGCTTTTCCCCCGCTATGGGGTGAACCGGTCCACGGCCATAGTGATAAATTACTTGGTCTGCCTGATTATGGGGTGGATGTTCATGGGCTTCCCCGAACCGGAAAGCCTTACCAGAACTCCCTGGATTCCCTATGCCCTGGGCATAGGCCTGTTGTTCATCAGTCTGTTCAACCTTCTGGCTCGCAGCACGGAGGTCCATGGAATGGGCACCACCACCATTGCCAATAAACTCTCTTTGGTTTTTCCCGTCCTGGCAGGCATTTTCCTTTTTTCGGAATCCCTGCACTGGGGTGAAGTATTGGGGATTGGCCTGGCCTTTCCTGCTTTGTACCTGAGCGTGGATAAAGAAGCCCGGGGATCGGCAACTCAGGGGTCCCTGCCGCTGATTATTTTTCTGGGCAGCGGGCTGCTGGATACTTTATTGGCCTATACCAGCCACCATTACCTTCCCACCGCCGACGAATACTTCCGCTTCAGTGTGGTGACCTTTGCCACCGCAGCAGCTGCAGGAGGGCTGTTCATGCTCTTTTCCTCATCGGCCTCCACCGGATACCGGCAAGGTAGATCTGTACTTGCCGGTCTGATCCTGGGCGTGCCCAATTATTTTTCCATATATTTCTTGGTCCGCCTGCTTCAGTCCGGATGGATGGAAAAATCCGCTGTCATCCCCGTAAACAATATAGGCATTGTGTTGATTACCGGCCTGATCGGCGGGCTGGCCTTCCGGGAGAACACCCATCCCCGTCAGTGGGGAGGATTGGCCCTGGCGGCCCTGTCTATACTTTGGATCATCCTATCTGACATATATGGATAAGACCGAGAAATATTACCTACTGGCAGAGGCCGGGGAGGGGCTGTACAAAGACCGGGGGAGTCGCTTTCTGGGCTTTGCCTTGCCCCTGAAATCCCCGGAGGATTTCAAGGAGTTGTTTGAAGAGATCCGCTCCGCCCACCCAAAAGCCCGCCACCACTGCTTTGCCTATCGCTGGGGCAGGGACGGGAATCATTTTCGGACCAGCGATGACGGGGAACCTTCCGGGACCGCCGGAAGGCCCATTCTGGGACAGATAGACCGCCGAGGGCTAACCAATTGCCTGGTCGTGGTGGTCCGCTATTTCGGAGGAAATCTGCTGGGCGTTCCCGGACTGATCCAGGCATACCAGTCCGCGGCATCCCATGCCCTGGATCAGGCACGCATCGAGGAAAAATGGACGGAAGAGATACTGATTCTGCGCTCTCCCTACGAATGCCTTTCCCGGCTAGAACATGCGCTCCGGCAGCGGGAAGCCCGCATCCTGGATGCGCAATACCAGCAACAGGTCCTGCTGAAAGTAGCGGTTAAGCCCGGTCAGATTCCCTCGCTCCTGAATTTTTTGTCCGAACTTCATGCCGTAGAATACGAATTCCTGGACCCCGATTCTCCCTATGCGTCCCGCCGAAAGAAATAGCCGGTTGATCAAAGACGAAGCCTTACGCCTTGGCTTCCTGGCCGTAGGCATGGCCGAAGCCGTCTATATGGAGGAAGACGCCCGAAGGCTGGAGGCCTGGCTTTCCGGGGGATATCAGGGTAAGATGGCCTATATGGAAAACCATTTTGACCTCAGGGTGGATCCCCGGAAACTGGTTCCGGGCGCAAAATCCGTTATCACCTTGCTGATGAATTATTATCCCCGGACTCCCATTCCGGATACCGAATGGAAACTATCCAAGTATGCCCTGGGGGAAGATTACCACGATATCATCCGCGAAAAGCTCCATGCTCTGCTGGCCTTTATCCGGGACCATATAGGCGCCGTGGAAGGAAGGGGGTTCGTGGACAGCGCCCCGGTGCTGGAGCGCAGCTGGGCGGTCCGCTCCGGCCTGGGCTGGGTAGGAAAGAACGGCAACCTGCTTCGCCGCCGGGTGGGCTCCTTTTTCTTCATCGCTACCCTGATCACCGACCTGGAACTGGAATATGATCCCCCCATGTCCACCTCCCATTGTGGGTCTTGCACCTTGTGCATGGAGGCCTGCCCCACTGAGGCTATTGTGGCCCCGGCCCAGATCGACGGGAGTCGGTGCATATCCTATCTGACCATAGAACTAAAAGACGCCTTTATCCCCCTGGAAAGAGAATCCCAACTGGAAGGATGGGTATTTGGTTGCGATATCTGCCAGGACGTATGTCCCTGGAACCGGTTCTCCGAGCCACATCAGGAACCCCGGTTCGATCCCCTTCCCCTCTTCCGGGATCCCGACCCGGAGGCCTGGATGGAAATCAGTCCCGGGGAGTTCCGGGAAATCTTCCGGAACTCCCCCATAAAAAGGACAAAGTGGAAGGGATGGCAACGCAATCTTAGGGCGGCTAAGTCCGGGAATAAACCCTCTGAATCCCCACCCCGTTATTGATTCCGCCCCCCGAGCATGGGCACGAATATAAAATCCCCGAAAGATTCGAGGGGCAGGACCTGCCCCTGTTCATCCTTTTTCAACCGTACCATGGTCTGTCCCTGGTCACTGCCCACGGGCACCACCATAATCCCGCCCGGTTTCAACTGGGATATCAGAGAATCAGGGATCTCGGGGGCTCCGGCGGTGACCAGAATGCGGTCAAAAGGCGCAAAGGAAGGAAGTCCCTGGTATCCATCGCCGTAGAATCGCTTCATGCTGGGATAAGTCTTCAGGTAGAAGAACTGGTTCAGTTGATCATAGAGGCTTCTTTGTCTTTCCATAGTGTGGACCATGGCCCCCATCTCCGCCAGCACACATGCCTGATATCCGGATCCCGTGCCAATCTCCAACACCTTGTCAAACTTCCGGACTTCCAGCAACTGGGTCTGAAAGGCCACGGTGAAAGGCTGGGATATGGTCTGTCCAGCGGAAATGGGAAAGGCCCTGTCCTCATAGGCAATGCGCTCAAAGGCCGGATCCAGAAAAAAATGCCTGGGCACGGCTTCCATGGCCGCCAGTACCCTTTCATCCTGAATCCCTTTCTCCCGGAGGCCCCGGACCAACTTCCTCCTCATTCCCTTCTGCAAATAGGTATCCAGCCGGGGTTGGCGATGAATCATACGCAAATATATAGTGGAGGTTCCGTTAAAAAAACGAATGGAAGTCCGCGGGGACCTTTTTGCCTAAATTCCTCCTATTTCCATTGAAAAACCAGGCCAAGTCCCGGGCCTTCCGGAGTCCATACGGGAGAGAACCTCATGCTCAGGTCCTCGGACATGTCAAAGTTCCGAAGATGAGCGGAGGCCACGGCATCCATAATTTGCACTGCATAGCCGACCGTGGTGAGCAGAATGGTCATATCCCTGTTCTTTCGATATCCTTCCTGAATCTGGCGCAGGCCTTCCCGATCATAGACCAGTTCCAAGTCATTGTCGGGAATCTGATCTATTCGGGATATGTAGGCTTTTCGGTAATGCTGGTATTGCCGGGTATTGAAATCGATGAAATAGATGGCCGCCCCCAGCCCTGCCGCCACAATGGGCAGCTTCCAGTACTGGCGGTTATAGGCCTGCCCCAGTCCGGGGAAAAGCGCCGAGTACATACCCGCCCTCTTGGGATCAGGCTCGAACACAGGTCGGGGTTCAGGTTCCGTCCCCTCCTCCTTTCCCGCGATGTGGACAGGGGCCAGCGAATCGGTCGGAGCAACACCCTCCATCTGCACACCGGCCTTCTTCCCCATATTCCTTCCCGAATCCTCCTGAGCATGGACCGAAACCGCTCCCAGGCATAAGCACAGACCCAGTAGGCCTATCCCAGGGATTAGCGAATGAAAAAACGAGGAGTCCATGGCGACGAAAATACAAAAAGATCGGTCCCCGGCTCGGCAGGGATTCCGGGAGACCATTCCCAGGATCAGTTCTTGCCGGTTTCCATACTCAGTTTTCTGTGCTGGCGGAACAGATCTCCGATCACCTGCACGGTTTCGGCGATATAGATATCCTTTTGCAGATTTCTGATCCAGTCTTCGTTTTTCTGAATTGAAGTGCTGTCCATCTGAATTTTGGGTAGATCCCCTTTGGGATTATAAAAGCTGAGCGCAGTTGCGTTTTTCTGCAGCTCCTCGATTTTTCTGGCCGTCAGGTTAGCTTCTTCCTGCTCTTCCCGGAACCGGCCCAGTTCCAGGGAACGCCGGTTGTCTTCATCCTGTTTCTTGATGCGCAGGGCATTCTCTCGGATCAGCTGAAAGGTTTCGTTGGCTTCCATGCGCGCCCGGCTGGCCTTGGCCAGAGGCTCCACTTCCACCGGAAAAGCCGAGAGGCTGTAAGCCGCCGGGGGAATCTCATCCCAGGGTAAGGCGGATTTCTCCCGACCTTCCCCCATGGTAATGAACTCATAGGAGTCGGGATAAGGAATATCGGGTTCTACTCCTCGGAGCTGGGTGGATCCTCCATTCACCCGATAAAACTTCTGTACGGTCAGTTTCAGGGATCCGATCTCGGGGATCTGGGATTGCTTGTTCTGCAGTTTGTGCATCCAGCCCAGGTATTGGTCCAAGGAAATCACCTTCTGCACCGTACCCTTGCCGAAAGTGGACTGGCCAACCACCACGGCCCGACGGTAGTCCTGGAGCACCGCAGCCAATATCTCCGAAGCCGAGGCACTGGCATGGTTGACCATGACGGCCAGAGGGCCGTCATAGAGCATTCCCGGCTGATTGTCCTTTAGGGTAACCGGAGCCGAAGAGGCACTTTTTACCTGAACGACAGGTCCCTGGTCTATGAACAGGCCGGCAATATCCACCACATCGCTGAGGGATCCGCCTCCATTATACCGAAGATCCAGGATGATACCACGCACCCCTTCTTCCTTTAGCTTCTCGACTTCCCTGGCCACGTCGGTGCTGCTTCTGGGCCCTCCGATGTTCTGAAAATCCGCATAAAACTCCGGCAGATATATATAGCCCACCGGTCCCCATTCCGAATCAATCACGGCCGATTTGGCAAATACATCCTCCATGTGCACCTCTCCTCGGATGATGGGGATCACTTCTTCGGCCCCGTTCACTTTTTTGACCGTCAAACGCACTTCTGTGTCTTTCTCCCCTCGTATGATTTCCACTGCATCTTCAATATCAAAACCCTGTATGTCCACAGGTTCCGCATCCCCCTGGGCCACCTTCAGAATCTCATCACCGGCTTTGAGCTGTCCCTGCTTCCAGCAGGGGCTGCCCGGAATAATGGCCACGATCTTGATCTTTCCGTCTTCTTCTTTCAGTTGGGCCCCTATGCCAAAAAAAGTTCCCGACATGGCCACATCAAACCTTTCCTTGTCTTTAGGAGGCATATAGTTCGTATGGGGATCTTCCGTACTGGTAATCCCGTTCACATAAAGCGTGAATCGCTCAAAATCGCTGAACTTTTTCAGGCGCTTGAAATAGCGCTGCTGATTCTTGGCCACGAATTCCCGGGCTTCCTTCTCCAAAGATTCCGGGGAGCGCATTTCATAGCCCACAGAGTCTTCCTTTTTCTTTTCCTCGGCCTTGAGCAGGTCCACATATCGGGCCAGGCTGCGGTATTTGAGATTCTTCCTCCACCTTTCTTTGAGGGCATCGAGGTTTTCGCTGAATTCCAGTTTATCCCCGTCGAGTTCCACCTGCTCTTCCACGGAAAAGTCAAAAGCCTGACTCAGCAGCTCCTCAGAGATCTTTTCGGCCTGTTCCACCCGCTTGAGGAACAGGTCGTTGACCAGGTCAAAAAAAGCCGTGGACCCTTCCAGAATCTGATCATCAATCTGAAACTCGTGCTCCTTGAGCAGGGCTATGTCCTCGGCAATGAAGAACTTCTTTTCATAGTCCAACTGGCGGAGGGTTTTCTCATAGACTTGAGCCGAAAGGCTATCGTCAACGGGTCGGGGAGAAAAATGGCCTTCCTGCACGGCCGAGATCACGGTTTTGAGGATAAAACTTCTTCTTTCCGCCTCCGTCTTTTCGGCATGGGAGAGTCGAAAGGAAAAGAATACCATCAGCAATCCCAGGATGATGGCGGGTATGATCACCTTATACTTCATGAAATCAAGCATAAATTAAATAGCAATAATTCTTTAATACGGTTTGAGGACTAAGGACTCCCACGAACCTTCCCTTTGCGAGAAGAGGATTTAAGCCGAATCCGGGCAGAAAGTGGGAAATACCCCCCTTCCAAATCCCCCGGTCGCCCGGACCCTGTCCTTGCGTAAAGGTATTATTTTGTTTTTATCGCCAATCGAAAGTTCAGAAATCCGGAAGTTTTCGAAAGTGCCTAATGCAAGTTGAGAAAAGAAACACAATTCAATTGTTAAAGATCGCTGAGGTGGAGGCCCCACCGGGAGTTTTTTGGTCAATGTCCCCCGTTTTGATACCTTGGCAGAAAACAGCGAATTATATGGAGGCCATGCAATGGGTGGATTATCATGATCTAGGCCTAATCGAATACGGAAAGGCCTGGGATCTGCAAGAAAATCTGTTGAAGCAGGCTCTGGAGATCAAAGCCCAGCGCCACAGGGATCCGGATTTGGATCTGTCCACCCGCGACCGCCTGCTGATCTGCGAACACCCGCCCGTATATACCCTGGGGAAGAGCGGATTCATGGAAAACCTGCTGGTGGGCAACCAGGTATTGGGGGAACTGGGCGTTGAGTTTTACCGGACCAACCGCGGAGGGGACATTACCTTTCACGGCCCGGGGCAGATCGTAGGCTATCCGGTACTGGATCTGGAACATTTTTTCACCGATCTGGGAAAATACATGCGCTCCCTCGAACAGGTAATCATAGATACCCTGGCCGAATACGGGCTAAAAGGTGACCGGCTGGCGGGCGCCACCGGGGTGTGGCTAGACCCCGATCTGCCCCATAAGGCCAGAAAGATCTGCGCCATGGGCGTAAAATGCAGCCGATGGGTTACCATCCATGGATTTGCCTTCAATGTGAATGTGGACCTGAAATATTTTGATTTCATCATTCCCTGCGGAATCCGGGACAAAAAAGTCACCTCCCTGGCCCAGGAACTGGGCCGGGAAATCCCCATGGAGGAAGTGAAGCGGAAGGTAAAATTTCACTTTGGTAAGGTTTTTTTGACTAACTTCAAAGAAGGAAAACCCATCCCTATCCCCTGAACCTATGGAAATGACCACCGATAAGGCCATGGAATCCCGGGACATGGTGTATTATTGGGGGCCGGATTATTTCCGCATTCAACTCAAACACCAGGTTCCCCGACGTATTTTCTGGCTTTTGATTTCTGAGTTCCTGCTCCTTTGTGGACTGGCCTCCTGGATCGTTTTCCATTCCTGGTCCCCGGGAAAACCTTACTGGACCCTGATCCCGACCACCGGGGCCTTTTTGCTTTATTTACTGGCCACCTACCGCCTGGTTGATCGCATTCTCTACAAAGAGCAGATCTTTGTAGACAATCAGGGGATGACCCTGATATTTCGGACCCCGTTTCGCCGCAAGATCTGGGGATGCGCCTGGGAAGACATGGGCCCGGTGCGCTATGTGGGCATGGAGAAAAAGACCGATCATCCCCTCAAAGGGAACAGCTTCGATTATCTGGGCTTTGAGACCCATGAAAACCTCACCCGCTTCATTCATCACGAAGGCAATCTGCAGTTCCAGTTCAACGGGGAGACCATCCCCTTCGGCCGGGCTCTTTATTCCTGGGACGCCGAAGATCTGGTCCGCATGATCAATCTGTATACGGGCAATCGACTGCCTCTGGGACCCGAATGGTCGAACATGGCCTCCATGGAGTCCGGCGAAGCCGCCTACTGACCGGAGCCCATGTCCCCATTCAGTATATAGTGATCATTCCTTTTTCCACCAGGGTACTGTCCCGGCTCAGCTCAAATTTGTACACGCCTTTTTTCTGGAAGTTGCGCTTGTCGATCACCAGGGGTGAACGGCGGATTCCCTTCATCTCCAGCACCTTTTTCTGCTCTTTGTCGAAAAACTGGATCCGGTAGGATCCGGAAGGCGACTTGGGGACCTCCATGTTCACATGTCCGGTAAAAGGGTTGGTGTACACGTATTTGGACCGGATATAGGTGTAAGCACTGAACTCCTCGGCTGAAGGAATGGATATTTTCAGTCGGTTGACCAGATTCTTCAAGCTGTCTTCCCGGGTTCTGGGCACCGCAGGGCCGGGGTCCGCCGCCCCCGGTTCCACTTTGACCGATGAGGCCAGGCCCTGAAGGGAATCGTTGGGAGGAATCACCCCTTTTTGGGCAATGTCCAAACTGTCCACCACCAAGTTGAAGCGGTTGGAATACCAGGTCAGGTCAGAATTAAATATAATATAGAGGCGGTACCAGTTGTCCCCGGGGAAAGGATGCCCGTCTATGAAAGCCTGAGGACCCTTCTTCAGATCTTTTATATAGCCAATGGTGGTAAAATTTAACACACTGTCCTGAGAACGCTGAACGGCTATAGATTTCAGTCCGTCGTACTGGCAGGTCCAGCTCAGGACATTGATCCCTTTTTCCGTGACCCCCACAATATCGGGCAATAAGGGCTGGGCAGAAAGGCGGGCAGTAAACATAGTCCCAAGGAGGACGACCGATAAGCTCCAAATTCGCGTGCTGAACATGGATTCAAACCTAAGAAAAAATAACGGATCCCTTGGTCGCAATTCCAGCTTCGCCACCTGCAGGAAGGCAAGGTCTTGATTTTCCGGCCCCTTCCCTCCCCATCGGAATTCCGGCCGCATGGCGGCTCCCGGCTCCGGGCCGCCTCTGGCTTGCCATTTCCAGGAAAAATCCCTAGTTTGGCCCGATATTCATACTGTCCATGGGATTATTTGCCAGAAAACCTTTGAACATACTCCTTCAGGAGGCCGGAGAATCCGAAAAAGGCCTCAAAAAGACATTATCCGCCCGAGCATTGGTTGCCTTAGGCATCGGGGCCATCATCGGCGCCGGACTGTTCTCCATCACGGGCCTGGCCGCCGCACACCATGCGGGCCCGGCCATTACCCTCTCCTTTATCATTGCGGCGGTGGGCTGTGCCTTTGCCGGACTATGCTACGCGGAATTTTCCTCTATGATCCCCGTGGCCGGCAGTGCCTATACGTACTCCTTTGCCACCATGGGGGAATTCATCGCCTGGATTATCGGCTGGGATCTGGTCCTGGAATATGCCGTGGGCGCGGCCACCGTCTCCATAAGCTGGTCCCGTTACCTGGTCCGGTTCCTGGAGTACTATAATATCCACCTTTCCCATAATTGGACAGCATCACCATCCGAAGGGGGGATAATGAACATTCCGGCCGTGCTTATCATCATGCTCATGTCTTCGCTGCTGATCCGGGGCACCCAGGAATCTGCCTTTGTAAATGGGATTATTGTCATACTCAAAGTCTCCATAGTGCTGATATTCATCGCCCTGGGATGGCAATACATCCGTCCCGAGAACCTGACCCCCTATATCCCCCCCAATTCCGGGGAATTCGGGGCCTTTGGATTCAGCGGGATCATCCGGGCCGCCGCCATTGTCTTCTTCGCCTACATTGGCTTCGATGCCGTATCCACTGCCGCCCAGGAGGCCAAAAACCCCAAAAGAGACATGCCCATTGGCATATTGGTTTCCCTGCTGATATGCACCATCCTCTATATCCTGTTTGCCCACGTGATGACCGGAGTGGCCAACTACAAGGATTTTCTGGGTCAGGACGGCATTGCTCCGGTGGCCGTAGCCATTGACCGCATGGGCCATCCCGGCGAAGATGGGCTGATCCATCCCGATTATCCCTGGCTAAACAAAGCCATCATTCTGGCCATTCTGGCCGGTTATGCCTCGGTGATCATGGTCATGCTCATGGGACAATCCCGGGTATTCTTTTCCATGAGCCGCGACGGGCTGGTCCCCAAAGTGTTCTCCGTAATACATGAAAAGTTCCGCACTCCGGCCCGGAACAACTTCCTGTTCATGCTCTTTGTCAGCCTTTTTGCCGCCTTTGTTCCGGCTGGGGTGGTCGGGGAAATGACCAGCATAGGCACTTTATTTGCCTTTATTCTGGTTTGCATAGGCGTATTGATCCTCAGGGCAAAAATCCCCGATGCCCCCCGGGCATTCCGCACCCCTTTGGTCCCTTTGATTCCCATACTGGGTATGGCCACTTGCCTGTTCATGATGGTATTCCTGCCTCTGGACACCTGGATCCGGCTGATTGCCTGGATGATGATCGGCATAGACATCTACGCCTTCTATGGCATGAAGCACTCCAAACTGAACGCCGGTACCTTCCGGCCCCAGAGCTACCGCACCGTGGCCTGGACCGGAATTCTGTCTTCTGCTCTGCTTATCGGCATAGCCATACAGCACCACATCATGACCCAGGGCAATGACCAGCTATTATATTACTTCTCGCTCTGTTTCGCCATTCTCCACCTCCTCCTCTATCTTTACGTAGGAGCCCGGGGAATGAAGGGGGCCAGACAAGGGGATTAATCCGGACTCAGGTATAAGAAGCCTTCGGGTCATTCCCCCTGCCTGCCCGGATCCCGGCCCCCGAATCCCCAAGGAGAATAAAAATAAATCGCTACATTTGACGGGTTTTAACCCCCATCGTAAATTCAAATACCCACCAATTAATTTTAGCTTTTATGGCATATGACCTTATCGTTATCGGCAGCGGACCCGCAGGGTATGTAGCCGCCATTCGCGCCTCCCAACTGGGACTGAAAACCGCCATTGTGGAAAAGGAAAGCCTGGGAGGAATCTGCCTGAATTGGGGATGCATCCCCACCAAAGCCCTTCTGAAATCCGCCCAGGTTTTTGAGTACATTCAGCATGCCCAGCAGTATGGCCTGGAAGTAGGGGAAGCCCGGGCAGACTTTGCGGCGGTGATCAAGCGGAGCCGCGGAGTGGCCGATAAAATGAGCAAAGGAATTCAGTTTCTAATGAAGAAAAACAAGATCGATGTGATCATGGGCGTGGGGAAACTGACCTCGGCCAGAGAGGTAGAAGTCCTGGATGCCGAAGGAAAGACCACCCGTTATTCCGCCCCTCACATTATCCTGGCCACCGGAGCCCGGTCTAGGGAACTGCCTAATCTGCCCATAGACGGAAAGAAAGTCATCGGCTATAGGGAAGCCATGAGCCTGCCCACCCAGCCCAAGTCCATGATCGTGGTAGGCTCTGGAGCCATAGGCGTCGAATTTGCCTATTTCTATCACAGTCTGGGCACCCAGGTGACCATAGTCGAATACATGCCTCGCATCGTTCCTGTCGAAGATGAGGACATATCCAAGGAACTGGAGAAGATCTATAAGAAAAAAGGAATAAAGATCATGACCAATGCCTCCGTGGAAAAAGTAGAAGGCAGCGGCAAAAAGGTCAAGGCGATGGTGAAGACCAAAACCGGGGAAGAAATCCTGGAAGCCGATGTGGTCCTCAGCGCCGTGGGCATCAGCACCAATATCGAAAACATGGGCCTGGAATCCCTGAATATTCAGCAGGATAAAGGCAAGATCACCGTGGATCCCTATTATAGAACCAATGTGGAAGGCATCTATGCTATAGGCGATATCACCCCAGGGCCCGCCCTGGCCCATGTGGGCATGAAAGAGGCCGTCATCTGCGTGGAAGCCTTGGCCCACAAGCTGGGAAAATACCATGAATTGCCCGAGACTCTGGATTATGGAAACATCCCCGGATGCACCTACTGCTCCCCCGAGATCGCTTCGGTGGGCATGACCGAAAAAGACGCCCGGGAAGCCGGATACGAAGTGAAGGTCGGAAAATTCCCCTTCTCCGCCTCTGGTAAAGCTTCGGCCGCCGGGGCTACCGAAGGCTTTATCAAGGTAGTCTTCGATGCCCAATACGGGGAATGGCTGGGCACCCATATGATCGGGGCCAATGTCACCGAGATCATTGCCCAGACCGTGGCCAGCCGGAAGCTGGAAACCACCTGGAAAGAGCAACTGGATACCATATTCCCCCACCCCACCATGAGTGAGGCGGTAAAAGATGCCATCGAAGTGGCCTTGGGAGAAGCCATCCATCTCTAAGAAAAAAAACCACCATTCCGAAGGGAAAGGCCTTAGGCGCCGGCATAAGCAAAATGTGCCGGCGCCTTCTCTTTTCCCATTCTCCCGCCCAAAACCGCATGGAATCAGGGCATTACCCCCCTTTTTTGCGGGGAAAAATCCATACATTTGGACCTAAACGGACATTCAATGGAAATATGGAAATCCTACCTGGAAACCCATAAAGATCGGTTTCTGGAAGAACTTAAAGATTTATTGCGCATCCCCTCGATCAGCGCAGACAGCCAATACAAGGATCAGGTGGCCCTTTGTGCCCAGAAAGTAAAAGAAGGGTTGGAAGCCGCCGGTTGTGACCATGTGGAAATCTGCCCCACCGAAGGGCATCCCATCGTATACGGAGAAAAGAATCTAAGCCCGGAGGCACCCACTGTCCTGGTCTACGGACACTATGACGTGCAGCCGCCCGATCCTCTGGAACTCTGGACCTCCGGTCCCTTCGAACCGGAACTCAGAGACGGGAAAATCTATGCCCGGGGGGCATGCGACGACAAAGGCCAGTTTTTCATGCATGTCAAGGCCCTGGAACTGATGAACCGTACCCAGACGCTGGCCTGCAATATCAAATTCATCATCGAAGGAGAGGAGGAAGTGGGCTCGTCCAACTTAGGTCGGTTCCTGGAAGAGCACAAGGAAAAACTTCGGGCCGATATCGTTCTGGTATCCGACACCTCCATGATCAGCATGGAAAACCCCTCCATAGAAACAGGACTCCGGGGGTTGGCCTATATGGAAGTGGAAATCATCGGCCCCAACCGGGATCTGCACAGTGGAGTTTACGGAGGAGCCGTGGCCAATCCGGCCACCATACTTTGCCAGATGATTGCCTCCCTCCACGACGAAAACCAGCGCATTACCATACCGGGATTCTATGACAAGGTCGAAGAGCTTACGGCCGAAGCCCGCCAGGCCCTGAACCAGGCTCCCTTTGACTTGGAAGCCTATAAGAAAGACCTGGGCGTAGACGAACTTTGGGGTGAAAATGGCTATACACCCCTGGAGCATACAGGCATTAGACCCACGCTGGAAGTAAACGGAATCTGGGGCGGCTATACCGGGGAAGGCGCCAAAACCGTGCTACCCTCCGTGGCCCGGGCCAAAATATCCATGAGGCTGGTGCCCCATCAAAGCTCCACCGAAATCTCCGAACTGTTCCAAAAGCATTTTGAATCTCTGGCTCCCAAATCCGTAAAGGTGAAAGTAACTCCTCATCATGGCGGCGATGCCGTGGTGACTCCCACGGATTCCTTGGCGTATCGGGCCGCAGCAAAGGCCATACAAACGAGCTTTGGCAAGGAGCCCATACCCACCCGGGGAGGGGGCAGTATTCCCATAGTCGCCTTGTTTGAATCCATATTGGGACTAAAAACCGTGCTTATGGGATTTGGGCTCGACAACGACAACATCCATTCCCCGAATGAAAAATTTGATCTGTTCAATTATTACAAGGGAATCGAGACCCTGCCCTATTTTCATAAATACTTTGCGGAGCTGAGTCAAAACCCCTGAATTCAGAAAGAAAATCCCTTTCCGGGTTAACGGATTTTGATTATTTTAACGCTCAAATCAAGGCAACCATGAAAAAATGCACACTACCCCTGGTCACGGCAGTATTCACTATAAGCGTATTTGCGCTGGTCACTTCGAGCGCCTGCTTCAAGACACCCTGCATCGATGAGACCATAAAAGCCAGGCATATGAACGATATTTGTCCTACGGATTGTCCCGGGGTGATCGGTTGCGATGGAAAAAAATACTGCAACATATGTGAAGCCAACCGCAACGGGGTATCCTGGGTCAGATAATCCAGGCCATTCCCAAGGAAAATCTGGGGGCTGTCCGTTCCGTACGGGCAGCCCCTGTTTTTTCTGCCTTGACTTGAAGCCGGATTCCTTTATTCTTTTACCCCCGGGGGTTTAGAAGCCAGTATACGGCGGCGGTGCTGCGTCCCCCTTCTTCCATGGCCCTCAGCACCTGGTCCAGCCCATGGCTGTATTCGGTGAGCCCATAGCTTACCGAAATGGGCCTGGTGGGCCGGACTTCCCGACCCACCAGCCCGTTGATTTCCAACTCCTGCAATTCCTTGGACAATACCCTGGGCGAAATGCCCAGTTCGCGGCAGATCTCATTGAACCCTTTGTCTCCGGTGCGCAGCAGGGTAATCAGCACCAACTTCCACCTGATCTCCATTCGTAAAAACTGCTACGGCTGATCTCCAATACCTCACATAATAGTGTAACAGGAAATTCGGGGCTCATTCATATGATTGACTATCTGATAAACCGCCTTTAAATCCCACGGCTGAAGATGCCCAAGGCTTTTTTTAAAATATCCCGTTCTTGTTCCGTTCTGTGTAATTGGGCCTTTAAGCGTCTAATTTCATCCGCCTGATTATCAAGCTCCGATAAATCCTCCGATTCCCCGTGCGGCTCTTTTGCTTTATTTCGCCATCGATAAATGACGTTCTCGCTTATCCCCAATGACTTCGAAACATCCGCGCAATGGAACGCCCCGATTCTACCATCTTTAAAACATCAGCTTTAAATGCTGAATCGTATTTCCTATGAATATTCGTCCCTGATTTAATAGACATAGTTGCTCAAATTTACGCAACTTTACTGTCCGGATTTTTCGATACATCTCAGGGATAGGCGGTTAACCGCTCCCGGACAAATTCGGTGTACGACGACAAGGTTTTTTTCTACCTTTAGCTGTGGATAGCTCTTGGTCGAACTCAGTTTCACTTAGGCTAAGGAGGCGTTTGGCGGTGCGCCAATTCATCCCGAGGTAAGCCGCGATTTTTGTAATAGAAAACCCCTCCCGGCCCATTCGGTGAACTTCATGATAGGTCATAAGTTTGTTTAAATAATAGTTCATAATACCCTTGTCTTTTTAGTAGATGACAAAGGTTATTTTTCTTTTGGGGCCAGCCCCAAAAGATGAACTATGTATTCATTCTTGCCAATAATCCTGCACTTATTCTTGCCGATTATCCTGTACTATTGTGGCCAATTATTGTGTACTCCTAATTGCCAAAAATCGTGTAGTTTTATTTACCGATCACA
>CAYPQN010000032.1:0-25059 GCA_964412885.1 uncultured Chitinophagaceae bacterium | reverse complement strand
GCTGCTGACCTATGTATGTGAGGATAAGGAGGATTATCGGTTTGGGTTCAACGGAGTTGAGAAGACAAATGAAATATCAGGCGTTGGAAATCACTATGAATTTAAGTTTAGAGAATACGACCCACGCACAGGACGCTTTTGGTCGGTGGACCCGTTAGCACATGTAATGCCCGCTTGGTCGCCATACGCTTTTTGCTTCAATAATCCCCTTATGTTCGTTGACCCGACAGGGGCAATACCTTATCCGATTACGATTAGAGCTTTTGCACCATTCAATTATTTTGGTGGTGGTTTTCATGGCGATGGTGCTAATAGAGGATATACAACCAGTTCAACGGCAACGGCAAGAGTGCATCAAAGAATAAATTTTGATACTGATAAAACGAGCATGACAACCAATGCTTGGAGTAGTCCAACTTCCCACAGGTTTTTGCCTGGCAGTCTGACAGGAAAACCATCCGTTAAGTTTACAGGGGATTTTACCATTAAACAGAATGGAGATGCTAAAACTTTTGATTTTGGAAGCCATGTAGCAGGCTCAAATCCGATGGTTCCGGGAGCACCGCCAATAGATGTGTTTTCAAACTTTTCAATTACAGAAAACAAGAAAGCAGGAACACTGGATATAAGCGGAACACTTAAAGGCGATAACTTCCCGAGTACAGAAGCTTTTGTAACAGACCCAAGCGGACAAAATGTATTTATTGGTATCGGCTTTTATGAGGGTTCTCCATTCAGCAGCTTGGACGGTGAGAACAAACGAGATATAAGCAGCTTTAACTTTTCAATTTCAACCGATAAGAAAGAAAATTTTACAGGTGTGAAGATGGGCGACAAGTCATATTCATTAAGTGATTGGAATAAGATGTTCCAACAAGCAGACCCACATAAAAACGAAGAGAAATGAGAAAAGCTATGAATTATTTTCTATTGGGTCTAATAGTAATGTTTTTGTTTACCTATATAGGCGGTTTATTTGATGATGCTTTTCGTAAAACAGGAGTTTGGTATAAAGACTTGTTAGGTTCTTTCAAGTACTATGTGTTTTGGGTATTGCCCTACTGGTGGTTATTAATACTTATCGGCTCAATAATACTTGCATTTATTTTTTACGGAATTAGAATAGGCATAGATAAGCTGCGAGGATAGCAGTATCAAAACGCCAGGCTTACAGCTTGGCGTTTTTTTGAGGTTTGTACCACTATGCGAGGCTATTTTGTCCTATAATTTATATTATGTTAAGTAGTTCATTTCGATAAAGCCTCTATCTCCTGAAAATCTGGGCTCCAGAAGCAAGACATTAGATTCTTGAAAGGAAAAATGAACCCTATAGACTCGGCTGATTCCGCTGAACAAACTGTTCGAGATACTGCCTGCAGGTTTCCCAAATTTCCGACTTGAGCTGGCCTCCCAACTCCCTGGCAGAGGAATAACGGCGGATAAAGTGCTGGGCCTGTTCATCCAATTGTTTGCCGAGGGCATCTAAATGGGAATAGAACGAATCGAGGCTATTTTTGTCTGGATGCCCAGCCATCAGATGCCGTTGATGGAAATAATCCGCGGACTGTTCATCCACCAATTTCTTGGCGATCATCCGAAACCTTTCCAACTGATTCTGATATGCTTTCATAACCTAGGATTGCCCGATTTTCCGATGGTTTTGCTTTTAGAAACGCCGTAGGACCAAAGATGGACACTAAAGTTATTGCAATATCAGTATTATTCCAAAAATAATTTATAAAAGACAATGGATGTCTGCATCTGACCTCAGGGCCTAATGCTATACCTTAAGCGCTGACCCGACCGTACATTTCCGCCTGAAGTTCCTTTACTCGAGAGTCGGTTCGGTATTCGTCGAAGCCCATCTCCCGATCAATAAGGCCGGTCGGCGTAATTTCCAGAATTCGGTCGGCCACCGTGCGCGCCAGTTCATGGTCTCTGGTGGTAAATATTACAGTACCCTTGAACTCTTTCAATCCATTATTCAAGGCTGTGATGCTTTCCAGGTCAAGGTGGTTGGTAGGTTCATCCAGCAAAAGCACGTTTCCCCGAAGCATCATCATTCGGCTGATCATGCAGCGCATTTTTTCACCTCCACTCAACACCTTGCAGGATTTTTGAGTTTCTTCGCCGGAGAAAAGCATCCTTCCCAAAAAGCCCCGGATAAAGGTTTCATCCTTTTCTTCGGAATACTGTCTCAGCCAGTCCACCAGATTTAGATCGACTTGGTCAAAATACTCCGAATTATCATTGGGCAGATAAGTGGGGGTGATGGTCACTCCCCATTTAAAATGTCCTTCGGTGGGTGCCAATTCCCCCATCAGGATTTTATAGAAGGCGGTAGTGGCTAAGCTGTTCTCCGAAAGTACGGCCACCTTCTGTCCCTTCCGCAGATCGAAACTTATTTCCCTGAAGAACACCACCCCGTTTTCTGTGTAGCCCAGTTTTTGGGCTTCCAGGATCTGATCCCCGGCTTCCCTGATTTGGTTGTTGAACAGGATGGCGGGGTATTTCCGGTTGGAGGCCACCATATCTTCCAGTTTGATTTTGTCCAGAGCCTTTTTCCGGCTGGTGGCCTGACGGGATTTGGACGCATTCGCCGAGAATCGGGCAATAAATTCCTTCAGTTCGGCAATCTTTTCTTCTGCTTTCTTGTTGGCATCCTGCCTTTGCTTGAGAATCAGCTGGCTGGACTCATACCAGAAGCTGTAATTTCCGGTGAATATAGTGATCTTCCCAAAGTCGATGTCCGCCACGTGGGTGCAGACCGCATCCAGAAAGTGCCTGTCATGGGATACCACCAGCACAATTTTGTCGGAATCGGCCAGGAAGTTTTCCAGCCAACTTATGGTCTCCAGATCGAGGTCGTTGGTGGGTTCGTCCAACAGTAAGATGTCCGGATTCCCAAACAGAGCCTGTGCAAGAAGTACTCGTACTTTCTGATTCCCATCCAGTTCCTTGAGCTGTTTATGGTGCCATTCTTCGGTTATGCCCAGGTTGCTCAGCAGGGTAGCGGCATCGCTTTCCGCATTCCATCCATCCATTTCAGCAAACGAAGCTTCCAGATCGCCGGCCCGGATTCCATCTTCTTCCGTAAAATCCTCCTTGGCATAGAGGGCATCCTTCTCCTTCATGATCTCGTAAAGTTTCTGGTTGCCCTGGATCACGGTTTCAATGGCCGTAAATTCATCATAAGCATAGTGATCCTGCTTGAGTACACTCATCCGCTGGTCTTTGGAGATCTCCACCTTTCCAGTGGTGGGTTCAATTTCCCCGGCAAGAATTTTAAGGAAGGTGGATTTACCTGCACCATTCGCCCCGATAATCCCATAGCAGTTCCCTTCAGTAAACCGGATGTTCACATCCTCAAACAACACTCTTTTTCCGAATCGCAGCGATAAATTCTGTACAGATAACATAAGCTTTCCAGTTTCAATTCTTCCTTACGGGCTGCAAAGGTAGGCAAATAAAACGGGCCGCTGAGAATCACCGGGGAAAACCCTTAGTGCATTAGGATCAGGATCCGTCCTTTTTCTCCATTTCTCTCCCCTACACTACCCCCCTTGGGGAACCTGGCTTCTTTTTTTGGGAAATGTATAAAGGGCTTCAGGCAAGAATCCTGAAACCCTTTTGATTATGTGACTCCGTCAGGATTCAAACCTGAAACCTCTTGATCCGTAGTCAAGTGCTCTATTCAGTTGAGCTACGGAGCCAGTCTTCCCCAATTTGGCTATTCCTTCCTCCACCTAAGCTGTGGATAGGCGGACAAATCCGCAATAAGGGACCGCAAAGATAAGCGCTCCGCGCAAATTATGCAAATCAAATTCGGCCAATCCAGTTTTCCCAGCGATAAACTTTATTCCCCATGATCCCTTTCCCCCCTTAGTCCGGCAGAGTCCATGGCCCTTTTCAGAACCTTGTTTTTCAGGGGGGAACAATTCTGTTCCTTTACCGCTTAGAATTTTTACCTTTAGCCCTCTTAACCTTTTATCCATCATGAGGGATTCGGGAATCCCCGGAACCGGAGAAGCGACGAAATGAATCTCGAAATATGGTCCATAGGCAAGGAGAATGAATCCTATATAGAAGAAGGTATCCGTATATACTCCAGGCGGCTGAAGTCTATGGCTTCCGTCCAAATGCAGATTATCCGTCCCGCCAAAAAATCTTCCGGTAACGATCGGTCATCGGCTTTGCTGGGTGAAGAAGAACTCATTCTTTCCCGACTGCACCATCAGGACTATCTGGTACTTATGGATGAAACAGGCAAGCTTTTGGATTCGCTTCAGTGGGCTGATCAGATTCAGACGTTCATGAACCAGGGTCTCCGCAAGGTGGTCTTTTTGATCGGAGGGGCATATGGAGTGAGCAGGAAGGTGAAGGAAAGAGCCCATCAGATCTGGTCTCTCTCTCCCTTGGTCTTCCCCCATCAGTTAGTCCGGCTTTTGGTCCATGAACAGTTGTACCGATCGTTTAGCATCTTGCATCATCTACCCTATCATCACCAATAAGAAGTATTTTTACCCGTTATTAAACTTTCCATCCGTTCATGTCTTATACCCATATCATCATCCTGATTACGGCGATGACCTCCTTGCTGGCCTTTAGGGACCCTCTATGGTACCAAAAGTTGATTCTGTGGCCCAAGCGAATGGATCAACCGGCTCAGTGGTATCGGTTCATCAGTTCCGGATTCATTCATGCCGACTGGATGCATCTGATTTTCAATTTGTTTACCTTATTCTTTTTCGGATCTGAGGTGGAAAGAATGTTTGCCCTATTTGGCATACCCGCTCATTATTATGTGATTCTATACCTTTCCGGAATAGCCGTAGCCAGTCTGCCTTCGTTCTTCAAACACCGCCATAATGTTTTCTATCGGTCTCTCGGGGCCTCCGGCGGAGTGGCGGCAGTGCTTTTTTCCTTTGTCTATTTTGCCCCCTGGAACTGGATCATTGTTCTCTTTATACCGATTCCCGGAATCCTGGCTGGGGTGGCTTACCTGATATATTCTGCTTATATGTCGGGGAAAGGGGGAGACTCTATTAATCATGACGCCCATTTCTGGGGCGCCGTGTTCGGTTTTCTATTTACTTTAGTCGTCTCTCCGGATCACGGCCGCTTCTTTCTCCAGGAACTGTTGAGGCCCATTAGCGCTTAGGCTTGATACGTAATTCTATGGCAGACCCCTGGGGATGGAGCACCTTGAACCTTTCGTCCATGCGCCATCCCAGTACCCAGACAATCCTATTGCGGGACTCCAGAACCCAAACCGAATCTTTTTCATGTAAAGGAATCTTCTTTTCGATGAAGAATCGGGACAATTTTTTCTTCTTCCCGCCCATGCCCAGGGGATAGAAGTAATCCCCCGCCTTCCGGCGCCTAAGCACCAGGGGGAACTCCAGAGATTCCGGACGGATAAAAATCTGCTGTCCCGAGCTCTTATCCCATAGCGCCTCCCCAATCTGTTCTCCTTCCAAATGAAAATCCCCCAAATCCAGACCAAAAGGAATGGACTCGATAAGGTGATAATCGGATTGGCGGGATTCCCATGGGGTAATAATCAGAAAGTCCCTGTCTCGAATTACCTGGTGACTGGACGATCCCACCCATTGTCCGGGACCGGCATCCATCAAATGAAGAATCTGATCTATCTGAGAGGAATGGAACCCATAGTCCCGAAACAGTTCAAAGGCTATGGTTTTTTTCGGTCGAATCAGCTTCCATTTTCTTATGGGCAGGTACATGTCTTTGCCCCTGGGCTCCATAAGGCGTTTCTTCTGGGCTTGCACTGCCTGGTCATACAATTCAGCGGCCTCCCTCATATGATCAATGGTCCTGCCCATTCGGGCAGCCGCCCCCGGAAACCATTCCTCAATTTTCGGCAAAAGGTGAATCCTCAGCGCATTGCGCAGGTAATCGTCTTGGGAATTGGATTCATCCTCCCGGTATTTTAGCCCATGGGAATGGGCATAGTCAATAAGGACCCGCTTTTCGGCAAAGAGCAGGGGTCGGATCAAGCCTTCAGTCCTGGGAAGTATGCCCCGCATACCCGCTATTCCCGTTCCCTTAAAGAAGTTCATGAGCACCGTCTCCACCTGATCATTGCGGTGATGGGCCGTAGCCAGCCAAGTGAATCCCTCCTGCTTTCGGATCTGATGAAGCCATTCATAGCGCAAGCGGCGGGCAGTTTCCTGGATTCCCATTCCCCATTCTTCGGCCTTTGCCCTGGTCTCGAAACGGGTCTGGAAAAAGGCTAGTCCATGCTCTCTGGCCCAATCCTCCACCAAGGCCGCATCCAGGTCGGACGCTTCGCCCCGGAGCTGGAAATGGCAATGGGCCAGGGCAAAATTGATATCCTCCACCTTCAGCAAATGCGCCAGCACCATAGAGTCCACCCCACCGCTGCAGGCCAACAGTATGCGCTGTCCCGGGTACCAGAGTTGATTCTCTTTCAGGTACTGCCGAAATTCCTTCCTTAATTCCTCAATCATAGGTAATTCTCCTCCCATAAGGATTTCAACTCCCTGTAGCTGTGATCGTCCCCGCCTGCCCGGGCAAGTTCCATTCCCTTCTGCAGTAAGGGGTTAGCCTGATCTTCTTCGCCCTTATCCAGATAAAAGACAGCCAAATGATAATATGTCGGCAAATATTCGGGATGCTCTCGGAGATTATGAAGGAATTGGAACTCTGCCTTCTCCTTTTCCCCTTCCTTGATATATTCCAGGGCGAGAGCATGGTAAAGGAAGGGATCATCGGGACTGGTCTCCAGAAAACGAAGCAATTGTTCGATTCGGTTGTTCATGCGACAAAAATAGGGAATTCCCCTTCCCAGAGGACATGGTCCCATTCCGCGGTTCGATGCCCGGAATGAATTAACTTTGCCCTTCATTTCAAATATGGAACAGACCTATGGCCGGTTTTACAGTAGCAATTGTTGGCAGACCCAATGTCGGAAAATCCACCCTGTTCAACCGCCTGCTCGAAGAGCGCAAGGCCATTGTGGATGATTTCAGCGGGGTGACCCGGGACCGTCAGTACGGGATGACAGACTGGAATGGGAAAACCTTCCATCTAGTGGATACGGGAGGATTTGTTTCCCAGTCTGAAGATATTTTTGAAAGGGAGATAAGAAAACAGGTGCAGATTGCCATGGAGGAAGCCCATTTGATCTTGTTCATGGTGGACGGTACCACCGGAATCACGGATCAAGATGAGGACATGGCCAGGATATTGCGCAAATCGGAAAAGCCTGTCTTTCTGGTGATCAACAAGATCGATAATCCCCAGAGGGCCTGGTCCGCATCCGAATTCTATGGATTGGGATTTGAGCAAACCTATATGCTATCTTCCATATCCGGTTCGGGAACTGGGGAATTGCTAGACGATCTGGTGGCCCGGATCCCGGAAGACCGGCAGGCCGACCAAGGAGACGATATCCCCCGGTTTATTATCATAGGGCAGCCCAATGCGGGTAAATCCACCCTGCTGAACGCCTTGATCGGCCAGGAACGATCCATAGTCTCCCCTATTGCCGGAACCACCCGCGATACGATCAATACCCGGTACAACCTGTTCGGCAAGGACTTTCTGCTCATGGATACCGCCGGGTTAAGGAAAAAGAAAAGCGTAAAAGACAATTTGGAATTCTATTCGGTCATCCGCGCCGTTCGGGCTATGGACGATGCCGATGTATGCCTGCTCATGATTGATGCCCAGGAAGGAATCAGCGCCCAGGATGTGAACATTTTTGCTCTGGCGGCCCGCAAAGGAAAGGGAATTCTAATCCTGGTCAATAAATGGGATCTGGTGGAAAAAGATACCCATACCGCAAAGAATATGGAGAAGCTGATCAGAGAGAAGATTGCCCCATTTCGAGATGTGCCTATACTCTTTGTTTCGGCCACCGAAAAGCTCCGCATTTTCCAGGCCGTGGAAAAGGCGCTGGAAGTCTACGAGAACCGGAGGCGGCGCATACCCACCTCTCAACTCAACGATGTATTGCTGCCTGAAATCGAAAAATACCCCCCTCCCATTGTAAGGGGACATTCGGTGAAAATCAAATACATCACCCAGGTTCCGACGGCGGTGCCCACTTTCAGTTTTTTTACCAATTATCCGGATTCGATCAAAGCGCCTTACAGGCAATTTCTGGAAAACCGCATCCGGGATCATTTTCCCTTCTCCGGGGTTCCCATCCGAATTTTCTTCCGGAAGAAATAATAATCTTGGAACGAATTAAAAATCCTGTGCATTGCTTACCAAGAAACTAAAAAAAGACAAGGTCAACATCATCACCCTGGGTTGTTCCAAAAACCTAGTGGACAGCGAGGTGCTCAGCGGGCAGTTGGCAGCCAACGGATTCGGGGTAGGCCATGAATGGGATCAGGAAGAGCATAATGTTGTCATTGTGAACACCTGCGGATTCATAGACAAGGCCAAGGAAGAAAGCATTCAAACCATTCTGGAGCAAGCTCAAAGAAAAGCCGAAGGGGAAATCGAAAAGCTCTATGTCACCGGCTGCCTATCCGAGCGATATCGCCAGGATCTCCTCCAGGAGATCCCTGAGGTGGACCAATGGTTTGGCACCATGGAGCTTCCCCTGATTCTCAAACAGTTTGAAGCCGATTACAAACAGGAGCTGATTGGTGAACGGCTGCTTGCTACCCCCCGCCATTATGCCTATCTTAAAATCTCGGAAGGCTGCAATCGCACTTGTTCCTTCTGCGCCATTCCCCTGATGCGAGGCGGACATCGGTCCAGGTCCATGGAAGAAGTGGTGGCCGAAGCCCGCCGTCTGGTTTCCATGGGCGTAAAGGAAATTATGTTGATTGCCCAAGAACTCACCTATTATGGATTAGATATCTATAAGAAGCGGGCCCTGGCGGATCTGCTCAGGCAGCTCTCCGATATAGAAGGCCTGGTCTGGATTCGGTTGCACTATGCCTATCCCAGCCAGTTCCCCATGGATATTCTGGAGGTGATCCGAGAAAGGCCCAATATTTGCAATTATCTGGATATGCCCCTTCAGCATATTTCCGATTCCGTATTAGCGGCCATGCGCCGTCAGCAGAGATCCGAAGACATCTATCGGCTGGTGGACACCATCCGGGATAAGGTACCCGGAATATGCCTTCGCAGCACCTTTATTGCTGGTTTCCCCGGGGAAACCCCGGAAGATGTGGATATGCTGAAATCCTTTCTGAAAAAGGTCCGCCTGGACCGTGTCGGCGTTTTCACTTATTCCCATGAGGAGAATACCCGGGCCTTTGACCTGGAAGATAACCTTTCTGCCGGGGAGAAAGAAGCACGAGCCAGGGAGATCATGGAAGTGCAACAGGAGATATCCTATGAAAAAAACCAGGAGAAAATCGGTAAGGAGTTCCTGGTGATGATTGATAAAATGGAATCGGGCCGATGGTTGGGACGCACGGAGTTCGACAGTGTTGAAGTGGACAATGAAATCATCCTCCAAACCGACATGGCCCTGGAGCCGGGGCAGATGGTCCCGGTCCGGATTACCAAGGCTTATGATTATGACCTGGAAGGCGAAATCGCCGGCCCGGTCCTTTTCTGAATATAAATGGAGATTATGCACAAAGGATTAATTCCCCTGACCTTGTCCGGGTTAATAAGTATAACTCTTGGGGCCTGCTCCCCCAAGACCGTGGCCGCTGACCGTCCCGAAGGGGAATCTAGGATTTCCACGGAAATTCAGGACTCCGTACAGAATCGGGGGCCTATTACCTATATTCTGATGAGTCGTACCGGTTGCTATGGGACCTGCCCCATCTATTCCACCGGAATCCATGCCGATGGCCGGGTACGGTATCACGGTCTGAAATTCACGGAGAAAGAAGGAGTATTCCAAAAAGATCTACCCCAGGAAAAAATACGGGAATTGTTTAGTCGCTTCGAGGAGTACGGTGTAGACAGTTGCCAGAAGGAGTATCCGGCCTATATCCAGGACCTTCCCGGACTGCATTTTAACCTGGTCTATGATTCCCGGGATACCCAACGGATTCGCAATGCCGAATTTGGACCGCCCTTCCTTAAGGAACTGGCCAGGAGAGTGGACGATTTGGCCAAACCTGATTTTAGTTGGAAAAAGGAGATTGAACCCTGATTAATCTCTAGGGGGATCCCGGCGATAGAAAACAAATCCGTTCTTCTCCCCTATGCGTTTTAGGCCGCTCATCGCTTCGTATTTGGGCTTATCTGGAACCTTGCAAATAAAGTATACCGGCTTGTCTATGGGTCCGTGGAGCAACCATTCCTCGTTCCTTGACTCTGGCCTATGCCCCGGAGGCTTTTCCCCATAGAACAAGGGCGCATAGCTTTTGTACCCCAGGGCATGGATATAGGCATCCTCGTGGCGAATCTGTTTGAAATACTCTATGGCCGCCCGCTGAGAATAGGCCTCTATCCGGGGCGTGAAGCGCACCACGGTTAGTTCCAGAATAATCAGGCTGGAGACCATCAACAGGATAATGCCTTTTCTGGCCTGATGGCGCATCCACCAAGCGGAAACCCAGACCATGATCAGGAATGCCAGCCCCCAAATCGATTCCCAGGAGGACCAGGAGACCTCTGCCTGCAGGTTGCCAGCAGCAAAAGGATCCTCCACCAGATGAATCCATTCTGAGGTACGGGCGCCAAGCCAGGGCAATGCCGCCAGGGCCAGGCCCAAAATACTGCCTATCCCCAGAATCAGCCCGGTGACCAGGGGCCGAACGGGAACCCTCCGGCGGGCAATTCGATATATTTGGACTGCGGCCAGGAAGCTGAGGGGGAAATAGGCCAGGGAAGAATAATGGACGATTTTGGTCTGCACTATGGAGAAAAGAATGAGGACCACCCAAAGCAGTATCCACATCCACCGACTGAACTCACCGGTGGCATCCTGACGGGAATATGGGCTGCGGCTGAACTGGAACAGAAAAGCCGAAGCGGGAAAGCAGCCCAGCAAAAGGACTAGAAAATGATAGAAGAACGGCCCCCCATGGCCGGCATCCTCGGTGCGGAGCAGGCGGATCTGATAAACCAGGAATTCCTGGATGAACCACCAACCGTGGTTAATTACCTCCAGGCCGAACCAAAGGAATGTGGTCAGGGCAGTACTTAGGGCCAGAATAAGAAAATGTTTCCATTGGTAACCCCAGATTCCCCGGTTTACAACCAGGTAGACCAATAGAGAGACCAAGGCAATTAAAATGGCTACAGGACCTTTGGTCAGGACAGCCAAACCAAGAAAAAATCCCGCCAGTCCCGAATGGAGCATGGGGTTTCGCGAATCCCGGAGCAGAAATACCTGAAAGAAGGAAAGGAATATAAACAGATTGAACAGGGGATCAATGATTCCGGATTTAAAATAAAAATGAGGAAGCCAGGTTGCCGCATAAAGAAGTACCCACCAACCGGCCATCCTCCGGTTCACTATGCGCTTGCCTACATAAAACAGGATCATAAGCGTGAGAATTCCCGTTAGCGCATTGGGCAGCCGGGCTGCGTACTCATTGATTCCCAGGACTTTCATCGACAATACCTGAAGCCAGATGAACAAGGGGGGTTTTTCCCAGAAAGGCTCATAATTGATCCGTACCCGAAGGTAATCCCCGGTAGCTATCATCTCCCGGGCAGACTCGGCAAAATTGATCTCATCCCAGTCAAAAAGGTGCACCTGGCCGAGAAATGGAAGAAAAAGCAGAGAGCCGAAAAGGAAGACGATAGTATAGCGAATCAATCTGGCCATGAGTCATTCTGGTTAGGATTATTCCCGGGACCTCTTTCCCAAGGATTGGTTCAGCACAAACACCGTCAAAGTGACCATGATTACGGCCAAGATACTGGCGCAATACACGTCGGCGAAAAAATGCGCCGCCAGATAAATCCGGGAAAGGCCGGCCAAAAGGGCCAGCAGGAAAAAAACCATGCCCCAGGCGCGATAGGGCGGCCTTAAAAGTAAAGAAAGAAAACATAACAGACAAAAAGCCGCCCCCGTATGACCTGAAGGAAAGCTACGGGAAAGCAAAATCGGCCAGGTGTCCAGGACATGAATCAGGTCCTGACCTTCGTACACCTTCATGGGGCGGGGGGCCTGAATAGCCGATTTTAGCCCCTGTATCAACAGGCTGGTAAAGAGCTGACTCAGTGCGGCAGCCAGAAAATACCCGAGCCGGCGATAACGGGGAAAGGCCAGAAGTCCAAGGAGGATGGCGGCGGCCAGATAGCCTTCACCTATCCAATCCACATAGGGTACAATGGGATCGAATACGGAGATGGCCCTCCCATGGAAAGCAAAGAATAGGCTGTCCCTGTCCCAGATTGCCAGAGCTAGCCCCCCTAGGGCCACCCAGACCAAAAAGGGAATATGGAAATAGGGGTTCCAGGTAGGATAAATCTTATTTTGCATCGGCCTTTCTCGTTATAAATATCCCCAGAATGCGGTTTGCCCAGCGCAGATACCATTCCTTACTAAATACTTTGGAATCATTGCGGGCCTGTTGAATCAGGATAAAGGCTATGGGCAACAGCATGGCCGTGGCCATCCACATACCCATCCAGGGAGCCAGGCTCCCTGCTTTGGCCAGTTTTTCCCCGGTTATCGACATTATATGGAAAATGATGAAAAACGCCACGGCAATCACCAAAGGCATGCCTATTCCCCCTTTCTGAATAATCGCCCCCAGCGGTGCCCCAATCAGAAAAAGCAAGAGGCAGGCGAAAGAGAGGGTGAACTTCCGGTGCCATTCGATATTGTATTTTCTGCTGTTCTCCAGATTCAGCTTCTGGTCGAAAGCGGTGATATCCAGTAAAGCATGAATGTTTCGGGCCTGATTGTAGACCTGGGATCGGATTTCCGGGTGGCGGCTTTCCTCCACCAGATCCAGGAACCCATTCTCATAGGAGCGCGGCTCAGGAGTCCGGGTGCGGGCAGCCTGCCAAGCGCTATCGGTGCCCGGCCTCATCAGGCTCAGATAAGGCCCTAGATAACTATATACATTCTGGACCAGGCGATGTTGGTATTTCCCCATGGAATCGATGCGCTCATTCAGCTGTTGAATGTCCATCATCTGGTGGGCATCCTTGAACAAGTCTTCGTTGGTGCGGCTCAAACCAAAGGAGGAAAGGTCGAATACCTTATCCCATTGGCGGAATTGCATTCGGGTTTGCTGAAATATCCTCTGGTCGGTATATTTAATTTTCTCTTCGTAGCGCCATCCGTTCTCCAGGCGGAAAATCAGGTTCTTTTTATCCGGGCTGGGGAACATGATCCCCTTCTCCGCCACAATAGTATGGTCGTTTCCCAATCCCGAACTATGGTCATATATCAGGATGTGCCGAATTGACTGTCCGTCTTCCCCCTTTTCTCCCACCCGGATGGCATATCCATCAATGTCTGTGTTGAACTGCCCGGGGCGGATGTTCAGTGCCGGCTTGGAATTCCGAAGATCATAAAGAAGGGAAAGGGCCTTCAGGTTGGCATAGGGGATCACCCGGTTGTTGAACACAAAGGCAAATACTCCTATGGCCATGATAAAGAGAACCAATGGGCGCATGAAGCGGATCAGGGAAATGCCGGCGGATTTAATGGCCACCAGCTCAAAGTGTTCCCCCATGCTCCCAAAGGTCATAATCGAGGCCAAAAGTATACCCAGGGGAAGGGCCATGGGCACCAAAGTAGTGGACATGTAGAAGAGTAGCTGAATGATCATCCAGGATCCCAGGCCCTTTCCGATCAGTTCGTCCATATACAGCCAGAAAAACTGCATGACCAGGACAAAAAGGGTGATGAAGAAGGTCAGGATAAATGGACCAATAAAACTTCGAATCAGGAGTATATCTAGCTTCTTGATCAATCCCCACACCTATTTAATGAATTGCCTGATTGTTCGATTTTATGGTCTGTGGGCGCCTTCCCCCCCCCTCCTTTCGGAAGCGGGTAAAGTGCCTTTTGGCGATAAAACGGTAAAAATAGGAAAATATGGCCCAATCTCCCCCATCCTATTGAGGCGGGAAAAGGAAATTCCGCAGGGGCATTCCCGGATGGTCCGCTTCGGTGCGGAAAGGACTTCAGGACCCCGGAGTCCGTGACGGCAATACACCCAAGACGTGGACAAAAAAATGGTCCCCATGGGGGGACCGTTCCTTAAGTGTTTATCAGGCGCCGATGCGATGCTTCAGATCACTGACCTGGGAGTTCCATAATCTTTCCTGGTCTTTGAGGTCCGCCTTCTCCGCAAAATCGGTAATCTTCAAAATGGTTTCATTGGTGACGGGGCTCTGTTCAATCCGGAACTCAAAATATTCGTCCGGACCGTAGTAATCCCAGCGAAATCGGACCAGCTCATTTTCCACTTTTTCTACCAAATCTGCTGTATCCACCGAACCATTCCAGTCAAAATAAAAGGTTTGATCTCTTTGATCCACTTTATCGGCAAACCATTCCTGCAGTCCCACCGGCGTGGATAAGAACTCAAAAAGGATGGTAGGGGAACACCGAATGGGGAACTCCAGGGAGTATATGGTTTTGTTCTTTCTCATGTTATTGACAGTTCACTTTAATCTAAGCTTTAATGCCCTAATCCTGCAATAATAAAAAAATAGCGCAACATTCAAAATTATTTGGAAAAACCCTTGAGGAAAGGGTATTGGGCGATTATAGAGCGTTGGAAATCCGCTGTTAAGAAATCCTTAATTTTTTTTGGGTTGAATAGTCAGGAACCTTAGATTTGCGATACCAAAAGGGAAAAGAAATGTTATTTTTCTAGGTTGTGCTCCATTTTCTAACCTCTTAAAGATTATCTAATGTCCATGCGTCAGCTCAAGATCACGAAGTCCATCACGAATCGTGAAAGCCAGTCTCTGGAAAAATATTTGCAGGAGATCGGCAAGGTAGATTTAATTACCCCGGAAGAAGAGGTCCATTTGGCTATCCAGATCAAGCAGGGGGATCAGCGTTCCCTGGAAAAGCTGACCAAGGCAAACCTCCGGTTTGTGGTATCCGTGGCCAAGCAGTATCAGAATCAGGGGCTTTCCCTCAGCGATCTGATCAATGAAGGAAATCTGGGATTGATCAAGGCGGCACAGCGCTTCGATGAAACCCGAGGATTCAAGTTTATCTCCTATGCCGTTTGGTGGATCCGACAATCCATACTCCAGGCTTTGGCCGAACAGTCCCGTATCGTTCGCCTGCCGCTGAACAAGGTGGGACTGACCAATAAGATCAGCAAAGCATATTCCCAGTTGGAACAGGAGTTTGAGCGGGAACCCTCCACCGAGGAGCTGGCCGAGTTGCTGGAAATCGGCACTGAGGAAATCGAAACTACTTTGGGGGTAGCCTCCCGCCATGTATCGGTGGATGCCCCTTTTGTCGACAGTGAGGACAATACGCTTTTGGATGTATTGGAAAACCCCAATTCCGAAGCGGCCGACAGTGAAATCGAGCACTATGATTCTCTGCGTTGCGAAATTGACCGTTCCCTGAGCACCCTGACCGACAGGCAGAGGGATGTGATTAAGCTTTATTTCGGCATTGGGGTGGAACACCCGATGAGTCTGGAAGATATAGGAGAGAAATTTGCCCTAACCAGGGAGAGGGTGCGTCAGATCAAGGATAAAGCCATAAACAAACTGCGCACCGCCTCCCGATGCCAGTTGCTGAAATCCTACCTGGGGAACTAAGGGTCGATCCACTCGTCTTTCCTTCACCGGGAAGATTTCCTCCCTAGGTGCGGAGCAGCAGAGATGATCGTATCAGTCATCTCTGCTGTTTTTTATTCCGGGGCATTCCGATATCGGGGTTAAGGCGAATCGGGGACTTGTCCTTCAAGTAAATCTGGTCCTTCGGCCTTCTTCCTGGTCGCCCCCTCCATACCTGCCGGCCATGAGGCATTTTATGGGTTAGGATGGCCCGACGAAGTTCCTTGTTCCCGGGAGAACCAGGATTCCTTTAGTTCTGCCAGGGTCCGGGAATCCATTCTGGGTTTTCCCTCATAATATCCCAGGGCCTCCCGTTGCCTAAAGGCTTCGTAAAGACTGACCGCACAGGCCACCGATATGTTCAGGGATTTGACCATGCCAACCTGGGGAATATGAAAGTTTCCGTCGCAATGGGAAAGGCATTCCTCGCTCAACCCCCGGTGCTCATTTCCGAAAACCAGTGCTGTGGGCTGAGTAAGGTCTAGGCTGTACAGGGAACGGCCTTCCTTGCCCAGGTGAGTGGCCATTAGCCTAAGCCCCTTTTCGCGCAACACTGACATACAGGATTCGATTTCGTCGAAATAGTGAACCCTCAGCCATTTGAGCGCGCTGGCCGAACTTCGCTTTCCAAACCGTCGGTGACGATACCCTTCCGATTGAATTAAATACATGTCCATCACCCCCACGGAGTCCGCCGTGCGCATCACGGCCGATATGTTATGGGGATCATGTACGTCTTCCATGACAATGACCAGGTCGGATTGCCGCCGGCTGATCACCGATTCCAGCCGTCTTCTTCTGTTCTCAGTCATAGCATTCGGTTTTCCCCTCGATTCATCGGGTCGAATATAGGGATATCCATGGACTCTAGTTCCAGATATTGGCTCACAGTAAGGCGGCATCGGGTCCATAAATCATCTGCCCAAGGGAGCAACAAGGCCAGCCTTTCCGCATCAGGCAGGTCTTCTCCCCCACCTAAGGGACTTAGGGACTCCAATACACCCAGCAAATCCTGATAAGGGGAAGGTAAATCGGTATTCTGGGTGAAAAGCGCCGGTCCTAGGTGTCGGAAATGTAACCAACGGTCTAGCCCCGCTGACTTGGGGGGAGCGGCGGCATCCAGGCCTCCGACCAGGGAATGGAGGGTCTGGTCCAATCCTAAGTATAAGAAAACCGAAGCGGCCTCCATGCCTCCGCGATGCAGACAGCCGGAGGCTTCGCAAAAATAGGACCTTGCCTTTTGGGAATGCTGCTGCCATCGCGCTGCCCCTATATTTCGTCTTTTCTCCCATAGCTCCGCAGAGGGAACCGGAATCGCCCTGCCCTTTGGGTTGAAGAGCAGGAACTCCTGGCGGCAGGATAATCGGAAATAGGGATCTCCCTGCCGGATTCTTGTCTCCATTTCCTCCGCGCTGTGAAACTGCACGGTATACCAGGCGGTTTCCGTCCGGAGGGTGGAAAAAAGAGAAGTTCCCGAAGGATGGCTGGCCATAAGATCCCCTTCGTCCACGATAACAGTAAGTAAATGATGCGCTCTGTCCCTCGGCGAGGCTGGGTCCTGACGAACAAAAATCAGCTCCGGCTGGGTAAAATCCGCAAGATAGTTCATCAAATGCCCCAGCGAAAGCCCAGAGATCCGGGCGGACCTGTCGGCATGTCTGGGGGAAAAACTTCCTGATTCTGCCTCCGCCCTTTCCAGCAGATTAAAGAGTCCGTCGAGCTGAATAAGCAAGTCCTCGTAGTAGTCCGGAATACCGGTGCTGATTTCTGTTCTCAAGTAATCAAAGAGCATTTTCCGGAGATTGATCCGGATTTGGGCCGGAGGCTGCTCCTTAAACCATTGGTTCAACTCCTCTATCAGCCTGGGGCTGACCTGCACATTTCCATCCATCACAAAACCATTTGGTAACAAATGTCAAATATAACAAGAAAATAAAATAGGCTGATTTTAAGAAAGCTCCACGGGGAGCTTGCTTTGGCCCAATACAGGATCGTCCGAATCTGAAAAGATAATATTCTGACAGTCAAACAGATAGCAAAAAGAATTGGTATTTGCTACAGGTTTTGATACCTTTGCCATGTTCATTTTATTACCATGAGTCTTCCATGGCGGTGAGGCGTTGGTCAGGGCATTCATGGTTCCCTACAGCCTTTAACTGGGTCATTTTTCCATGTATCCGGCACCGTGCAAGCATTTCCGGGTTTCGCATTTACTCTGGGCAAGTTTCTTGGATCAGAAATCGGTCCTGGATTGGTTATTCCTGATCACGAATGGGAAACTCATGGGCAAGAATCTAAAAAAAGATCGGAATATGATTCGAATTTACTCTCCAAGCCAAGTCCCCGATACTTCGAAAAAAGATCAGATCGGCGATTTTCTGTACAAGCATTTGGAAAACTATGGGGATCCCCGAGACGCCATAGGCAAAGCCATGGATTATGCTCTGGGACGCCAAGGCCGTCCCGGCGGTTTGATCATCACCTGGGAGGAACAGGACCGAATTTTGGGTTCGGTGGTCTTGAACAAGACCGGAATGGAGGGATACATCCCCGAGAATATACTGGTGTATATTGCTACCGATGCGGAACACAGGGGAAAAGGCATCGGCAGCAAACTGATTGCCGCTGCCGTTGAGCACTGCCCCGGAGACATCGCCCTGCACGTGGAACCTGACAACCCTGCCCGAAGACTCTATGAGCGATGGGGATTCACGAACAAGTACTTAGAAATGAGAAGGGCTAGATCCTGAATTTCCAAAAGCAAAAGATTATGGCCTACATCACCCTGAACAGAAGGAAGCTAAGGGAAAACTATGAACACCTGGATCGGGTGTTCAGGGAGAACGGCATTGAGTGGTCTGTGGTCGCCAAGGTACTCTGCGGCCACCCAGAATATCTCTCCGCCCTAATGGAATTGGGCATTGAACAGATCTGCGACAGCCGGCTGGACAACCTGAAGATCATAAAGTCCCTGAACCCGGACATAGAAACGGTTTACATAAAGCCACCTACCAAGCGTTCTGCTAAAAGAATTGTGGAATTTGCCGACGTGAGCTTCAATACGGAGCTGGAAACCATTAAGCGGCTTTCCAATGCCGCCTCCGAGGCGGGCAAAATACATAAGATCGTCATCATGATCGAACTCGGCGAGCTGCGGGAAGGGGTGATGCGCGAACAGTTCATAGATTTCTACGCCCAAGTTTTCGAGCTTCCCCACATTGAAGTGGCCGGGATTGGCACCAACCTCACCTGTATGTATGGGGTATTGCCCAATCAGGACAAACTGATTCAGCTCTCCCTGTACACCCAACTGGTCGAGGCCAAGTTCAACCGCAGAATCCCCTATATTTCCGGCGGCGCCTCCGTCACCATTCCGTTGATTGATCAGGGACTATTGCCCAAGGGCATAAACCATTTCAGGGTGGGAGAAACCTTGTTCCTGGGCACGGATGTTTACCATAGTCAGCCCTATGCGCATATGCATCACGATGTGTTCAAGCTTTATGCGGAAATCATAGAACTGAATGAGAAGCCCTTAGTTCCTATTGGGGAAATGGGTCAGAATCTCACGGGTCAGGTGGCTCAGTTTGAATCCGCCTTACCGGGAGCCTCCAGTCAGAGGGCCATTGTCGATCTGGGTCTACTTGATGTGGAAGATGGGCATATTAATCCTGTGGATGCGAATATTCAGATTGCCGGGGCCAGTTCGGACATGATTGTGCTGGATTTGGGAGAAAACCCCCAGAACCACCAGGTCGGCGACCTGGTGGAATTCCGGATGGACTATATGGGGTTGTTGAGGATCATGAACTCCCATTATGTCACAAAGCGGTTCGAAGACTGATCAATAAATAGGGAAATTCCTATCCCCTTTCCATCCCCGGCTATATTTCCTCTTCCTGGGAAGCAAAGAGTTTATCCAGGCTGGCCTGCGCCATGGGATGGTAGTTCCTTCTGTATCGGCCGTACAAATCCCGGGCCCTGTCCCCCTGATCCCGGTTCAGCATTTCCCGGTACAAGGGCTCGATGAACTTCCTTCGTCCCACCCGGGATAGGAAGGAGTCTATGGCCGGATAAGCTTCTTCATAGCGGGAAGCTATGGAATGGATGAACCACATATCCGCCAATTCACTGTTCCCTGTTTGCGTCAGAGAAAATACGGAATCCAGGTCCCGCATTCTCTCCCTGGACAAAGGGCGTTCCAGTTGCCGAAGAAAATGCAACCACTCATGGGTTGTCCAGGATTCAGTCTGCACCGAGGCGGCTCCGGATTCCAAAAACCTTTTGACTTGACTATCCACCTGGGCAAAACGTTGTGAAGGATAGCGGGGGGCTGAGGCCGGAATACCAGGTCCATAAACCCACTCAGGAATGCGTAACCGGGTCCTTAAGTCTTCATCCTGGCCAATAAGCTTTTTGTTCAGATACTCTAGGAACTGACGGGTATGTATAGTCTGAAAAGCAAACTCATTGAAGTAGGTGGTCAGAAAGGAATCCATTCTTTCCCTGCCCACTTCCCCTTCAATCAGTTTGAGGAACAGGGCTCCTTTTTCGTAGGGAATATCCGTGAACCCTTCGTCGGGGTCCTTATTCTCCAAATCCTGGTATAAGTGAGTTCTTGGAGAATTATGGCCAAGGAGTTCCATGGATTGCTGAAGATCCTGGTAACCCAGTTCCCAAAGCATATCGGCATAATCCTTTCCATACATGGATTCTGTAATCCGGCGCTCAAAATAGACGGTGAATCCCTCGTTAAGCCAGAAGTCGTTCCAGGTGGCATTGGTCACCAAGTTCCCGCTCCAGCTATGGGCCAGCTCATGGGCCACCAGATTCATTAGGGACCTGTCTCCGGCTATAATAGTCGGGGTGCAAAAAGTCAGCCTAGGATTTTCCATTCCGCCTATCGGGAAACCCGGCGGGAGGATCAGGGCATCATAGCGTCCCCATCCATAGGGGCCATAGAGTTCCTCTGCTTTAGCCATCATCCACCCCACTTCTTCAAATTCCCAGCGGGCCCGCTGAATCATGCCCGGCTCGGCATAGACTCCGATCTGTTTATCAATAGGGGCAAATTCCAGATCCCCAACGGCCAGGGCCATCAGGTAGGCCGGAATGGGAATTTCCATTTCAAAATGGTATAGTCCCGAATCATTCTTCTCCTGAGGGTTTCGGGCGCTCATCAGAGCCAAAAGACCCGAAGGGACCTGGACCCGGGCATCGAAGGTGAATCGAAATCCGGGTCCATCTGCACAGGGGATCCAGGAGCGGGCATATATGGATTCAGACTGCGTGTAGAGAAAAGGATGCTTCTTGTCTTCGGTTTGATGCGGTTCCAGCCATTGCAGAGCTGCCGCATCGGGTCCGGTCCTGTAAAATATGGTCACCGACTGGCTTTCGGCTTCAATGGGTATATTCAGGGCAGTTCCCAGGTAAGGGACCGGGGAATCCAAGGAGAAACTTCCCTTCTGATCGTCCACCCATACGCTGTCGATTTGCAGGCCATCCGTATCCAGCCTAAGTCTGCTTTGGTTTCCCGGGTTATCCAAGGTCCATCTGGCCTTCCCCTCGATTTGCCTCTGGTCAAAGTCCACCCGGATATCCAGGCTGAGATGCCTGAGGGGAATGCGATCCCCATTGGACTGGGTATGTACATCCCGACCGGAGTTCCCGGGTGTGGAGCTAACCAATACCGGGGATTCCGGAGATTGACCGCAGGAGAGCAGCAAAGTGGAAACACAGAGGGCAAAACCAAACTGTAAAAAGGGAAAACGCATGGGCACAATGGATTTGAACGGTAAGGGTTTATTTATTCTTTTTGGACGGCTTGGGTTCCAAGGCCTTCCAGCCCAGGTTGAGCAGACTGTCCCAGAGCATCCACAAAACTATCCCACTGAGAAGGGTAAACAAAATTTTCAGCCAAATCATGTCGAAGGATAGAAAATGGATCAGGGCAAGAAATCCCGGAACAAGCAAGCTGGCCAAGGATTTGAACACTCTGGCCCCTGACTGCTGGACCTGCTCCATTAGCGAGAAGGGCAAAGCCCGGTTGGCATATAAAAGGATAATCAGGTTGAATACCAGCAGGTTGATCAAAGCCAACAAAGCATCGAATAAGACAGGCCAGCCCCAGATCCAGACCAGGGCCAGGGAGATCAGAAAAAAGAACAAACTGAAATATTTTATCCATAGGGCAGTGAAGGCTCCGGCAAGAAAATAACCGGGCCTTTCCGTGGGGCTGAGTCGGAAGGCCCAGGAAGCCTTATAGTGATCGGAATAAATCATATAATTGACGGCCTGCATAACCGTAATTCCCGAAATATACAGCAAGGTCAGGTAGGATTTCCCTGTGGACAGTCCCTGAAGAGCCTGGGAAAAGTTGTCCCGGTTAGCCGAGTATATTATATAAATAAAGAGAACGGGCACATATCCGAACATGGGATAAACCTTCATTTTGAAAGTCCGGCTCCGGCTGGTCTGTATCCAGGTCAACTGAAATCCTGCCCGGGACTCCGGATGGCGGTGAAGGCGGGACGCCATCCGCTCCCAGATCCCGACACTCGATCCCGGAGAGCGGGTTCGGGAAGGCCGGTCAGCCTGGGAGTCCATCTGGCTCATCTCCCGGATGAATCTCCGGGTCATGGAGCGAAGCCCCAGAATTCCTATGCTCAGGACCATAGCCAGGCTTAGAATACCGGTCCAGGCCGTCCCGGGGAGAAAAGCAGGAACTCCCAGGGGGACCCAGGTCATGGCCAGCCAATAGGTAGGTAGGAATACCAGCCAGGAAAATGCACCGGGATCCGGATTCAGGAAAAACTCCTGATCCAGGAGCAGAGGAAGAAAATAGCCCGTAATGATAATCAACATAGTCCAGGCAATCTGGAAGTAACTAATGAGATCTTTGAACCTATTGGCCCCTGCCCACCTGACCATGAGCAGGTATATGCCCAGGACGGCAAAAAGAACCATGAAAATCAACAGCAGCAGGGGCAATAGAAAATACAGCGCGAATCCGGGTCCATGTAGGGCAAATAACAATATCCAGGCCGGTAGCGCCATGGGGAATACCAACTGAGATAGATAAATAAAGATGAAAAGCGCACGAGACAGGAAAAGGGTTTGGTCCTTTACCGGACGTATAAAAAGAATATACCGATCCCGAGTGTCAAAGAGCACGGTGGAAAAATCCGTAATCAGCACAAAACTGAGTATGGCCCCAAAAAGGGTATAGAACACCGTCATGGCCAGAGGCAGATTCTCCAAAATCACCAATGGGAGCAGGTAGAGAATCCCCATAAACAAGGAGACCAAAAACTGGATCACCACCCGGAATCCTTTGAATGCTGTCCGGCTTCCGCCCAGGCGGTATGGCCTTCTGGCCTCGCTGATCACCTTCACCTTGAGTATGGCCTCCAGGTGATCGGGTTCCGCGCCGAAAAGCCGCCATAGAGGCCGTGGAAACAGGAGAACCCATACAAGGAATCGATTCATCGCTTATATGCTTGGGGTTTCAGATACCGGGGAAGGACTCTCCGTGGTCAATCGGGCAAATACGGATTCCAGAGATCCTTGCTCCCTGTTTCGCAGGTCCTCGGCCGCCTCATTTATAATGATTTTCCCTTGGTGGATCAAAATGATCCGATCGCTGACCTTCTCGACCACGTCCATCATATGGGAACAGTAAAATATGGTCTTCCCCTCAGCCTTGAGCATCTGGAGAAGTTCCTTGACCAGAATCACCGCATTGGCATCCAGTCCGCTGAGGGGTTCATCCAGAAATAGAATCTTCGGCTCATGAATCAAGGCGGAAATAAGCAGGATTTTCTGCTTCATCCCTTTGGAGAAACCATCCATTCGCTGATCGGCATGTGCCTCCATGGAAAACATGCCCAGCAAGGACCGTATCCTACCCAGGGCCTTCTCTTCAGGAAGTCTATAGAGCTTAGCGACAAAAACGAGGTACTCTCTGGGAGTGAGCAGTTCATAGAGCTCGGCAGTCTCCGGCACATAGCCCACAATGTTCTTGTATTGGGCCAAGTCCTTTCTCAGATCAAATCCCCCAATACGTACCTGCCCCTCATAGTCCTGAATCAGGCCGGTGAGAATTTTCACCGTGGTGGACTTTCCCGCCCCATTGGGACCAATATAGCCTATGATCTGACCGCCCTCCAGTTGTAGATCTATATTCTGGAGGACCTGGTGCTGCCCATACCATTTAGACAAGCCATAAATATCAATCAAAATTCATTCATTTATTGTGGGAGCAATTTACGATAATCCCCGTTTTCATAGCCGAAAGTCCCGGAATTCTGAGGGCGGTTCGAAAAAAAGCCGCCATAAGGTCAACCTTTCACTTTTTATTTCTGTCTATTTTAACACCAACACCATTTTCATTCCTAAGCACATGATTTACCGGACTTTGCGCCACCAGAAAAGAATATTCAAAGAATATATCCCAGAAATTCCATTATTTTTAAATTTCTATTAACTTTAAGACCCGGAAAGACTAGGAAAATGCACAAAGGTCCATATAAAGATTGATAAACTAAACATCATGAAAAAAATCTTTCACCAGATTCCCTTTTGGGCCGGGATATTGAGCCTGTTTCTGTTTGCCCAACAGAAGGCACATGCCACACATGCCGCTGGAGGGGAGATCATATATGAACACGTCAGTGATTCGACCTACAGGTTCTTTTTCAAATTCTACAGGGATTGTACGGGTATTGATGCCCCTAGCTCGGCTATACTCTGCTATAAGAGCAGCTGTCACCCCCAGGTGAACCAAACGAACATGGCGCTTTGGCCGGGGAAAATCCCCCCCGGAGTGGATAACGGTTCCCCCGTAGCCCTGGGTTGTTCCAATGCCTCGACCACCTGTGAGGGATCGGGATCCGGCGGGCAGCGCGGTTATGAGGAATATTGGTATTATGTGGTGCTCACCCTTCCCTATTCCTGTGATTTCTGGACCTTTTCCACCTTTATCGGTAACCGCAACCCGAGCAACAACCTGGTGGGTCTTCCGTATTTCTATACGGAAACGACTTTTAACAATACCATATCCGATACCAACTCTTCCCCCTATTTCTCTATCAAACCAATTCCTTATTGCTGTCTGAATACTCCATTTCAGTATAATAACGGGGCGGTGGACCCCGACGGGGACTCTCTGGTCAGCGAAGTGGTAAACCCCATGGTGGCTTCGGATTGTGCCAATCCCCCGTCAAACCACGCCTTGAACACCCCTCCCGCAGGATCTCAGGCTCCCTGGCCGGCCATTACCTTCCCAAACAACCCCATACAGACCAATAACACTTTTGTGCTGGATCCGGCCACGGGAACAATTTCCTTTACTCCTCC
>CAYPQN010000031.1:0-25506 GCA_964412885.1 uncultured Chitinophagaceae bacterium | reverse complement strand
CTTTTTATTTCCACATTTCCACATAATAAGAGGCTGCCCTTTTGAGACAGCCTCTGGTCCAGAAATCAGATTAGAATTTCGGGTTATCAGGCGCTTTGCATGGACTTGGGGGCGGCTGCCTTGATTTCGTCGCTGGCCGCATCCGCATAGCGCTCGAAGTTTTGATTGAACAGAGCTGCCAGTTTCAGGGCCTGCTTATCATATTCCTCGGGATCCTTCCAGGTGGATCTGGGATTGAGGATTTCGGAAGGTACATGGGGACAGGTGCGGGGCATGGCCACGCCAAATACGGAATGGGGTTCGTATTCCACTTTTTCCAGTTCTCCGTTCAGGGCAGCGGTAATCATGGCCCGAGTATGTTTCAGGCTCATCCTTTGACCTACCCCATATGGGCCTCCGCTCCATCCGGTATTCACCAGCCAGACATTGACTTCAGGATGCTGGGCCAGCTTCTTGCCCAGCAGCTCCGCATAGCGCGTGGGGTGCAGGGGAAGGAATACCTTTCCGAAACAGGCGGAGAAGGTGGTCTGCGGTTCCGTGATGCCCACTTCGGTGCCGGCCACCTTAGCCGTGTATCCGCTGATGAAATGGTACATAGCCTGGCCGGTATTCAGTTTGCTGATCGGCGGAAGAATGCCAAAGGCATCGCAGGTCAGGAAGAATATGTTCCGGGGATCCGATCCATAGGAAGGATCTTTGGCATTGGGGATGAAATAAATCGGATAGGCAGCCCGGGTGTTTTCCGTGATTTCCGTAGAAGCATAGTCCACGGTATGGGTACCGGGCAGGAACCGGGTGTTTTCCAGGATGGTGGTTTCCTTGATGGCCCGGAATATCTGAGGTTCCTTTTCCTCGCTAAGGTCAATTACCTTGGCGTAGCAGCCTCCTTCGAAATTGAATACGGAACCTTCGGCCCAACCGTGTTCGTCATCACCGATAAGGGCGCGGTCGGGGTCGGCACTGAGGGTGGTTTTCCCGGTACCGGAAAGGCCGAAGAAAAGGGCCACGTCTCCATCCTTTCCTTCATTAGCTGAGCAGTGCATGCTCAGCACCTGATGTTCCTGGGGAAGGAGGTAATTCAGCACCGAGAATATTCCTTTTTTAATCTCCCCGGTATAGGCGGATCCACCGATAAGGATGATCCGCTTGGTAAAGTTTACCATGGTGAAATTCCCCTGACGGGTTCCGTCCACAGCGGGATCGGCGAGGAAAGAAGGAGCCTGAAGAATCAGCCAGTCCGGCTCTTGGGTCTTCAGTTCCTCTTCCGTGGGTCTAAGGAAGAGATGGTGACAGAACAGGTTGGCCCAGGGGTCCTCGTTCACCACCCGGATCCGGAGACGGTACTTAGGATCGGCACAGGCATAGGCATCCCGCACCCATACGTCCTTTCCTTTCAGGTAATCGCATACCTTCTTATATAGCCCGTCAAAGATCTCCGTCGTGGTCGGTATGTTTATATCTCCCCAGTCCACCGTGTTTTCGGTAGTGGCGTCTTTGACCACAAATTTATCCTTTGGCGATCGGCCGGTGAATTTTCCTGTTAGCACACATAAAGCCCCGGAGTCACTGAGCTCTCCCTGATTTCGCTGAAGCGTTTGCTGAACGAGGTCTTCCGGGGGCAAATTCCAGTGAGCTGTAGCTACTTCCAGACCCAGATCCGCTAGCTGAGCAGATGGGTTCTTTTTTCCAAATTCCTGCATGGGATACTAATTGGTTGATTTAGACGGCAAAAATAACACATAAAAGGGTTCCCGGCAGCAAAAATCAAAAATCATCCCCAGGAAATCCGGAAAAAAGCGGGATTTTGGTCGAGGGGAAACCCCCAACCAGCGGCGTCGCTTTTCTCCGCTATTCATCCAAGGAGAATGAGCAAAAGGGGGGAGGGCCTCACTTTGCTTCCCATGCCCAAATCAGATAAGGGGCGGATTTTCGAAGCCTGACTTTTTTTTGAACCATAAATGGCTATCTTTGCGCCAAATTTCGGAGCAGTTCATGGGATTTCATCGATTTTTTGCCGCTTTATTCCTGGTCCTGGCCACTGGTCTAAGCCCTTTGCCGGCCCTGGCCAATGCTTCCCTTTCGGCAGAAGAAGCTGCCGAATCTGTGGAGGAGAAAAAAGGTTTTGATGCGGCGGCCACTATTTTTGGCCATATTTCCGATGCCCATGATTGGCATTTTATGGATTTTAACGGCCATCCCGTCACCCTTCCCCTGCCTGTTATAATATGGCATCCGGAAAATGGCCTTTCGGTGTTCTCCTCTTCGCGTTTCGATCATGGACACAGCAGCTATAAGGGTTATAGATTGGTGCGCGGTCCCATGAAGGAAAAGATTGTATCCGAGGACCAAGCCCGGATCCTGGACCTTTCGATTACCAAGAATGTGATGTCCATGCTGATTTCCGTGGCCCTGATGCTATGGCTGATGATTTCTGCCGCCAAAGTCTATCAGCGGAAGGGGAGCAAGGAAGCGCCTTCGGGAATGCAGGGTTTTCTGGAGCCCATAATCCTTTTTATTCGTGATGATGTGGCCAAGCCAAGCATTGGTCGCCATTATTTGCGATACACTCCCTTGTTGCTGACCATATTTTTCTTTATCTGGATCAACAACCTCCTGGGTCTGATCCCGGGAGCCGCCAACTTTACCGGTAATTTGGCCGTGACCGGATGTCTGGCCCTATTGACATTCATTGTCATGATTTTCAGTGGGAATCGCCACTTCTGGGGACATCTTTTCAATCCTCCGGGAGTGCCTCTGGCCATCAAATTCCTGCTGGTGCCCATTGAGATCATCTCTTTGTTCATTAAGCCTATTGCGCTGATGATCCGTCTTTTTGCCAATATTATGGCCGGCCACATCATCATTCTAAGTGTGGTATCCATGATCTTCATTTTTGCCAATTTGAACGTAATTGCGGGATGGGGATTTGCCCCCATATCCCTGGCATTTACCTTGTTTATGTATTTATTGGAACTGCTGGTAGGCGCCATTCAGGCATTCATATTTGCGAACCTGACGGCCGTCTTCATTGGACAATCCGTGGACGAAGGCCATCACGAGCAAGCCGCTCCGGTCCTTAATCCTAAGTCCATAGGCAAATAAAATACTCCATCGTTTTTTTTCATCAAAATCCATATACACATGTCCTTGTTAAACACAGTTATGTTAGCTATTGACGGTACGGCTGCTGCCGGAGGTGCCATCGGAGCCGGTTTCGCCGTTCTGGGCGCTGGACTCGGTATCGGACAGATCGGAAAAGGAGCCGTAGAGGCAATTTCCCGTCAGCCCGAAGCAGCAGGCGACATTCGTCAGAACATGATCCTGACCGCGGCTTTCGTGGAAGGGGTGGCCCTATTCGGCGTAATCGTTGCCCTTCTGGCCGTAGTGCTCTAAGCGAACTCCCAACTACACTCCAAGCGAAGGGCGAGGAGTGTAGTTGTTTTCTCTGGATGAAGTGAAAAACGACAAAAAATAAATTGACTATTTATTAATTTGCGAATCAGTTTATTGTTTCTTTATTATCCTGATATATGGAATTATTAACCCCGGAGTTTGGATTATTCTTTTGGACGCTGACGGCATTCCTCACCGTATTCTTCATTTTGAGAAAACTTGCCTGGAAGCCCATCCTTCAAGCGCTTCATGAGCGGGAGAATGGTATTGCAGAATCCATTGCAGCGGCGGAGAAGATGAGGCAGGAGATGAGCCAGATGCAGTCTGAAAGCCAGAAATTGCTGGCGGAAGCCGGAGAGGAAAGGGCCCAGATGATCCGGGAGGCCCAGGAAATCAAGAACCGAATTCTCACGGAAGCCAAAGATCAGGCTAAGGAAGAAGCGGCCAAAATCCTCCGGGAGGCCCAGGAGCAAATTGAGCAGCAGAAAATGTCGGCCATGACAGAGGTGAAGAATCAGATCGGTCATCTCGCCATAGAAGTAGCCGAGAAGGTGTTGCGTCAGGAGCTGGCCAAGGGAAATGCTCAGGACGATTTCGCCCGTACCCTGGTAGAAGACATCAAATTGAACTAATCCGCAATACCCCGGAATAGAAAGGAAGAATATGTATAACCCTCGTCTTGCTCACCGATACGCCAAGTCCGTGCTGAACCTGTCCAAGGAGCTGGGAGAGCTGGAGTCCAGCTATGAAGACTTTCAACTCATGGATCGGATACTGAATCAAAGTCGGGAATTCAGGAACCTGCTGCGCAGCCCCATAGTACGTCCAGACAAGAAGAAGGCGGTTTTCGACGCCATTTTGGGCAATCATATCCGCCCTCTGACCAAAAAGTTTTTTGATCTGCTGGTCAGAAAGAACCGTGAAGCGGCATTGCCCGAGATTGCCTCAGCCTTCATTGCGCAATATAAAGAAGACAGACATATTGTGATTGTGGAGCTGACTACGGCCACGCCGGCATCCCCGGCCTTGGTTCAAAGAGTCGAGGAGAGGGTGCTGGCGGTACTTCCTGAGGGTTCCCGCGTGGAGATCCGCACCAAAGTGGTCGAAGACATTGTCGGCGGGTTCATTCTGGAATTCAACCACAATCTGGTGGATGCGAGCATTCGCCGGGATCTTCAGGATGTGAAATCCCAGTTCCGCAAGAACATATATATAGGATTGTATAATTAATCAGCCCCCCCCCTTGTTTAGGATGGGGCAGCAAATGGAAAAGAATTCATCGAAAATAGTCCCTAATTCAAGCATCGGGACATAAATACCCAAACCATGGTGGAGATTAAACCAGATGAAATATCAGCGATTCTGCGGGAGCAGTTAACCAATTTTGACGTATCGGCCGACTTGGAGGAGGTGGGCACCGTCCTTAACGTAGGGGACGGTATCGCCAGAGTCTATGGACTGAACCAGGTCCGGCAGGGTGAGTTGGTGGAATTTGAGAACGGAGTGAAAGCCATTACCCTGAACCTGGAAGAGGATAATGTGGGGGTGGTGATCATGGGAGAATACTCGGATATCCGGGAAGGGGCCAAAGTGAAGCGCACCGGGCAAATTGCCTCGATTCGCGTGGGAGAGGGCATGGTCGGCCGGGTGGTCAACACCCTGGGGGAACCCATAGACGGTAAAGGGCCCATCGAAGGGGAACTCTATGAAATGCCCCTGGAAAGAAAAGCTCCCGGGGTGGTATTCCGGGAACCGGTAAAACAGCCTCTGCAGACCGGAATCAAAGCCATCGATGCCATGATCCCTATCGGGAGAGGGCAGCGGGAGCTGGTGATCGGAGACCGCGGAACCGGGAAAACCGCCATATGTGTGGATACCATCATCAATCAGAAAGAATTCTACGAAGCCGGTGAACCGGTGTATTGTATTTATGTGGCCATTGGTCAGAAAGCCTCTACCATTGCCGGAGTGATGCGCACCCTGGAAGAACATGGGGCCATGGCCTATACCATTATTGTGGCGGCTTCCGCTGCGGATCCTGCTCCCTTGCAATTCTACGCTCCTTTTGCCGGAGCGGCCATAGGGGAGTACTTCCGGGACACGGGCCGTTCTGCCCTGGTGGTCTATGATGATCTGTCCAAGCAGGCTGTTGCCTACAGAGAGGTATCCCTTTTGCTTCGCCGTCCCCCTGGGAGGGAAGCATACCCGGGGGATGTGTTCTACCTGCATAGCCGCCTGCTGGAGCGGGCTGCCAAAGTGATCCATGATGACGGCATTGCCCAGGGAATGAATGACCTGCCTGATTCCATTAAGCACATGGTTAAGGGAGGAGGTTCCCTGACCGCCTTGCCGATCATTGAAACCCAAGCCGGGGACGTTTCCGCTTATATTCCCACTAATGTGATCTCCATCACCGATGGGCAGATATTCCTGGAATCCAATCTGTTCAACTCCGGCATACGCCCGGCGATCAATGTGGGAATTTCAGTAAGCCGGGTGGGAGGAAGTGCCCAGATCAAATCCATGAAGAAAGTATCGGGAACCCTGAAACTGGACCAGGCCCTGTACCGGGAAATGGAGGCCTTTTCCAAGTTTGGGGGAGATCTGGACGCGGCCACCAAGCTGGTGCTGGACAAGGGTAGCCGAAACGTGGAAATTCTCAAGCAGGCTCAATACTCGCCCATGCCGGTGGAAAAACAGATTGCCATCATTTACCTGGGTACCAATAACCTGCTTCGGGATGTTCCGGTGGCCAAGGTGAAGGCCTTTGAGGAAGCTTTTCTCACCACCCTGGAACACAAGCATCCCGAAGTTCTGGCGGAATTCAAAGCCGGAAAGCTGGAGGAGGAAAGCATTGCCAAACTGACCAAGTTGGCCGCGGAGATGACCCCCCAGTTCAAGGCCTAAGTTTAGATCGGCCCTTTTGTTCCAGGCCAATGGACTAGGAGCAGAACAGCGTCCTTTCCAGTTTCAAGGCAGTTTCCATCGGACGGTTTCCGGACGAACTGCCTTTTCTTATTGGATAAAAACCCCTACTTTTAGCCCTGGTTAAAGCAATATCTCTAATTTTATGAAAAAATGGAAATGGTCCCTGATGGGTTTTGTCGGGGCACAGATTATGATGACAGGATGTAATATGGATGCCTCAGAGCAGGCTAAGAGTGCACAGGATTCCGGATATGATCCGAATTTTGTCGTGGAAGCCGAGTCATTTGCAGACCTTCAGGTGCTGCGCTACCAGGTTCCCGGATTTGAAGAGCTCAGCCTTCAGGAAAAGAAGCTGGCCTATTATCTTTACGAGGCTGCCCTAAGCGGAAGGGATATTATCTATGACCAGAAGAGCAAACACGGTCTGACGCTGAGAAAAACCCTGGAGGCCATCTATGCAAGCTTCAGCGGAGACAGGAACACGGAAGTCTGGAAGCGGTTTCAGGAATACTGTGGGAGATTCTGGTTCTCCAATGGTAATCATCACCACTACGGTAATGAGAAGTTCCTTCCGGAAATCAGCGTAGAGCAGTTCCGGGAGTTGGTGGACCAGTCCGATTGGGGTCGATTCCCGGCCTTACCGGATGAAACCAAAGAGGCATTCCTTCAAAGGGTGGAGCCCCTGTTTTTCGATCCGAATGTAGAGCCTAAACTGGTGGACCTGCGTCCCCATGTGGACAACATCCTGGCTTCTTCCAACAACTTCTATGAAGGGGTGACCCAAAAGGAAGTCGAAGCCTTTTATTCCCAGTTCGATACCAAAGGAGAAGCTCCTTCTTGGGGACTGAACAGCAAACTGGTCAAGGAGGATGGTCAAATCCGGGAGAAAGTTTGGAAACTCGGAGGTATGTATTCCGAAGCCATCGAACGGATCATTTATTGGTTGGAAAAGGCTTCTTCCGTGGCGGAAAATGAGGAGCAGAAGAAGGCTTTGGACCTGCTGGTGAAATACTACCGCAGTGGAGACCTGAAGGATTTTGACGATTATAGCATTGCCTGGGTCAATGATGTGAATTCCCGGATCGACGTAGTGAATGGATTCATTGAGGTCTATGGAGATGCCATTGGAAAGAAGGGGAGCTTTGAAAGCATAGTGTCCATGAAGGATAGGGAAGCCACCAAGCGCATTGATGCCATAGCTCGCGAGGCGCAATGGTTTGAAGATAATTCCCCGCTAATGGAAGCCCATAAGAAAAAGGATGTGAAAGGGATTACGGCCAAGGTGATTACCGCCATTGTGGAAAGCGGGGATGCGGCACCCACCACCCCCATTGGGGTCAATCTGCCCAATGCGGACTGGATCCGGAAAAAACATGGATCCAAATCCGTTTCCCTGGGGAATATCATCCATGCTTATAATGTGGCCAGCGAGAAAAGCGGCTTTCTAGAGGAGTTTGCAGTCAATGATACGGTGAAGGAAAGACTGAAGAAATGGGGAACTCTGGCTTCGGATTTGCATACCGACATGCATGAATGCATAGGTCATGCCTCGGGTCAGCTCAACGAAGGGGTGGAAACGCCGGACAAGACGCTGAAAAACTACTCTTCGGCTCTGGAAGAAGCCCGGGCGGATCTGGTAGCGCTTTACTATGCCATAGACTCAAAACTGGTGGAGATCGGCGTAGCCCCTACCGTGGAAGTGGGCATGGCCGAGTATGATCAGTATATGATGAATGGACTGATGACCCAACTGACCAGGTTGAAACTCGGTGATCAGATCGAGCAGGCCCATATGCGCAACCGGGCGCTGAATGCCCGTTGGGCATATGAGAGAGGGAAGGAGGAAAATGTGGTCTCCTTTGTCAAAAAAGATGGAAAAACCTATGTGCAGGTCAACGATTACTATAAGCTTAGAGAAATATTCGGTGAGCTTCTCCGGGAGATCCAGCGGATCAAATCAGAAGGGGATTTTGAGGCAGGAAAAGCCCTGGTGGAAAACTACGGGGTGAAAGTGGACCGGGACCTGCATGAGGAAGTGCTGGAGCGCTATGCCCGGCTGAACATAAAACCCTATAAGGGCTTCATTCAGCCCCGGCTGGTGCCGGTTATGGAGGGAGAGGAAATCAAGGATGTGCGCATTGAATATCCGGAAAGCTTCTATGAGCAGATGATGGAATATGCCGACCGGTATTCGTTCCTGCCCCTATACAATTAGAGGCCGAATTAATCTCGTCTAGCGTTTCCAGGAGCAGATCAATAAAAGAAGGTGCTTTTCCATGGCAGGGAAAGCACCTTCTCTATCTTCAGGCATGGGAGGCGAAAGGCGAAACCGTCCTAAGTCAGGGCCAGGTCCAGTACCTCTCTCATTTGGCGGACATAGAGAAATTCGAGATTTTTTATATACTCGTTCGGAATTTCTTCGACGTCTTTACGGTTCTGTTCGCAGAGGATAATCTGGCGTAATCCCGATCTCCGGGCAGCCAATATTTTCTCCTTGATGCCTCCCACGGGCAATACTTGTCCCCTAAGTGTGATTTCTCCGGTCATGGCCAGGTAGGGCTTTACCTTTCGGCCCATAAAAGCGGAGGCCAGAGCCGTCAGCATGGTGATGCCGGCACTGGGGCCATCCTTGGGCACCGCCCCCTCGGGAACGTGAATGTGCACGTTGGATTTAGACAGCTTCTTGTTCTCGATACCCAGGCGCTTGGCTTCGCTTTTCAGGAAGGTCAAGGCCGTGGAGGCACTTTCCTTCATGACGTTACCGAGGTTTCCGGTCAGGGTGAGCTGTCCGTTTCCTTCCGTGAGGGCAGTTTCGATGAACAGGATTTCCCCTCCCACCGCGGTCCATGCCAGGCCTACCGCCACACCCGGAGGATGTTTCCGGGTATAAATCTCGTTGCTGAACTTGGGTTTTCCCAGCACCTTTTCCACCTGCTCCAGGGTAATCGATCCCAGGAGTTCTTCCTTGTTCACGGCTTTAATGGCCAGGGAGCGCATAAGCGAGGCGATTACCCTTTCCAGCTCCCTTACCCCAGCTTCCCGGGTGTAGTCTTCGATCATTTTGCGGATCACGGTATCGGTGAACCGTATTTTCTTCTTCCCCAATCCGTGCATTTCTTTTTGTTTGGGGATCAGATGTCTTTTGGCGATCTGCAGCTTTTCTTCGGAGGAATAGCCGGAAAGTTCGATGATCTCCATTCTGTCCCTTAGCGCCGGCTGTATGCTGCTCAGGGAATTGGCAGTGGCCACAAACAGTACTTTGGACAGATCGAATTCCAGTTCCAGGTAATTGTCATAGAAGCTGTGATTCTGTTCCGGATCCAGGATTTCCAGGAGGGCGGAACTGGGATCACCCCTGAAGTCCCGGCCCACTTTATCGATCTCATCGAGAATGACGACTGGATTGGCGGTTTTTACCTTTCGCAGGGATTGGATGATCCTGCCCGGCATGGCGCCGATATAGGTTTTCCGATGTCCGCGGATTTCACTTTCGTCATGTAGGCCTCCCAAGCTGAGGCGAACATATTTGCGGTCAATGGCCGCCGCAATGCTTTTTCCCAAAGACGTTTTTCCTATACCGGGCGGGCCGACAAAACACAGAATGGGGGACTTGAGGTCGCCGCGCAGCATGAGCACGGCCAGATACTCCAGGATCCGTCCCTTGATTTTTTCCATTCCATAGTGATGGGTATTGAGCACTTTCTCGGCTTGGGGAAGGTCGTAGCGATCCTCGGTATACTTTTTCCACGGGAGGTCCAGGATAAGATCGAGATGGTTATAGATCACCGAATAATCCGGAGTGCTGGGGTGCATGCGTTCCAGTTTCTGGATGCTGCGGTCGAATAATTCTCTTGCCGCCTCGGAAAGTTCGATCTCCTCGGATCGTTTCTGGAGGTCTTTGATTTCCCGGTCGTTAGGATCTCCGCCCAGTTCCTCCCGGATGGACTTGAGCTGTTGCTGCAGAAAATATTCCCTTTGCTGTCGGTCGATATCGGCCCGGGCCTTATTCGTGATTTCGTGTTTGAGTTCCAGGACCTGCAGCTGCATCTGGAGGAGATCCAAAAGGGCTTTGGCTCTTTTTTTCAGGTCATTCTCTGCCAAAAGGGCCTGTTTTTCGCTTATCCTGGCCTGGACATGGGAGGCGACAAAATGCAGAAGAAAGGACTGATGTTCCAGGTTCCTCAGCACAATGCTGGTTTCCTGGGGAATATGCTGAGTTAGTTCGGCGATTTTTTCCCAGTGGTCTTTCACTGAAGAAAGGATGGCATCGAACTCCGGATCCTGCCGGGGAATCTCGTCGCGCAGATATTTTACCGTGCCTCGCAGGTAGGGATCCGTTTGGGTTACCTGGAGCAACTCAAAGCGTATCCGTCCCATAATGAACAAAGTGGTCGTGCCGTCCGGCATATGGATCTGTTTGACAATCCTGGCCAGGGTCCCTTTCCAGAATATATCATTTTCCCCCGGATCATCGGTTTGGGCATCCTCCTGGGCCACCACGCCTATCCACTTGTCTTTGGAGGCAGCTTCTTCTATGGCTTTCACCGATTTGTCCCGGGCTACGGTGATCGGAAGGACCACATTGGGGAACAATACGGTATTACGAAGGGCAATAATCGGTATATCGGTGGGCAGGGCATTCATCTCCTCCTCATCCATCTCGGCTTCTCCCAACGGCACAATAGGCATGAATTCCATTTCCTGGTCGCCGGAGCGCATCATAAATTCAAGAATTTTTTTCGAATCGGACATTATGGCAAGCTATGATCGGTAAAAACAGTCAGGATCGACTAAGCTAGTAAAGTCAATCTATGTGCCAAAACAGGAAAACTGAAATTATTGCAGTGCAAAGGGATTTCCATATCTTTAGAAAAAAAGTAACCTATGAAACGATCCTTATTGTGGATATGGGGAATCTGCCTTGGTTTGTTCCTCTCTGCCGATGGTCAGGCCCAGGGGTTCCGGATAGTGCGGGCGGACACCTTCGGAGGGGAGGTAAGATTAATCAGTCCCCGCACCTTCTACCTGAGCAGTGGGGCCGATGCCAGCCTGTTGTCCACCTCCACCCTTTCCCGACCAGGCAGGACCGGTCAGCGGTTGACCACTCCCCGGTACACCAGCGTCCTCCACCTGGGCTTTCAGTTAAACTATGATTTTTCGGAATCCTGGGGCATATACACCGGGCTTGGGGTGAAGAATATCGGATTTATCGAAAAGTATTTCGGAGGAGACAGCACGGTGATCCGTCGGGTGTATACCTTGGGGGTTCCCTTGGGAATAAAGTGGGGCCAGATGAATCGCGGGGCCTACGTATTCCTTGGCGGCGGATTGGATATGCCTTTTCATTATAAGGAGAAGGGATTTGTCCGAAGAGGAGACAAGGACAAGAACCGGGAATGGTTCTCGGAGCGCACCCCCACCTTCATGCCCCATGTTTTTCTCGGTTACCGGCATAGCTCCGGGCTAAGGGCCAAACTGCAGTACTATCCCGCCAATTTCATGAATCCTGATTTTACCCAATACCGGGGTACTCAGGCCTATCGTCCCTATGCCGGATACGATGTGCAGTTGATCATGCTTAGTCTGGGCATGGATATACCTTATCATAAAAAGCATAAGGAAGCCTGGAAAGCCGTGGAACCCTAGCCTGTATGTTGCGGTTCCCTTTCCATCCTTGGCGGACTCGGCGCCTTGAACGGAAGTCCCCTGCAGGGAATTTCCCGGGGACTGGAGGAAGTCATTCTTAGGGAAGCAGTTCAGACAGGGTTCTTTCCAGTCCCTCTCCGCGCAGGTCCCGGGCAATTACTTTTCCTTCGGGGTCGATGAGAAAATTGGCCGGTATGGACTGGATCTCATAGGTCCGGGCTGCTATGGACTCCCATCCTTTGAGGTCGCTGATCTGCTTCCAGTTCAGTTTATCGTCTTCGATGGCCTCCAGCCAGCGTTGCCGGTCATGATCCAGGGAGACGCCCAGGACGGTGAAATTCCGGTCCTTGAATTTTTCATGGGCGGCCACCACATAAGGATTTTCCAGACGGCAGGGCCTGCACCAGGAAGCCCAGAAGTCAATCAGCACATACTTACCCCTAAGCTGGCTGAGCTCAAAGGTCTTTCCCTCCACATCAGGGAGCTGAATCTGGGGCGCCTCGCTACCTATGGCCGGGCCTGGCTGGTTGGCCAGTTGCCCTTCGATTTCCGCCAGGGAGTTGAGGAAATAATTCCGGAACTCCGCGCCCATGCGGGAACCGGGGAACCGGATTTCCAGATTGGATACAAAGGATTTCAGAAAGGTTGCCTGGGCCTGGGGATTCAGCATCCGGACGGCAAATAGGGCATTGGGAAGGTGGTGGGTGGTATCCGCATATACCTCTATGTATCGGGTAAAGGACTCATTCATTTCCCTCAGGTCCTTCTGGGCCCGTTGAATTAAGGTGTCATTCCCCCTGGCCCTCAGGCTGTCCAACACCAGGCCCATGGTGCTGAAGTCCCGGATATGTGTACGAAGAGTGAAAAGAAAGTCGCGCAGGCTCTGAGAAGAGGCAGACCCTGTGACCTGGTAGTGGTCCAGGCTTTTCCAGTTCCCTTCCACTTTAACGGCTTCGTTATGTAGGGAGAGGAGGATGAACTTATCTCTGTCCTGCTCGAAGCGAAGGCGGAAAAGACCCGGTTCCTGGGCAATGGACCGGAGCTCGAATTTACCCTCGGTCCGGGCGGAATCCAGCAAGGTAATATTGTCCAGGACATGCAACTCTTCCAGATAAACGGTCTGGGCAGGCATACCCTGGATGTCACCCACTACGGTAAAGGGTTTCCCTTTCTGCTGGCAGGAGTGAAATAGCAGAGTGCTGATAAAGAGTAAACCTAGGATTTTTAGCCTCATGTCCGACGGAAAATTTACGAATGCAAACCTACTAATTATTTGAGTCTTAACCTTCCGGGCCGGTTTCTGCCCCCTGGAGGGGGGCATTTTTAACAAAGCCTGAACTAATGACAAAGCCCTGACAAATTTCCGGTCCAGGTTTAGGAGATTTGCCCGCAAATGGGCAGAATATATTTATGGCTGTTTGCGGCCCTGTCGATGGGCTCCTGTATGAAGCCGGAATCTCCGGTGATCCTCCCGGTCAGCAGCGGAGATATGGTCGACCAAGTCCGTTTGGGTGAAGACTACGAGTGGCAGGTGTATTACAGCCTGGAGAAGCAGCAGGCGGTAAAGGTTTCCGGGGTCAACAGCTGGGATATCGCTTTTGAGGCCGGAGCTCAGGGAGATCGGATCTACCTGAATGGGGGAAAGGATGTATATGCTTATCCCCTGGGCCACTCCTCTTTTGAGCAGTCCCTGTCCATTCCTAATCCCAGAATTCTGGAATGGAAATTCGATGCGCCCAGCGGAGACCGGGATTCCACGGCCATAGGGAATTGGAATCGGGGAGACGGCAATCCCTCGGAGGTGTTCGTATTGAGAATCCCGCCGCATCATTTTCCCGACAGTTTTGTCAAAATCCAGTTCTTGGGAGTGGATGCCGAAGGGTACCGGTTCCGCTATGGTTCCCTTCGCGGCCAGGACGTTCATGAGGCGCATATCCCCAAAGATCCTCTGTATAATTATGTCTATTTCTCGTTTTCGGACCAGAAGCAGGTGTATCCGGAGCCTCCCAGGGACAGTTGGGATATTGTGTTCACCCGATACCGCCACATTTACTATCATCTGGATGATTTTCCTTATCTGGTGGTGGGCGCCCTGCTGAATCCCCATCATTGCCGGGCCGGTCAGGTACCGGGTTCCCCCCGTTTTTCGGAAGTGGGCGAGGATCATATTTCCTCGACCCCCCTGGGATCGGAGCGGAATATCATCGGTTTTGAATGGAAATCCTATGATATAGACCGCGGGATCTATGTGGTGGACCCTTCTCGAATATATATAGTGGAAACCGTGAACCGGCAGTATGTCAAGCTTCAGTTTCTGGACTTCTACGGGTCCGATCCGGAATCCGGACCGAAGGTCAAGGGAAGTCCCCGCTTCAGCCTGGCTAGAATCCGCTGAGCCTGGGGCAAAAGCGCACCCCATGCCGGGGAATCCTTTTTTGTCCGGTCGTTTTTTTATTCAAGTCCAGGGTCTTACCTTTGCGCCAAATTTGCAATTTTCACTCTTCATTATAAGTATCCTATGCCCAACCTTGGTAGAGTTAAGCAGATCATCGGTCCCGTGGTGGACGTGGAATTTTCCGCAGATAATAAGCTTCCTGAAATATACAACGCCCTGGAGCTGAAAAGGCCCAATGGTGAAGTCCTGGTCTTGGAAGTGCAGCAGCACCTGGGAGAAGACCGGGTCCGCTGTGTGGCCATGGACGGCACGGAGGGGTTAGTACGGAATCTGGAAGTGGTAGATACGGGAAAGCCCATCGCCATGCCCGTAGGGGAGCAGATCCACGGAAGATTGTTCAATGTGACCGGAGATGCCATCGACGGGCTGCCGGCACTGGATAAGACCCATGGCCGCCCCATTCATGCCAAGCCTCCCAAATTCGAGAACCTGAGCACAGCCTCCGAGATCCTGTACACAGGGATCAAGGTGATCGACCTGATCGAGCCTTATGCCAAGGGGGGAAAGATCGGACTGTTCGGGGGAGCAGGAGTAGGAAAAACCGTGTTAATTCAGGAGCTGATCAACAATATTGCCAAAGCCTACAGCGGGCTTTCGGTTTTTGCCGGCGTAGGGGAAAGAACCCGGGAAGGGAATGACCTGATGCGGGAAATGATCGAAGCCGATATTGTGCGTTACGGGGATTCTTTCAAAGAGAGTATGGAGAAAGGGGGATGGGATCTTTCCCAGGTGGATATGGAAGCCCTAAAGGAATCCAAGGCCAGCTTCGTATTCGGACAGATGAATGAACCTCCCGGGGCCCGTGCCCGGGTAGCCCTTTCGGGATTGACCATGGCCGAGTATTTCCGGGACGGGGATGGATCCGGAAAAGGAAAGGACATTCTTTTCTTTGTGGACAACATTTTCCGGTTCACCCAGGCCGGTTCCGAGGTTTCTGCCCTGCTGGGACGTATGCCATCTGCCGTGGGCTATCAGCCTACCCTGGCCACGGAAATGGGATTGATGCAGGAGAGGATTACCTCTACCAAGAACGGATCCATCACTTCGGTTCAGGCTGTATATGTGCCCGCCGATGACCTTACCGACCCGGCCCCGGCCACTACTTTTGCCCACTTGGATGCCACTACGGTACTCAGCCGAAAGATTGCGGACCTGGGTATTTATCCGGCAGTGGACCCCTTGGATTCCACATCCCGGATTCTGACTCCTACCATTGTCGGCGAAGCTCACTACGAATGTGCCAATAGGGTAAAACTCATCCTTCAGCGCTATAAAGAACTTCAGGACATCATCGCCATTCTGGGTATGGATGAACTGAGTGAAGAAGACAAGCTGACCGTGTCCAGAGCCAGAAGGGTTCAGCGTTTCCTGTCTCAGCCCTTCCACGTGGCCGAGCAGTTTACGGGACTGAAAGGGGTCCTGGTGCCTATTGAAGAAACCATCCGTGGATTCAACATGATCCTGGACGGGGAAGTGGATGAATATCCCGAAGCCGCATTCAACCTGGTGGGGACTATCGACGAAGCCATTGCCAAAGGAAAGCAGCTCATCGAGCAGGCCCGGAGCTAATGGGTGGGGTGATTTTCAAGAATTCGTTGTTTATTTGTCATACCATAATCCGAAGCTATGTATTTAGAAATCCTCTCCCCGGAGAAGAGCATATTCAAGGGACAGGTCTACGGCGTGCAATTGCCGGGGCTGGAGGGATATTTTGAGGTCCTGGAGAACCATGCTCCGCTGATTGCCACCCTAGGCAAGGGAAGAGTAAAGGTGATCATCGACAAGGACAGTCTGGAGTATTTCCAGATTTCCGGAGGATTTGTGGAAGTACTGAAGAATAAGGCCAGTGTGCTGGTCGAAGACGTCGCTGCCCAATCCTGAGTATGGAGATTGGGGGATATGTTTTTTTTCCCGGGGCCAACAGGCCCCGGGTTTTTTATGGTTCCCGGATGGATTTTGGACACAGGCGGCATCCCCACAGGACAGGGGCCGGGTTTCCCGGGGAAATACCTAATTTAGACCGGTAATCCATTGCCATCCTGCCTTTCATGAATCTTCCTTTGTTCATAGCCCGAAGGGCCCTGAGGCCTTCCCAGGGAAAGTTTTCGGGTTTTGTGATCCGGCTGGCGGTGCTGGCCACGGCGGTCAGCGTGGCCACTATGATTCTTTCCGCTGCCTTTATTACCGGATTCCAGCAGGAGATCCGGGGCAAGTTATTCCAGTTCTGGGGCCACGTGCATATCAGTCCTTATTCGCCGAACGCCGGTACCCTTACCACTCCGGAACCCATAGCCCGGGACCCGGATCTGGAATCCCGGGTCAAATCTTTGGAGGCCTGTCAGTCCATGGATGCTTTTGCCCTCCGCCCGGTAATCCTCAATGCTCACCATTTTATGGAGGGCATTCAGCTGAAGGGAGTGTATGCGGATTTTCCCTGGAATGATCTCCAGCAGGTCGAAGGTGAAATTCCCCGGTTTGAAGGCGGGGAGTATAGCCTGGATTTGCTTATTTCCCGCCGTACGGCCCAGCGGATGAAACTTTCGGTGGGCTCTTCCCTTAACCTTTATTTCCTGGAACCGGGGTCCGTGCAGCCCCGCATACGCAAAGCCCGGGTATCGGGGGTGTTTCATACAGGGATGGAAGAAGTGGACCGCCACTATGCACTTTGCGATATCCGATTGCTGCAGAGAATTAACGGGTGGAAGCCCTATGAGGTAAACGGGTATCAGATCCGCCTTTGGGATGAAGCCGCTTCGGAAGCCGTATCCGACCACATATTCCACGAGTTCATCGATCCTCCTCTGACCACCTATACCATGAGGGAGATCTTTCCCAATATTTATGATTGGCTTTCCCTACAGGACGTCAACGGGAGGGTGATCATGGCCATCATGACCTTGGTCTCCGTCATGAATCTTTCGGTGGCCCTGCTTATCCTGATCATGGAAAAGGCCCGAATGGTGGGTATACTTAAATCCCTGGGCATGGGCGGACCGGCCATTCAGAAAATATTCCTTTATTATGCCGGAGGAATCGCCTTCTTCGGCGTCCTACTGGGCAATGTCCTGGCCTTGGCCATTTGCTATATACAATCCCGGACCGGATTTCTTACCCTTTCGGAGGAAAACTACTATATAGCCAAAGTCCCCATAGGTCTGATTTGGTGGCATCCGGTACTGATCAGCCTGCTTACCGTGCTGGTTTGCCTTCTATGCCTTTGGGTCCCATCTTTGTATATCCGGAGGGTGAGCCCGGTCAAAGTGATTCGATTCAAATGAACCAGGATCTGATGGCATACCGCCAATGGGCCGGAGGGCAGCCTGGGCTGCCTTTGTTCCACCAACCCTGGTGGCTGGACCGGATGGGGCCGGGTTGGAAGGTGGCCCTATATCGTCGGGAAAAGCAGATCCAGGGGGTCTGGCCCTATTATGTCCGGCGTCGCAGCGGAATGGAGCAATGCGTGAACCCCCCATTTACTCCATATCTCGGGCCATGGATTCCATGGCCTCCAGATTCCAGTCCTGGTCAGCGTTCCGCATGGGAGAGTCGGGCGGTGGCGGCCCTTTGGGCCCGGATCCCCCGGAACCGGTACAGTCTGATGGGGTTCTGCCCTGGCGTATATCCCCTTTCCCTTATCCAATCCCGACCCTGGAGGGGGATCTGGAGGCAGACCTATGTACTGGATCTGAGTCAGCAGGAGGAGAAGATTCGGGAGGGAATGTCCGTAAACCTGCGCCGAAAGCTCAAAAAGAACCGGATAGGGGAAATCCTTGAGCCCAGGGATGCCTGGGATACCTTCTGGGATTTTCGAAGCCGGGCCCTGAGGGAAAAAGGAGTGAATCCTGGTGAAGCTCCGGAACATATCCAGGAGTTGTGGGATGAGGGCAGGCGGAGGAATCAAATGCAGTGGCTGGGGGCTCATGATGGGAATCAATGGATGGCGCTGGTTTGGATTGCCTGGGACCTGCATCGGGCCTATTATCTGGGTGGCGCCCGTAATCCCCGGGTTCCGGAAGGCAATGCCCTGTCGCACTTGCTTTGGAGAGCCATTCAGATGGCCCGAAGCCGGGGGCAGCAGATTTTTGACTTTGAAGGCAGTATGGATCCGGGAGTGGAGCGGTTCTTTCAGAGTTTCGGAGCCCAAAAGCAGCCCTATATGGTCCTTCATCGCCCTGGCCCCCTGTGGTGGGAAACCGGGCGTTGGATACGAGGTCGATTCCGGTTCTGAATTCGTTTTTAATGGAGCGCGTATTCCAGCCTCACCGTAATGGAGGCCGTTTTCTTTTTGCTGTGCACATTGAAGGTTCCTCCGTAACTATAGTCTTCGTTGGCATGCTGACCGGTAATTTGAAATACGCCCATGGAGGCCTGGATCAGCTTTCCGGTTTTGCCTTTGGCATTCTGTACAATGGTTTCTGCCCTGAGTCGGGCGTCTTCGGAGGCCCTGGCCAACAAATCGATCTTCAGTTCTGATAATCGGGTATAATAATATTGAGGAGCCTCGGAACTGAATTCGATGCCTGCCTGGAGCAGTTCGGTGATCTCCCGGGATATGCGCTCCACTTCATCGATCCGGCCGGACTCAATGCGAATGGACTGCCTCAGGGCATATCCCTGGAAAACCTCCGAGTTCAGTCGTCCATTCTGATCATAAACATAGCGGAACTGTTTGTCGCTGACCACCGAGGAGAAGATCACTTCATCCTCGTGGATACCTTTGTCCCGAAGATAGGCTTTGATGACATCGGCATCTTTTTTCAGGGCCGTATAGGCATCCTTTATTTCCATGGATTGGCGGGTAAAGGTTCCCGACCAGACGATGAGGTCGGACTCAAAATTATGGGCTGCGCTGCCCACCACCTTAACTGTTTGCCGGGATTTGTATTTCTGGTTATAGGCATTGCCCAGAATAGCTAGCCCCAGGAGGAAGCAAAAGCCGGCCAGGGCCACAAGCAATAGAGTTCGCATAGGCAGGAATTTGGTGGACAGGGGTGAACTATGGCACTTTCTTCTCTCAATTTAAGACATTTTGTCCACTAAGCTAAGGATGGCAAACTTATTGACCTTAGTTTTGCTCAGACAAATACCAAAATTTTCAGGCTATGAAGGGACAAAATACGGAGAATCAAGAGAATGTCGAGAATAAGGAAGACAAGATGGCAGACCAGCAGCTGCAGGAAGAAGCCCTGGCCAGGGAGTTGAATGTGGACGACAGCAGATCCGGAATGCAGCAGTGGGAAGAAGAATCCCCGCAGGAGTCCGGAGCATCTGAATACAAGAAGCAATGGGAGGAAGTCAATGACAAATATATCCGGTTGGTGGCGGAATTTGACAATTTCCGGAAAAGGACTGCCCGGGAGCGTATGGACCTGATCCTTACCGCCTCCCGTGACCTGATGACGGGCCTGCTCGAGGTGCTGGATGATATGGATAGGGCTGAGGAACTGATGACCCAGACCGAAAACCTCAAGGAGGTCAAGGAAGGGACTCAGTTGATCTTTTCCAAGCTCCGCTCCGTATTGCAGAGCAGAGGGTTGAAAAAAATGGAAAGCCGGGGAGAGGAGTTCAATCCGGACTTTCACGAAGCCATTTCGGAGATGCCGGCCTCGGAGGATAAGCTCAAAGGGCATGTGATCGAAGTGGTACAGAATGGATATTTTCTTAATGATAAACTGATTCGTCATGCCAAGGTCGTAGTAGGGAAATAATCCCTCGTGGCCCCGACATGCCGGACCCCCTTAGGGGAAGAAGAAGCATATGGCAAAAAGAGATTATTACGAAGTGCTGGGGGTGGCCCGATCGGCCTCTGCCGAAGAGATTAAAAAGGCCTACCGAAAAATTGCCTTGAAGTATCACCCAGACCGGAATCCGGGCGATAAGGAATCCGAGGAGAAATTCAAGGAAGCCGCCGAGGCCTATGATGTGCTCTCGGACGCGGATAAGAAGGCCAAGTATGACCGCTTCGGTCATGCAGGTTTGGGCGGTTCCTCCGGGGGTCAGGGTGGCCCGGGCGGAATGCGCATGGAGGATATTTTCCAGAATTTTGGGGATATATTCGGAGAGGATATGTTTGGCAGCTTCTTCGGCCAGGGCAGCTCCCGGGGTGGGAGACGCCAGGGAAGCCGGGGCGCCAACCTTCGGGTAAAACTGAAGTTGAGTTATGCGGAGATTGCCCAGGGAACTCAGAAAAAGATTAAAGTCAAGAAGTATGTAACCTGCGCTCAGTGCCAGGGTTCGGGAGCCAAGGATGCCCAGTCGGTTTCCGCCTGCGGTACCTGCCATGGCTCTGGTCAGGTCCGTAAGGTAACCAATACTTTCCTGGGTCAGATGCAGACGGTGACCACATGTCCCAGTTGTCATGGGCAGGGAACCCAGATTACGGCCAAATGCGGTAACTGTAAAGGGGAAGGTCGGCTGTTCGGCGAGGAGACCATTACCCTGAACATACCTGCCGGAGTGCAGGATGGCATGCAGCTCAGCATGGGCGGGGCAGGAAATGCCGGAGAGAGGAATGGCCCCCCGGGAGACCTACTTGTCGTGATTGAAGAAGAGCGCCACCCCCATTTGCGCCGCCATGACCAGGATGTGGTCTATCAGCTTCCCCTTTCTTTTCCCGAGGCGGTGCTGGGAACCCAGGTGGAAGTGCCCACCATAGACGGCAAAGCCAAGATTCGGATCCCCGCCGGTACCCAAAGCGGAAAGATATTCCGGCTGAAAGGAAAAGGATTTCCAGAGTTCCAGGGCTATGGTAAAGGAGACCAGTTGGTGGAGGTGCAGATATGGACGCCCCAGAACCTGAGCGGGGAGGAAAAAGAAATCATGGAAAAACTCCGGGCATCCGAACATTTCAAGCCCGGAAAGGAAACCAAGGGAAGCAAAGAAGATCGCGGATTTTTTGACAAGATCAAGGATGCCTTCCAATAAGCGGGGTTAATGGGCCGTACTGCCGGGACATGGGATTATATCGTCGTGGGCCAGGGCCTTTGCGGGACTCTTTTGGGACATGCCCTGTCTCGTGCCGGGAAATCCCTGCTTTTTATTGACCAGGGCCTGGAGCTAGGGACTTCCCTGGGGGCGGCAGGAATGATTCATCCCCTGTCCGGAAAGCGCTGGACTCAATGGCCTGAATATGCGAAGTTTCTGAATCAGGCGGCCTCAACTTATACTCAGTTGGAAGAGGAGCTGGGGGTTGCTTTCTGGCGACCCATGGACATAGTGCTTTTCCGTTCGGCCACGGACAACCCGGCCTATGTCCGCAGTCTCCGGCTTTATCCCGGGTATTACAGGCAAAGAGATCCGGAATCGGAATCGATGTTCCCCGAAATATTCGCCGAACCTTTGGACAAGATGGTCATACATCCAGGCTGGCGCCTGGATGCTGCCGGCCTGCTGCGGGCTTACCGGAACCGCCTTCAGAATCAGGGTAATCTTTGGGTTGACCGATTTGATTACACTGCCCTGCAAATCCAAGGTCAAAGGGTCTTGTATAAAGGCCATAGGGCAAGGGGTATTCTTTTTGCAGAAGGGTCTGCCGGAGCGCATAACCCCTGGTTTAGGGATTATCCCTTTGCATTGCATCGGGGTCAGGCTCTCCTGATCTCTGCCCCCGCCATTCCCCGGGACTATGCTTACCGTCATGGGGAATTTATGCTCATCCCCTGGAAAGAGGACCAGTTTTGGGTTGGGGCTTCCCATGAAAGGCATTGGGAAGAAGGAGTTCCTGATCTGGCGTATCGGGACCGGGTCAGGGAAGCACTCCACAGCCTGATCGGGGTTCCATTTACCTACTTGCATTCCTGGTCCGGCATCCGTCCCTCTACCCAAAACCGACAGCCGTTTTGGGGCTTTCATCCGGAATTTCCGACTCTGGGAATACTGAACGGAATGGGTTCCCGGGCCATGTTATTGGCCCCCTATCACGCCCAGGCCTTTGCGCGGAAAATCCTGGAGCGGGAGTGAGCCCAGTAGGGGGATTCCCTAAAATGAAATACCTTTAAGGGCTTCTTTCCTTCTTGTTCCTCAACGGAACCCATAAAACCCTTCCTGCCGTTTTCCGAAGGCAGATCATGAATTAGCCATGCGATTTGATCAATACGAAATCTCGGAAGAAATCAAGAAGGGACTGGCGGAGAAAGGCCTGCGTCGGCCTACCGACATTCAGTTCAGAGCTATTCCTTCCATACTCCGGGGCCAGGACCTAATGGCGGTTGCCCAAACAGGGACGGGAAAGACGGCCGCCTTTGCCATTCCCGTGCTGCATCGTCTTCAGATTCGGGCTCATCGCCCGGGTCCGGGACAGGCGGCCTGCCTGGTTATGGTACCGACCCGGGAATTGGCCATTCAGATTACCGGTGTGTTCGAAGAATTGGGGCGTTATACGGGTTTGGAGATTTTGGGGGTATTTGGAGGCGTGGATCAGGATCCTCAGATCCGCCGGCTGAAAAAGGGCGTGGATGTGCTGGTCGCCACCCCGGGCAGGATGTTTGACCTAGTGGCCCAAAAGGAGATCGACCTTTCCCGCACCGGGATTTTGATTCTTGATGAGGCGGATCAGATGCTGGGCCGGGGTTTTCTCGAAGATATCCGAGGGGTGATTCCTCATTTGCCCTCCCGGCATCAGACCCTGTTTTTTTCGGCCACGCTGAGCCGGGAAATCAAGGAATTGGCTTATTCCGTGGTCCGAAATCCTCTGCGCATTCAGATTTCCCCCGTGGACAAGGTTTCCCGAAACATTCATCACCAGGTCTGTTATGTGGAAATGGAGGATAAGCGCTTCTTCCTGGAGAGGATTTATCACGGGAACCCCGAGTATAAAATCCTGGTTTTTGTGCGCACCAAGGTCAGGGCTGAACGCGTGGCCAAGGCGATGGAAAGAGTGGATATCCCCTCCCAAGTCATGCATGGGGGACTGGACCAGGGGGAAAGGTTAGTCATACTGGAGGCCTTCCGCAAAGGGGAGACCCGGATGCTGATCACTACGGATTTGAATGCCCGGGGGATCGATATTCCTGAGGTACAGATGGTGGTAAACTACGATCTTCCTGATGATCCGGAAAACTATGTGCATAGAGTGGGCAGGACGGGAAGAGGGAGGAATAAGGGATATGCGATCTCGTTTTGCAGCACCGAAGAAAAGCCTGTTTTGGAAATCATAACCCGATTCCTCGGCAAGCCCATCTCTGTTTGGGAATTGGATTCCAAGGATTATGCTCAGGTGGTGGCACTGTCCCAGGAGGATCCGGACAGCAACTGGCAGCGCCTGCTTGAGGAAAGTGCAGAAGAGGGAAAGAAAAAGAAAAAAAGAAAAAGGAAATAAGATCTAAAGGCCTTCCCAGGGAGGGATGGCCTCAAAAAGAATGGGGATGGGATTGAGAATGGCTTCTCTGAATTCAGGAAGTAACGGAAACTGTTATTATATCGGCACGGAGAACAGTGCTGTATTGGTGGATGCCGGAATTTCCTGCCGGGAAACCGAAAGAAGGATGAGGCAGCTCGATTTGCATATGGAATCGGTAAAGGCCATCATCATATCCCATGAACACGGGGATCATATCCGGGGTGTCATACAGTTGTCCAAGAGACATCAGCTTCCGGTATACATTACGGATATGACCCGCCGCCATTCCCGGCTCCTGATCTATGCTCACCTGGCCAGAAGTTTTGAATCCGGCAGGTCTTTTTGGGTGGACGATCTGGAAATCCATCCTTTCCGAAAGTATCATGATGCGGTGGACCCGCATAGTTTTCTGATTCGTAGTCAAGGGATCTGTGTCGGCGTTTTTACCGACCTGGGCAGAGTCTGCTCCTCCCTGACGGAAGGGTTTTCGCAATGCCATGCGGCTTTTCTGGAGTCCAATTTTGAGCTGGATGTGCTGGAGAACGGACCATACCCCCCATTCCTGAAGGAAAGAATCCGGGGAGGATGGGGACATCTTTCCAATGCCGAAGCGGCTCTTTTGGTCAGGGAGCATCGTGCTCCCTGGTTTTCCCGGTTGGTGCTGAGTCATCTCTCGGCAAGGAACAATCACCCCGACCTCGCTTTATCTCATTTTGATTTTCTGGAAGGTGAGGTGGCGGTATCCGTGGCCCCAAGGCATGCCCCTACTGAGGTTTGGGAACTGGGGGCATCAGAGGCTTCCCCCGAAGATTTGGGCATTCCACCTGGATCCGTTTCGTATCCCTCAGAAATCGGGAAATAAAAAAAGGGAAGCATCCCCTGCTTCCCTTTATGCCCAAGAAAAAGGCGAGATTATTTTTTGGCTTTGACGCCTGCGATTTTATCCGCAAATTCTTTCCCTGCTTTGAACTTGGGAACTTTGCGTGCTTTGATCTTGATGGTTTCACCGGTTTGCGGATTACGTCCTTCACGGGCAGCTCTTTGGGAAACAGAGAAAGTACCGAATCCTACCAGGGTTACTTTATCTCCCTTTTTCAGGGTGTTCTGAACGGTGTTGGTAAAAGAGTCCAGTACATCGTTGGCCTGAGCCTTGGTAATCCCGGCATCTTTGGCAATCTGATCGATTAGTTCTGCTTTGTTCATAAACTTGGGTTTTGGTTTTGGTGTTGAGATTTAGAAATGGATTAAAAGATAAAAATAGCCTAATTTTTGTAATATCAGCAAATGATTTTTGAGTTGATTTTCCGTCAAAGGCAAACCCAGTTAGGGTTCCCACCTGCATCACCTAGGCTAAAGATAATATTAAATCGCACCATTTGCCATAATCTGAACCCGAATTTGAGGGAATTACTTGCATTTATTTTTTTGATATTTATTTAGGTGCCTATACTCAAAGGGTTATCCATAGCGACTAAAGGGAAATTTGGACCGTATAATCAGATGCAAATGGCGGAAATCAGCCGGTGGAAAGGCCTGCAAGAGGATTGCATGGCTGGGGGATCAAGGGGGAAAGGGGTCGCGGATAGAGGGAATCCCAGAACCTTGGGCCTGGGGAAAAAGGAATCCAAAACCCGGTCCTGCATTCCAATGAAATTGTTTATTTTTGCCGACCGAATGCGAGATCAGCATTCCCCCTGCGCCTATAGCTCAGTTGGTTAGAGTAGAAGACTCATAATCTTTTGGTCCC
>CAYPQN010000030.1:0-26514 GCA_964412885.1 uncultured Chitinophagaceae bacterium | reverse complement strand
CGAAGTGCCCCTGATGCTCTGCTATTTTGACAAAAGAAAAAGCCATTTCGGGCTGGGCTTTTCCTATTCGCAGCTGATTCAGAACAGAGAAGATGTGCAAACCAATCCCACATTTCCTGTTGCCCTTCTGGAGGAGGAGTATCCTTTCCGGAAAATGGATATCAACTTTTTAATCGGGGGAAGCCTTAAACTATACCAGGGACTTTTTCTGAACCTGCGTTTTCAGTATTCCATGATCCCCATACGTACCAAGGTTCATCCCGAGCTGGGCCGCCAGGAGCAGTTCAGCAATCTCTACGCCCTTAGGCTTATGTACCTTTTTTGACCCTTTCCTTGCGGCTTTGCAGGTAACCCCTCCGCCATTCGGTATCGCCCTAAGGGATGATCGGAGCCCTGGGGCTCGTTCCCGGCGCATGGGCGGATTCATTTGTTTTTTATTAAAAGCCTTGACATATTGATTTAGATGTTCTATTATTGTCCTTGCTATGCAAGGAGAGGTCCGGGAATCTCCGGGAGGGAAATCAAGGCCATGTTTCGGTCCGCGTACAGGATAAGCAGGCAGACAAAAACGGATGAACTTTTTTTTAATACATAAACCATCTATGCCGTTATGAAAAGTCCAATGTTTGTCCTAGCCCTTAGTCTTTTTTCCCTTGGCTGGATTTCCTGTGGAAAGGGATATGATTGCAAATGTCCCTCCGGCAAAAAACTTAAAGTCTATACCACGGATGAACTGGCAGCCCGAAATCAGTGTATTGAGCAGTCCAACGGACTTTGCCATTATTGATTGGGATTGGCGGCCGTTTGCCGAAATTAGTTAGGGCAGGGGAGGGGATTAAGGCGGACAAGCCTTTTCCTCCTCCTCGATTTTATCGATCCCTTCGCCCAGATGATTTTGGAGTGACAGAGGGCATTGCTTTCTGGGGATAACTCCTTTACGAATATCAATGGGGAATAATGGACGACTCCCCGGGCGCTGTTTTTCGCGATTCCGGATCACCTGCCGTATCTTCAAGGGTTTTCAGGGATTCCTGGAATTTCCGGATTTGGGTCTGAAGGCGATGGTAGTTGTCTTTTTCCTTCAGCCAGGGACGGAGTTCCGGCTTCTTCTTTTCCCAGTCCTTTAGTTTCCGTGTCCAGAGACCATGGGATGATTTCCATTCCCGGGTGAGTGCCTCCCCGGATCTTACCAGCGAATCGGTCTTATCCAGGACTTTTCTTAGAGGATCCTCCTCCAGGGACTGACCCAGCCGATTTAGGGAGGAGGTGGAAGCCTGCATATCCTTTGCCCATCGCCCGCTGCGATCCCATGCTTTATCCGTCCGCATTTCCCAGTCCAGGAGCTGGTCTTCCATATTCAGAAGGCTGCGGGCGGCGCCCTGCAGCAATCCGGAGTTCAGCGCATAGTGGAATCCACGCAGGCCGGCCTCTGAGCTGGCCAGAAGGAAGCGGGCGGTTTCCAGCATGGGGCTGATGCGATGATTGAGGGGGAGCAGATTGCTGTCCAGCCGGGAGCCCAGTATCGATCCGGGTTCTAGGGTGCCGTTTCCCTCACCTTGTATGATATCGATCCTTTTTTCCCCGTTTACCCCGTCGTTGGCCAGATATGCCAGGGCTCCTTCCCGGATCTCCTGTTCGGCATCGATGTACAGCGAAATCCGGATGCGATGGGGATCCACCAGGTCAATGGCCTGAATCTTGCCCACAGGAACTCCCTGAATCATGACCTTGGAGGCCGGCTGAATTCCTTCCACGTCTTCAAAATATACCAGATATTCTTTCCATCCCTTCTGTCTTTGGTATTCAAAGAATTTCCATCCGGCAAAAACCAGCAGCACGAGGACCAGGATGCGAAATACAGGAGATGAGGTCATGGGAGGTGTTGTCTATACAAAAATAAGGGATCGAGAACGCATTTTTCAGACAAAGCGAGGGAATGGGGAAATAATCCCTTCCGGAATTCACAGAATGGCGGCGACATGCCTATCTTTGGGTTATGGGTTCACATTATCTGGTATCGGCCAGAAAATACCGGCCGAAGACTTTTGATTCGGTAGTGGGGCAATCCCATATTACCACCACCTTGAAGAATGCCCTGCGCCGCGGGCAGTTGGCCCATGCCTATCTTTTCTGCGGACCCCGGGGAGTAGGAAAAACGTCCTGTGCCCGTATTCTGGCCAAAACCGTCAACTGCCTTTCCCCGACGGAAGATATGGAGGCCTGTGGTCAGTGTGCCCACTGCCTCCATTTCTCCACCAGTTCTTCATTCAATATTTTTGAGTTGGATGCGGCCTCCCACAATTCCGTGGAGGACATCCGGAACCTGACCGATCAGGTACAGTTTGCTCCCCAGCAGGGTAAGTACAAAGTGTACATCATCGATGAGGTGCATATGCTCAGTACCGCGGCATTCAATGCTTTCCTCAAAACCCTGGAAGAGCCTCCTGAATATGCCATATTCATATTGGCTACCACGGAAAAGCACCGGATTTTGCCCACTATTCTGAGCCGATGTCAGGTATTCGACTTCAAAAGAATATCCACGGAGGATATGGTGAATCATCTGCAGGAAGTCGCCAGCCTGGAGGGGGCCCTGGTCGAGGAAGCAGGGCTCCATGTCATCGCTCAGAAAAGCGAGGGCTGCATGCGGGATGCGTTGAGCATGCTGGATCGTATCCTGAGTTTCACCGGGGGATCCCTGACTTACCAGCAGACCATGGAACATCTCAATCTCCTGGACGCGGATTTTTATTTCCGGTTGAGTGATGCCTTGCTGGCCAAGGACCTGACTCAGGTCCTCCTGGAGGTTAACCAGGTGATGGACCGGGGATTCGAAGCAGAGGTGATCCTCGATGGGCTGGGGGGACATTTCCGTAACCTGCTCATGGCCAGAGAGGCGGGGATGGCCCGGCTTTTGGAAGTTCCCAGGGAGCATAAAGCCCTTTATTTTGAGAAGGCCGCCCAGATGCCCCCCTCGTTTATTCTCTCCGGCCTGAGCCTGCTCCATGAGGCTTTGCTTTCCATAAGGACGGTTCCGCAAAGAAAGCTCCATGTAGAAGTGACTCTGATCCGCCTATGCTATGTGCTGGAGGCTACGGCGGAAAAAAAAAAGAGACTGGGAAAGCCCCCGGAGCGGATCCATGAGCCGGCCCGGGAACCGGGTCCGGCGCTGAAGCCCGAACCGACCCGGGAAGAGGCTGGGCAGTGTTCCCGGGAAGAGGAGATTGAGGTCAGGACCTCGGTTCCCTCTGCCATAGCTCCGGCTACCCCTTCCCCGGAAAGGATTTCCCCGGGAGTCCCTAGCCCCGCCGCGGGGTCTCAGCCCTCCGAATCCCCTGCCCTAAAGACCCCCGGGCCAGGTCCCAGGATCAGTCGCCGGATGATGGATTGGTCCAAGCTGGAGTCCGAGGAAATCCCGAAACCGGTTTCCCGTCAATGGGATCAGGGTCAGCTGCAGCAGATTTTTCAGCAGTTCCTAGCCGAAAAAATTCCCATGCACCAGTCCATTGCCCGGACCCAGTTCGGGCAAATGGCCCTTTGTTTCTCCCCCCCAGATGAGGTGAAGCTGATCTGCCCAGGCCATCTGGTCCATTCCCTGGCCTCGCAGTATCGGGACCAGCTTATTGATTATTTCCGGAAACAGACAGGGTCGCCTATTCGGGTGGTCATCGAAACCAGGGAGCCGGAGCCTGGTGCAGAGCCGGAAGTGGAGGTGCGCAGCCGCATGGATTGTCTGGAACTGTTCCGCCAGAAGAATCCCCTGCTGGCCGAAATGCAGCAAAGGCTGGGACTCAAACTGGAATTGAGTTAGATGGCCGGCTTCCAGCCGCTTCCCTGCCGGTATTCCGGCACAGAAGCATGTAACTAATCAATCAAATCCTTACTTTTGAGCGAATCATTTTTTAAACTTTAGAAATATCATGGCCGAAGCGATACGCATGCCCTTGCTTAGTGATACAATGAAAGAGGGCGTTATAGCCGAATGGCATAAGAAAGTAGGTGATCCGGTGAAAGCCGATGATGTCCTGGCCGAGGTGGAAACCGACAAGGCCACCATGGAGGTTATGCCCTATGTGGACGGCACCTTGCTGTATATTGGGGTGGAAAAAGGGAAGGCGGCCAAAGTGAATGATCTGATTGCCATTATCGGTAAACCGGGAGAGGATATTCAGGCCCTGATCGAAGAACCGGGAGGAAATCCGGAACCGAAGAGTTCCGGATCGGTTCCGCCCGATTCGGCTCCCTTAGGCGATAAAGATAAAGGAAAAGAGCAAAAAGCATCAGCTGCCTCAAAGCCTTCCCCGGAAGACGCCACCGTGGTGCGCATGCCCCTGCTTTCCGATACCATGAAAGAAGGAAAAATCCAGGCATGGACTAAGAAAGTCGGAGATAAGGTCAAGGCCGATGATGTGATTGCGGAGGTGGAAACCGACAAGGCGGTTATGGAAGTCATTCCCTATGTGGAGGGTACCCTGCTTTATCTGAGCGTCAAGGAAGGCGAATCGGTTCCCGTCAACGGCATTATCGCCATTATTGGCAAGGAAGGCACCGATATCGAAGCCCTGCTGGAAGAAGATCAGGAAGAAGGGGGAGAAGAGACTGCCCCCAATGCCCCATCTGCAGGCCAGCAGAATGCCGGTGTGCAACCCGCATCCGGCTCGGATTCCTCGGCTTCGGATCCAGTCCCGGAGCAAGGGGACCAGAGAATCCGGATTTCCCCCCTGGCCCGCCGTCTGGCGGAGGAAAAAGGCTTTGATATCCGCAAAATCAAGGGGAGCGGGGATCACGGCCGGATCATCAAAAGGGATGTGGAAAACCATGTGCCGGCCGCCGAAACCGTTTCGGATCCCAAGGACCGGGCCACTCATGCCCCCGCTCTGGGTCAGGAAGGATACCAGGACATGGATCTGAGCAATATGCGCCAGGTCATCGCCCGCCGTCTTTCCGAGAGCAAGTTCCAGGCCCCCCATTTCTATCTGACGATTTCGGTGACCATGGATAAGGCCATAGAGGCTCGCCAGGCCATTAATCAGGTGGCCAGCGCCAAGGTATCTTTCAATGATCTGATCATCAAGGCATCGGCCATGGCCCTGCGCCAGCACCCGGAGGTGAACAGCTCTTGGATGGGAGATAAGCTCCGGCAATTCGAACATATCCATATCGGTACGGCCGTGGCCCTGCCCGAAGGGCTGATCGTTCCCGTAATCCGTTTTGCCGATCAGAAGACCCTGTCCCAGATTGCCGCGGATTCCCAGGATTTGATCGCCAAAGCCAGAAATAAGAAACTGCAGCCCCATGAGTTTTCGGGCAACACCTTCTCCGTGTCCAATCTCGGGATGATGGACATCGATGAGTTCACGGCCATAATCAATCCCCCGGACAGTGCCATTCTGGCGGTGGGCAAAATAGCCCCCACTCCGGTGGTCGAAGATGGTCAAATACTTGTCCGCCAGGTGATGAAGCTGACCCTAAGCTGCGACCATCGTGTGGTGGACGGAGCCTTGGGAGCCCGATTCCTGGGCAGCTTGAAGACCTTCCTCGAGAACCCGGTGACCATGTTGGCCTGATTGGATGGGCCGGCATACAGGCCCATCCGCCTTCAGGCGATATCGGCATAGGTCTCCAGGTATTTGGGTTCCCGCCGAACTTCCAGAAAATAGAACAATAGGAAGGATATGGGAACCAGGGCGGAAAGCAGGATTATCCAGAGGATTTTGGTGCCGGAAAGCATGTGTTTGATCCGGGTCACATGGACGATACAATAGATGAGGACTAGGGCACTGATCACGGCCGATACGGACATCATCCCAAAAAGGTTGTCGTACTGGGCAGCGGTGATGCTGGAAATGGCCAGGTGGTTATCCAGGCTGCGAATTTCGATCAGAGGCCAGAGAATATATAGGTAATACAGGGCCACGAACAGAAAGCACAGATTGGGAATCAGGCAGAAAATGCCGAAGCGGCGTTTGGCTTTTGAATCCATCTTTTCCATGACAAATGGGTATTGGTCCGTTCATAAGGCTAAAAAGACTATGCCCGAAGCCCCGGGGATTTTCCCTTTGCCGAAATCCGTCTCTGGACAAGGGAAGTATAGGACTGGAATCCTATTCTTTAGGAAAAGAATAGCCCCAGGGGCCCTTCAGGAAGGGCCCCTGGGGCTTTAGGGTACCGGCCAGTGAATGGGATTATCGGGATTATCCCTGTTTTAGGAAGGATGCCCTTTCGGTTCCTTGATCTGTCCGGTATTGGAGGAAATAGTATCCCGGGGCCCAATGGCGAATGTCCAGATCGGCTTCCATAGTCCCTTGCGGAAGGGTAAAGGAATGCTGGAGTTGGCCCTGGAGGTTGAATACCTGAACCTGCCCCGAGGTGAGGGGACGCCGGGACTGCCAGTGAATCCGGTTTTTGGCCGGATTGGGGAAAAGACTAAAGGATGGATTAGCCTTCTGTTGTCCGGAAATATAGGTGGAAGCCTCCGATAGGCTTATGGATTCGGGGCTGCTCACCGCGTCCCCGGAGGGGGCGTTGTCCAGGTTTACAGCATTCAGGATGCCATGAAAACTGACGGTCCCGGATCCGGGGCCTGGGGCCTGCCAGTCGAATCTGGCGATTTCCCCTTGGGGATCTGCTGTTAGGGGATGGTGATGTTCCACCAGGGTTTGTCCCCCAATGGTGATCTGGTGCAGGTCGTTGCCTAAGCCGGAGAAATGACCGGCATCGCTTTGATCCGCTCCTATGGCCATGAGTTGGAATCCGAAACGGGTTAGGGCCACATGGCTGCCTATTATCCGCACAATATAGTCTTGGTGGGGAACGTAGGACCCGGTGACTGGAGTCTGATCCGCCTTATGCAGAATTTCGATTTCCATTTGGGTGGTCCCCATGGAATTGCTGTGGCAGCCCGTGCAGGTGCCCGAGGAGCCGGGTCCTCCGGTCAGGTTTCCATTTCCGTTATGGGCGGGTCCGGAAGCGTTGGAATTGAGCAGGCCGAGCAGGGCCATGCCCAGAGTAAAAGATAGTGTAATGGTTTTTTTCATGCGAGGTGTTTTTTGGTGACAGAGTGATTCTTCGGCAGGAAAAATGCGAAATTGCCGGCAGAATAGGAACCCGATGGGGACCATGTGTTTGGATGCCCGGACGAAGCCTTTGTTTTCGCCGATGAACCAAAAAAAAAGCGCATCCCCCAAAGAGAGGATGCGCAGGGGATAAACCCCAAAATGAATTCCTGATTTATTTGGCGTTCACGAAATCCTTGACCAGGTCCTTGTGCACCATGGCCTCTTTGAAGGAATAGGAGCCGGATTTCTGGTTGCGTACCGCCTTGATCACCTTGGTGAAGTTTTTTGCATCAGCGGACTGCTTCGGGTCCTTCTTAATCGCTGTTTTTGCTGCTTTTGCCATAACAGGGGGAATTTAAAGATTATTTGATTTCCTTGTGCACCGTCACCTTATTCAGGATGGGATTGTATTTTTTCAGCTCAATACGTTCGGGCGTATTTTTCTTGTTTTTAGTGGTGATATAGCGGCTGGTTCCTGGTTTCCCACTGTGTTTATGCTCGGTGCATTCCAAAATGACCTGGACGCGGTTTCCTTTCTTCGACATGATAGAATCGGTTAATTAGGAATGAATATTAGATTTTGACTCCTTTCGCTCTCAAGGCCTTCACCGTTTCGTACAGGCCGTTCTTGTTGATGGTGCGGATGGCATCGGCCGCCAGCTTCAGCGTAATCCACCGATCTTCTTCCACCAGGTAAAAACGCTTGGTTTGGAGATTGGGCAGAAAGCGGCGCTTGGCCTTCTTGTTGGAGAAAGATACTTTATGTCCCGTTACAGGCTTCTTCCCGGTGACCTGACAAACACGTGCCATAGTTTTTTCAATTTAGGAGGGCAAAGGTAGCAAATTGTGCGCAGATAAAAAATGAATCTTCAAAAAACTTTAGATTCCCGGATGGGCAGCATCAGGGGAACTCGGGATAAAGGAGCTGATCCAGATCCCGGATCCCCGGGGTGTTCTCACAAAGGAAGCCTTCTCCGTATTCCTTTCCGATCCTTTTCCCCAATTCGGCCGCCCGGTTTCTTATGAAATCCAGGAAACGCTGAGAGGATATATAGGTCTGCGGCTCCTGGGATTGCGGATCATGGAACTGCGAGCGGAAGAATTGGATGGCCTGCATCTTCTCTTCGAAGCTATCCGAAATATCCACGATGAAGTCCGGTTCCAGGAACCGGTCCTGTATCATATGGAATACTCTTTTGGGTCTCCAGGCCTCCTGGGGTGTTCCTTGGTCCTCGCTCTGGATTTTCCTCAGTCCCGAGAGGAAGCAGGCGTCGGCAATCAGACGGCCGCCCCGCCCATGGTCGGGATGACGGTCTTCCAGGGCGTTGGCTATGACGATCCGGGGGCGGTAACGACGAATGTACACGATGAGACGGCGCAGGCTTTCTTCCCTATTTTCAAAGAAGCCGTCGGGCAGACCCGCATTTTCCCGGACCTGAACGCCCATGAACCGGGCGGATTCCAGGGCTTCCGCCTGCCGGATTTCCGGGGTTCCCCGGGTTCCCAATTCGCCGGCGGTCAGGTCCACTATAGCCACTTTCTGCCCTTTGCGCAAATGTTTGATCAGGGTGCCCGCTGCCCCCAGTTCCAGATCATCGGGATGGGCGGCCATGGCCAGAACATCAAAGGATGGATTCATGAAGCAAATATAGGAAAGCGGTTTAGTCCCGGGAAATGGGTTTGCGGTATCCGTAGCCGATCTGGGCTTCGATTTCCAGGACGATTTTTTCAATATCCTGGTCTTTTCCCGTCGGATCGTATTCTCTTTTCAGGTTGTTTTGAAACAAGAGGGCCAGGGATTGCCATACCACGGCCGAGAACCCGCCTTTGAGTTCCTTGATAATGTGGAAGCAGGGCTTACCGGTTTCCCGGTTGATCAGTTTTACCAGGACCTGGCCCTGGGATATAGTCAGGTTTTCGAGCTCGCCCTTGAACTGGGCCTTCAGTTCCTCTTCCAGTTGGCGAAGGTATTGCTTCCGGGCTTTGGGGTCTTCGGAATAGAGCAAGAGGTGTTCGTCCACGTCCCGAAGAATCTCGGCGGCGATCAGGGCATAGGGGTAGGTTTTGTACACATTATACCTTAGCCGGTCATAGCGTATCTGCTGACGACGGAATCGGCGGGGCAGTTTGGCGATGACCTGGAAGTCCGGCAGCCAGGCCATGGGAAAGGTGTCCGTGCCGACTACTATACCGCCCATCAGCAGGGTATCAAAGCCTTTGGTCTGGGCATTTGTCCCCCGGCCGATCACGAGGAAGATCAAAGCAAATCCCAGAATCCGGAAGGTCCTCAGGCTCATGCTATAAAGTTCCTTCTTTTTTTTCAATTCCTGGATGCCCCCGAGGCGGTAAAAAAAAGGGATGAGAAATGGATGTTGCCGGAGATTGATTTTCAAGGGCCTATACCTGTTTTGCCCCGGATATCATGTTCTAGGCCCGATTTTATTGGGTTCAACCCCGAGGGATTGCCCTAAATTTGGCTTAAATTTGAATCGACAAAACCAGCATTTATGAAACCATCGCTTATCTTATCTTTTGCCGCGGGCCTGATTCTTTTTGCCGCCTGTTCTCCTTCTTCTCCTTCCCTGAATCAGAATGAAATCGATGCCCGGGTGGATTCCTTGGTCGGTGTCCGTATGGAATCCCTGCAAAGGGAAGCCATGGAGGACCTTGATCGGCGTATAGCCATAGAAGTGAAGGCTAAAGCCGACTCCATTGTGGCCGCCATGCGGGGACAATGATGAAGGACAGTTCAGCTGGAGAGGCGCAGCGCCCCGTTCTTCTCTATGATGGGGGCTGCGGGTTCTGCAATACCTGGGTCCAGCGATTAAAGCGCTGGGATCGCCGGGGCCGGGGAGTCTATATTCCCATGGCTTCGGATCTGGGCAAGGCGTTGATGCGGAAGGCGGGTATGGACCCCTGGTCCCGTCCCGACAGCCTCATGCTGCTGCACGGTGACCGCATTTATATTTATTCGGAGGCCGTGCGGGTATATCTCTCTTTTCTCGGTGGAGGGTGGGCGCTGGCCGCCCTATGGCTAAAGGGAATTCCCCGGCCCTGGAGGGACGGAATCTACAGGTATTTTGCCCGTCACCGATACCATTGGTTCGGCGCTGCGGAATCCGGGGATTTCTGTCAGATTCCCCCCCATAGTCCTGGGCCGGGCAAGAATATGGGGAATTGACCGGGCCTTGTTAAATTTGACTATGCTATTTCGTGGAATCATGGGTGGGATGCTGGGGGCTTTGGTATCCCTGGTATCGGTTTGCGGGCTCCATGCCCAGCAATGGCAGTATTCCGAACCGGAATCCTTCGATTTTCGAAACTCGGACTATGCCGTGGTGGGCAGCATTGCCGGTCATTATTATGCCTACCGGGGCTCGGAGGAAGGCCATTTTCTGGATTTGTTCAACTCCGAAATGGAGAAGCAGGCTACGGTGTTCCTGGATTTCCTCTCCGGGAGGCTTCGGAAAATCCAGTTTTTTATCCGGGAGAACCGCATCATGGTGGTTTACCAACAGTCGGAAGGCAAAAATCAGGTGGCCTATGCAGCCCGGCTGGATCCTGCCGGAAGGCTTCAGGGTCGCCCGACCCGCATAGCGGGTCGGGAGGGCAGGAGAATCGGGGGGAATTCTCCAGGTTTTTATATGGTCGCCTCGGAGAACAGAGATCAGGTGGTGGTCTTTTATGAGGAGACCCAGGCTCATTCTCGGGAAATTAAGATTTATTGGATCCCCTGGGAGCCCGGGGCCGTCATTCGGGAATCCCGCTCATGGGAAGGGGGAGGGGACTATATTCTGGGAAGCGGAATGGTCAGCAATGCCGGGGATTTTTACCTTCCGGCCTATATACCTGTGGGCAATGCAGGCTTTGCCGAAGAGCTTCGGTTGATCCGGATCCGCCCTCGGGCTGAGGGAGGACAAATACAACCCCTTTCCCCGGAGGAAAACCTGAACCTTCCTCTGGAACAGCGCCTGGCGGCGGGCACTTATATGAAGATGGACAATGTTCAGAACCGGGTGATCGTGGCCGGATTCTATACGGAAAGAAAGAAGGGGAATCTCGATGGGGTGCTGTCCACGGTGATTCGGTCGGGAGAAGAGGGTATGGTGGTCGAGCCCATGCGCTGGAATCCTTTTGGTGAGCCTCTGAGGCTGGCCACCGGGGACAGGCGAAGCCGTAAGGCCCTGAACGCTTATCAGGTCCGGGATCTGATCGTCAAAAACGATGGAGGCTTCCTTTTGATCGCCGAAGATTTTTTTATGACTACCCGTCACGGATACAGCCCGGGGTTTGGGTATTATTCCTGGTATTATCCTTCCATGGGAGGATCGGTGAGGGAATATCATTACGGGGATATATTGGTCGTTTCTTTTGACCGGGATGGGACTAGGGAATGGTTCCAGTTTGTCCGCAAAGACCAGTATACTCAAGAGGACGGAGGGATGTTCTCTTCCTTTCTCTTGGTGAACACCGGGGGCGCCATAGGTTTTCTGTTCAACGACTTTGGGGGCAGTCGGGTAAGACTGGCCAGTCTGGACGGTCAGGGGCAGGTTCAGTTCCACGCCCTGGGCGCGGACTCTTCTCTCTCCCCGGACTGGATCCCCCGGCAGGGAGCGCAGATCTCGGCCCGGGAGGTGATGGTCCCCTGCCTGATGCGTCGCCGGATATGTTTTGCCAAACTTTCCTTTTAAGCCCTGCTCATGAATCCCGTTCACCTGCTGCGCAGCCAGAACCCCTATGCCGTCCTCTTTTTGATGATATTCTGCCTTCTGGCCAAATCCGCCAGCCTGGTCCGGCCGGAAATTCCGGAACCATCCGGATCCTTTATTTTTGACTTCCTTCAACGGGGATTAAGCAGGTTGTTTGGGGACTTTGCCTTCGCCTATGCCTTTCTGTCCGTATCCCTTGTCTTTGCCCAATCCATGCACCTTTCCCGGATTGTCCGCAGGCATCAGCTTTTTCCTCCTTCCGGATATCTGCCTTCCTTTTTGTATATCATCTGGACTTCGATTCACCCAGGATTGAGTCAATGGGGAATGCCGATTCTGCTGGGCAGCGTTTTCCTGTATGGACTGGATTACCTGCTTTCCATGAATCAGTCCCCCAGGCCCCGCTGGGATCTGTTTCATGCGGGATTCGCCATGGGACTGGCAGCAGCCCTATACTTTCCTGCTTTGCTTCTTCTGCTGGGCTTGATCATGGCCCTGGTACAGCTCAGAAGTTTCCAGCTGAGGGAGTGGCTGCTGGCCCTGTTCGGATTTATTTTCCCCTTTTATTTTCTGGGAAGCCTTGGATTTTTGACCGATTCCCTCCATCTGTGGGGGGCCTGGTTTCGGGCGGATCTTTCCTGGGATGGGGAATGGACGCCCTTCGGCATCTACCTGCTGTTGTTTACTGTCCTAATTGGACTGACCAATCTGTATCTGGCCCATCGCTTTATGCCACGGACCAATGTGTTCACGAGCCGGACCTGGGTCATCCTATTGCTCTATATACCCATTGCGGCAGGGGTTTGCTGGCTGGATCCGGCCCAGCATTCCGGTATCGGCCTGATCATGGCGGCTCCCGCCAGTCTTTTGTGCCTGCATGGGTTTCATGCTGAAATTCGGAAAGGGTTTCGTAATTTTGTCTTCTATTTTTTCATCTTTTTCATGGTGATGGGCCAGCTCCTCTGGCAATCCCTTTAAGCCCCTCCAAAGAACATGAAGTTTGGAATAGTTGTTTTCCCTGGATCGAACTGCGACAGGGATATGTATTTTGCCTTAACCGAAGACCTTCAGCAGGAAGCCATAATGCTTTGGCACAAGGACGAAGACCTTTCCGCATTCACCAAAGACGATTGCCTGGTGTTGCCTGGCGGATTTTCCTATGGGGACTATTTGCGTTCCGGAGCCCTGGCCCGGTTCAGCCCCATGATGACTCAGGTGATTCAATTTGCCCGCTCCGGAGGAAAGGTGCTGGGCATATGCAATGGATTTCAGATTTTATGTGAGTCGGGCCTATTGCCCGGGGCCCTTCTTCGAAATGAGAATCAGCAGTTTGTATGCCGCAATGTGCATATCCGTCCGGAATCCGGATCGGTTTCCCCGGAATTGCCCGCAGAAGACCAGGTGTTGACCATTCCCATCGCCCATGGGGAGGGAAGGTATTATGCGGATGAGGCCACCTTGGAAAAGCTGGAATCGGGGCAGCAAATCTGGTATCGATACTGCACGGCGGAGGGTCGGGTGGAAGAAGGAGCCAATCCCAATGGCTCGGCCCACAACATTGCCGGAATCTGCAATGAGCAGCGAAATGTTTTCGGTATGATGCCTCATCCGGAACGGGCCTGCAGCCCCGCCCTGGGCAATCAGGACGGAAGGAAGATCCTTCAGGCATTTCTGTCCGCCCGCTGAATCCGGGCGGGTCTCGTTTAAAGTTTCCTTAAAGCCTGTATGGAATTCAAAGGAAAACAGTTTATTTGTTATCCTGGATTCAAACCAAACCCGAAGTGAACAGAATTCGACTGATCTTATTGATATGGCTCTCTTTCTGGTCTTTTTCCAGCCTGAAGGCCCAGATGATTGAAGACCCGACCGTATGGCAATTCGAGGCCAGGCAGATTCAGGGAGAGGAATATGAGATCCGCTTCCAGGTGAAGGTGAACAACGATTACCATATTTATTCTCTGGATCCGGGCGGGGACGGAACTTTCCTTCCGCCATCCTTTGAGATCGAACCCAATCCGATTTATGAGCCCCGCGGAGATCTCTTGGAGCGGGGAGAGAAGATCAGCGAGACCATAGAAGACATCGGAACGGTATATTATTACAAGGAAGTGGTTTTTGTGCAGCCTGCCCGAATCAAGGGCGCGGGGGTGCTGAAGGGTCAGTATACCTATATGGTCTGCAATGACGTGGGCTGCTTGCCTCCCAAGACCAGGGATTTCTCTATTCGCATCGGCAATGCTTCTCAGCAGGGGGTTGTTGATCCAGATGATCAATCCGGAGAGGACCCGGAAGCGGGTCCCACGGGTTCCCTCTCGCCTCCAAGCCCCCCGGAGGACAGCCCGGCACTGGCGGACCCTGGCGGAGTCCGGGCCAGTCTTTCCCCGGATCTCGGGGAGGAGGAAGAAGAGAACAGGGACGGTAAGTCCCTGATTTGGCTTTTTCTCATGTCCCTGGGGGGAGGTATTGCCGCTGTGCTTACCCCTTGTGTCTATTCCATGATCCCCATTACGGTGAGCTTTTTTACCAAAAAGAGCCGTACCCGGGCAGAGGGGATTCGGAATGCCATCTGGTATTCCCTGTCCATCATCATTATCTTCACTTTGCTTGGGGTGTTGATTTCCCTGATTTTCGGAGGCAATGCCCTGAATAACCTTTCGACCAACTGGATTGCCAATCTGGTTTTCTTCGCCATTTTCACCATTTTCGGGGTCTCGTTTTTGGGGGCATTTGAGATTGCCCTTCCCTCGTCCTGGATGAGTAAAACAGATTCTAAGGCAGGACTGGGCAGTCTTGGGGGCATTTTCTTCATGGCCCTGACTTTGGTCATTGTTTCCTTTTCCTGCACCGGCCCTATCGTGGGACCATTGCTGGTTCTGGCCGGCAAGGGCGGGGTGGCCGGCCCTATGCTGGGCATGTTTGGGTTTTCGGTGGGTCTGGCCCTTCCCTTTGCGCTTTTTGCCGTTTTCCCCGGTATGCTGAATAAAATGGCTTCCTCGGGGGGATGGCTGAATCAGGTGAAGGTAGTCCTGGGCTTTTTGGAGTTGATGCTGGCCCTGAAGTTCCTGTCCAATGCGGATCTGGCCAGAGGGTGGCGTCTGCTGGACCGGGAGGTGTTCCTTGCCCTGTGGATAGTACTGGCCGTCTTGCTGGGCCTATACCTGTTGGGGAAGCTCAAACTATCCCATGACGATGCCCTGCCCAAGAATATTTATGGCCAGGAGTACGTTTCCCTTTTCAAGTTGGGCCTGGCCATAGCCAGCTTCAGTTTTGCCCTTTACCTGCTTCCCGGAATGTGGGGAGCCCCGCTGAACGGAATGAGTCAGTTCGTACCACCCATGGGAACCCAGGACTTTGTCATCGGGGCCCATAACCCTTCGGCAGAGCCGAGCCATGGAGGCAGAGGTCCTCAACCGGTAAAATATGTCGAAGAGATGCGAATCTATGAGCCGCCTGTGGTCCGGAGCATGGGGCTGGTCACTTATTTCGAATACGAAGAAGCCCTGGCCGCATCGCGCATTCTGGGCAAGCCGGTGATGCTGGATTTCACCGGGATCAACTGCGTCAATTGCCGGAAGATGGAAAGCCAGGTATGGAGCAAGCCGGAAGTAGCCCGAAGGCTGAAGGAAAATTTTGTGGTGGCTTCCCTGTACTGTGATTATGACAAAAGGGAGCTTCCCCCGGAGGAGCAGTATTACTCCGAGGTGCTCAGAGCCCGGATCAAGACCGTGGGAGACCGCAATGAAGACCTTCAGGCTACTCTTTTCCATTCCAACTCCCAGCCTTTCTACTATTTTGTGGATTCGGAGGGCAACCCTTTGGTGGACAAGGGCTATGGCTATGACCCCAATGTGGAGAAGTTTATTCAGCACCTGGATCTAGTCCTGGAAAATTTCGAGAAGTCCCGTTCCTGATTCGCCTCTAATCCATGCCTATGGCCAGCCGGAGTTCCATACAAACTATTTCCTTAAGGCTGGCCCCTTCTCAAGCCCAGGATCCGGAATCCATAGGCCTTGCCCTTTGCCGGCGGCTGGGATGGAGAAAGGAGGAACTTGGGGGATGGCGACTGCTCCGCCGATCCCTGGACGCCAGAGGGAGGCGCCCCGTCTATGTGCTTCAATTGGAATACAGTCGGGAGAGGCTGCCCGAGGCTCCGGCCTGGGATCCCGGGCTGAGAGACTGCCGCGGGGCAGAACCCGCTCTGGTGGTGGGTACGGGTCCGGCCGGACTGTTCTGTGCTCTGAGGCTGGTCCAACTGGGGTTCCGGCCCATACTGCTGGACAGAGGAAAGGACATCCGTTCCCGGCGCCGGGATCTGGCCATGCTGAACCGTCAGGGAGTCGTGAATCCGGATTCGAATTATAGTATAGGGGAAGGGGGGGCAGGCACCTACAGCGACGGCAAACTCTATACCCGTTCAGGCAAGAGGGGAGATTTGAACACCGTGCTGAGGTTTTTTCATTATTTCGGGGCCCAGGCAAACATTCTCATCGAGGCCCATCCCCATATAGGGACCAATAAGCTGCCCGGGATTATTGAATCCATGAGGCAGGCCCTGTTGGACTGCGGAGGGGAGGTCCATTTCCAGACCCCGGTTCAGGACCTCTATCTGCACAGAGGGCGGCTTAAAGGGGTCATCACGGGGGATGGGAGGCATTGGGAGGCCAGAGCTGTTTTTCTGGCCACCGGTCATTCTGCCCGGGACATCTACCGCATGCTATGGTACCGTGGTCTTGATCTGGAGCAAAAACCCTTTGCCCTCGGAGTGCGTATAGAGCATAGTCAGGAATGCGTCAATCGCCTTCAGTATGGGGATTCTGCCGGAGATCCCGACCTTCCTCCCGCAGCTTATTCGGTGGTGGACTCCCGGTTCAGCAAAAGCGTATTCAGTTTCTGCATGTGTCCGGGAGGGATCATAGCTCCCGCGGCCACCGAGCCCGGGGAGTTGGTGGTGAACGGATGGTCCCCTTCCAAGAGAAACAATCCATTTGCCAATTCCGGATGGGTGGCCACGGTGGGACCAGAGGATTTTTCCCAGGCCGGATGGAAGGGTCCTTTGGCCGGAATGCATTATCAGCAGGAGGTGGAAAGGGCGGCCTATGTGGCCGGTGGGGGGAATCTGGTAGCCCCCGCCCAAAGACTGGAGGATTTTATCCGCGCCAGGTTATCTTCCTCATTGGGACCTTGTTCCTATTTGCCGGGAATTCGCTCGGCACCCGTCCATGAAATCCTGCCGCCTCCCGTTTATCAAGCGCTGAAGGCGGTACTTTCCAGGCCCCGGGGACAGCTGAAGGGTCTGGTTCAGTCTTCCGCCATGGTCCTGGCTACCGAATCCAGAACCAGCGCTCCCCTTAGGATTCCCAGGCACCCGCAGCGGGGGGACCATCCTCAGCTGCCCGGATTGTATCCCATAGGGGAAGGGGCCGGCTATGCCGGCGGTATTGTTTCTGCAGCCCTGGATGGGATCCGGGCCGCAGAAGCCATGGTCAGGAACCGGGAAAGCCAATAGCCTTCATTCCCCTTTGGGTCCGGAAATCAGGCACTGAGGAAGGCGCCGTACATCCAAACCAGTTTTTCCTGTTCGCGAATATAGTCACTTACCTGGGAGTGGGTGCCTTCATCCCCGGACTCTTCTGCCAGCTTGAGAATCGGTCTTTCGGTGTTCAGCAGTTCCTGCAGACCTTCCACGACCAGCGATACCATTTGCAGTCCATCCGATGTGGACGGAGCTTCTTTTATCGTGGCATGGTGAAGGAAATCCGAAAAGCGGTGATAGGGGGTATAGCCCAAGGTAAGCACCCTTTCGGCAATTTCATCGATTTTTAGCAGGGCGTCGTTGTATAGTTCTTCAAATTTTGCATGCAGTTCGAAGAACTTTTCCCCTTTGATGTTCCAGTGAAAGGCGCGGGCATTTATATAGAATACCTGGTAATTGGCCAATAGCTGGTTCAGGGCCTCTGACAGTTCTTTGGAGTTTCCGGGATGGAGGCCTATGAGGTTTTTCTTGGTGGTAGACTTCGCCATGTTCAGGGGTGTTTATTTCCCTAAATATAGGACTTTTTGCTCCCAATTCCAATTCTCAGGAGAGGGCGATGGCCTGGCTGTGGCCCCAATATAGACAGAGAGTCCGGACTATTAGTCCGGACTCTCGCGGCATAGGTATGGATTCTGCTTCCGGGCGATTTCCGGACCCAGATCCCGGGGCATCAGTTGGCGGAGACGGCGTCCTGCACCAGTTCGGCAGCTTCGCTGAGCAGAATGGCCGACTGGACCTTCAGTCCGGAGTTTTCGATCAACTCCTTGGCCTGCTCAGCGTTGGTTCCCTGCAGGCGGACAATGATGGGGATATCAATTCCATCCAATTTCTTATAGGCTTCGATCACTCCGGCGGCCACCCGGTCGCAACGGACAATGCCCCCGAATATGTTAATCAGAATGGCCTTTACCTGAGGGTCTTTGAGAATGATCCGGAATCCGGCTTCGACGGTTTCGGCATTGGCAGTACCTCCCACATCCAGGAAGTTTGCGGGTTCTCCGCCGGCCAGTTTGATCATGTCCATGGTGGCCATGGCCAGTCCGGCTCCGTTCACCATGCAGCCTACGTTTCCGTCCAGCTTGACATAATTCAGGTTGTATTCGCCGGCCTCGACTTCCGTAGGATCTTCTTCAGAGGTGTCGCGCATGGCGGCAAGGTCCGGATGGCGCATCAGGGCATTTTCGTCCAGACTCATTTTGCAGTCCACGGCAATAATCCGGTCGTCAGCCGATTTGAACAAGGGGTTGATTTCCAACATGGAGCAGTCCAGGCGGACATAGGCCTCATAGAGCCGGGTCACGAATTCCACCATGTTTTTGAAGGCAGCGCCCGACAGTCCCAGATTGAAGGCGATTTTGCGGGCCTGGAAGGGCTGCAGAGGCATAGTGGGGTGAATCCATTCTTTGAAAATGCGCTCCGGTGTCTTATGGGCCACCTCTTCGATGTCCATTCCCCCTTCGGTGGAGTACATGATCACATTCTGTTTTTTGGCCCTGTCCAGGAGTATGGACAGATAAAATTCCTTTCTTTCGCTGGGTCCGTCATAATACATGTCCTGGGCCACCAGGATCTTGTTCACCTGTTTTCCGGCGGCTCCCGTCTGAAGGGTTACCAGGGTGTTGCCCAGAATGTTCCGGGCTACCTGCTCCATCTGATCTTCGCTTTTGACGACTTGAACTCCATGCTGCTCCGGAACTTCTTTAATGGTTCCCTTACCCCGGCCACCGGCGTGGATCTGGGCTTTCACCACCACAAATTTGGATTGGGTCTCTTGGGAAATTTTCCGGTAGGCCTCCAAGGCAGCAGGGACATCGGATACCGCTACGCCTTCTTGTGTGGGCACATCGAATTTCTTTAACAGTTCTTTCGCTTGATATTCATGGACGTTCATCTAGGCAAAAATTTTTGCGAAGATAATCCATTATTCGGCTAATCGGCAATTTTTTAGGTAATGAACGGACGGGTAGGGGAAGGGCCTAGGCAGGGAAAAGCCGCCAAAAGGGAAGCGATTCTGTCCAAGCGGGAATTTTTTTGAGGCCATTTGTACTTTTTTGTATAGATAATGAACTACCTTTGTGGTTCAATAGAATAAATGATTATAAGGAACTCATGATGGAGGAAAAATATTCGGAAGTGGAATGGGCGGTCCAGGGGGAATACAAATATGGATTTGTATCCCATTTTGAGACCGAAGAGGCCCCCAAAGGCCTGAATGAAGACAGGATTCGATTCATATCCGCCAAGAAAAAGGAACCGGAATGGATGCTGGAATGGAGACTTAAGGCCTTTAGGCGCTGGCGGGAAATGAAGGAACCCGTTTGGGCGAACCTTAAGTATCCTGCGGTGGATTTTCAGGATATTATCTATTATTCCGCACCTAAACAAAGGCCAAAGTTGGATAGCCTCGACGATATTGATCCGGAATTGAAACGGACTTTCGACAAATTGGGCATTTCCCTGGAAGAGCAGAAGCGCCTTTCCGGAGTCGCCGTGGATGCGGTGATCGACAGTGTATCCATTGCCACTACATTCAAAAAGCAGCTCGCGGAAAAGGGCATTATTTTCTGTTCCATGTCGGAGGCCATTGCCGAGCACCCGGAGCTGGTACGCAAGTACCTGGGTACCGTGGTGCCTCCCACGGACAATTATTATGCTGCGCTGAACTCGGCGGTGTTCAGTGACGGGAGCTTCTGCTATATTCCCCCCGGGGTGCGCTGCCCCATGGAGCTGTCCACCTATTTTCGGATCAATGCCCAGAATACGGGTCAGTTCGAGAGAACCCTGATCGTCGCGGAGCCGGGGAGCTATGTCAGTTACCTGGAAGGCTGCACGGCACCCATGAGGGACGAAAATCAACTCCATGCGGCCGTAGTGGAACTCATCGCTTTGGAAGATGCCGAAATCAAATACTCCACCGTGCAGAACTGGTATCCCGGCGACCAGGAAGGAAAGGGTGGGATCTATAATTTTGTGACCAAGAGAGGAGTGTGCCATGACCGGGCAAAGATCTCCTGGACCCAGGTCGAAACCGGTTCCTCGATCACCTGGAAATACCCTTCTGTAATACTCAAAGGCGATCATTCTGTGGGGGAATTCTATTCCGTGGCCGTGACCAATAATTTTCAACAGGCGGACACCGGCACTAAGATGCATCATCTGGGAAATCATACCCGAAGCCGGATCGTATCCAAGGGGATTTCGGCGGGAAAGAGCCAGAACAGTTACCGAGGCCTGGTACATATTGCCAAGGGGGCAAAAGATGCCCGCAATCACTCCCAGTGCGATTCTCTATTGCTGGGAGATCAGTGCGGTGCCCATACTTTCCCTTACATTGAAGTGAAGAATGCGGATTCGGTGGTGGAACATGAGGCCACCACCTCAAAAGTCGGGGAAGATCAGATTTTTTACTGCAATCAAAGAGGAATGGATACGGAAACCGCCGTGGCTTTGATTATCAATGGATTCGCTCAGGAAGTGATGAATCAGTTGCCCATGGAGTTTGCCGTGGAAGCCCGCAAACTCCTGGCCATAAGCCTGGAGGGCAGCGTGGGCTGATTCTGGATATTTTTTAATTCACAACACCAATCAATAAAAGATAATAGACCTAATTAATTCGAATTTATGATACGCATTAAGAACCTGCATGCCGCCATTGAGGGAAAGGAAATACTGAGAGGGATTGACTTGGAGATCAAGCCCGGGGAGGTGCATGCCATCATGGGACCGAACGGGGCGGGAAAAAGCACCCTGGCTTCCGTGCTGGCCGGAAGGGAAGATTATGAAATCACCGAGGGTTCGGTGGAATTCCTGGGTAAGGACCTTCTGGAAATGAGCATCGAAGAGCGGGCAGCCCATGGCTTGTTTCTGGGGTTCCAGTATCCGGTGGAAATCCCCGGAGTGAGCACGGTGAATTTTATTAAGACTGCCGTCAATGAAATTCGCAAAGCCCGGGGAGAGGAACCCCTGGATGCGGTCCAGTTCCTCAAGGAAATGAAAGAAAAGATGAAGTTGATGGAAATGGATCAGACCATGCTCAGCCGTTCCATCAATGAAGGATTTTCCGGGGGGGAAAAAAAGCGCAACGAAATCTTCCAGATGGCCATGCTGAATCCCAAGCTGGCTATACTGGACGAAACGGACTCTGGGCTGGATATTGATGCCATCCGGGTGGTGGCCAACGGCGTGAACAAGCTCCGCAGCAAGGATAATGCCGTTCTGGCCATTACCCACTATCAACGACTGCTGGATTATCTGGTACCCGACTTTGTCCATGTTCTTTACCAGGGTAGAATTGTGAAGACCGGAACCCGAGAGCTTGCTCTGGAACTCGAAGAAAAGGGTTATGACTTTATTCGGGAGGAAGTACATGCCCAGGAGGCCATCTGAAGGAATCCCGGAACCGGACTAAGGTCCTGACCCAGAGAAAAGGGAGGAGGGGCCCTCCGGGGGCGGGAATGGGAAACTCATTAATGATCAGGATACAGATACAATGGATTTAGAAGTATATAAGCAACAATTTGCTCTTTTGGCCGAGCCCTCAGAGGGGATGGCCAGAGTGCGTAGGGATTCGTTTGACCGGTTTGAGGAATTGGGGATTCCTGGATCCCGCCATGAAGAATGGAAATACAGTCGGATTCGTCCTGTTTTTCAGAAGCACAGGGTCTTTGACCTCCCCCAGGAAGGGGCATTGGATCCGGATGGGGATTGGAAGATCCCCGGTTCTTCCAAGGCCAATGAACTGGTGTTTCATCAAGGTCAGTACCTGGAGCAGGCCTCCCGGGTCATAAGTCCGGGTCTAGTCGTGATGGATATGGAAAGCGCCATCAATGACCCCCGGTTTCAGTCTCTGCTGGAAACCCATTTTAATCATGTGGGCCACTATTTGGAGGATGGACTGGCCTCTCTGAACTCAGCCCTATTCCGGGGTGGTTTGTTCCTTGCCGTGGAAAAGGGAGTAGAGATTACCGAGCCGGTTTATATTTATTATATACAGGACTTCTCTTCAGAGGGAGGGTTTGCCCAGCCTCGCAGCTTTGTCCATCTTCCCCGGGAATCCTCATTGACCATGATCACCCGCAATTATGGACGTCCCGGATTCAGTACTTTGTCGAATCAGGTCCTGGAGGCCTTGGTAGAGGACTCGGCTAGGTTTTCCATATACCAGATTCAGGATGACCATGACCAGGCTTCTGCCGTCAATACGGTCCATATCCGGCAGATAGGACCCAGCGAAGTGACCAGTGTAGTGCTTTCCCTTAGCGGTCGTATGGTGCGCAACAACCTACATATGCTCATGGAAGCCTCGGGGGCGGAGTCCCATTTGTATGGACTTTATGTGCTGGATGGAGAAACCCATGTGGATCATCATACCGTGGCCGATCATATCTCTGCGCACTGTCAGAGCAATGAGTTATATAAAGGGGTCCTGGATTCCCGGTCCACCGGAGTGTTCAACGGAAAGATTTTCGTTCGGCCCCAGGCCCAGAAGACCAATGCTTTCCAGTCCAACCGGAACGTGCTGCTCAGCTCCCAGGCGCAAATCAATGCCAAACCCCAATTGGAAATCTTTGCCGATGATGTCAAATGCTCCCATGGATGCACGGTGGGGAGGCTGGATGAGGAAGCTCTTTATTATATGCAGTCCCGAGGCATACCGGCAGCGGTAGCCCGTGCTCTTTTGCTTCAGGGTTATGCCGAAGAAGTGCTGGAAAAGGTGGAGGTGCCTGAACTGAAAGAATTTATGGAAGATAAGATTCAAAAAAGATTAAATCCATGAGGAACGGGGGAGTGGATAGGGAAATAAACCCGGAATGGCTAAAGGAAATCCGATCCCGGTTTCCGGTGCTATCCCGGACCGTGAACGGAAAGCCTCTGGTTTATCTGGACAATGCGGCCACTACCCAGAAACCCCAGTCGGTGATTGATGCGCTCAGCGATTACTATTCAGGCTATAATGCCAATATTCATAGGGGAATTCACCACTTGGCGGAGAAAGCCACCGCCGCCTTTGAATCCGCCAGGGATCGGGTGCAGGCATTTCTGGGAGCTGCCCATAGAGAGGAAATCATCTTTACCCGGGGAGCCACGGAGGGAATAAACCTGGTGGCCCGTACCTGGGCGGAGGTCCATATCGGGGAGGGGGACGAGATCCTGGTCTCCGAGATGGAACACCATTCCAATATTGTTCCTTGGCAGTTGGTCTGCGAGCGAAAAAAAGCCCGTTTGGTGCCTATACCCATACTCGATGACGGCCAGATCAATAGGGAAGCCTATGCCGCCCTGCTCAGCCCCCGGGTCAGGCTGGTGGCCATAACCCAGGCATCCAATGCCTTGGGCACCATAAACCCGGTAAAGGAAATGATTGCCCAGGCCAAGGAAGTGGGTGCTCATGTCCTGGTGGACGGCGCCCAGTCTGCTGTGCATATGCCCATCAATCTGGTGGATATGGGCTGCGATTTCTTTGTATGCTCTGCCCATAAACTCTATGGTCCCACGGGCCTGGGAATATTGTATGGCCGCAGGGAGATCCTGGAGCAAATGCCTGTTTTTCATGGGGGTGGGGAAATGATCGAAGAGGTCCGATGGGAAGGGTCCACCTATAACCAGCTGCCTTACAAGTTTGAAGCAGGGACCCCGAATATAGCCGATGTGATTGCCTTTGTTCCTGCCTTGGACCTGATGGAAGAGCTGGGAAAAGAAACCATATCCGCCTATGAGGAAAAGCTGGGGGAATATGCCCGGGAGCGGCTTTCGACGATCCCGGGGCTGAGGATTATGGGGACGGCCCCCCAAAGGACATCGGTGGTCTCCTTTGTTGTGGAGGGAGTCCACCCCCAGGACCTGGGACTGCTCATGGATCAGCAAGGGGTTGCCCTGAGGACGGGACACCACTGTACTCAGCCATTGATGAAAAGGCTGGGCGTGGTAGGGACGGTGAGGGCATCCTTTGCGGTTTACAATACCCTGCAGGAGGTGGATGCCCTGGAGAAGGCCCTGGAAAAGGCCCTGAAAATGTTGAAATAATAATAGAGAACAGGAAGCCAAAAATTCTTATGTCCACTATAGCCGAAATAGAAAAAAAGATTATCGAGGAGTTCAGCCTTTTTGACTCCTGGGAAGATAAATATGAGTACATTATCGACATGGGGAAAAAACTGCCCCCTATGGACGATGACTTGAAGCAGGAGGAGAATCTTATCAAAGGCTGTCAATCGCTGGTCTGGTTGACGGCAAAGGAGCAGGAAGGGAAGATATATTTCACGGCGGACAGCAATGCCGTGATTGTTAAAGGGCTGATCAGTATGCTGATTCGCATCCTTTCGGGCAGGAGCCCGCAGGAGATCATGGAGGCGGATTTGGGATTCATAAAGGAAATCGGCATGGAATCCCATCTGGCTCAGACCCGGTCCAACGGGCTGAGGGCCATGATCCAGCAGATGAAGCGCTATGCTGCGGCCTATCAAATAATCAAAAAATAATGACTATGGATACGGAAGCCATAAAGGAGAAAGTGATAGAGGTGCTCCAGACCATCTATGACCCGGAAATACCGGTGAATATTTATGAACTGGGACTGATTTATGAGGTGAATGTCCTTCCTATTCATAATGTGCAGATTGTCATGACTCTGACAGCGCCGAATTGTCCGGCGGCCCAGTCCCTGCCGATGGAGGTGGATCAGAAGCTGCGGGATATTGAGGGCGTGAACGATGTGCATGTGGCCATGACCTGGGACCCCCCCTGGGATAAGTCGATGATGAGTGAGGCCGCCATGCTGGCACTGGGTATGCTTTGATTCTTGATCTGGCTTTAAAGGATATTGTTATGAAAATTACGGCACAGGAAGAATATGGACTGCGGATCCTTATCCGCATTGCCAGCTGTCAGTCCCCGGAAGGGATGAGTATTCCCCAACTCAGCGAAGCGGAGGGGCTCTCTACTCACTATGTGGCCAAACTGACCCGGTTTCTTCGGCTTTCTGGATTCATTAACAGTACCCCGGGCTATAAGGGAGGCTATATTCTTTCCCGGCCGGCCAGTGAAATTATGATCGGAGAAACCCTGAAAACCTTGGGGGGAGCTCTGTTTGATGAAAGTTTCTGCGGATCGCATTCTGGTGCGATGCGCTTCTGCAATCACTCTGTGGACTGTTCCGTGCGCTCATTATGGCAAATGATTCAGCTGAGCATTGATCAGCTTCTGGAGGGAATAAGTCTGGAGAACCTGATTAATCCAGGCAAGCAATTGACCAATGACCTGTTTTTCCGCATTCTGGTAGGCCCTCCTGATGACTATAATCCCTCCGCCACGGAGACATCTAGGGTAAATCTCACGGGCATTGAGCGTCCCTGACCCTAAAGGTCCCGGGGAGATGCGGAATCCAGACTGGGAAGGGAAGTTGCCGGTTTTCTATCCATCCCGCAGAATCTGAGTTCCCGCCAATTGGGTGCGTCTCGTCTATGGATTCCGATGGGTCATCCATGGGGAAGGGCAGGATTATTTTTTTGAGCGCGATGAGGAAGGGGCCTATCGGATGTATTTATCCCCGCAGAATCAGGACAAGATTCCACAGAGGGAATGGATAGAGGCGGTGATCCAGACTCTGGAATCCCTATCCAAGTGATTTTGGTATGCGGCCCGTGCCCCTTCCCCAGGCCAAAAGGATCCGTGCTTTAGGGGTCCATCTAAGGAAAACCCTATGATTGGGGCCTGAGTCCGGGGCGGCCGAGAAGACGCAGCCCATTGAGTACTACTAGTCCTGTTCCCCCTTCGTGCACTACCACGGCCAGCGGGAGAGGTAGTTCGAAAAATATTCCTCCAATCACTAACAGCGCCATGGCGGTTATGGAAAAAAGGAGGTTCTGGCGAATGATGACGGCCATTTTCAGGGCTAGTCGATGGGCATCGGCCAGCCGTCCCATATCTTCGGAAAGGAGGGCCACGTCCGCCGCCTGGATGGCCACTTCGGATCCCGCTACCCCCATGGCAATACCCAGATCGGCACGGGCAAGGGCTGCGGCATCATTTACCCCGTCCCCTACAAAGGCAAATTTCCCTTTTTGGGCAAACTGTCCCACCAATCGAACTTTATCTTCGGGAAGCATTTCCGCGTGAATGTTCTCGGGGGGGAGGCCCAGCTCCAGGCCGATCCTCATGGCCACCGGTTTTCGGTCTCCTGTCATGAGCAGGAGGTTTTGGATCCCGTTTTCCTTAA